>CALXZG010000001.1 GCA_944393195.1 uncultured Alphaproteobacteria bacterium
AGTGCGTGTTCAAAGATCCCCGCTTTCGCAGGGATGACGGAAAGTAGCCGCGGGGAGCGGGGACGGAGTATGGTTGAGATGTTGGGCGTGTTGGCGGTCATGGGCGTCCTGTCAATTGGCGGTGTCGCGGGATATCGGTATGCGATGGACAAGATGAATGCGAATGACATTATCAACGAAGTACGGAAACGGGCCGTGACGGCAAGTCAACAACGCATCTTGGGTCATGATATTAATTTATCGGAATATGGGGACAACGGGCGGATAAAGGGAATTCACGCCGTTACAGTGACAAACGATTATGCGGGGGATAAAGGATTCTTTGCATTAACGGTATCGGCAGTGCCGCAACGGGTATGTGATGACATCCTGAAACAGGATTGGGCAATGCCGGTAGAAACCGCCGTCGGTGGTGTTGTGGTCGATGATGATACCGCCTGCGCCGCCGGGGATAATGAAATGTTGTTTGCGTTTGCGAATACATTGGATAATTCCCGCTTACCGGGGGCAGGGGGAGAAGATGATAACGAACCCGAACTTGAACCGTGCGGAGAGGGCGAGTATCGATTGTCGACAGGGGAGTGTATCACAGATCCACATCCGGAATGTGAGGAAGATCAATTTTACAATGAAAATGTAGGTTCTTGTGTAGCTTGTCCGACGGAAGGAAACCCTGTTAAAAATACGTCTTCTTTTTTAGAGGATACATGTGAAAAATGTACGGGGTCGCGGTATGGTGGATATTATCCCAGCTATTGTGTTTATTGTCCGGATGGCGTTACATGCGGCGATCAATGTTGTGGGGAAGACGAAATGTGTCAACGCACAAGTTCTTGGCCATATACATTTACCTGTGTCTCTACATTAGGGGAAGGAGAATGTTTGACGAATGATGATTGTGAGGATAATCAATATTGTAAAAATGGTGAAAGTTGTGAAGTGACGGTTGGGACATGTACGGATATTAGTAGTACGCCGGTAGAGATTAACGGAACAGAATACACATCGTCAACGGGTTATCTGTCGTATCATGCGGCGGAGAATTTCTGTGATGCGCTTGGGAAGCGTTTAGCACCGGTGACAGACGGATGTACGGCGGAAGAATTGGTAGCGACTAATGTTCATCATAATAGTAGTTGTTCGGGATGGGCGCACACGACGGGTAAAGATTATTGGACAGCAACTAAATTAAGTGGGTGTACTTCGTATTATGTAAGTCGTACCAGTTCAGGCGTGGTCCTGTCTTGCGTTTGGAAAGACGACATCAACTACGCCCTTTGTCGCTAAGGTTCCCGCTTTTTTAATAATCTAACCAAATCAGAGGTTGTCTTATCTTCCGGAGGCATGACGCAAAATGACGGAAACGGGGGAAGCCTTAATTTCTCTGGCGGATGTGTTCGAAGCCTACTATGAATGTCGACGGCATAAAAGAAGCACCCTGAACGCTTTGGCTTTTGAATTGGATTATGAAACCAACTTGATTCAATTATGGCGGGAAATTAATGACGGTACGTACCGACCGGGGCCCTCTGTCGCTTTTGTGGTGAGCTATCCGGTCAAGCGGGAAGTTTTTGCGGCTTTGTTTCGGGATAGGGTGGTTCATCATTTAATTATCCGGCGCCTGCTTCCGTTTTTTGAAGCGATGTTTAGTCCTCACTCTTACAGTTGTCGGGTGGGAAAGGGAACGCAATATGCCGTTCAAGACATTGAATCGCAAATTCGACTCTGTTCACATGACTATACGCGTCCGTGTTATGTGATGAAGTTGGATATTCAAGGCTTTTTCATGCATATTCATCATCGGATTTTGTTGGAACGATTGGAATCGTTTATAGATTCAGTATATCACGGGGCGGATAAACACCTCTTAAAACAATTGATTCGCCTGACGGTCAGGCAACCGTTGTCCGATACGTGCTTTATTTGCGGAAAGCGATCGGATTGGCAGGAATTGCCTAAATCCAAAAGCCTTTTTTATGCACCGTCGGATTTGGCATGCTATGCCGTCGGAAATGCGGGCTCGATTGGTATGACGGCCCCCTATAAAACAGTTCATTTCTTGTCGTATCAATCGCCGACTGCTGTTGCGCGGCAACGGATTCGGAAACATCCGCCGGCCTTATTAAGGGGGGCTAAACGGATAAATAGGAGGATAGACTAGACAAAATTAAAAAAGTGTGCTATATTAAACGGGTATTTTTAACAAAAGGAAGAAAAAATGCCTAATACGGAAACGCAAAAAACAACGAATCCGAAGACAGAAGACCCTCTCTCTACCACCATCCGGTGGGATTTGCAGGGCCATCGGATTGATTTAACTGCTTTAACTGACAACGATTGTATAGAACTGGATACCTTGAAACTGGACGGGGACGCGCTGACGCATTTGCGCGGAACGATTATTGTTCGGGGTGGTGTCGAAATTCGTCATTGTCCGAATCTCGCGTCTATTCATCATATTAAGGCGGACAGATCCGTTCGCATTGAATGCTGTCCGAAACTGACACAAATTGATGCTTTGGAAACGAAGAAAAATGTGTATGTTTACGAAACCGGTGTGCGTCAGATTACGGATACATGGTGTGTCGGCGGAAACTTAATCGCCGAAAACAATGCCGATTTGGAAGCTGTGACGGAACCCGTGGTCGGTGGTGTGGCCAGCTTTAATTATTCACGGAATTTAAAAAGTGTTGCGGGGCATTTTTCCGATATTTTATTCGTTGAAGAATGCGGCCTGGAATCTTTAACCGCAACGGCCCATCAAATTGTCGGTATTAATGCGGAAGAGGAAGCTTCTTTACGGGCGTCGGCTCAATTTTTATTGAAACAGACGCGTCGTTTTTCGGCCGATAAATTTGACGATATCGCTAATTTAAAACAGTTGAGTGAAAAAAACAGCTATCCGGATACAGTTTCGGTGATGTCTCATACGCAAAAAGTCTCGAAAACGTCGAAAACACTCCGTTTTTGGGCGGCGGTCGGGCAACTGATACAGTCGGCGGTTAAAGTAGTGATGCACTCCCCTGTCTATGCAAAACGGCATCAAACGGACAGGCAACGGACGTAAATCTAAACACCGTTTGTGTTTTGAAAAACAGAAAAAGCCCCCGGTTTGGGGGCTTTGGTGCAAATAGTATCGGGATTCGTTTTATCGGCGAATGGAGCTATCCTGCCCGCCGGCCGTATAACGACCAAAGTTTTGGGCAATTTGTTCAAAGACGGACAAATCCCGACCGCCGACCGGTGTTTGGCGTTCGTCGTAGGCGACCTGACCGCAATCGGATAAGTCCAAATGTTCTTGGCGTGTTAAGATGTTATCGGCGTTAAAATAATAAACATATACATCACGCCGAACCTCTTTCGGATCCCAAAACGCCTGGCTTTCTTTCAGGTTTTGGGCATAAATTAAAAAGCTTTCCCCGTCAGGTAACGGTGGGTTTTCAGAGGCCGGAGATCCCAAAACGCGTATGACTTTTTCTTTTGTATCCCCTGTTTTAACGGCGGATAACCGCGCCTGCGGCGGTAAATCCCCGCTGGGATAATGTTCTAATCCGCATCCGGTTATGCCGGAAATAATAAGGCTGATAAGCATGATTTTCTTGAACATGGCAATCCTTTTTGTTATATTGTTTCCGTTAATATAAGCGAAAGGAGGCTGTTGGTCAATGGAAAAGTTAAAAGTCGACAAGTCGGGTATCAATCAATTGATTGATGTTCGCACAATTGAAGCCGATGGACGGGAGGTTTCTCTGACCGCGACACAGGTCGAACGGAATGCGGTGGCTGAACGGTTTGAATTGCCGGCCGTTCATGCTTTGTCGGTTGTCGGTCGTTTGTCTTGGGAAGAGGATATGGTGGTGTTTGACGGGACGATTCAGGCCGATATCGAACAAACCTGTGTCGTTTCTTTGGAACCGTTTCGGCGAACATATACGTATCCGTTTCGGGTATTGTTTTCGACCGAGGCTTCGGAAAAGGAAGCTTCCTTTGACGCATCGGCCGATATTATTGAACCCATCAATCGGGGTAAAATCAATCTGGGGGATGTGATTGCGGAAGAGTTTGGTGTTCATTTGGATGCTTTTCCAAAGAAAGAGGATGTCCCTTTCGAATATCGGGATGCCGATGATGCGGGTGAAGCGGTTGATAGCCCGTTCGCGGTATTGAAAAACTTGACAAATCGTTCATAAATGCTATACTGATTATGTTGATAAAAGGAGGAAAAAATGCCTGAAATGTATGTTGATTTATCCCGCGGTAAAGAAATGAACCGCTATCATGAATTAAAAGCAATTGTCCAACGGATTTATGCCGATGGTATTGTCAGTGATCAGGAACTCGGTTGCTTGGATCAACTCAGTCATGATGCCGAAGACGGTTATTATGTTGCGGCTGACAGATTGCATGATATGTCACCGAATGATCCGCAATATGCGCAACTGGAAAGTTTGGTTTCTCATTTGCGGACTTGTTGGAAATTAATGGATTATGCGGCTACGCACGGGCACACGAATAATGAAGCGCAAAAATCGGTAGAGCTTCGGAAACAAAATACGGCCGCACAGGCTTTGTCGTTGGATACACGGGAAAAAGCGGAAAAAGAACAACTGGATTTGAATTTATCCATGAATGAAATGTTGTTGTTGCTCAGCCTTCGAACACCGGAATTGCGACGGGAGGCCAATCGTGAATTTATTGCCGATGCGGTTCGACACATGTTGCCGGAACGGCGCCAGGAAATGGAAAGCCGGATAACCCGCACAATGGCTGCAATGGAAAAAGAACGGTTGAATGAAATGCAAATGAACCGTTTGATGGGGTTAGAACTGACGCGATAAAAAAAGTAAAAAGAGGCTTGACTTTTGAAATAAAAAGGGGTATAAATAAACCTCGTTTTTTAGACTGCTGTCGGAAAAGAGTAGGGTATTTCATCGCAGATACCTTGCGGAGGCGGGAAAAGTCGTCGGCACGCATCTGAATTTCGGCAGATTAACGCAAGGAGAAGAGACATGAAACGCACATATCAACCGAGTAAAATCGTTCGTACGCGCCGGCACGGGTTTCGCGCCCGTATGGCAACGGCCGGCGGTCGCGCTGTTTTGAGCGCCCGTCGTCGTAAAGGACGTAAAGTTTTAAGCGCTTAATTATATCGGGTAAACCGGATAAGCGGATTACGACATATTCAGGCACCGGTGTATCATCGGTGCCTGAACGGTATTCGGATAAAGCGGGAAATATATCATGGCGATTGTTCAACCTATTCGATTGAAAAAAAGAAAGCAATTTGTTTTGGTGTCCGATCAGGGGGCCAAGCATGTTGCTTCGGGATTGATATTACAAGCCCTGCCTAATCATACCGATGATGTTCGAATCGGATTCACGGTGACCAAACGTGTCGGGTGCGCTGTCGTTCGAAACAGGGTACGGCGTCGCCTGCGCGAAGTTGTTCGGTTGTCGCCGGATATCGCGGATATGAAAGGCTATGATTTGGTTGTGATTGGTCGTCAATCGACGTTGGACAGGCCGTTTCGTAAATTGGCTCAGGATTTAGCTTATGTTTTGCACTGTGCGCGGGATAAATCGCCGATGCCGCTTACCGCGTGTCCGCCGAAAACAACGGAAGAAGAAAAGTTGATTGAAGCGGTGCGGGCTGTTTTATCCGCGTCCGGTTCATCTGAGGGAACACGATGACGGGGTGGTTCAACGGTTTCTGTCGTTTTTGTATTCGATTGTATCAGGTGGCGCTTTCACCTGTTAAAGCACCATGTTGTCGCTTTACTCCGACGTGTTCGGCTTACGCGCGCGAGGCTTTTTTGTTGCACGGTACAATAAAAGGTGCTATGTTAACACTCCGGCGCATTTTGCGCTGTCATCCATGGGGCGGTTCGGGGTATGATCCGGTACCGCGTCCCTGTTGTCAAAGGAAGAAAAGATGAATTTGGAACAAGAAAAAAAAGAGCAAAAAAGCATGATGTTGGCACTGATTTTAGTCATCGGTGTCTTGTTGGTATTTAATCGTTTCTTTGCCCCGAAGGAGCCGACAACCGTTCCGGCGGATGTTGCTGTGACGGAAACGGTAACACAACCGTTGCCTGTCGAAACGCCGATTGCCACACCTGAGGCAAAACGGATTCCGGGGAAAAGTATTCCTGTTCGCAATGATTTTGTTCAAGGAACGTTTGATACGGCCGGTACAAAAATAACCTCTCTTTCTTTGTTGCAATATCGGGAAACAACGGATAAGGACAGTCCTTTTGTTTCGTTATTGAATGATGGATTTTGGACACAATTGTTTTGGCAGGGGGATGCCGGTGTCTTTCCGGATATGATGTCGGGACCGTCGGTGGAAGGTGAGGCGTTAACACCTTTTTCTCCGGTTAAATTGACATGGCAAACCGATCAAGTTGTTGTTGAACGGGTTGTATCCATGGATGATGCTTATTTGGTAACGGTCACGGATACGATTACAAACCGTGGGACGACCCCCGTTACGGCGGCTTTACACGGTCAGATTGTCCGGCAGGCCGATACGGTAACGGTTAACCGTTCATCGGTTCATCAGGGCTTCCTTGGTTATTTTGATAATCGTGAGGTTGAGGAAGACTACGACGATATCACGGCCGACGAGGGTTTTGCTACGGATAACACGGGTGGTTGGATTGGTATTACGGACAAATATTGGCAGGCTGTTTTTGTGCCGGATCAGGCGCAGAAAGCCCGTATGACATTTGAACGGCAAGGGGATGCTTACATGGCATCGTTTGTCGGTCATCCGGATACAATCGCCGCCGGGGCCGGTTTGACCCGAACAACTCGCCTGTTTGCCGGTGCGAAAGAGCTGTCTTTAATCAATGCGTATGAGAAAGAGGGGATTCCCCGCTTTGATTTATCCATTGATTTCGGATGGTATTACTTTTTAACAAAACCGTTTTTGTATTTCCTCGGCTTTTTGTACTCTTTGGTTGGGAATATGGGGATTGCTATTTTAATTTTTGCCACGTTGTTGCGGATTGCCTTGTTGCCGATTGCAACGAAATCGTACGAAAGCATGGCTAAAATGAAAAAAATTCAACCCAAAATTAAAGCATTACAGGAACGGTATAAGGATAACAAACAACAATTGCAAATGGAAATGATGGCATTATATAAACGGGATAAAGTCAATCCGGCGTCGGGATGTTTGCCGTTGTTGATTCAAATTCCGGTTTTCTTTGCTTTATATAAAGTCTTGTCCGTATCGATTTTAATGCGGCAAGCGCCGTTCTTCGGGTGGATTACGGATTTATCCGTACCGGATCCGTCGTCTGTTTTGACGGCTTTCGGATATTTACCGTGGCCGATTCCGGGATTTTTAAATATTGGGGTTTGGCCGGTTTTAATGGGATTGACCATGTTTATTCAACAACGCCTCAATCCGTCGCCGACGACCGATGAAAATCAAAAAATCATGATGAATCTGATGCCGGTTATTTTCACCTTTATGCTGGGGAATTTTGCGGCCGGTTTGGTGATTTATTGGACGTGGAGCAATATTTTATCCATTGCCCAACAAAAATATGTCATGAGAAAAGTCGGGGTTTAGGATGACAGATACGGATTTTCAGGCCGACCTGATACGTAAAGGTAATCGGTTGTTTGAACAAAAACCGGTTTTTCTGCGCGGTGTTGTGGATGTCGAACAATTGCCGACCGGTGGTTTGCCAGAGTTTGCTTTTGCCGGTCGATCCAATGTCGGAAAATCCAGTTTGATTAATGCCGTGACGGGGGTTAAGGGGTTGGCACGGGCTTCAAATACGCCCGGTCGGACGCAGGAGCTTAATTTTTTTGAGCAGCCGGGACAGTTTCTGATCGTGGACTTGCCGGGATACGGGTATGCGGCGGCTCCCGAAAAGACGGTTCAGACTTGGACACGCCTGATACATGCTTATTTGCGGGGACGGGTCCAATTGCGGCGTGTGTTTTTATTGATTGATGCGCGTCACGGGATTAAAAAGGTGGATGAAAACATTATGAAAATGTTGGATACCGCGGCCGTCAGTTATCAAATTATTTTGACCAAAGCAGATAAAATATCCGCCACCGAAGCACAAACCGTTTTGTCGGACACAATAGCGATAGGGGCACAACATGTCGCCTGTTATCCGGAGGTTATTTTGACCAGTTCGGAAAAAAACATGAATATCGATTGTGTTCGGGCACAATTTGTGAAAGTGTTGGAAGGGATTTAAGATGGCCGACCGGATTTCCTATTGTTTGACGGATACGATTTATGCTTTGTCCAGCGGGGCGGGTAAAGGTGGTGTCGCCGTTATTCGTATTTCCGGTTCGGCCGTGCGGACTGTGTTATCCCGTTTGGCGGGATTGACCGAACCGCGTCCGCGGTATGCTTATTTCCGACCGCTTCGGGCACCGGATGGTCGCGTATTGGATGAATCTTTGGTTCTTTATTTTGCGGCGCCACACAGTTTTACCGGTGAAGATGTAGCCGAATTACAGGTTCATGGCGGTCGCAGTGTGATTCAGGCCGTATTAACCGCTTTGGGGGATATGCCCGGTTGTCGACCCGCCGAACGCGGAGAGTTTTCCCGTCGGGCGGTCATTAACGGGAAAATGGATTTGACGGCCGCCGAAGGAATATTGGACTTAATTAACGCGGAAACCGAACAACAACGGGCACAGGCTTTGACACAGGCGCAAGGGGCTTTGGCGCGTTTATATGACGGATGGCGGGATACATTATGCCATCATATGGCTTATTTAGAGGCTTTTATTGATTTTCCGGAGGAGGAAATTCCACCCGAAAAGTTGACGGCTATGGACGGTGAAATTCGGGCTTTGACAACGGCTATTCAGGCGCATTTAAATGATAATCGTGCCGGTGAAAAATTGCGTGACGGATTTCAAATTGCCATTATCGGTGTTCCGAATGTCGGAAAATCCAGTCTGATTAACGCCTTGACACATCGGGATGTGGCGATTGTATCGCAAACGGCCGGGACGACGCGTGATGTGGTTGAAGCGCACTTGGATGTTGCCGGATTTCCCGTTATTTTGGCGGATACGGCCGGCTTGCGGGAACAGGCCGAAGAAATCGAATCCGAAGGGATACGGCGTGCCGTTCAAAAAGCAGAAGAAGCCGACCTCATCCTGCATATTCAGGATGGAACACAATATCCGACCAGGGATACTTTACCAACGATATTAACCGAAAAAACAGTTTTGACGGTTTGGAATAAAGCAGATGTGATGCCGTCGCAACCTGCGGATGTTTTGTGTGTCAGTGCGAAAACGGGAGTCGGTATTCCCGAATTGTGGGCCCAAATTCGGATGATTTTGGAACGGGATTTCGGACAACGTTCCGGTGGTGTTATTACACGGGAACGGTATCGTACGGCTTTGACGGCCTGTGTGCGTGCTTTGACACAGGCGGTTGGTGTTTCCGAATTGGAATTAAAGGCGGAAGAATTGCGTTTGGCGGCACGGGCTTTGGGACGTATTACCGGTCGGATAGAGGCGGACGAATTGTTGGATGTTATCTTCCGTGATTTTTGTATTGGGAAGTAAAAGATGAAACAATCTTATGACGTTATCGTAATCGGCGGCGGACATGCCGGATGTGAAGCAGCCGCAGGCGCAGCGCGGACAGGGGCTCAAACTCTGTTAATAACACACAAAATAGCGACGATTGCGGATATGTCATGTAATCCGGCAATCGGTGGTTTAGCCAAAGGAACCGTGGTGCGGGAGGTGGACGCCCTTGACGGTTTGATGGGGCGTGTTATTGATAAAACCGGCCTACAATTCAGAATGCTGAACGCGTCCAAAGGTCCTGCTGTACAAGGGCCGCGGGCACAGGCGGATAAGGAAGCCTATTGCGCGGAAATGCAACGTATTTTGCTGAATTACCCCAACTTAACAATTTTGGAAGCATCGGCCGATGATTTAATCGATCGGGACGGTCGGGTTGTCGGTGTGGTGGCTGACGGACAAACGATAGCGGCTCAGGCCGTTGTTGTGACAACCGGTACTTTTTTAAACGGAGTGATGCATATCGGACCGGAACAAATTCCGGGCGGACGATACGGTGAAGCGGCTTCCTGTGGGATAACACCGGCCTTGCGTCGGTTGGGGTTGCGGGTTGACCGGCTTAAAACCGGGACACCGGCACGGTTGGATAAAGAAACAATTGATTGGGATAAATGTCAACGTCAGGATGGGGACGAGCTGCCGCGTCCGTTTTCTTTTATGTCACCTGCCTTTAATCCGGATCAGGTACCGTGCTATATTACACATACCACCCCCGAAACACATCGGATTATTGAAGAAAACCTGCATCGTGCCCCATTATACAGCGGTCAGATTCATGCCGTTGGTCCACGTTATTGTCCCAGTATTGAAGATAAATTGGTTCGCTTTAAAGGGCGTGACAGTCACCATGTGTTTTTGGAACCGGAAACACGAAATGGTAACAGTATTTATCCGAACGGTATTTCAACCTCTTTGCCAAAAGATGTACAGGAAGCTTTTATTCGTACTATTCCGGGATTGGAACATGTTCGGATTTTACGGTACGCCTATGCGATTGAATATGACTATGTGGATCCGCGTTCGTTAAAGCCGACTTTGGAAACCAAAACGGTTCCCGGCCTCTTTCTGGCCGGTCAGATTAACGGAACAACCGGGTATGAAGAGGCGGCAGGGCAGGGGCTTGTCGCCGGGGTAAATGCCGCGTTGCAAGCTCTCCATACCGGTCGGACTTTGGTGTTTGATCGGGCGGATAGTTATATCGGTGTCATGATTGATGATATCACAACGTTGGGCGTTGACGAACCGTATCGTTTGTTTACCTCTCGGGCTGAGTACCGTTTAACAATGCGCGCGGATAATGCCGATTTGCGCCTGACCGAAAAAGGGATTGCGGCCGGTTGCGTCGGGGTGGAACGGGCGCAGGCGTTTCGGGCTAAACAGGCCGCTTTAACAGAGGCGCGCCGCTTGATTCATTCTTTTGTCCATACACCGAAAGAATTGTGCGAAATGGGATTTGCCGTTAATGCCGACGGACAAAAACGAACACCGTTTGATATGTTGTCTTATCAAGGGGTTTCCTGGACAGATTTGACACGCGCTTGGCCGGCTTTGGCGACCATTCCGCCCGCCGTGGCCGAGCAGTTGGAAATTGAAGGGCGGTATAGCGGTTATTTGGTACGCCAACAATTGGATATCGATGCTTTTCGTAAGGATGAAGCTTTACAGATTCCACCGGATACGGATTTTGCCCGAATCGGCGGTTTGTCAAACGAAATTATCGGGCGTTTGAATCAAACAAAGCCGGCAACCATTGGGGCGATGATGCGGATGACGGGGATGACACCGGCGGCGGCAACGGCCGTTATCGGTTATTTAAAGAAAAAATAAACGACCCCGGAAAAGGGTCGTTTTGACAATGAATCGGGTCCTAGCCTATCGGATTTAAATAAATCCTTTTTCTTTTGCCTTTAACAATACCTGTACGCGGTTTTGAACACCGAAAGCCCGCAATAATGCACTGACATGCATTTTAATTGTCGGTTCCGCAACCCCCAGATTATGGGCAATTTGCTTATTCGACAACCCTTGTCCCAACTGATGCAGAACGCTGGCTTGCCGTTGGGAAAGAAAAAGTCCGTTGCCCAATGCATAGTCTTGTTTTCGATAAGGATGTAAAGGTAGTGACATGGTCTTCTCCTTTCTCCGTGTTGATTGTTAAGCCTTTAATTCGGCTTCCATTTTTTTGATTTTGTCTTCTTTATGGGCGATTTTGCGTGAAATTAAATCAACAATCGTCTGATGACCATTGTCTTTTGCCCAACCTTCAATCATGTAGAGAGCTTTTAGTTTTTCTTTTTTAGTTTCCAGAATGAATTTTTTCATGTCTTCCGGAAACTCGCTCCACGCTTTTTTGATTTCTGATTTTAACGTCTTTTTTTCATCCGGCGTTAGTTTGTTTGTTCCGTCATTCATATCAACCGTTGTAGTCATGTTTTCCCCCTTTTAATAAATAAGTTGCCCAATAAAATAAAGCATAGATGAAAAGACCGATAAAGCACAGGCATAATATTCCTGTTTTGATGATGACCTGAAAGCCCGGCATATCACACTCTCCCCCTTTGCATTATTTTTCGAATAACAGATATCAGGTATGCACAAAACCCACTTTTGTCAAGGGTTAAGCCGTATGAAAACAAGAATGTAAAACAAAAATAAAATCGGGTAGAATCGGGAAAATAAAAAGGCTTGATTTGGTTTTTTGGCTGTTTGTGTTGTGTATCAAATAAATAGATGTTGATTTGAAAAATAAATTCTTTTCAATATGTTATTTGACGAGTGTAACAATTTAATGTCCTTTTTTTGTTACAGTTTTGATACCCGATTCGCGTTTTTTAAAAACAACGGGAACTCTTTATAATATCGATATTTTCTTCTTACTTTGTTTCCCCTTTTGTGATACATAACTTTATAACATTTTAAGGAACATTTTTTTGTTACACTCGAAAAGGAGACTTAAATGATTGAAATGAATAAAGAAACCGGCCGTAGTATGGTTGAAATGTTGGGCGTTCTGGCGATAGTCGGCGCTCTCTCGATCGGTGGGGTAGCCGGGTATCGGTGGGCAATTGACAAGATGAATGCCGCCGACATTATCAATGAAGTCCAAAAGAGAGCTGTAACAGCAAGCCAACAACGGATTTTGGGACATGATATTAATTTAAAAGAATTTTATCCCCACGATGATGCCGATATGATTAAAGATCTTTATGAAGTGGTTGAGATGAATGATTACAGGGGGGGGGATAACGGCTTTTTTTCATTAACGGTCTTTGATGTGCCCCCGGGGATATGTGATAAAATTCTGGGTATGCATTGGAAAATGCCCGTTGTTACGGAAATTGCCGGTGTTGTGGTTGATGAAAATACGGCCTGTATCGATAATAATAATGAAATGATGTTTGTATTTCATAATACATTAGACACTTCCCACCTGCCGGCGAATGGTGACTCACAGCAAACCCATAGGGACGCTAATGGGGATTGTGCGTCCGGTTATACCGGTGAAAATTGCGATATATTTGATGATAATTGTAATGGTCATGGATGGTATTTTTATGAATTTGATACTTGTGTTTGTGACGAAGGGTATGGCGGTAATAATTGTGAAATTACCTGCCCGAATGAGGAGTATCCGTTCATAATGGAAGGTGGGTGTTATTCTTGTGCTTCATCAATGATTTTACCACCAGAGGCATGTGATATTTGCCCCAGTCGATTTTTAGCAGATGGGGTTTGTTATCCTTGTTCTCTACCGGTGTCCGGTTCTTTAACGGCGGAAGAGTGTGCCAAATGCGGTGATGAACGATATATGGATGGTAGTTCTTGCTATAAAAATTGTACAGAGACAGAATTTATGAATGTTTGGAGATACTGTTACTCTTGTGACGATCCGAATGATATTTATATGTCCGGTATGGAGGACACCTATTGCAAAAAGTGTAATGGCCAAAACGGTGCAAGTATGAGGTATTATCTTCAAGACTATATACATAGCGGCGGTTCCTATTACCCAACACCTAATTTTTGTGTCAAAACATGTCCGGAAGGAACAACGGCCGATGCGACGACTCAGAATTGTGTTGTGTCATCCTGTTCTTTTGTTGGTAGTAGTGGTAGCGTGTACCCATGTTCGTATACTGCCGGTCCTTATACAACCGCGGCAGAATGTGCTAAGTGTGATGAAACGGAAACACCGCGATATATGAAAGGTAGTGCCTGCCTATTAGTATCATGCTCTAATGGGTATTTTGCAGATAAAAATGGTTATTGTACTTCTTGTTCGGTACCCGTTAGAACTAGTACAACAGCAGAGGAATGTGCTAAGTTTGATAGCACGGACACGCCACGGTATATGAGTGGTAATTATTGTTATAAAAAGTCATAAGGTGGTGTGTTTTGTGTGATGGGGCAAGCGAAACAGGGTGAAGATTACTCTTCACCCTGTTTCTTTCCCCCTTTTATTCCACAGAATGTCTCCCTATATCCCGCGGAACAAGTATAATATATACACCCAAAAGACGTATTGTCAAGAAAAAAACAATTTTTGTTTTATATTTTTTTGAGGAAAGAATGTGGGTTAAAAGATCCTCGCTTACGCAAGGATACCGCGCAAGAAAAAACAATCCGGTGAATTGTTTTTTCACGTAAGGCAATGAAACACCGCGCGCCAAGGCAGCGGAAGTCGCCGCCGGCAAGCGGATGTTGGAATTGGAAAGGGAGTAAGATGGTTATGAGATCCCCGATCAGGTCGGGGATGACGAGATATTTATAGGGGATGACGGGGTATTTATGTTGAAAGATTCCCCCCCCCTGCGCGGGAATGACGTAAAATTATAGGGGATGACGGACTACTTATACCGGGCGGGAACAAAAAAATACCCTGCCTTAACGGGCAGGGTATTAATCAATCAATGACTACCCCATGGGTTCATCATTCTTGGCCAATTTTTCATACAGTTTAAACCGATCGTTAATTTGTTTTTGCGCCCGTTGTACCAGCTCTTCATAATGATCGGGATTTTGTTGTCGCACGAATTTAAAGCGCGTTTCCCCCGCCATGAAATCGGACACCGGTTTGGTCGGTTTGCTGTCCAATTGGAGCGGATTTAAACCTTGGGCTTTCCGCCGCGGATCAAATCGGAATAACGGCCACAAACCGGTTTCCACCGCCGCTTTTTGATGTTCCAGACCAAACTTGCCAATATCGTATCCGTGCGAAATGCAATGGCTATACGCAATAATGAGCGACGGCCCGTCATACGATTCGGCTTCATTCATCACTTGCAAAGCATGCATGTCTTTGGCGCCGAGGGCGATCGTGGCCACGTACACACCCCCCGACGAAGCGGCAATCATGGCTAAATCTTTCCGCGGCAATTCACTACCGGAAATGGCGAATTTAGCACTCGCACCAATCGGTGTCGCTTTGGACCGTTGACCGCCTGTGTTGGAATAAACCTCTGTATCCATGACTAAAATATTAACGTTTTTACCGGAATACAACACATGATCCAATCCGCCGTAGCCGATGTCATAAGCCCATCCGTCACCGCCCAAAATCCAAACGGATTTTTTGACAAGATAATCCGCATTATCCAATAACAACTTGGCCTTCGGGGTGGGCATACCGACCAACTTTTGTTTCAGGATTTCAACCCGCATCCGTTGTTCGGCAATACCTTGTTCGGTTGTTTGATCTGCCGTGATCAGAGCTTGAACCAATTCATCCCCGATATCCACGCGCATTTCCGATAACAATTGTCGGGCAAAAGCGTTTTTGGCGTCTACGGCCGTTCGCATGCCTAAACCGAATTCCGCATTGTCTTCAAACAATGAATTAGCCCAAGCCGGTCCGCGCCCTTCCGCATTTTTGGCATACGGTGTCGTCGGTAAGTTGCCACTGTAAATAGAAGAACATCCCGTCGCATTCGCCACAATCAAACGATCCCCGAATAACTGTGTCATCATTTTGACATACGGTGTTTCACCACAACCGGCACACGCTCCCGAAAATTCAAAAAGCGGACGCATCAGGGCGACGGATTTAATTTGTTTCGGATTGAGCAAGCTTCTATCCGCGTCCGGCAATGTCATAAAGAAACGGAAGTTTTCAATTTCCCGATCCAAATTTTTTTCAATCGGTGTCATTGTCAACGCTTTTTTGTCCGCTTCTACCCGAGACCGCCCCGGACAAACCTGTGTACATAATGAACATCCGGTGCAATCTTCCGGCGCCACTTGAATCGTCCACTTTTTACCGGCAAAGTCTTTGGCTTTGTAATCCGCTGTTCGGAAACCGGCCGGAGCTTCCCGTAAACAATCCGGATCAATGACTTTTGCGCGAATGGCCGCATGCGGGCAAACGGAAACACATTTTCCGCATTGAATACAGATGCTTGGATCCCATTCCGGAATATCATTGGCAATGCGCCGTTTTTCGTATTTAGCCGTATCCGTCGGCCAAGTTCCGTCAACCGTTTCGGTAAATGCGCTGACCGGTAATTGATCCCCGCGACCTTCAATAATCGGTCCCGTTACTTTTTGTAACATTTCCGGCGCCGTGTCCGGAATGCCCGGACGGTAATGATGTCGGGAAGTGATGTCCCCCAACGGAATTTCATGCAGATGCTCTAACGTTGCGTCAACCGCTTTGATATTGGCATCAACGATTTCCTGTCCTTTGCGGGCATATGTTTTTTGAATAGACGCTTTGATTTTTGCGATGGCTTCCTCTTTCGGCAAGACACCGGAAATGGCAAAGAAACAAGTTTGCATAATGGTGTTAATCCGGCGTCCCATGCCTGTTTTTTCGGCAACATCAACCGCATCAATCGCGTAAAAGCGGATTTTTTTATCAATCATAACGCGTTGCACTTCAACCGGCAAGCTATCCCAAACACGATCGACGGGCTCTGATGTATTGAGTAAAAAGACGGCCCCGGGTGCGGCAACGGACAAAATATCCGTCTTAAATAAAAACGGTGTATGATGACAGGCAACAAAACCGGCCGATTGAATCAAATAGGGGGCCCGAATGGGATTTTTGGAAAAACGCAAGTGGGAAGTTGTCATTCCCCCCGATTTTTTTGAATCGTATACGAAATAAGCCTGCCCGAAATAGTCTTCCCCGTCGGCAATGATTTTAATCGAGTTTTTATTCGC
Source organism: uncultured Alphaproteobacteria bacterium (assembly GCA_944393195.1). Lineage (GTDB taxonomy): Bacteria > Pseudomonadota > Alphaproteobacteria > CAAHEQ01 > UBA3637 > CALXZG01. The sequence continues at coordinate 16,750 of CALXZG010000001.1, forward strand.
CCCGACCGTTCCGTCTGACCCTAATCCGATAAAGACACAACGGGCAACCTCATCAGAGGCGATGTCAAATGTGGCATCATAGGATAACGATGTTTGTGTCACATCATCGTCAACTCCGATTGTAAAATGATTCTTGGTTTCATTTTCAAAAACAGCCTTCGCCATAGCCGGCGTAAACTCTTTGGAAGACAGTCCGTATCGACCGCCCAATACTTTGGGCATGGCGTTGCATGAACCGGCGGCCACTCCTTCGGCTAATGTCGAAACAACATCCAAATATAACGGTTCGCCGACCGATCCGGATTCTTTTGTCCGATCCAATACGGTAATATACTTTGTCGTTGCCGGTAATGCCTTTAAAAAAGCTTCTTTCGGAAACGGCCGATATAACCGAACGGCCAAAACACCATACTTGCCACCGGCCGCATTTAATGCTTTGGCCGTTTCAGCCAGCGTTTCCACACCGGATCCCATGGCAACCGTTACATGTTCGGCATCCGGAACGCCGATATAGTCCACAACATGATACGACCGACCGACAATTTTTTCAAATTTACGCATACATTGCTCGACAATTTCCGGTACGGCCATGTAGTATCGGTTGGCCGCCTCTTTGGTTTGAAAGAAAATATCCGGATTTTGGGCCGTTCCGCGAATGGTCGGATGTTCCGGCGTTAAGGCATGTTTGCCAAGGAAGTCCGTCGGAATATCGGCCATTAACGCTTTTAAATCCGCATCGCTCATTAAATTAATTTTGTTGATTTCATGGGATGTGCGAAACCCGTCAAAAAAGTGCATGAACGGGACACGGGATAAAAACGTGGACATTTGGGCAATTGCCGCCAAATCATGCGCTTCTTGCACCGAATTGGAAGCCAGCATGGCAAATCCCGTTTGCCGGCAGGCCATAACATCCGAATGATCCCCGAAAATGGACAGCGCATGGCCGGCAATGGTGCGGGCAGCCACATGCATGACGAACGGCAATAATTCCCCCGCGATTTTGAATAAATTCGGAATCATCAACAATAATCCTTGGGACGCCGTATAGGTCGTTGTTATGGAGCCGGCCTGTAACGCCCCGTGAACGGCACCGATAGCACCGGCTTCGGATTGCATTTCAAGGACATCCGGTACTTTTCCCCAAATATTGGGAATGCCGCCCGCCGACCAAGCGTCCGCCCATTCCCCCATGGGGGATGAAGGTGTGATCGGATAAATGATTGAAATATCATTTAATTTATGAGCGACCATCGCGGCGGCTTCATTCCCGTCCAACATTTTTGTTTGTGCCATTATGATGTCCTTTCAAAAAATACAAGTGAATGACATTCTTATACACCTTTCTGCCGCGCCTGTCTAGTCTTTTAACGTTTTTTTGTCTTGACTTTTAACGGAAAGGCCGTTACCCTTAAACATAAAGATATATGCGGAATGAAATATGACTTTTAAATTGACTTTGTTGGTGTGTTTGGCGGCAATCTTGGGCGGTTGTCAAAGTCCCTTTCCTCGATCCGATTATGAAAAACCCGATGACATAAAGCATGTTGCCTCCCATCAGGAACAACGTCGGCTTGCTTTTGACGGCGGTTTTATTGCTTTAAAACGTGGGGAACCTTATGTGACGTATCCGTATTGGCGATGGGATGTGCCGAACGTTAATGTCGGCATGTATATTTGTAATTTGGCACCGCATTATCGCCTTTCCAAATCCGTCGCGTATTGGGACGAGGATGAACAAGTCTTTAAAAAATGGGTTGATGAAACAGGAACGTATATCGAAAGTGCGTTGGCTGATTTAGGGTATGATATCAAAAAAACGCGGGAGTCTTATTTTAAAGACCAGGCCGCTCGTCCTTCTGCCGAATTGTTGTTGGCCATGAAGATAACGGACATTAAATTCAATTTGTGTTATGCCCATTCTGCTTTTCTGGGGCAGTACATGGATCGGTCTGCCGGGAATGGCGAGGTAACAGTTGAATGGGAAATTTGGGATAGTATTCGGGAGGTTTTACTGGGGTCCTATACCACCAAAGGATATGCCGAAGTTGATGATTTGGTGCAAGCCGGCGATAAAGCTGTTTTTGTAAAAGCCGTTCGTGATGCCGCCGTGAATTTGGGGCGTAGCCAATGGTTTTATGATATTATGACAACGATGAATCCGATCGATTTATTGCCGGCAACGCAATTCGAAAAATTGGTCATTTCGAATGCGGAAAAAATGTATTATAAACCGATTCAGGATCGGTATGCCATTGCCCGTCGGGCTATTATTTCCGTTCGGTCGGAAGGTGAAAAATACAATGCCGGTTTCTTTATCAACTCAACCGGTTTTGCTTTGACCAGCGCCCAAACCGTCGGGGATGCCAAACGGGTTCAGATTATGGATGTCAATGGTACGAAATATCAGGCAAAAGTTTTGCGCGTTGATCATCGGCGCGGTGTTGCTTTGATTCAGGCCGATATTACCAATAACCGCGCTTTACCGATTGCGTCGGACGATTACGCCGAAATGTTAACGGATGTGTACGCTATCGGCACACCGTTCGGTAACTCCTATCGGGCAACGATTACAAAAGGGATTATCAGTAATCATCGGTATTCCGTGTTTCAAGGGATCGGTTATATTCAGGCCAGCATTCCGACAGCACCGGGATACAGCGGCGGTCCGTTGATAGACGAATACGGGAATGTCATCGGTATTACGGCCGATATGTCACCCAATCGTCAGGAAAGTACCTTTTCGCGCTTTATTCCTATCCATGATGCCCTCAAAGCCTTGAACATTGAATTAGAAACGGATTCGTTTAAATAGCTTTGGAAATTTTTCGGGATTTTTACTCTTTGGAATGTTCTGGGGATAAACGGCGGAGCATATTGAAATTCTTTTTCATTTGGTTGATATGGGATAGGGTCAGGCTCCCTTCAAAAACGGTTGTGGCGGGTCCCATCATAAGGATATGATTGTCACGTGTGCGTCGTATTTTCAAGATACCGCCCAATAATTGAACCTGACAAACATCCGTGTTGGGATTGTCTTGTGTCATGGCTTCGAAAGTGGCGCAAGCCCCCGTCCCGCAAGCCATCGTTTCACCGGAACCCCTTTCCCAAACGCGCATTTTTAACCCCTGTTTTGTCCTTTCGACAAATTCGACATTTGTTTTGTTGGGAAATAATTGTGTGTTTTTTTCGATAACAGGACCGTATTTAGCGACATCAAAGTCGGCCACATGATCCACTTCAATCACGACGTGCGGATTGCCCATTGAAATCCGAGTTCCGTGAAATACCCTGTCTAATGCCGGAATAGATATTTCCCCTTCGTGAACCGGTACCCCCATATCCACCTGTACGGATGACACCAGATTTTCAGAGTTAGTGAATAAGGATAACACCTTAATGCCTGCTTTTGTTTCAATTTTCAGGTTCTTTTTACGGCTTAACCGGTGATCGTAAATCAATTTACCGACACATCGAATCCCGTTGCCGCACATTTCCCCTTCGGAACCGTCCGCGTTAAACATACGCATGCGAAAGTCGGCCCGCTTATCCGTCGGCGGACAGATTAAAATAACCCCGTCCGATCCGATTCCGAAATGAGGCTGACTGCACCAACGGGCTAATTGAACGGCTTGTTTTTCTATATCAGGTTGGGAACAACAATCAAAATAAATATAATCATTCCCTAAACCATGCATTTTAGTAAAATGAATTTGATTTGACATGATAGACCTCTCGGGGCAAAAATATACCCCTTAAACCGATAAAAGTCAAATCAGATTAAATCACAAAACACAAAAAAATAAAACCTTTCAAAATGAAAGGTTTTTTAATGGCGGGAGTGAAGGGGCTCGAACCCTCGACCTTCTGCGTGACAGGCAGACGCTCTAACCAGCTGAGCTACACCCCCATCGGATGCGGAATACCTTTTACCAGATTTTATTTCGGATTGCAAGCTTTTTTTTGCATTTTTATATTTTTTTTTATTCAGATGCTTGTTTTAATGGTAAAAATTCCTCGTTTTTCGAGGGGTTGAAGCCTTATAATCCGTTACCGCCGTTGACCAATTCCGATAAGGTTAATGCCCGTCGTTGTTCCAAGGCTTTTCTTTTTTCTTCTTTTTCTTGATCAAACAGGCGTAAATCGCGTTTTAAAATGCGTTGAGTCGTACTGGTTCGAACAATGTCATCGGCGACCATGGCCAACCCTTCCATCGCTAAATTCTCATCGGTTTTAATCAATCGGATGGAGGCCCGTCGTGCATGCTTGGAAGCATATTTCCCCGGCCGATCATACAATGTGTCCAAAAATTCCTGTCGCACATCCGGCAGGCTGAGGATTTCCCGTGTTAAGCCGCCCAGGTAAATATTGGATAGGTGCCGATCCGGGATTTCTTGTCCTAAAAACTGTGCCAAAAACCGAGCCATGATTTTATAAGTTGTTATGGCCGCTTGATCTCCTTGGTGCGCCAGCTCTGTCACGCCGCGCGGTGTCGTTGCCAATTTATCCCGATCCGTCCGAATAGCCGTTAAATATTGATAAATTCGTAGAGAAGACGGTCCGCTGATATAATCTTCCCAAATACCTTCCCGTTGTTCACGCATGAATCCCCACACGTTTTCATCCGTTTTGCCGCCGCGGCGGGAGGGGATTGCTTCGTGATGCCCCGGTTCGGAAGCTTCAACGCAACCGTCGTTGGCATAAGAACCGCCGAAACCTGTACCGACCACCACAACACAAGACGACGGATTTTTTTGACTGGCTGTTGTATCCGGATTTAATTCTTCCCAATCCGTTTTGGGCAAGTCCAGCACTTTAACGGTATGGAACACAACATCGTTGGCTAATAATCCTTTTTTAAAATGAAATTTTTGGGAAATCTCCCGGATATCCAACTTTAATGCGGAGTTGGTCAATTCAATCCGCCCTTCTTCATTAATTTCACCGGCGGCACCCGCAACAAAATATTGGGGTTTGAGGCCAACCTGGTTCAGATAGGTTTGAATAGCTTCTTCCGTTGATTGAAAATCTGCGCACCGAAATTTGATAACATCCGTCACTTTTTTATCTTCGGCTAACCCAAAGCGAATGTGTGTTCCGCCGACATCTGCAACCAGTACTTTTGTCATTGCTGTTACTCCTTTTGTTCACGCTTGTTTTCCAGTATATCACACTTTCGAAAATTCGACAAGAAAATTCGCCAAAAACAATCCAATCCCATGGAAAATACAACAGGGGTATCGTCGGTTGCCAATAAATCACAGCCCTTTAATCCCGCCGACGTAAATATATTTCCTGCGCCGTTTCCAACTCTTCCGGCGTATTGATGCCGTGTAGTTCATCCATATCACCGATTACGACATCACACTTTAAATCATGCGCCCGGGCGGCAGAAACAATATCCGTTAAATAATACTCCCCGGCGGCATTGTCATTTTTTATTTCGTGCAACAAGGCTTTAATTTTTTGCCCGTTAATACACATAAATCCGGAATTGCACAATCGAATGGCCCGTTGTGCATCGGTGGCATCTTTGTACTCCACAATGGCTTTGAGCCCGTCATTATCCATAATCAGACGACCGTATCGCCGGGCATCCGGCGGAATAAAGCCCAAGACAACCACATCCGCGCCGTCCCGATACGCCTGTATCATTTTTTGCATCGTTTGCGGTCGGATAAGAGGACTGTCCCCAAACAAAATCAAAACACACCCATCGAATGGTTCCAATTGTTTTTCGGCGGCCAGTACCGCGTGCGCCGTTCCCAACCGCTCTGTTTGAATAACGGTCGGACAGGGATGTACCGCCTCTGCAACGGCCGGCATGTTCGGACCGATAACAACCGTTATGTCGTCAATACCGGAGGCATGCACACTGTCTAATAATAAATTAATCATCGGGCGGCCGCAAATTGGGTGCAGTACCTTGGGTAAGTCGGAGCGCATGCGTTTTCCCATGCCGGCCCCTAGAATAATTGCTTTAATATGCATTTTTCCTCCTTAAATCAAGATACCGTGATCTTGCGCGTATGTTTTTAACGTTTCCCGTAAAGAATGGGAAGACGTTTGTAATTGTTTGGTTAAATAAGCCTCTAATTGAGCTTGATCCATTGTCCGAATGGCGGCTTTGACCGCCCCCAATGCCGCCGGATTCATCGATAAGGATCGGAATCCTAAACCGACCAAAGCCACGGCCTCCAAACTCCGGCCGGCCATTTCACCGCACACGGAGCAGGGGACACCTGCCTGTTGACAGGCATCACAAATATATTTTAACGCCTTTAATAACGGCGGTGATAGCGGATCGTATCGATTCCAAATGAGCGGATTGCCGCGATCGGTTGCATATAAAAATTGTGCCAGATCATTTGTTCCGATGGAAATAAAGTCAACCTCCCGTAATAATCTTTCCAATTGAAAGATAAGGGAGGGAACTTCAATCATGGTTCCGACTTTTATGGAAACGGGTAATTTTCCGCCCCGTCGTTTTTCCCGCTCTACTTCCATCATGAGCGTTTTTTTAGCTTCCAAAAACTCTTCAACGTTCGCAATCATCGGGAACATAATCCGCAACTCACGGTCGGCCGCCGCCCGAATAAACGCGCGCAGTTGATTCCGCAACAAAGCCCGCCGATCCAATGTCATCCGAATGGAACGCCACCCCATGGCGGGGTTTTCTTCAACATGTCTTTGAAAATAGGGCAGAACTTTGTCCGATCCGATGTCCAATGTTCGAAAAACAATCGGTTTTCCGCGCGCCTGTAAAATCGCTTTATGATACGTTGTCGTTTGGTTTTTCACATCCGGCAAGTCATCCGCCAACATGAACGGTAATTCTGTTCGGTATAACCCGATACCGTCGAAAAAAGTCCCTTCGGCAACCATTAAATCTTGGGATAGGCCTGCGTTAATGTTAAGTGAAACGGAAATACCGTCCTTTGTAACAGCCGGCAATTCTTTCATCTGAGCATATCGTGCGTGCAGTTTCTTTTGATGTTGCGCCCGATTACTTAATTCATCCAATGTTTCGTCCGACGGATTTAAATAGACATACCCGCGTGTTGCGTCCAAAGCAATCGAATCGCCTTCCGCAATAATCCGACAAACATTTTTAATGCCACAAATCAGGGGAATATTTAAAGAACGCGCCACAATAACCATGTGCATGGTTTGCGATCCTTCTTCCAAAATAATCCCTTTGATTTTTGTCCGATCATAATCCAGTAATTCGGCCGGTCCTAAATTTTGGGCGACTAAAATCGTGTTTTTGGGGAGGCGTATGACGTCTCCCGATTTTGTCTGTCGCCGTAAATGACGCATTAATCGGGAAGCCAAGTCGTTAAAATCGTGAATTCTTTCCCGAATGTAGGGATCCGTCATCAACGCCATACGTGCCGAAATTTCATCTCGAACCTTTTGTACCGCCGCGTCAGCCGTCAGACCGGATTCAATCGCTTTGACCATTTTGGCAATCCATCCTTTGTCCTTAATAAACATCAGATAGGTTTCAAAAATATCCGCCTGGTCCCCGCTGATACGGGATCGCGTCAGCATTTTGTTCACTTCACGTTCAACGCGATTCAATGCCTGACGCAGCTTTTGTGTTTCCGTTACGGTGTCTTTGGCCAAGACCTGAACGGCACTTTCCGTTCGTTTGTGAATAACGCTTTTTCCCAAAGCGAAACCGTCAATTAATCCCGTTCCTTCAATACGTTGTCGCCCACCGGTTGATACCGCTTTGGCCGTCGGCGTTTTTAATTGTTGTTCCCCCAACATTTCCGCCAAAACCATGCCGACGGTTTCCAATAATTCAATTAATTCGGCGGAAAAACTTTGCTTTTGCTTTGTTTGGACCGCCAAAACGCCCAATACCCGATTGGAACGAATAATCGGAACACCGGCCAAAGATTTAAAGGCTTTTTCTTTGGTTTCTGGTTTATAGACAAAGCTGGTGTGTTGCCAAGCATCTTCCACGGCCAACGGGCGGCGTTGTAACGCAATTTCACCGATTAATCCTTCACCGATACGCAAAAAAGTTTCATGTACCGCTTTGGCATCCAGACCGCAGGTAGCATATAATTCCAAAATACCGCCGGGACGAGTTATATAACAGGAGCAAACATCCATCCGTAAGCGTTGGGCTAATAATGTGACAATACGATCCAACCGATCTTGCGTAGAAATATCCTGCGCCACCAATGATCGCAGCGATTTCATAATCTGCCGAACGGACACCATGTCATGTAAATGATTACGATCCATGCTTCACCTTTTTATTTGTTATATCATAAGCAGGAAAATTTTTTCAAGTCAAGTCTTTTCCGCTGTTCTGCCGGGAAATACATCTTAATTTGTATCAAGGGGTGGGACAAGGTTGGTCAGACATCGATTTCCGTTAATTCGATTGACAAAGAAAACGAAAGTGCTATACTAAAAAGTGTCCCAAAAGATATCATTTTGATAAATGAAGTTTATCTGAAAGGAAAATCATGGAACAGAATGTTAATTATACCGAACATCTCCCCCCAACAACAAGGAACCCCTTTGTTAAATTCATCTACGTGTTCACATGATGCCGTTGTTTTGGATTTGACGCATGGTTTTTTGAGTGGTGTTGACAGGGAGGGGCGCAACATCAAATCCGCCTCCAAACAAGCCGATATTGAAACCAAAATTAAGAAAAAAAACGCATTTTGCGATGCTAATTTGATCTATTTGAAACGAAAATATGAATACGAACACGAATGGGGCGGTTAACGATTGATTTTGTTTCGGTTACGGGATTTTGTTTGAAACGGGTGTTTTTATTTTGAAAATAACTCTATAAAATCAATGAATAATAAAATAAAAAGGAAAAAACAAAAAAAACACTTGCAAAATACCACAAAAAAAGATATAAGAGTATTCGCTTTTTGACCCTATCGTCTAGAGGCCTAGGACATCGCCCTTTCACGGCGGTAACGCGAGTTCGAATCTCGCTAGGGTCGCCAATTTAAACGACAGTTTAGACTGTCGTTTTTTTTATGAATCCATCATCAAATTTGTTTTGTCGTTATTTAGTGCTTGACAAATACCGTCCGGGGGTATATAGTGTTTTATACCCCGTGGGGGTAAACAATCAATAAGGAGGAAAAAATGACCAAATGTAATAATCCGAATTGCCGTTGTACAAATTGTCAATGCGGTAATAACTGTCAATGTTCAGGTTGTGGAAAAGAGGGACAATGTGACTGCGGTACTACATGTGATTGCAAAAACGATTGTCGTTGCTCTTCAAAGAAAAACTGTGATTGTCAAAAATTGTAAAATAACTCGTAAAGAATAAGAGGAAAAAATGAAACACTCCCCCTGTCTGAATCACGCGCATATGCATGCACACCATCACGAAGTCAGTGAAAAAACGGTTCTATACCTGTTTGTTGCTTTTATCATTAAAATGATTTTGTCGTTGGTTGAAATCATCGGTGGTTTAATAGCGGGGAGTGTTTCTCTGATCGGGGACGCGCTGCACAACACATCCGATGCGTTATCTATTTTAATAGCGGTTATCGCTTTTAAAATCGGTCGTAAAAAAGCGGATAGTACGTTTACCTATGGTTTTAAACGGGCGGAGATTATCGGCGGATTTGTGAACCTGATTTTATTGTTTATTTCGGGTTGTTATTTGGCTGTTGAAAGTATCAGTCGCCTGTGGCATCCGGAACCGGTTGCCGGTACCATTATCATTTGGATTTCGATTTTAGCCGTTATCATTGATGCCGCGACAGCCAAATTATCCCATGGTCACGCGTCCGATAATACCAATATGCGTATGGTCTTCCTGCATAATTTATCGGATGCCTTGGGTTCCGTCGGCGTAATTGTTTCCGGCCTATTTGCCGTTTGGATGCATATTTATTGGGTGGATGCTTTGATTGCCATGGGGATTGCCGCCTATATGATTTATCAAGCCGTTGCCTCTTTCCCGCATGTGGTGCGAATTTTGATGAACGCCGCGCCGGTCGGGTTGGATTTGGCTGCTATTCAAACGAAATTGCGCCAAATTAAAGGGGTGCGTGACGTACATCATATGCACGTTTGGCACGTCAATGAACATGATATTTCGTTGGAATGCCACATTATAGCCGATGATATGCGGATAGGACATATTGCCGCGCAAAAATTACGGGAACAATTCGGTATTAACCATTGCAATATTCAAATTGAAAAATGCGCCGATCAATGCGATTGTTGCCTGTCACATTAGAAAAGGAGAAAAAAGATGACCCATCAACCTCTCTCTCATATGGATGAAATGCCTCGCCTAAACCGCATTTCCGGACAAATTGAAGGCATCAAAAAAATGATTACGGAACAACGGTATTGCCCCGAAATCATGATACAATTACGTGCTGTTCGGTCGGCGTTGAAAGCCGTTGAATCGAATATCCTTGATCGCCACCTGCAACATTGTGTGGCTCAGGCGTTTGCCGCTGATACGGATCGGACGGCCCAAATCGATGAATTGAAAAAATTGTTCAATCGTTTTGAAGATTGATACGAAATAATTTTAGTTCCGGCACTATTTAAGGTAATTTCCGCGTATAACCGACGGATATTGCCATCCGTACACTAAATCTGTTTGCGGTGTTGCCCGTTCCTGTGCCGGACCGATAGCGCGCCCCAGTTTGTGAAACAAGTTGTCTTCACGCTTGCCACGATAGGAATTTAATGCTATCCCGGGCAGAAATTGTTGAATTAAAGTCGGATCTTTTTCGATATCCAAAAAAGTTTGAATAACCGAACGGGAAAAGCACATGGAAGGACCGCTTAAATTTGATCGGTTACGATCAACCTGAACAAATTTATCTCCTTCTTTAATTACCAGCGTATGGGTTGTAGAGGAAATGGCAATCCCCGGTTCTTTGTTCAGCCAGTCATTCACATGTTTAAAATAATTCGGACCGTACCAATCATCGTCATCGACTTTGCAAAAGTAGTCATACTGATTTAAATCGACATGACGCACCGTATCTAAAAAATTACTGAACTGATCCCGGTTTTCATCAATTCGAACGGATAGTCGTCCCTCCCGAATAAACGGTTTCCATTCCTGCATTAAAGCCGTTTTGACGAAATGGTCGGGAACGCCTTTAACGGATAAACTGACATCAACCGGATACGTTTGATGCATCAGGCGGAAAACCTGACCGGATATGAAAATAGGACGCTTAAAACTGCTGACACACGCTAAAATACGATAGTGGGTTTGCAACGGTAATACATCGGCAATCCGTAATCCGATGTGACAAGACCATAGCCCTTCAACAACTAAAACGATTCCCAGAATCGATACTAAAATACGAAATAAACGATCCGATATCATACGTAATCCGATTAATGTAAAATCCCATGTTAAGGCTTGTATGCCGCAAAGTCAAGATCATAAATGACCTAATAATGCGGTGGCGGTGTTTCCTCCCCGATAGGTTTGACAAGCGTTTCATTCATTTCATTTTTAAAGCGTTCGATCATGCGCTCTAATTCAATGATACGTTTGTTTAATCGTAAAACCTCTGCACTTAAATCATCGGAAATACGCTCCTGATTTGCGGCAAAAACCTCTAAATCCATTAACCTTGTTTCGATACTTGTCATTTTTCCCTCTTCATACCGATACTATACCGTAAGATATTCTGTTTGTCAAAGCATCTGATGGGAATATGTCAAAATCGATATCTGTTCTTTATTTCTTATAGCAATAATCTCCGTATATGTACCGTTCATCACCACACTTTGCACATTCTTCTGGGGTTGCTTGGATTGCCATAGAATTATTCTCATCATATGAACAGGAATAACAAACACCATCACTCCCCATAAACTCCCCATTTTGACATGGGAGTGCGCAATAGCCTCCTTCCGTTAAATAACGTGCTTCGCATTTGATACATTCCTCTAAAGTTGCGGCGACACTAGAGGTATATGAACATGAATAACAGGATGCATCGTTTCCTCTGAACTCATCACTACCGCATGGTAAGGCACAATCTCCGGTATCTGTCATAACACGATTAGAACATTTAGCACATTCTTTCGCAGCTACAGAAGAAATAGAACTTGAGTATGAACAGGAATAACATGTACCATTCGTATTCGCAAAATATCCGCTAGGACATGATATTAACGCACAATAACCGTTGTCTGTCAGATATCGTGGATAGTCTGTATCATTACACATGGCACATCCTTCCGCGGTTGCACGATAGGCCGAATTGGATGAACAAGAATAACAAGAACCATAACTACCTATAAATTGTCCACTGTTGCATGGTTTAGCACACCAGCCGGTTTCTGTCATAACACGATTGGAGCATTTTGCGCATTCTTCTGCGGTTGCCGGATCGCCACCGTTTCGTGAGCATGGAAAACAATCGCCATTGATACTCATAAACTTTCCACTGCCACACGATGTTAAAGCACAATACCCGGTATCTGTCATATGTCGTGTGCCTCCGCATTTTGCACACTCTTCTGCAGTTGCAAGTTCTGCTGAGCTCCATGAGCAAGGCAAACAAATACCGCGGCTATCCCTAAATCGGTTGGAACACTTATCACATTCCTCCTTGGTTGCGCCGACACCCAAAATGTATGAACAAAACGCACAAGAACCAGAGGAGGTCATGAACTCTTCATCACTGCACGATTGTACGACACAATAACCGGTATCTGTCATATATCGTGTACCTCCGCATTTGTTACATTCTTCTGATGAAGCAATAACTCCGGAAGTTAATGAACAGGGATAACAATAACCATCACTACTTCTAAATTGTCCACTGTTACACGGTAGAACACAGAGTCCGTTTTCTGTCATCATTCGATTGGAACATTTCGCGCACGCTTCCGGAGGCACATCCTCGATGTTACTGGCTTCGTATGAACACGGATAACAACTCTGGTGATAACTGCCGCCTTCGGATATATTAGCCCAAAATCTTCCTTCCGGGCACTTTTCATCGAGTGTACATATACCGGTTTCAGGATCATGATATTCATTCGATTCACATTCCTGTTCCCATGGATTTATTGGTACTGTCACATAATCTAACACATTATGGAAGGCAAACAACATCTCATTCTCCCCCTCGGCGCATGTTGTATCATCATTAACCACAACACCACCGACGGCGGTTTCCACCGGCATTGCCCAATCCATATCCAAGATTTTATCACACACTCGTTGCGGTACATCCGATACCGTCAGACTGAAAAATCCGCTATCCCCCTGATACGCATTTGCCGCCGTGACAGCATGCTGCCCTTTAATTCGCCCGTTATCCCCGTATTCCGCCAAGTTAATGTTTTGTCCCAACACCCGCTGTTGACTGGCCGTAATCGCCCGCTTCCGAACTTCATTGATAATGTCATTCGCATTCATTTTATCAATTGCATATCTGTATCCGGCAACACCACCGATTGACAATACACCCATGACCGCCAGAACGCCCAACATTTCAACCATACTCCGACCATTTTCCATTTTGATTTCAGTCATTTAATACTCCTTTCGAACTGTAACACAAAAATGTACCCTTTCGTGTTACACTTTGGACAAAAAATGACAAATCGATAACCGATTAATTCTTAATAAAAAAGGACTTGCGTCGCCCACCCGATTATGTTATAAAAACTGTAACAATTTAATGTACATTAAATTGTTACACTTGCCCGAATAACATATTGCAAAATTCATTTTTCATTCCTCTTTGCCACGGCATCAACATCAATTTTCGATATATCAATTCAAAAAATTGGAAATAATATCATAACAATATATCCCCCGTTTTAACGAGGGATATGTGATTTTAATCATTTTAAGAAATAATTTTATGCCCAGATTTCTTCCAATGCATAATGTTGTCTGGTTTCGGGATTAAAAACGTGGACAATAATATCCCCTAAATCCAAAACAACCCAAGCGCCGTCACCGTTCATCCCGTCGGAAACAGGCTTAATTCCTTTCTTTTTCAGGTCTTCCGCAAGGTTGTGGATGAGGGCCATCACATGCCGCGATGATGTTCCGGTCGCTAAAACCAGATAATCGGCCAGACTTGATTTTCCCTGAATGTCCAAAACAGTTAGGGCATCCGCTTTCCCGGCATCCAGTTTTTTAACAACAAAATCCAGTAACGTTTGTGTATTACCAATCGTTTTTACCGTCTTTTTCTTGTTGGGGGAGGAACCCGATCCGTTGTTTTTTGTTGTTTTAGTCGTCTTTTTCATCGGCATGATTTTGCTCTCCTTTCTTGGGAATAAACGCTACCGCCGCCCGCAATAAGTCGGTAATCCCTTGGTGGGCAATACCCGATATTGTGAAAACGGGGTGAGGGGCTATCCGTGATAATGCTTTTACTTTTTTATCAATTTCATCGGGTGTTAACGCATCAATTTTATTTAAAGCCACCAATTCTTTTTTAGCGGCCAATCGTGCGCTGTATTGTTCCAGTTCGTGTCGAATAATTTGATACGATTCCGCAACGTTTTCCGTCGTCGCATCAATTAAATGAATTAAAACAGAACAACGTTCTACATGCTTTAAGAAATGCGTCCCCAATCCGGTGCCTTCCGACGCCCCTTCAATCAACCCCGGAATATCGGCCAATAAGACCTCCCGTCCGTCAATTGTTGCTACTCCTAAATTAGGATGCAGTGTCGTAAACGGATAATCCGCAATTTTGGGGCGTGCCCGGGTTAAAGCCGTCAATAACGTTGATTTTCCGGCGTTTGGCATACCGATAAAACCAATGTCGGCAATTAATTTTAAACGTAGCCACACCCACATTTCTTCCCCCGGTTCCCCCGGATCGGCACGTTCCGGAGCTTGATTCGTTGAGCTTTTAAACGAATCGTTCCCGCGTCCGCCCAAGCCGCCGCGCGCCGCCACATACCGTTGCCCGTCCGTCATCAGGTCGGCTAAAACCGTTTCTTTGTCATCCGCGACAATTTCCGTTCCGACAGGTACTTTAATAACTAAATCATCCCCGGAAGCCCCCGTCTTACACCGTCCCATGCCGTTGATACCCCGAGCCGCCTTAAAATGCTGTTGATATCGAAAGTCAATCAAAGTATTCAGGTTTTGAACGGCTTCAAACACAACGTCGCCGCCTTTTCCGCCGTTTCCGCCATCCGGTCCGCCGAATTCAATGAACTTTTCATGTCGGAAAGAGCAAGCGCCATTTCCGCCATCACCGGCTTTGATAAAAATTTTGGCTTCATCTAAAAATTTCATGGGATTCTCCTTGTGTCCCTTATATACTGACAAAAACATATCCCGTCAAGGGAAATGGCGTTGTTCTTTACCTATGCCTGTCGGATGGTCGAAACCTCATCGTCGGAACGGAATTGAGCGGGTACCTCAATACATCGTTCCGACGATCGGTTTATCAGGTTCGTAAAACAGCGCCGGTATGGCGTTGAACTAAATTGATGATTTGTGTTGACAACGTTTCAATTTCCGCATCCGTCATTGTTTTTTCCGTCGGTTGAATGGTCACCTGAACCGCCAAAGATTTTTTGCCCGGCTCTAAATGTTCCCCTTCATAGACGTCAAAAACGGATACATCGGTAATCAGATTCTTATCCGTATTCAAAATAGCGGCAACAACTTTGGATGCATCCGTATCCTTATCCATCACAAAAGCAAAATCACGTGTCAACGGCATCAGGGAAGACAGCTTAATCGCTTTAATTGTTTTGCCTTTGGCTTTGGGCATCGGTACGGCATCCATGTAAACCTCAAAAGCACAAACCGGTGTTTTGATATCAAAGACTTTTAAGATGGCTGGATGAATTTCCCCAAAAACAGCCACAATATTTTTACCTAATTGAATGCTGCCTGACCGTCCCGGATGATACCAAGCCGGCGCATTCCGGAAAATTTGCAGGTTGGCCGGTGCGTCAATCGCCGCCAAAGCCGCCAAAGCATCCGCTTTGGCATCAAAAACATCAACCGATCGTGTTGCCTCTAACCAGTGCTTCGGTGTCCAAGATCCGGCCCGTACACCACAGGCAACCAACCGTTGTTCACCGGGAACAAGCGAGTAGAACTCCGGTCCGACTTCGAACAATTGAACATCCTTAATACCTCTGTCCGAATTGCGTTTAACGGCTGATAACAGATTGGGAACCAAACTTGGCCGCATTTCATCTAAATCCGACGCAATCGGATTGGCAATACGAATGTTTTTGGATCCAAAGTATTTAGCCAGTCGTGAATCCATAAAAGACCACGTTAACGCTTGACACAATCCGCGTGCGGCCAACGCCCGGCGAATGGCAATTTCCCGCTTTTGCGCCGGCATAAGCGTTGTAATCGGCAACTTTTCCGCCCGCATCGTGTTGGCGGGTAAAGTATCCAACCCGTAAATACGAATGATTTCCTCGACCAAGTCGGCGGCTTCATGTACATCATTGAAACGCCATGACGGAACGGAAACTTGATTTCCTTTAACCGTAAAGCCCAACTTTTCTAAAATAAGAACCATTTGATCCAGCGGGATATCCATACCGGTTAACCGTTTGACCTCACGCCAATCAAAATCAATTGTCTGTTGCCATGTCGGTTCCGATCCGGCCATAACAATTTCGGAAGCTTCCCCGCCGCAAATATCTAAAATAAGGCGTGTTGCCTCATGATTCCCGGCCAAGTTAGAGGCCGGATCTACGCCACGTTCATACCGTTGCCGTGAATCGGATTCGGCATTTAATTCCCGCCCTGTTTTGGCAATGGACAACGGTTCAAACCAGGCCGCTTCCAAAAATACATTAACGGTTTCGCCGGTAACGCCCGTCGGTGTTCCCCCCATAACCCCGCCGATACTTTGCGCCCCCGCGTCATCTGCAATGACAACTTGTCCTTCGGATAGCGTGTATTCTTTTTCATCCAAAGCCGCTAGCTTTTCACCGGCATGGGCGGAACGAACCACTAAATTTCCCGTCAATTTGTCGGCATCAAAAACATGCAATGGCCGACAAGCCCCGATATTTAAATAGTTCGTGATATCAACCAAAGCGGAAATCGGACGCAATCCGGCGGCAATTAAGCGTTCCTGCATCCATGCCGGGCTCGGACCGTTTTTAACCCCGCGAATATATCGCCCGATGAATTGTTTGCAATTATCATCTGTAATCGTGACGGTAATCGGCGATGCAAAAGTTCCACGAATTTCTTCAACTTCATTCGGAACAAACTCCCCGATACCGGTTGCCGCCAAATCCCGGGCAATACCTTTGACCCCGAAACAATCACCGCGATTGGGCGTTACATTTACGTCAAATACAACTTCACACGGGATGACTTCTGTCACAGGTGTTCCGGCCGGTTTATCCGTTTTTAAGTCCATAATGCCTTCATGATCAGTGCCCAAACCGATTTCATCCTCGGCACACATCATTCCTTGGCTTTCAACCCCGCGGATGACCCCTTTTTCCAGTTTTTCATTAAACTTGGGAATTAAGTCCCCCGGCCGCGCCAAAACGGACTTCATCCCGACATAACAATTCGGAGCCCCGCAAACGATTTGCAGGTTTTCTTTCCCCGTCCAAACCGTCAAAACGTTGAGCCGGTCTGCATTCGGATGCTTTTCTTTGTGTTTGATTTCCCCAATGATGAACGGAGCCAAAGCCTTGCCATTATCAATGACTTCTTCAACCTCTAACCCGATAGCCGTTAATTTTTCCGCAATTTCGACCGGCGTTGCATCCGTTTTTAAATACTGTTTTAACCAAGATAAAGCCAGCTTCATTACTTTCTTCCTCCGTTCATGCTTAACCCGCTTGTAATTGTCGGCACGTCAAGCGGCAAAAAGCCGTAGTGCTTAATCCAACGCATATCTGCTTCAAAAAAGCTGCGAATATCGGGAATACCGTATTTCAACATGGCAAACCGATCAATTCCGCATCCGAAAGCAAACCCTTGATATTCGGTCGGGTCAATGCCGCAATTGCGTAGGACCTGAGGATGAACCATGCCACAGCCTAACAACTCAATCCATTCTTTGCCGATGGCTTTGGCCAAAGCCCCGCCGACATCGGCTTCGTAGGACGGTTCCGTAAACGGAAAGTAAGATGGGCGGAAACGCAAAGCCACATCGTCCGTTTCAAAAAATAATTTCATAAATTCTTCCAACACACCCTTTAAATGACTTAAATTGGTGGTCTTATCAATGACAAGGCCTTCAATTTGATGAAACATAGGCGAATGTGTCGCATCATAGTCGCACCGGTATGTCCGCCCGGGGGCCACAATTTTAATCGGCAGCTTGCCTTTTTCCATGGTTCGGATTTGAACCCCCGATGTTTGTGTGCGCAAAATCTTATCGGTTGTTCCGTCCATAAAGAATGTTGCCTGCATTTGCCGTGACGGATGGGATGGCGGAATATTTAAAGCTTCAAAGTTATGCCAATCATCTTCAATATCCGGTCCTTCGGCCAAATCGAACCCCATTTGCGCAAAAATAGTCAGCATTTCTTCCATGACCTGAGACACCGGATGAATGCGTCCGACGGTTGTTTCCGGCCGTATCGGCAGGGTTACGTCAACACTTTCGTTGGCCAGTCGGGCGTTGAGCTCGGCCGTTTCCAAAGCTTGTTTTTTAGCGTCCAAAGCGGTTGCGATTTCTGTTTTAAACGTGTTTAAAATTTGTCCGGCCGCTTTGCGCTCTTCTGGCGCCAACGTGCCCAGATTTTTCATTAAAGCCGTGATTCGACCGCTTTTACCAAGGGCGGCAACCCGTATTTCGTCTAATGCCTGCAAGTTAGCGGCGTTATCAATAGCGGCCAATAACTCGGGCTTCATAGTGTTGATTTGATTTTGCATAGATGGCGTTTCCTAAAATAAAATCGTTAAAACACCTGTTTTATACCACAATTTTGAATGAAAATAAAGCCTTTTTTCGGCCGTTATACGGTTTTATTGTAAAAACGCAACACCTGCCTGAAAAATAATCAATTATCTTGGCAAGTGTAACAATTTAATGTTCCTTAAAATGTTATAGATGTTGTGTATCATAAAAGAAGAAACAAAGCAAGAAGAAAATATCGATATTGTAAAGAGTTCCCGTTCATTTTGAAAAAAGTCAAGTAAGGCACAAAAAGTGTAACAAAAAAAGGAGCATTTTTTTGTTACAGTTCGAAAGGAATATTAAATGACTGAAATCAAAATGGAAAATGGGAAAAGTAATGTGTGTCGGAATGGTGATTTTGGGGTGTGTCACAAGACCCCCGATCGGGTCGGGGATGACGAAAAAAAAGGATGATGGTATTTATGGGGATAGTATTTTATAAAAAACTTAAATGACATTCAAAATACCGTTCGATATTCCTAAAACCGGAACAGGGTGAAGATTGCTCTTCACCCTGTTCCTTTCCCCCTTTTATTCCACGGAACCTCTCCCTTTATTCCGTGGAACACGCATAATATATGCACCCAAAAGGCGTATTGTCAATAGGAAAAACAATTTTATTTCATATTTTTTCGAATATTGTTTCGTAATTAACGGAAAATACCCCGCTTATCCGGGTTAATGTGCGCTTTATTTGTATTAACGGATTGTAGGTGCGGTATGAAAATCAGGGGGGGCGAATAGGGTAGGGGATAGAAAACAATGCACCTCCCAACCGGGTAAAAATTATCCGATCATTCCGGCGAAAGGTTTGTATGTCCCCGTGTGGCGACTTCTCCGTTTTTCGCCGATCCGTATGTCGGGTATTAAAAAAGAGCCTACATTAAAGGCACGCTCTTTTTTATTCTTTTTATTGGTAGGCGGTGAGAGATTTGAACTCCCGACCCTCTCGGTGTAAACGAGATGCTCTAGCCAGCTGAGCTAACCGCCCGTATCAAAAGGATGGTACATGTATACCATCCTTTAATGTCTTTGTCAACAAAATTATTTGTTCACAATTGTTTTCAGACCTTTACCGGCTTTAAATTTCGGTTGTTTGGAGGCCGGAATCTTAATCTTGGCGCCCGTCCGCGGATTGCGACCCGTTGTGGCAGCGCGTTTGGCAACGGCAAATGTACCAAAATTGGTAATGCGAATTTCATCACCTTTTTTCAAAGCTTTGGCAACGACTTCAATAAAAGCCTCCAACCCTTCGGCGGCGGCAACTTTTGTCAGACCGGCTGTTTTGGCAATGGCGTCGATTAATTCTTGTTTGTTCATAATAAACTCCTTTTATAAGTTGTGTCTGTTTAGCGAAAATTATCGCTAACCCTAGTTAAGCCTTGTTTTTAGCGGGTGTCAACATTTTTTTGCAAAAAAAGGCCGAAAAATGCATAAATTTGTATTTTTTTGCCTAAAACCATTCGTGATTTGGTTTTTTTGGTCGAAAAAGCCCCTGTTTTTCCTCTTTGGGAGAGAATAAAAAAACAGGGGTTCCTTTCTTTTTTTCCGATTCGGATTTATCCTTTGCCTTTTTTATCGGTTTTGAGGGGTTTTAATTTTCCCGCCAATGCTTTCTGTAAAACCTCCTCGGCTTGCGAAACGGGAATGATTGTCAACCCTTGTTTAACATTTTCCGGAATTTCTTCCAGATCTTTTTTGTTTTCTTCGGGAATTAAAACGGTTTTGATGCCGGCCCGCAAAGCCGCCAACAATTTTTCCCGCAGTCCGCCGATTGGTAAAACATGACCACGTAGTGTAATTTCACCGGTCATGGCAATGTCTTTGCGAACCGGAATGCCCGTTAAGGCAGAAACCAACGATGTCATCATGGTAATCCCCGCCGATGGGCCGTCTTTCGGGGTTGCTCCCTCCGGAACGTGAATGTGAATATCACTTTTTTCAAAAACAGTATCCGGAATGCCGAATTGAGCATGATGCGAACGAATGAAAGATTTAGCCGCTTCAACGGATTCTTTCATCACATCCCCCAATTGACCGGTTAACAATGTTTTCCCTTGCCCGGGCATGACAACCGCTTCAATCGATAAAATTTCTCCGCCGACTTCTGTCCAAGCCAATCCCGTTGTTGTTCCGATTTGGTCTTGTTCTTCAACAACGCCGAAGTTGTATTTGGGAATACCCGCATATTTTTTCAGGTTTTCGGGCGTCACCGTGACGGATGTTAAGTTATCAATTTGAATTTCTTTGACCACTTTTCGGGCAATGTTGGCAATTTCACGTTCTAAATTCCGAACACCGGATTCACGTGTGTATCGCCGGATAAGCTCAATTAAACTATCATCCGTAATGGTTAATTCCTCCGGCTTTAAACCGGCCGTTTCTAATTGCTTTTTAATCAAATGACGTTTGGCAATTTCCACTTTTTCCGTTTCGGTATAGCCGGATAATTGAATGATTTCCATCCGGTCCAATAACGGGCGCGGCATTTTTAATGTGTTGGCCGTTGTGATAAACATCACATGCGACAAATCATAATCAACCTCTAAATAATGATCGTTAAATGACGTGTTTTGTTCCGGATCCAACACTTCCAATAAGGCCGAGGAGGGATCCCCGCGATAATCATTGCCCAATTTGTCAATTTCATCCAACAAGAATAGCGGATTGATTGACTTCGCTTTCTTCATGCTTTGGATGATTTTACCGGGCATAGAACCGATATAGGTCCGACGATGTCCCCGAATTTCGGCCTCATCCCGCATGCCGCCCAACGACGCCCGGACAAAAGCCCGTCCCGTTGCCCGTGCAATGGATTTTCCCAAAGATGTTTTGCCAACCCCCGGCGGGCCGACTAAACATAAAATAGATCCGCAGACCTTTTTGGTGCGTTTTTGAACGGCCAAAAATTCTAAGATGCGTTCTTTGACTTTTTCCAATCCGTAATGATCTTCATCTAAAATTCGTTTGGCCTCCGCTAAATCCGTTTGGAGTTTTCTTTCCTCTGTCCACGGTAAAGATGTCAGCCAATCCAAATAGTTGCGGATGACACCGGCTTCCGCCGACATAGCCCCCATCATTTTCAGCTTTTTTAACTCATTTGTGGCCTTTTCCGTTGCCTCCGCAGACATGCCGGCTTCTTTTATCTTTTTTTCAAGCTCATGCACATCCCCTAATTCATCGGCATCCCCCAACTCTTTTTGAATCGCTTTTATTTGTTCGTTGAGGTAATACTCTTTTTGGCTTTTGGCCATTTGCTTTTCAACCCGTCGGCGGATTTTACGCTCTACTTGCAAAACCTCAATTTCTTTGCCCATCAACTTTAACAGCATTTCTAACCGTGCCGCAACGGATGTTTGTTCCAAAAGAGCTTGCTTTTCCGGCAACTTAATGGCCAACTGAATCGCAACCAGGTTTGCCACTTCGTCGGGATCCGTTAATTTTTCAATACTGGTCAATAATTCCGGATTCATCACTTTGTTGAGATGAACATATTCCCGGAATGTTTCCAAAACCGACCGAACCAAAGCCTCTAATTCTTCTTCTTTACCGGGTGTATTTTCCTGAATAACGGCATACGCTTCAAAGAACTGATCATTGGCAACCCATTCCTTGACTTTGGCGCAAACACTGCCTTCCACTAAAATTTTTACCGTTCCGTCGGGCAGTTTGATGAGTTGTAAAACCCGCGCTAACGTTCCGACGGTATATAAATCACCCGTATGGGGCGTGTCTAATAAGGAATCTGTTTGGGCAATCAACAAAACCGGTTTGTTTAAAGCTATCGCATTTTCCAACGCCGCTATCGATTTATCCCGTCCGACAAATAACGGGGCGATGACATGGGGGAAAACAACAATATCACGCAACGGTAAAACCGGGTAAAGGCCATCAGTCATTGTCATAGATGTCATATAATTCTCCTTCTCACTAGGAATTATATATATGTATGCAATTCCTGTCTGTCAAGCATAAAGCGCATAATACTTTATGTTGTTAACCGGCTTTTTGTGTATTTGTGTCTTTGTAAACAAAAACGGGTTTGGCACGGCCATCAACAACATCTTGATTGATAATGACTTCCTGTAAATCCGCAATCGTCGGTAGGTCGTACATTAAATCCAATAATAACCGTTCCATAATGGATCGTAATCCCCGGGCCCCTGTTTTGCGAGCCAAAGCCTGTTTCGCTATGGCGGTGTAAGCTTCCGGCGCAAACGTTAGGGTGACACCCTCCATGGCAAATAAAGCCTGGTATTGCTTTACCAACGCATTTTTGGGTTCGGTCAAAATACGGATTAACGCTTCTTCATCCAAATCACCCAAACTGACGACAACCGGAAGTCGACCGATGAATTCGGGGATTAAACCGTACTTTAACAAATCATCCGGTTCTAAATCCGCTAACCATTCTCCTGTTTTTTTATCGGCTTTATCCGTGACGGCAGCCCCAAAACCGACGGAATAACTGGCTTCACGTTGGGCAATCACTTTATCCAGACCGGCAAATGCACCGCCACAAATGAATAAAATGTGTTGCGTGTTAACTTGAATGTATTCCTGATTCGGATGTTTGCGACCACCTTGCGGGGGGAGGGAGGCAACCGTCCCTTCCATCATTTTCAATAAAGCTTGTTGAACCCCTTCACCGGACACATCGCGTGTAATGGAGGGACCGTCGGATTTACGGGAAATTTTATCAATTTCATCGATATAGATAATACCGCGTTCGGCCTTGGCTACATCATAGTTGGCATTTTGCAACAATTTAAGCACAACGTTTTCAACATCTTCACCGACATACCCCGCTTCCGTCAACGTTGTGGCATCGGCAATAGCAAACGGCACATCCAATGTTCGGGCCAGTGTTTTGGCCAGCAAAGTTTTACCCGAACCCGTTGGTCCCAACAATAAAATGTTGGATTTTTCAAGTTCGACATCCCCTTTTTTTTCTTTTGAATTTAATCGCTTGTAATGATTGTAGACGGCAACGGATAAAACTTTTTTGGCTTGATCCTGCCCGATAACATAATCATCCAACGTTTTGCGGATTTCTTGCGGCGTTTTTAACGGAACGCTCTCTTTTACTTCGGAAGCCGGCGTATTTTGATTGCCTTCCTGAATCACATCCCGACATAAATCGACACATTCATCACAGATGAAAACCGTTTTGACTTCCCCGTCTTCGGCTTTAATTGCCCGCCCCGATATTAAGCGTCGGACTTCATTTTGCCCTTTGCCGCAAAAAGAACAGCGTCTGATGTCATTGTCTTTGTTTCCTGCCATGCACTTACTCCGCTTTTGTCGTAATAATGTCGTCAATTAAACCGAATTTTTTGGCCTCTTGTGCCGTCATAAAGTTATCACGTTCCATCGCTTTTTCAATGACGGATAAGGGTTGTCCCGTTTGTTCAACGTAAATTTGATTCAATCGTGCTTTAATTGATAAAATTTCTTTCGCGTGAATTTCAATATCGGTCGCCTGTCCGCGGAAACCGCCCGACGGTTGATGAATCATAACACGGGCATTCGGTAAAGCAAAACGTCGCCCCTTGGCACCGCAACACAACAAAAGGCTGCCCATGGAGGCCGCTTGCCCCATCACAACCGTTGATACCGGACATTTAATGTAATTCATCGTGTCTAAAATAGCCAATCCCGCCGTTACGACACCGCCCGGGGAGTTAATATAAAACGAAATTTCTTTTTTGGCGTTTTCGGCTTCCAGGAACAATAATTGCGCACAAATCAAACTGGCAACTTCATCGTTGACTTCGCCGGTTAAAAAGACAATTCTTTCCTTTAACAAGCGGGAATAAATATCAAAAGCCCTTTCTCCGCGGCCGGTTTGTTCCACAACGGTCGGTACCAATGTGTTGTCAATAATCGTCTGCATGTTTGCCTCCTTACGCCTCTGTTATTCAATAATTGTTTTAAAAGGAACAAAAGAACCCGAACAACGACGGATACATCCGATCCGAACGGTTACCCGATTGTTCGTGTTGACGGGTTCTTTATTCCGCATCTAATTCTCCGTTTCCGAAAAATTATTTTGCTTTTTTCGCGCTTTTTTTCGCTTTTGAAGCATCCGGATCGTATTCGTACAATTCCTTCGCCGTCACAACTTTTTCGTTGATTTTGGCCGTACCCAGGATAAAGTCAACAACCTTTTCTTCAAACAACGGAGCTTTAATCGCATCCAAAGCTTTTGGATTTTTCTGATAGTATTCGAACACCATCTTTTCCTGACCCGGATACCGACGGGCTTCCGCCATAATCGCATTGGTCAGATCTTCCTGTGTCAACGATACTTTGTTTTGATTGGCGATTTCCGCCAACAATAATCCCAAACGAACACGCCGTTCCGCAATGTCACGATATTCTTTTTTCAAATCATCTTCGGATTTGCTCTTTTCTTCGTCATCCAATTGCCCGGCTTTTTTCGCCTGTTCAAATTGATTCCAAATGGCGTTGAATTCCAAATCAACCATACCGGCCGGTACATCAAAAGTATTTGTCGCCGCCAACACATCCAACAAAGCGCGTTTGGCATGTGTCCGGGCAATGTGCCCATATTCCTTTTCCAATTCGGTCTTGATCGTTTCTTTTAATTTTTCCACCGATTCCATGCCGAACATTTTAGCGAATTCATCATTGATTTCCGGTGTTTTAAAGCGACGCAATTCTTTGATGTCTACCTTAAACAAAGCCTTTTTGCCGGCTAATTCTTTGGCATGATAATTTTCCGGGAAGGAAACGTTCACATCTACTTTTTCCCCAACTTTGTGACCCGTCAGTTGATCTTCAAACCCCGGAATGAAGGTGTTGGAACCCAAATCTAAGTAGTAGTCCTTACCGTTCCCGCCGCGGAATTCTTTCCCGTCAATGGAACCGACAAAGTCAATGACGATAACGTCACCGGTTTTGGTCGGTCGATCTTCTTCCAGTTTTTCTGTGGATTTTTTGGCGGCCGCTAATTTGTCCAAAGCTTCTTGAACTTCGGTATCACCGGCTTCGGCCTTCATTTTTTCGATTTCAATCGTCTTTAAATCGCCGACTTTAATATCGGGTAAAGCTTCAACCTCAATTTTGACTTCAATATCTTTGCCGTCTTCAAATTTGCTTAACTCTACTTTCGGACGCAAGGCCGGCCGAATTTTTTTATCGGCAAATGTTTTTTCAACATGTTCCTGTACCAATTCGTCCAAAGCTTCCCCTTTGACGGCATTTTCATATTTGGATTTAATTAAGTTCATCGGTGCCTGACCCGGCCGGAATCCCGGCAGCTTGGCCTGTTTTTGAATATCGGCCAGCTTGGCGTTAATCTTGTCTGTAAATGCGGCGGCCGGAATTGTCACCGTCAACGCATGAGATAATTTGTTTTTTGTCATAATACATCCTTTATTATCAATCAACTGGTGCGGACGGAGGGACTTGAACCCACACGCTTTTGGCAACGGCTTCTAAGACCGTCGTGTCTACCATTCCACCACGTCCGCACGGTTTAGCCTCTTACATATAACATATTTCATTTCAAAAAGAAAGTCTTTTTATCCGAAATCCGCCAAAAAAAAGACCGCTTGTCGGCGGTCTTCGGATTTAACGTCTGTTGTATTAAGCCACAAAAACCTCATCAACCCTCTTCATCGGAACACGGTAATTGCGGTACACATCTTCGTTTGCTGTATTAATTTCCAAAACCTCAACAAACGGGGATTCCAACAACTGCCGATGAATGGTCGGATTAATGTAATCCAATAAAATGGTTTCATGTGGCCGCCGTAAAAATAAAGCGTTATCCCGCCCGTCATAAACAAGAGATGAAGCCTGCGCATCGTTCACCCGCGCGGCAATCAACAGGATATAAATTCCTTCTTTCGTCGGTTGAATGAAATAATTTCTGTTTTGTAGCAAAGGCATTTTAACGTCCCCCTTGATTGATTTTACCGGCCAAACCGGCTGTTAAAACGGGTGTCGGCTCTAACATCTTACCAACCGGGGTTAATCCCAGTTTAGGGGCAAAGTCTTTGATAATTTTTTCCAGCATTCCCCGATCCTGCGGTCCGATGTCGCGATCGATTAAATCGCTGCTTTCCGCCGGATCATAGTGCGCCGACAATTGTTCGTGAATCGTAACCATAAAGCGCCTCCTGTTTTTTTTATCAATATATTCATTATGCCATATTTTCCGATAGTCGTCAAGGCTTTTTGGGGATAATATTGACAAATGACCGGCTTTGGGGTATAGTTCTCACCTTAATTTCAATTAACCGAGAGAGTTATTATGCCTGATTCATTGCAAGAAATTGTGTCTCGTCGCCGGACATTTGCCATCATTTCCCATCCGGATGCCGGTAAAACGACATTAACCGAAAAATTATTGTTGTTCGGCGGTGCCATTAATCAGGCCGGTGCCGTTAAAGCCCGTGGGGATAACCGCCGCGCTCATTCCGATTGGATGAAGGTGGAACAGGAACGCGGTATTTCCGTTGCTTCCTCCGTTATGACGTTTGAATACGGCGGATGCACCTTTAACCTGTTGGATACACCGGGGCATGAAGACTTTTCCGAAGATACCTATCGTGTGTTGACGGCGGTGGATTCGGCCGTGATGGTTATTGATTGCGCCAAAGGGATTGAAACGCAAACGAAAAAGTTATTTGAAGTTTGCCGCCTGCGTGATATTCCGATTATTACGTTTATCAATAAATTAGATCGGGAAGGGCAAGACCCTTTTGCCTTGTTGGAAGAAATTGAACAAACGTTGGCATTGGATGTGGCCCCGGCCGTTTGGCCTATCGGCATGGGACGTGATTTTAAAGGGTGCTTTGATTTAATGCATGACCGCCTTAACCTGATGGAAAAAGGCGATAAGTCCCTTTTGCCGACCGCGGGAATGATTATCAACGGAATCGATGATCCGCAATTGGATGCGGCGTTACCCGATCATGTTGTCAAGTTGCGTGAAGATGTGGAAATGGTGCGCGCTTTGTGCCGGCCTGTGGATAAAGAGGCTTATCGTGACGGCTATCTGACACCGGTCTTTTTCGGATCGGCCGTGAATAATTTTGGTGTTCGGGAACTTTTGGAT
Organism: uncultured Alphaproteobacteria bacterium; assembly: GCA_944393195.1. Lineage (GTDB taxonomy): Bacteria > Pseudomonadota > Alphaproteobacteria > CAAHEQ01 > UBA3637 > CALXZG01. Next base: position 44,725 of record CALXZG010000001.1, read on the forward strand.
GCGTTGGTCGCCTTGGCGCCAAGTCCGCGCCCGCAGGAAACGGCGACGCGTGCCGTGGCTCCGAATGAAGCCAAAGTTTCCGGCTTTGTGTTTAAAATTCAGGCCAATATGGATCCGAAACATCGGGATAGAATTGCCTTTATGCGGGTATGCTCCGGCCATTTTAAACGGGGAATGAAATTAACGCACCTGCGCTCTCAAAAACAAATGATTCTGCATAATCCGGTTATGTTTTTGGCTCAGGACAGAGAGTTGGCCGAAGAAGCCTATGCCGGTGATATTATCGGTTTACCGAATCACGGCGGTATGCGGATCGGGGATTCTTTTTCGGAGGGTGAAGCGTTGACATTTAAGGGGATTCCCTCTTTTGCGCCTGAATTGTTGCAAAAAGTGCGGGCCGTTGATCCGTTGAAAGCCAAACATCTGGGAAAAGCATTGGCACAGATCGCCGAGGAGGGCGGTGCCAGTGTTTTTAAACCGGTTATCGGGTCGGATTGGATTGTGGGAGTTGTCGGTGCTTTACAGTTTGAAGTCTTGGCCGACCGGATTCGGACGGAGTTTGATGTGCCGGTTATTTTTGAACCAACAAGCTATTATACCGCCCGTTGGGTTAGTGGTGATGAAAAAGAACTTGAAAAATTTATGGTCGCGAACAGTGGAACAATGGCGACGGATCATGATAATGCCCCTGTTTTTTTGGCGCGAAACGCCTGGCATTTGGGGAAGGCCGAAGAAGATTTTCCGAATGTCAAACTGTTAAAAATAAAAGAATAGTTTGTTATCGTTGACTTGCTTATCGGGTTAGGCACAAATGATCCCGAATCATTTGTATTTCATGATGAACTTTTTTATGGCTGTTTACCCGTTCGAAACAATGGGAAAAGTTTTCGCCTAATTTGGGGGAAACGGCCCGTATTCTGTCCACGATCGGTAAATCGGGAATGTTAAGCTGAATGCGTTTTCCAAAACTGTTTTGCACATGAAATAAAGCTTCAAGAGAATCAATATGTTCTCGAATGTTTTGCATGGCTTTCGGGTCACGGGGATACATAATGTAGTTTAATAACGTTGGCCACAAAAGAGTTATCTTTTTATTTAAAAGCGTTTGATACCGTTCGCCTGTTTGTTGATCCCAATATTGAAACATTTTACGAATATGCGGATATTTCGGGATTTCTTTTAATAAATCCTCCCGGAATTGTTTTGTCAAAGCGCGTGATTTTTTTAACACATCATGCGTCGTTTGACAGTCTTCTGTTGTCACTAAAATCGGAAGAATCGGCGTTCCCCAAATCGGTTCGGCCGCCGGTACCACTTGATTGATGATAAGACGATAATGACAATCCTCTTCCTGAGCCTGTTGCAGGATGTTTTGAACGGATTTAGGTAAGTCAATTCGCCCCTGTGATATTTCAATCCGCAAACTGACACATTCTTTCTGTTGGCTTTCGGCCTTGGCAAATGCATCGACCAACTTATTTTTTGCAGCTTCAATTTTTGCCAAGTATTCAATGCATAACGTCGTTAGTGCGTGATACGATTTGTCGTCTTGCATACCTATTCCTCCGTCTGATTCTTTATACTATACGGGAAACAGGTTGTTTTGTCAAGTTTTATTTGTATTTGATGCTACCCAACAAATTACACATCGGGCAAACGGCTTCCCAATGTGTCGTTTCGTGATGACACTGTCCGCATGTCCAACCATCGGTTTCACGGACGGAAAGGGCTTTTTCTTCCCATGACCGCGCTCCTTGTTCGTGATGCCATCCCTTTCGTTCCACAACCGCCATCATCCGCGCCGTTTCCGGTGTCGTCGGATAGGCGTTGAAATAGGCTGTCAATATTTCTTTGGCGACACCCCATAATTCGGCATCGATGGCGCTTTGCGCTTTTGCTTTCAGAGAAAGCCGATGTTGCGGATTATGCCGAATAAACTTTTCCGTCAACTTCATCTGTTTGGCCGGAGTTTCTGCCTGAATAGCCGCCCGAAAAGCCGTATATGTGTCCCAACACGGATTCTTTTTCCATGAAGCGGATAATATATCCCGTGCCTTTTTGGGTTCGATTCGGGCATAAGCAATCGCCGTCGCCGGATTGTCCGGATCTGTGCCGAAAGCTTCTTTGGCGCGTCCTAACTTTAACAACAGACAGGCTTTTCGTTCCCGATATTCTTCGGAAGAAACCTGTTTGTTGCTTTTTAACACATCCAATGTTTTTAAAGCGTCAGCCCAATCGCTTTGTATAACCTGTAAATCCCATAAGGCGGTATAAATCCACGGTTCTTTCGGGTTTTTGGCCGCCGCTTTACGCAATAGACGCAACGCTTCTTCCGTGTCCCCTGTCTTTTGGGCATATTGCAATAAACCGCGAATGCCGGCCAATTCCGTTTCCGGTTTTTGTATTAATTGTTCAAATACATGCGGTGTCGGGTCAAATAAAGCCTCAATTAACAAAGCTTCGGTTGATTTGGGCGCAAACCAATTTTTCCGTTGCTTGACCATGGCACGCATCGTATCTTGCTTTTGTTCCAAAACGGCTTGTAAAATTTGTGTAAAATACGTTTCTTTCTGTGTCCGACGACGTTTTTCGGCCCATTTTTGATACCCGCTCATCCAATGAAACGGTTTTTTCAACAAATGAATAACATACATGAAAACGGCAATGGCAACAATAAACAGTAAAGAAGAAGCCGTTACCTGATATCCGAAGCCCTCTACGGATATCATCCATGTATCGTTAATGATTAAAAATCCCAATACAAAAACACTGATAAGAATGAAAATAAATTTTAACATGATTATTTCCCTTTCCGCTCAAAAGATAACACTAATTGTTCCGCTTCATCCTGGGCTTTCAGGTAAAGCTCGGCCTGTGTCCTGAATTCGGCAAACGCCGCCCGCATCGGTTCCGGCAAAGCATAAACGGCTTTGATGGCCTGTTTTAAATCGCTGCGAATTAAGGCGTTTTGTGCTTGGGACAATAAGTCTAACGGTGTGTTTCCGGTCGGTTGAATTCGGCGAATTTCCACCATGGTTGCCGGTACGGCTTTCAAGTAAGCCAACCACCACGGATTATGCATTCGATAGTACGCAATCACGGCACGTTTATGTTCTTTTCGGAATAAGGAACGCATATCATCCAACGGGGATTCATCCATGGCGCAGACGGGCGTTAGCTGTTCAATTAACGCATGCCATGCGTGATGCTGTGTTTGCGTTTTGAGTAATTTTTGAAAGTCGGTTCGACACGAAGTACCGGCTTGTAAATGATCCCGTAACTGTAAAGCATCGTGTAACGTAAAGTAAGGGGCATTTGCGATCGGTGCCGGTGTTTCGGCTGCTTCCGCTTCGGATACTGTATTATCTGTTTTTGTTTCCGATGGTTGCTCTACTGCCGTTTGCCCGTCAATGTCAATAACGGTGTTTGTTGAGGGGGTAGGGGCGGACACCTCTTTTGTCACCGCCTCTTCCGGTTGAAAAGGAGTCTCTTTTTGTTGGGCGATTGTCGTCGCCGTATCGGATACGTCCGTCGTTACCGATATTTGCGTATTGGGTAATTGTTCTGCTTTTTGTAATACCGGAACAATCGGGCGAGCCGGCAACCCGGTTCGTACATGTCCGGATACGGTCCTTCCCATAGTTGGCAAAATGGGAACGGCTTTATCCAATCGGGTATGCAATTGATAAATCAATAGACCACCGATGACACATAAAACAGATAAAGATAGAATCAAAATAGATCGTATAAAACGATGAAAAGATTTAACCGTCGGCGTTTTGATGTCTTCAACGGGTGTTGCTTCGTCGGCCGTATGGTGGGATTGTCCGGTCATTTTTAACCTCCTTGTCCTGATGATTGACATTATAAGGCGAAGGAATATCAAAATGCAAGTTTTTTTATGATACCGACGAATCCCTTTTATTGACAGAATGGAAAAGCCATGGTAAAATAAACCTTATTACGGAGGATGTTATGTCGGTTAAGGATACAATACAAAAAATAACGCATTCTCGTGTGGCCGGTAATTTTGTGCGCGCCGGCGCCATGGGGGCCGCTTTAATGGGGGCTGCCGTCGGTCGTGGTGCGACACCGAATGAAAAGGCCGAAGCCTCTTCCGAGCCGGTTGCAATTAACCGATATGCCGAACCTTTACCGACAACACGCGGACAGCAAAATATTCAGGACCAATTAAAATTAAACAGTTATTTGGCGACCGTCGGTGTTTACGATGCCGATCGGGATGCAAATGTGGATAAAGAAGCTTTCCCGTCCATTTCTAAATACGCCTTACAATTAGATGCCCAATTGGCCTGTGCCGGAGAAAGTGCCGGAACACGTCATACGGTTGTATCCGGGGCGGTTGATTATGTTTTTCGACCGTTGGCCGGCAATACGGATATAACGTTCGGTGATTATTCTTTAAATCCGAAAGGGTTGCGGGATTTTTGGGCGGCCAGCGGTTCTTCCATTGATTTGTCTAACGGTTTGAATTTGGTTTTAAAATATCCGAATTCGGCAACAGGGGAAAACAATGATAAGCCCGCCTTTATCATCAATGTGCCGCAATCATCTTTGACTTCTTCCATTAAACAAATATCGTATATGTATGATAAATTGGAAAGTAGCGGTGTGACGCAGGTTTTGGAAGAATCGGCCGCAGATTTGAGTCAGATGAGTGCCGAGGAACAAAAAGCGTTCGCTCAAAAAATGATGGCGGATTTTAACAGCGGTGATTTGGAAAAAAGGGTTGCTTTGGATCCGGACTTGAAAGAACAAATGAAAAAAGATTTGTTGTCGGCAATTCCCCGTCAATATTCCGTTTCCGTGATTCAAAACGGCCGTATTCGTGAAGCGGTTGAATCGGATGCTGAAATTTTTTATGATATGGTTGTTTCCAATATTATGGATATGAACGATAAAGGTGCTATCGACTTAGGGGATATTGCCGCACGGGAAACGGTTGGAAATACGAACGAGGAAAGTAACGGTTTCTTCGGGACGCTGGGACGTTGGGGGCGAAAGGCTGCCGGTGCAGCTGTCAGTATAACGGCCAGCTGTCTGCCCGATAGTGTTCTACGCGGTCAAATAGATGCTAAAGCAAAAGAGCCGATTATCAATTCTTTTAACCAAGTTGTGGCACAACAACGTCTGAATGCTCAGGAAAATAACAATTCAGCTTCTTTTACGGATTTTACCGTTGCTTCCGCTGAAAACGGCGGTACCTCTGCATATGCTACACAATTTGTGAATCGTCAGAGTGGTCGATGATTATGGCCGGCTGAGGTAAGGGGAATCTTTTAATATAAATCGCCACGGTTTATCACGATACTCGCCGGCAAAATCAATTCCGATACGGGGTGTGCATCCGATATGATCGGGTGTTATTTTTTCCTGTCTGGGGGATAACCAAATTAAATTTCCGGTCAAAGGTTCCCCGTTATGATGTTTCGTAATCCCCAAAGCCTGACATAATTTGCCGGGGCCTGTTGTCAGTTTTTTGATATTGTGTGTTCCCCGTCGTTGACACATATCGGAAATACCGAAGATAGGTTCCAGGGCTCGGATTAAAATCGTATCCGGTTGTCCCGGTGGACTGGTCGTCACACAAAATTGATGATACATGCCGTATACCAAAAACGTATAGGCGTATCCCCCTTCTTTAAATTGAATGGCTGTCCGCGGTGTTTTGCGAAAACCGTAACTGTGCGCGGCTTTGTCTTCTCCGCCGATATAAACCTCTGCCTCCGTTATTTTGCCGACGGTCAATTGACCGTCCATTCGGGTGCATAAATAAGCCCCCAAAATAGTATCCCGTACTAAATCAAACGGATTTTGTTGGTAGGTTGCCGCCGCAATATGCCGTTCAAATAGTTTTTCATTCATCATATGCCACCACTTTTCGCCAAGAATATCATTTAGCATATTGATTTGCAATAGGATGTAAAAATTTTTCTTGACACAGGTCCCGACTTTCTGATTATAGTGGAAATAAGAAGTATTTTATATTTTAATGAAAACGGCTTGAATATGAAAGGAAACGATAAATGGCGTTGATTCCCCGCTTTTTGAATTATGATAGCAGCATTTTGTCCGTCGCCAATTCTGTTTTAAAACACTATGGTGTTCAACCGCCGTATTCGACACTGCCGATGTTAGACGATGCGTTGGCGCGTGGATATCGCAACGTCGTTCTGATGATTTTTGATGGATTAGGGGTTGAATTATTGACTAAAACATTATCGCCGGATTCGTTTTTGCGACAACATATGGCGTGTTCGATTTCCTCTGTTTTTCCGCCGACAACCTGCGCCGCCCTGACAACGCACCGTTCAGGATTACCGCCGATAGTCCATGGCTGGTTGGGGTGGAGTTGTTGGTTCCAAGAGTATGGTCATGTTATTGAATTGTATCGGAATCGGGATTTATATACACAACAACCGCTTCCCATTCCGCCTGTTGCCGATCAATTGCCGTATGAAACCGTTTGGGAAAAAATTGATCGCGCAAATAATCATACAATCGGGACGCATGTAATTTATCCCGATACGATTGTTCCGACCGGTGCCACGACATTACCGGATTGGTGTGATCGGATTGAAAAAGCCTGTCAACAATCGGGACAACAATACGTTTTTGCCTATTGGGCCGAACCGGATCATACCTCCCATAACCTTGGTCCCTATGATTCGACGGTTCAGCATATTATTCAGGACCTGAATAACCGCGTGGAAGAACTTTGCCGAACACAAAAGGATACTCTTTTCATAATAACGGCCGATCACGGTCATGTTCCGGTTGAAGGTGTTGTTTACATAGATGATTGTGCCGATATGGCAGATTGCCTGTCCCGTCCGCTCAGTTTGGATGATAGGGTTGTCAGTATCGCCTTGAAACCAGGAAAAGAAAAACATTTTTTGGATTTGTTTAATCGCTTTTTGTCATCGGATTTTGTGTTGTTTAGCCGTCAAGAGGCACTTGACCAAGGATTATTCGGCTTTGGAACGCCCCATCCGCGGGCAACGGATTTTATCGGCGACTATATTATAACGGCTGTTGGCGGGAAATTGTTGTGCCAACATATGCCGGGTGAAAAAATACCCGATATGAAAGGGGCGCATGCCGGCTTGACGGCGACAGAAGTACAAGTCCCCTTGATTTTGGTTAAAACATAAATATAAATATAAATAAAACATAAATACATCCTGTTTTTTTTGAGGCTGATATTTCGTTTCGGGGGCGGTATTCGCTTGCCTTCCATGCTTCTGTATGGTGAAAAATAAAAAATATCTCTTGACTTTAATACAAAAGGATATTATTTCTTATTCAAACTAAAACTTCATATAAATATGAACTACATATGTATGTATGTCGTTTAAATAAGAACATAAGGGGGGGGGATATGCCCGTATCGATTTCTGTTATTATACCTGTTTATCAGGCGCAAGCGTATTTGCCTTTTTGTTTAAACAGTATTTTGGCGCAAACGTTTTCGGATTTTGAAGTGTTGTGTGTCAACGACGGTTCGCGGGATGATAGCGCGGCCATCTTGGCCGATTATGCCGCCCGGGATGCCCGTATTCGTGTTATTACTCAGGAAAACAAAGGCGTTTCTGCCGCCCGTAATGCGGCTTTACGTCAAGCCCGCGGGGATTACATTACTTTCTTGGATAGTGATGATATGTGGCATCCCCGATATTTGGAAAGAATGATAACACCCCTTCGTGAAACACAGGCAGATTTTGTGTCGTGTTCCTATCATACCGTTCCGGCAAAACAGGAAAAGCCGAATACCGAACCTGTGTCGACGGCAAAAGCGCAGATGATCGATACGCCTTTCGATGCTTTGGTGTGGCGGCGATATAACCTGACCGTCATGGTGTGGGGTAAAATGTTCCGTCGTGAGATTTTGACCGATTTGTATTTTGATGAACGGATTAGCTACGGTGAAGACTATATCTTTGTACATCAGGCGGCCTATATCGCCCGCTCGGCCGCGGTTGTACCGGATGATTTGGTTTGCTATCGGACAAGTGATAACAGCTTAATGCGCTCTTCTTTTTCCGACGCAAAAGTGCAGGCTCATTTTTTGTTGGCATCCGTATTGTACCATTTTTTCAAAGAGTGCCCGATGCAACAAAAAACCCGGAAAAGGTTGTTTCGGCAAATTGCTAAACTATTGTTAAAGTACACCATGTCTTATCCGTTGTGTCAAAGTACCGATAATTATCGTCAATATTGGCATGCGTATGCCGAACAATTGAAAGAGTATCATCGCCGGGGGATTTATTGTCCGCGCTATTTGTCATTTAAAAACAGGTTGGTATCCTGGTTGTTTTTACATCGGAATTTTACTCTTTTACGGTTAATCGGGGGTGTTTAATCATGGCTTCCATTCCGGTCTTTTTTGCCTGTGATAATGAATATGCGCCATTGGTGACAACAACGGCCTTGTCAATATTGGCACATACGGATTCCCATGTTGATTTTTACTTGGTTTGTCCTGATTTGTCATCTGAAAATAAGGATATTTTAACTTCTTTTTTTCAAAAGCAAAAAAACGCTACCTTTTCCGTTATTCCGATAGCGTCGGACAAGTTTCATTTTTTGCCGACGGGTTTTCATTACACCGCAGCCATGTATGCCCGCTTTTTCATTCCGTTGCTGCGTCCCGATTTATCCAAAGTCATTTATTCTGACGTGGATGTTATCTTTTGCGGTGATATTCGGGAACTGTATGATACGGATATGAATGGCTTTGGTTTGGCCGCCCCGATAGATGAAATCGGTGCCGAAATAAGTGGAGATTGGAATCATGGCGTGCGTAAGAAAAAATTGAATATTGCGCCCACGCATCGTTTTTTTCAATCCGGTAATTTAGTGATTAATGCCGATTATTGGCGGCGTCATCATATTTCACAACGATTGTTGGCAACGGCCAATGAAAAGAAAGCCGATTTGATTGCTCCGGATATGGATATCCTTAATGTTGTTTTTGCCGATAACTATTGTTGTTTACCGTATCGGTACAGTTTGTGTACCAATCGAATCGGATATGAAAACAATAATGCCGAAATGATAGCGGCACTGGCATCTCCTTTTTGTATTCATTATGCCGGTACCGGAAAACCGTGGAATAGAAGGTCTATTCCGTTCCGAGAAAAATGGTGGCAGTATGCCGAACTATCCCCCTACTACCATTTCTTTTTACAACAATGGCGTCATCATACAAAATACCGTTCCTTGAAACGTTTATTTTATCGTATGCGTTATAAGTTGTCATGGGGAAATGCTCGGCTCCGTTATAAAAAAATGTATAAGAAATTATAGGGGAATTGAATGAGCCGTATTTCCATTATCATACCGATTTACAATTGTGCCGCTTTTGTCGGCAAAACATTGGATTCGTTGTTGACACAAACATATCGGGATATTGAAATTATTTGTGTGAACGACGGATCAACGGATGATTCGGAAAAAGTGTTGCAACAATATGTCCGGCGTGATGGACGGATTCGTGTGTTTAATCAACCCAATGCCGGTATCGGTAAAGCCCGTAACACGGGATTGGATGCCGCTACGGGAACGTACATCATGTTTTGCGATTCGGATGATTGGTATGAACCGAATATGTGTGCCGATATGGTAACCGTATTGGAACAATCCCGGGTCGATGTTGTGATGTGCCAAACATGTTTTGAATTTGAATCCGATTCCGATCGGCATATTCAAAGCCAAAAAAGAGGGTTAACCGACCGGTATTATAATCCGAAAGAGATATGTGACAATTTAAATAAAAGTCGCCTGTCCGTTAATTGCCTGGTATGGAATAAAATTTGGCGTAAAGAAATAATCGATCGTTATCATATTCGTTTCCCGGAAGGTTGTAATCATGAAGATGATGCTTTTTGGGCTATCTACTCCTTTTGTGCCGAAAAAATCTTGTATCTGCCCCAAAAATTATATCATTATTTTATTCGATCCGGCTCTATCATGGATGATTATGTCAACCTGAAAATGAAAAATCGTCTGGATCGTATGCGGAGTTCTCATTTCGTATTTGATTTTTTAAAAACACATAATTTGTTACAGCGATATTCGGATGATATGTGTCGGATATTTTATCGACAGTTGAAAGCTTGCCTGCATTTCTTAACGGATGATGAGGTAGTCGAACAAACAACAATCGTTAATCAACGGTTGGCGAATGACCTACATATACCCTGTTTTTTGACGTATTATCATCATGAATTGTTTTTGTTTTTAAAACCTAAAAACCCCCTGATACTCTTGGCCGGTCTGATTTGGTACGGACTGCGCTGGTGTGTCTCGTCTCCCACCCGTCGGCATAAATATCGCCGACGGTTGTTAAAAAACATGTTTTATTTAACCAACCCGCGGGGGGGGGGGGGGGAGTAATGATCTATTTGAATTGCGAAGTAAAAAGCGGTTTAGGTGAAGACACATTTTGGACATGGTTTGAACGGGAATTTCCCGGCTGTTCGTTTGAAGAACCGACCATTTTAAATGACGATGATATTTTAATTCGGTATTCAACATTGGGCTTTTTACCCGTTGTCGGTAAACAGGTAGCCTATTGTTTGGAATTGTATCCGCAAATGGGGGATTTTTTCGGCCTGAACCAATGGGATACCGTCTTACAAAAAGTGTATCAAACGGCGCGTTATGCCACCTATCGGGTTGTTGCCACACCGGCTTCAATCAAAGATTATAGCCGTTTCGGAAGTGTGAATGTGATTCCGATCGGCGTCAATACGGATTTGTATCGTCCGATGTCCGATAAGCGGGCTTTACGCCAAAAATATAACCTGCCATCCCATCGGGAAATCGGTATTTGGATCGGAACCTGTCATCCGATGAAGGGATACGATTTATTATTGCGTTATGCGGCGGAACATCCCGATATCCATTGGATTGTTATTTGGAAATGGGAAAAGGAGGCTTTGCCCATGCAGGGCGCTTCCAATTTTATTCAAATTCCGCAACAACAAATTGCCGAACTGATCAACTGTGCGGATTTTTTCCTGTCAACCAATAAATTGAATTCTTATTTTATGGCCGAATGGGAAGCTATGGCCTGTGATATTCCTTTCCGTATCCTTGAAACGACACCGCGGGAATTTTATCCCTCCGATCATCCGCGGCAGGATGTTTTTCAATACGGTTGGGATCGTCTGTCGGCAAAACGGCAATGGGAAAACTTTTTAACGGCAAGGGGGGTGTCATGGTAAAAGTTTCGATTATCTGTCTGATTTATCGGTCGGCAAAATTAGCCGACTGGGTATGGGAAAGTGCGCAAAAATATACACCGATGCTTCATACCGGGGAGGCCGAATTCCTCTTTGTGGCCAATGATCCGACGGATGCTTTGTTGAGGCATTTGCAACAACGCGGATATCCCTTTATCGTGAATCGGAACGTCCCAATGTCCGATGCCGATTTATTTGCAAAAGGGTACGCCAAACCCGAATATATCAGTCGCGTTTATAAAGGGTATAATCAAGGTATTCTGGCCGCCCGCGGCGAACGTATCGTCTTGGTCAACAGCGATAATTACTTTTCGGAAGATTGGTTGGAAAACTTATTGAAATACGCAACATTTAACAATATCGTTTGTTCCCAAATCGTCGAACCGGGACATGAAAAACATCATTTTTTCCCGACGGCTTTGCGCGCCGATTTCGGACGGACACCGGATACCTTTCGTCCGGATGACTTTGCCGCCTACGTTTTACAACATAAGAAAACAGGATTGAAAGACGGGGGTGCCTATATGCCCTGTCTGTTTTGGCGGGAATTGGCCTATTATGTCGGCCTCTATCCCGAAGGAAATCTGGCCGGAACCGATTTTAATACCGTCATTCGATACGGTGACGAAGCATTTTACGATAAACTGGCGCACCTTGGCGTTCGGCATGTGACGGCCTTGGACAGTATAGTTTATCATTTAAAAGAGGGTGAAAAAGACGACATAACAATAGCGGACGAAGGACCTTCAATGGAACCGAATTTTTCGGAACAACCGGCCTATTCGCCGTTGCCGACCGTTGCTTTAAAAGAGCCGGCAGTCTTATTAACACCCGATGCACATTATCCTTTTTCGGGAACAATGGTATCAATGTGTAAAACGAAAAAATCACCTGATGTCCGGTACCGCTTGGCATTAATGGGAACAAAATTAATTCCGATAGCCAAGTATCGTCGCCGTCTCAGGAAACATCTCAAATCAAAAATCTGAAAGGGGATTTATCATGGAATATGCTCATTCAACATTGCTGATTACAGGCGGAACAGGTTCATTCGGTAATAAAATGGTTCGGTATTTTTTGAAAAATACGGATATTAAAGAAATTCGTGTTTTTTCGCGGGATGAGGAAAAACAAGACCGCATGCGTACCGAATTAAAAGACGACCGTATCAAATATTTTATCGGTGATATTCGGAACTATGATTCCGTGGACTATGCCTTAAAAGGTGTGGACTATGTGTTTCACGCTGCGGCTTTGAAGCAAGTTCCGTCCTGCGAATTTTGGCCGATGGAAGCGGTTCGAACCAATATCATCGGTGCCGATAACGTGATGACGGCCGCCGTGAATAATCATGTCAAAAATATTGTCGTTTTGTCAACCGACAAAGCTGTCGCGCCGATTAATGCCATGGGTATGACAAAGGCCATGATGGAAAAATTAATGGTATCCAAAGCTCGCAACACCAATCCTGATGATACGGTTTTATGTGCAACCCGTTATGGGAATGTGATGGCTTCGCGCGGATCCGTCATTCCGTTGTTTATTAAACAATGTAAGGCCGGACAACCGTTGACGATTACCAATCCGGATATGACCCGTTTTCTGATGAGTCTGGAAGAATCGGTTCGCTTGGTCCTGTTTGCGTTTAACCATGCTCAATCGGGTGATATTTTCGTACAAAAAGCACCGGCCGCGACGATTTTGGATTTGGCTGAGGCTGTTCGGGAGATTTTTAATCCGCGGGCGGAAATTAAAATCATCGGAACACGACACGGAGAAAAAGCGCACGAAACGTTGGTCGGCTTTGAAGAAATGCAAAAAGCCGTTGATATGGGGCAATTTTTTCGGATTCCGATGGACGGGCGGGATTTAAATTATGAAAAATATATGCGTGAAGGAAAAGAAGTCAACGAAAAACGCGAATATACTTCTTTCAATACGGAACGTTTGGATAAACAAGGCGTCATTGATCGTCTTTTATCCTTGGATTATGTGCAACAGGAATTAAAACAGGCGGTGTGATATGAAAATAGCGATTTTGGGATGTAACGGAATGTTGGGCAGTATGGTGCGAACCGTTTTTTCGGCGGACGGGTACGATATTGTCGCGTTGGATCGGGAACACGTGGACGCACAAACGGCAACGGTTACGGATTGGGAAAAGGCTCTTTCCGGTTGCGATTATGTGATTAACTGTATCGGTATTATTAAACCCTATATTCATGATGATAATATGGGTGAAGTGAAACGAGCCATAGAGGTTAACTCCTTGTTCCCGATAAAGCTGGATGCGGCGGCGGAACGGATCGGTGCCCGTGTGATTCAAATTGCAACGGATTGCGTGTATGACGGCCAACGTGGTCGGTATGTCGAAACGGATAAACATAATGCCATCGATGTGTATGGTAAAACCAAAAGTTTGGGGGAGGTTGTCAGTCCTCGATTCCTGAATTTACGGTGTTCCATTATCGGGCCTGAAAAACACAATAAGTTTTCTTTTCTGGAATGGTTTTTAACACAACCCGACAACGCCACGATTTCCGGCTATCAAAACCATTTTTGGAACGGTGTGACAACATTAACGTTCGCTAAATTATGCCGCGGATTAATCCGGAATCGGGGATTTTTCCCCGGCTTTCAACATGTTGTTCCGGCCGATATGATGAGTAAAGCCGCCATGTTGCGCGTTTTTGCCGATGTTTTTAATCGTCGCGATATTCATATTTCGGATACAGATGCGCCGGAACGAATAGATCGCACATTGTCGACAATACACCCGACGGTTAATCAACGTCTGTGGCACATGGCCGGATATGACACTATTCCCACCGTCGCCGATATGATTCACGAATTAAAGCAATAGGGGATACACCATGACTTCTCCCCGAATTTCTATCGTCCTGCCAACGTATAACGGATCCGATTTTTTGTCACAGGCCTTGGACAGTATTCTCAATCAAACCTATGCGGATTTTGAATTGATTATCGTGGATGATACTTCAACGGATGAAACACCCCGTATTATCGCCGACTATGCCAAACGGGATAAGCGTATTCGCGTGATACGTAATCCCGAAAATCAACATATTGCCGCCTCCCTCAATATCGGATTTAAGACAGCCAAAGGTCAATACCTGACATGGACGAGTGACGATAACCTCTATCGTCCGACGGCATTGGCCGTTATGGTCGATTATTTGGATAATCATCCGGAAACAGGGTTGGTGTACACGGATTGGACAAGGCATAATGTTATTGACAGAACCGAACAAACCATGCATTTGGATATGGCCCCGGCGGATATCTTAAACGGTTGTATCGTCGGCCCCTGTTTTATGTATCGAAAGGATATAGCGCAAACGGTTGGTTCGTATGATTCCACATATCCGTTGGTTCAAGATTACGACTATTGGCTACGGTTTTATTTGAAAACCTCATTTGCCTCTATCCCACAGGATTTGTATATCTATCGCCTGCACCCGAAATGCCTGACCGAACGTAAAAGACAACAATTATGGCGCGAAACGGACTTGATTTTGCAAAAATATATCCCTCTGTATGTTGAACGGTTTCCGGAATTGTACGAACAATTCGGTTCCCGTTGTCGCCAAATTGCCTATTTGCGTCACCCGTCAACGACGGCTCTTTCGGATATTCAACAGGATATCGGTCGTCGGGCAACGTACCGTTTTTTGAAAAATGCCTATCGAGTTCGGGCTAATCCGCTTTTGTTAAAACATATGGCCGGTTTAGGAATGAAATATCGCGTAAAAGCCTGGCTGTTACATTTGAAAGGAAAATAACATGAAAGTCATGACGATTTTGGGAACGCGTCCGGAAATTATTAAACTTTCCCCGACATTAAAAGAGTTGGATCGTTATACCAATCATATTATTGTTCACACGGGACAAAATTTTGATTACGAATTAAATGACATTTTTTTTCGGGATTTAGATTTGCGCAAGCCGGATTACTTTTTAGATGCAGCCGGTCAAACCCCGGCCGAAACCATCGGTAATGTGATTGCCAAATCGGACGATGTTATGGCGCGTGAAAAGCCGGATGCCCTTTTGCTGTATGGTGATACCAATTCATGCTTGGCCGTTATCGCGGCCAAACGCCGTCAAATCCCGGTATTCCATATGGAAGCCGGTAACCGGTGCTTTGATGAACGGGTTCCCGAAGAAATCAATCGTAAAGTGGTTGACCATCTGTCCGATGTGAATATGGTCTTAACCGAACATGCACGCCGGTATTTGGAAAGGGAAGGGATTCCGCCGGAACGGATTGTTAAAGTCGGTTCTTCCATGCGGGAAGTTTTGACGGCCGGTATGGATAAAATAACGGCATCGGATATTTTAAAGCGGTTGAATCTGAATCCCAAACAATATTTTGTGGTAAGCGCTCATCGTGAAGAAGTGGTTGACACTCCGGCGCATATTCGGGATTTAATTCAATCCTTAAATGCGTTGATTAAACAATATGATATACCGATTGTTTTTTCGACGCATCCACGGACGCGCAAACGGTTAGAGGCAATGACCGATCTTCACCCTGATTCACGCATTCTTTTTTCCAAACCGTTCGGCTTTTTTGATTACGTCGCTTTACAACAAAACGCTTTTTGTGTTCTGTCTGATAGCGGTACGATTACCGAGGAAAGTGCCATTCTCGGCTTCCCGGCCGTTACTTTGCGTAACGCCCATGAACGTCCGGAAGGAAACGATGCCGGTACCCTTATTATGTGCGGTTATCGACCGGAACGTGTTTTAACGGCTGTTCAAACGGTCGCGGATCAAGTCCGCCGCCATCCCGAACGGCGTGTTGTATCAGATTATGAGGTTGACCGTGTTTCGGAAAAAGTAGTTCGCCTGATTTTAGGCTATACGGATTATGTGAACGAAAAAGTCTGGTTTAAACAAAAAACGGATAAATAGTCGTCGGCTGAAAGCACCTGTGCGACTGTATTAAAAACGCCCCAACAGGGGCGTTTTCGATTTATTAAAACCGTTCAATGTCTTCCGGTAAAATGGACATATTCCAATCATATGAAATTTCACCGTCATCATCATTTTTATAAATGACGCCGATAAATTCTTTTCCGACATATACCTCTGCCGGCGCATCTTTTCCCTGTCCCGGTTGTACATTAATTTCGGGATTCCAAAACAATTGTTGTAAATAGATTTGTACCTTTTCGTTTTCTTCCGGTGTCAATGTCATGATAAATCCCTTTCTTTTTGGTTGACTTTATGTTACTATACAAAAACTATGATCAGGATACAAGAAAAAAATCCATTACCCGATAAAATATCTGTCGCCCCGATGCTGGATTGGACGGATCGCCACTTTCGAACCTTTTTACGCCTAATTTGCCGATGTCCTATGTTTTATACGGAAATGGTGGCCTGTCCCGCGTTGATTTTGGGGAACAGACATCAATTGCTGGCCTATAACAACCCGACGGAAAATCCGTTGATATTACAGGTCGGCGGATCGGAACCCGCCTTGATGGCCGAATGCGCGCAAATAGCGGAAGAATATGGTTATCAAGGGATTAACATCAACGCCGGTTGTCCCTCTTCCCGGGTACAGGCCGGTCGTTTCGGCGCTATTTTAATGAAAACCCCCGAAGTTGTTGCCGATTGTGTCGCCGCCATGCGCGCTAAAACACGATTGCCCGTTACCGTAAAAACGCGTATATCTATGTCCGATGTTGGTGGTGACGGCTTCGAACATCTGTTCCACTTTGCCGATTTAATGGCTCGCGCCGGTTGTCGTCACCTGATCGTTCATGCCCGCCAAGCCAAACTCAACCTCTCCCCAAAAGATAATCGACAGCGCTTACCCCTCAATTACGACGTGGTTTATCGCTTGAAAAAAAGTTTTCCGGATCTGTTTATTACCATTAACGGTAATGTTCTGTCTTTGGATGCCGCCGAATCGCACCTGCAACACGTGGATGGTGTGATGATTGGGCGTTGGGCTTACGGTAATCCATACGCTTTGTCAGACGTGGATCGCCGCTTTTTCGGGGACACTCATCCCGTCTTGTCCCGCCGAGAGGTTTTGGAGGCTTACCTGCCATATCTGGAACAAAATCAGGCTTACCTGTCCGTGATAACAACACACTTGCTCGGCCTTTTTCATGGTCAACCGAACGCCAAAGCCTATCGCCAGGCGTTAACAAGTCGTGATTTACCGACCATTAAAGCTTTTATCGCCGATTTACCCGAATAACCTCTCGATTGGGTTGTATCACGGTTGAATCATGCGGGAGGCTTTTCGTTGAAACGCTTTTTTGCGTGCCGGTTTGGCATCGGGATTGATAATTCCCATCGATAGGATGATTTTTAATGCATCATCCACCCGTATATCCAACGGTTGCACCTCTTTTTTCGGCAGATAAATTAAAAAGCCGGAGGTCGGGTTCGGAGTCGTCGGCACATATACGCAAACAAGTGCTTCATCCGTCTTTTTTTGAATCTCGTGATACACGGGGCCGGTCAGGAAAGCAATTGTCCACATTCCTTTTCGCGGATACTCGATTAAGACGGGTTGACGAAAGGCCGTATTTTTACCGCTTCCCAACAATGTTTCGAATATTTTGCGGAAAGCATTGTAAATACCCGAAATAATCGGCATGCGCACAATAATGGCCCGCCCGATTTGGACAAAAGCCTGTCCGACAAAATTGGCCGTCATCATGCCGACAAGGATTAAAAAAGCCAGTAACAAAACAACGCCGAGTCCGGGCAATCCATAGGGCAGGTACGTTTCCGGATTGTATTTTTCGGGAATTAACGCCGTCACATGATTATCGATATATAGGAATAGTTGAACGGCTAAATAAAAAGTAATTGCCACCGGTGCCGTTACTAAAATGCCTGTAAATAAATAAGTTTTTAATGTTCTTTTATTTTTGGCGTTTCTTTTTTTCATGACTTTTGGATCCTTTCGCCCCTTGAAGATAAAATAAGTTGCCCCAAATGTCCAGAAAAAAGAATTCTTTTATTTTTTCGCTTGACATTGCCCGAAAAATGCTGTATAAGCATAACCCTATTTTGTATCAGTAAAGGGATAAGAACATGTTTGCAGTAATTAAAACGGGCGGAAAACAATACAAAGTTCAAAAAGACTCCGTCATTATTGTTGAAAAATTGGCGGGCGAAGCCGGCACAAAGGTTTCTTTTGATGAAGTTTTGATGGCCGGTGATAAGGTCGGAACGCCGGTTGTGGCCGGTGCCTCCGTTTCCGGTGAAATCGTGCGTCAAACACGCGGTGAAAAGGTCATTATCTTTAAAAAGATTCGCCGTCATGGGTATAAACGGAAACAAGGTCATAAACAAGATTTGACAATCGTCAAAATCACGGATATTAAGGCCTAAGGGTATAAGGAGAAAGAAAAATGGCACATAAAAAAGCTGGTGGTAGCACAAGAAACGGCCGTGATTCCGAAGGACGCCGTTTGGGATTGAAAAAATCCGGTGGTCAATCCGTTATTGCGGGTAACATTATTGTCCGTCAACGCGGTACGGTGTACTGTGCGGGTGATAACGTCGGTATGGGAAAAGATCATACTTTGTTCGCAACGGCCGACGGTGTTGTGGCGTTCAAGCGGAAAAAAGACGATAAAGTTTTTGTTTCTGTCGTGGCGGGCGCTTAATTAACCGTTCAATGTATTATAAAACCCTGCATGCGCGGGGTTTTATTTTTTTGCCATTCCCTATAAAACGCCATTCTCTATAATTTTACGTCATCCTTGCGTAAGCGGGAATCTTTTAACCATCCCATAAGTAATCCGTCATCCCCGACCTGATCGGGGATCTCATGACCATCTTACACTCTTTCAATTCCAACATCCGCTTGTCGGTGGCGACTTCCGCTGCCTTGGCGCGCGGTGTTTCATTGCTTTGCGCATCAAAACTTGCCACCGGCAATTTTTGATTTACGCAGTATCCCCGCACAAGCGGGGATCTTTTAACATATCACCACACAAAAAACACCATCCGCGGCATTCACACCGATTAATGATTACACGGGGGATCATGAATTTTTGGCTCTGACGGTGTCGGCGGTGCCACAACGGGTATGTGATCACATTTTAAAAATGGATTGGAACATGCCGGTGGAAACAGCGGTTGGGGAATTTATTGTCGAGGATGATACAACCTGTGCCGCCGGGGATAATGAAATGTTATTTGCGTTTGCGAATACGTTGGATAATTCGTTGGTACCGGGGGCAGGGGGAGACGAGAATGGGGAAAGTTGTTCGGATCACGGTGTATGGGATGGAACACAATGTGTTTGTGATGAGGGTTGGTATGGGACAACCTGCTCTTCGGATGATCCATCATTCGTATGCGATGGTCACGGAACAGTATGGTTTAGGGATTATTATTGCCTTTGCGATGCCGGATGGTATGGAGGCAATGGAAATCGGTGTAACCAATATGATGAAAATATTTGTAGTGGACACGGTGTATGGATGGGATGCGGTTGTCGATGTGATGCTGGTTGGGGCGGATATCCTTGGTGTTCTCAAAATATAGAGGTATGTAGTGGTCATGGAACTATAAACGGATATATGGGATGTTTTTGTGATATAGGATGGAGTGGTACAGATTGTTCGGAAAATGTAGATAAATGTAATGGTCGTGGCTTGTTTAATGATGAGTATGGATGCTCTTGTAACGATGGTTGGTACGGTAGCGATTGTTCATCGGATGTAGGTTCTTGTAGCGGTCATGGATACTATCAAAATGGAACTTCCTGTGTCTGTGATACCGGTTGGTATGTGGATGACTGCTCGTCAGATATAGATCCATGTAATGGGCATGGACGTTGGTGCGGAAGTTTCTGTGATTGTGATACTGGTTGGAGTGGCGACGATTGCTTAACATCGGTTTAACGATTGTTAGAGTTGTTCTTTTCGTGTGGTAAGAAAATAAGAATAACAGAACAGGGTGAAGATTGCTCTTCACCCTGTTCCTTATCCCCCTTTTATTCCACAGAATGTCTCCCTTTATCCCGCGGAACAAGTATAATATACACCCAAAAGACGTATTGTCAAGAAAAATAATCGTATTTTTATATTTTTTTATAAAAATAATACGTATTCTCGCTTCGGTACTCTCCCTTAACGGTGATTCACAATTCGATGAATCCGCTCCGTCATAGCAAAAAAGCCGTTGCGGCGTGTCGGTGACAAGTGTTCTTCCAACCCCAGGTCGCGAAAAACGGCCGTAATATCCACGTTTTGAATTTCGGCGGCTGTTTTCCCGTTGATGAGGGTCAGCAAAATCGCCTCTAACCCACGAACGATATGCGCGTCACTCGTCGCGTTAAAGAAGTACTTGCCGTCCTGTTGTTTAGCCGTCATCCAAACTTGGGATAAACACCCATCCACCTTGTTTTCCTCTGTTTTATCGGTATCCGGAAAAGGGGGAAGCGTTTCCCCCAATTCGATTAAATACCGGTACTTATCCTCCCAATCCGTCAGGTAGGAAAAATTTTCCGATAATTCTTCCGGTGTCATGCGTTATTCCCCGCCGTTTGATCGGTTTTATCAATCGTTCCCGGAGCAACCAAACTATCCGTTTCTGCGGTTTTAATGGCTTTTCCGTTTAGGGTTATCGTGTCGTCCTGATAATGAATGACAATAACATCCGTTGTGTTTCCGGACGCATCCGTTGTCCGATCCTGCGGATTTAAATAAGGCCGTAAATCATCCAAAATTCCTCCCTTCGGCGTACAGGCAATTGTCGCTTTGGTTTGGGAGCCTTTGCCGGATTTTGCGTCCTTGCGTGCCTGCGCACATGCCGCCTGATCAACATGCGGAGCCGGCGAAATGGCATCGAAATTGACGATGGATAAACGCATGTCAATAACCGGAGATAATTCGTCTTCCGTATTTTTTTGATTTTGGACGGTTCCCGTTACGGTTATTGACGCCGTATCATTTTTAATGACAAGCGGATCAATGGTTAATATCGCCTGTTGTGTTAATTGACGAACACCGTTATCCAATTTTTCTTCCAAAGCTTGGATACGATCCGTGTCGGGGGCATCTTCTGATTCCAATCGGGACAATTCTGTTTCCTGTGTTAATAATTCTTGCAGCACAGAACGATCTATGCCGCTGATCGTTATGTGGCTTTGAATATCGGTCGGTATTAATTGGGGCGGTATCGGTAAAGCCGTATCCAATTGCATATCCGATAAAGATACCATAACACGAATATCTTTGTCTATGGTTGATTGAACCCGGGTTGTTACAGATGCTAACGGTTGTTTCGCGCCCGATAAAGTCATGGTGACATCGCGCGCTTCGGCAACACCTGTTACTTTATCCGCCGTTAGTGTCATTGTCGCCGAATCACCGGAAATCGCACTGGCAACCCAGCTGGCATTTTGTGACATATTTGGAACACGCAACGTAATAAACGGTAACGTTAAGACCATATCACGGATATCCGTTGATATTGCCATATCCATTTTGTCGCCCTGAATTTGGGTCAGACGATCCGACACAAATTGTTCCGATATGGCATCGAAAACGTTCGGCAGAGCAACATGGAATTTTTGCGTATTTAAAGAATATTGACTGACTAAATTAAGGGCCGGTACCCACGTTATTTTTCCCTTAAATTGATCGGCGTTTATATCCATTGTCGGAAAGAAAGAAGAGATAATGCCTTTTAACCGTTCCAATGTGGCCGGTTCAATATCATATTGTGCTTTTCCGTTGAAATCCCCGTTGCGTACCAATGTGAATGTTTGTTCCGGAATCGTACGTGTGACGATTTCCGCTCCTTCTTCCGATGCTGTTTTTTCATCGGATGTTTCTAAAACCTGCGCCGAAAAAGCCGGTACCGTAACGGTAAAATGATCGCCGTCGGCAACCGTTCGGATTTCGGAAGGGACGTTAATCCCTTGTTGCCGTAATAAAGCATGAAAAGCCGTTGTTATTTCCTCTGTCGTCGGAACCGAAACGGTTTTATCTGCCTGTTCGACGATCGTAACCGGTGCCGGTACTATGACGTTATTCGTATTCTGCGCCCCCGCTGCACACGCATAAAAAATACCGGCCGCACATCCCAATAATAAAATCTTTTTCATACATCCTCCTTTGAATATTATTCACTATCTGTCATTATTGAGGAAGAATCAAGGTTTTTCTTTGTTTTTTTGAAAAAATGTGATATAGTACCCTCTATGAGATGGCAAATACATCATCTGGATATGGTTGTCAGTACGAATCAAACGGCCCACTCCTTTCCTGTTAACTCGGTTATCGTCGCCCAACAACAAAGCGGCGGCCGGGGGCGGTATGGTCGTGTTTGGGAAAGTCCCAAAGGCAACCTGTATCTGTCGGTCGTTGTCGGTGATTACGAATATCAAACGCCGTTGTTGGCTTTTGTCGCCGGTGTTGCCGTGGCCGAAGCCCTATCCGATTATCCTGTTCGTTTGAAATGGCCGAACGATGTTTTGTTGGATGGGCGAAAATTGGCCGGTATTTTGTTGGAACGGACGGATGACGGGCGGACGATTGTCGGTATCGGTGTCAATGTCGCTTCCAATCCGACACAAGGAATGTTATATGAAACGGCATCGCTTGGGGGAACCGTTTCCGTTGCGACCGTTGAGGCAAATGTTCTGTCCGCTTTGGATATGTATTTGACACAATTTGAAACGACGGGTTTTGCCGGTATTCGCGATCGATGGTTGCACTATGCGGCTGGTATCGGGAAAGAAGTGACGGTTCGTCTGCCGGATCGGCAATTGTCCGGCATTTTTCAGGAATTCAGCCCCGAAGGGGCACTTGTTTTGGCGACCTCGGACAAAACAATTTTAATTTCAGCCGGGGATGTTTTTTTTAAGTAAAGGAAAATAATATGGAAGAAAATCAAGATAATATCATCATTCCGTCGGATAATCTGGTCTTTGTCCCCTTGGGCGGGGCAACCGGTGTCGGAATGAACTTTTTTGCCTATGGTTATCAGGGGAAATGGTTGGTCGTTGATTGCGGTGTCGGCTTTCCCGGCGATGGTTTGCCGGGCGTTGATGTGTTGTTGCCGAACCCTAAATTTTTGGCGGATAAGAAAAAAGATATCGTCGGCCTGGTCATTACCCATGCCCATATCGATCATATCGGCGGTATTCAATATTTGTGGCAGGATCTGCAATGCCCGATTTACGCCACGCCGTTTGCCAATGAATTATTGGAAGATATGTTAAGTCAGGTCGGCCTGCTTGGTCGTGCCGATTTACATGTCGTTCCCCAAGGATCGGTCATTGATCTGAATCCGTTTGAGGTTGAGTTTATCTCTATGAATCACTCCGTGCCGGAACCGAACGCCTTGGCGATTCGTACTAAGGAAGGATTGGTGGTGCATACCGGCGATTGGAAACTTAATACCGATCCGATTTTAGGGCAGGGTACCGATGTCGCCACATTGAAAGAATTGGGAAAAGAAGGTGTCTTGGCATTGGTTTGTGATTCGACAAACGTTTTCGGTACGCAAACAAATTGTACCGAAGCCGATGTCAGAGAAACGTTAACGAACCTGGTTGCGGAATATCCCGGTCGTCAAATAGCCGTCGGTTGTTTCGCCTCCAATGTCGCCCGTGTGAAAAGTGTATATGAAGCGGCCGTTGCCAACGGTCGGGAGGTTTGCCTGATGGGACGCAGTTTGTGGCGGATTGATGCCGCGGCACGGGCAACCGGTTATTTTAAGGATATACCTGAATTTTTATCGGAAAAAGAGGCGTTGGAACGTCCCGTCGGTTCTGTTTTGTATATCTGTACGGGTAGCCAGGGCGAACCGCACTCGGCCTTAAATACATTGGCCGCCGTTACACCGCAAAAAAATTCGGTCTATTTCGGCCCCGATGATGTTGTTATTTTCTCCTCCCGCGTTATTCCCGGTAATGATAAGGCTATTGCTTTGTTACAACGGAAATTGAAAGCCAAAGGCGTTAAAATTATTACGGATAAAGAAGCGCTTGTCCACGTTTCGGGACACTATGCCGGTGCCGATTTGGAACAAATGTATCAATATCTGAAACCCAAGATTGCCTTGCCCGTTCATGGTGAAGCCATGGAATTGACCGGTCATGTGGATTTGGCTAAAAAATGGGGCGTTCCGTTTGCGTTTGCCTTGGAAGACGGGGAAGTAATCGTATTGGATGATGAACCGCAAATTTTGGGTGAAGTTCCCGTCGGTATTTTAGCCGTTGACGGGAAACGGATTATCCGGTTGGATGCCGAAGTGATTCGGAAACGGCGTAAGATGATGGATGACGGATCGCTTGTCATTACATTGGTGGTGGATAAGCAAGGCTTTGTCCTCGGGGAACCGCAACTGTCCACTTTCGGGTTGTTGGATGCGACAGAGGAAGATAAAGAAAAATTGTTGCAACGGATTAAGGACAGTCTGGTTGAATTGCCGGATGAACAACGGATTTCCAATACTCAGGTGGATCAAACCGTTCGATCGGTCATTCGTAAATTTTTGAATGAATTTTACGGGAAAAAACCGTTGATTGATGTTCACCTGATTCGTATTTAAACAAGGATACCTTGCCCATGCGCCTTTTAATTATCGGAAAGAAAAACTTTATTCGCTGGCCCGAAGCCTTGGCCGAAAACATGGCAAAGCACACTACGGTTTCTTTCTTTTGCACCAATCCCAAAACAATCGGATATGCGTGGGCAAAGTATCGGGGTGGGGTATATAAAGAAAATTATTTGCGTCGTTTATTACGCAAACGCATAAAATCATTCAAACCGGATGTCGTTTTATTCGTTTCGGGATTTTTACTGCCTCAGTTTTGGTTTGATGAGGTCGCCGCCCATCCCGGTTTAAAAAAAGCCAATTGGTGTGCCGATGCCTTTGCCGAAAAAGACAGAAAAAAGATAGATTGTCTGGATGTTGTTTTTTGTTCGGATACCGGATTTATCCCGATGGTGGAACGGTATGGTTGTCGGGCGGTTTATCTGCCGCTTTGTGTTGATGAAACGCTTTTTTCACGGTATGAGGGGACTAAAACTCTCCCGCCCTTTTTTGTCGGTACCAATAATGCGACACGAACCGAATATTTGTCCGCCGTTCGTCAAAAATGCCTGATATACGGTGCTCGTTGGGATAAATCAAAATTGCCCGGGCATGATGTTCATAATCGACGTATTCCCCAAAAACGGCAATATCACTTTGTTCAACACAGTATTGCACCGTTAAATTTGGCGTTTTCTAAGAATAATATCAACGGATTGAATTTTCGTCCGTTTGAAATCGGGGCCTGTGGTGGTTTGATTATTAACAATGCTTGTCCGGATTTGGCATTGTGCTATCGGGTCGGAAAGGAGGCCGTTTCTTACCGCACACCGCAGGAGTTCGCCGATTTGATTGACAATATTGTCGCCCATCCGACCAAGTATGCAAAAATAGCCGAGGCGGGGTATCATCGGACGATTCGGGATCATACCTATGCCAAACGGTGTGCAACCATTCTGGCTGTTTTGCAAAAATTGCCGGACTAGATTTTGTTGTTTTCGGGGTATTCATGGAAAAAGGCTCTTGCTTTTTCACGAATTTTATCTACAATAAAGGCAAAGGAGTTTCAGAATGGATATCGTTTCGATTTCTGTGATTGTTCCGATTTATAATGTCGAATCTCATGTAACGGGATGTTTGACCAGTATTCAAAATCAAACCTTTGGTGATTTTGAAGTGATTTGTATTGATGACGGCTCAACGGATAATAGTGGCCAGATTGCTGCGGATTTTTGTGCCAAAGATAAACGTTTTTCCCTGATTCATCAAAAAAATAAAGGATTGTCCGGCGCTCGAAATACCGGTTTACAGGCGGCACGCGGGACTTACGTCTGTTTTGTCGATTCGGATGATTACCTGCATCCACAGGCATTGGAAATTTTATATACCGCCGTTCAGGAACAAAAAACCGATATGGCGAATATGCAACTTGTTAAAACGACCGAAGTTTATCCGCCCTCTTTTCCTGTTTTTCAGAAACCGTATCCGACACCTCAATTGATAACGGATCCGTTGTCGGCTTTTTTATCCCGCCGTGATGTGATGACAAGTGTTTGTACGCGCCTTTATCGAAAAACATTGCTGGATTCCATTCGTTTTATTGAGGGCATTTACTTTGAAGATGTCCCATTTACGATACAGGTTATGTCAAAGGCGCATTCTTTGTCGTTTGTTCCGGCGGCTTTGTATTATTACTATGCGAACCCGACATCCATTATGCGCTCTTCTTTTTCCACGGCAAAGGTGGCTAGCTATATCACCGTGATTCAATCCGTCTATGACTATATTCAAACGCATCGGCCGTCGGATTTGCCAGCTGTTCGTCGTGATATTTTAAATAAACGTGTTAAAATGATGATGAATCAAGCCGTCCGTAAACAAAAAGACAGGGCCGTTCGCCACCGGTTGTTTCAGGCTATGTCGCAACAATTACGTCCGTTGTATGAAGCCGGCGTAATTTCCTATGACGGATTAAAATTACGTCATAAAATCGCGTTGTTCCTCTTGTTGCATCATAAACCGCGGGCGGCGTGTCGTTGGATGGGGTTATTTTAAAAGCCGGTTATTGCACCGGCTTTTAATGAAGCAAATTTTTCTTAATCCGTTACATTTCCTTTTTTGGTGAACGTTAACGTCTTGTCATCCGATAAAGTTAACGTTAATCCCTTTTCTGTTGCCCGAAAGGTTGATACCCGGGCTAAATCTTGAAAATATTGTTGTTCGGCGGCCATGGCCTTTTCCGGTCCCATCATCATTGTAGATCCGACCGGCCCCAAAATTAATTTGTCCCCGTCAATTTGATATGTTCCGAAATATCGGTTGACCGCCCGTCCGAAAAAACGATTTTCATTTGGGGCAAAAGCCAACGTAATTTCAACATTGTCCGGCGTTTCCGTTAACACATATTCATTTCCCCGAATGGTCGGCTCCTCTTTTTGACACGCCACTAACATCAATCCGGCAGCCAAAACAGATAAACATTTTTTCATGAATTCCTCCTTTTGCTATTTACCGTTATTATAATGGGCTAAAATCCGGCGCTTTTCCAGATTCCAATCCCGTTTTTTGATGTCTTCCCGTTTGTCCGCATGATTTTTACCACAGGCAATTGCAATTTTGACCTTTGCCAATCCCCGTTGATTGAAAAAGATTTCAAGCGGTACAACAGTCTTGCCTTTCTTGGCCACTTCGTCCTTTATCTTCTTTAATTCTTTCTTACGCAATAAAAGCTGTCGCGGTCTTGCCGCTACCTGCTTAACAAAACCGTCCTTTGCCGCACTATATTCCATAATATGCGCATTGATCAGGAATAAACCGCTCCCTTCGAAAGAAGCATAACTTTCGTTAATCGTTGCGTGTCCGGCGCGTAACGATTTAACCTCGCCCCCCGTTAAAATAATACCGGCCTCAAATGTTTCCAGTATGGCATAGTTAAATCGTGCTTTGCGATTGGTTGCAACCGTTCCTGTCGTAATTAATGTTTTCATACCCTTATGTTATCCCATTGCCATAAAAAAGTCAAGCTGCGGCTGTAATATCGTCCGCTCCGTTTCCGATAAACAAGGCATGATTTTTTCTTGGATTCCCCTGTGATACTGACTCAACCAAACTTTTTCCGTTGTGGTTAGTAACGATGTATCCACCAACCGACTGTCAAACGGAATCCATAACAGATTTTCCAAAATAATGGTGCCGTCGGGGTCGGTTTGCGTCAAAATCATGTTTTCCAACCGAATACCAAAACCGGCTGCATCATCATAATAGGCCGGCTCATTCGAAAATACCATTCCGACGGATAAAGGTTGTACCGCTTTTTCATGGATGACCGGCGGCGCTTCATGCACATCCAAAAACATCCCGATACCGTGGCCTGTCGCATGCCGGAAGTCTACCCCGTCCGCCCGTAAAAAAGCATGGGCGCGTTTATCCAATTCGGCGGCCGAATCTCCTTCTTTTAAAGTTGTTGTTGCCAAAGCAATATGTCCCTTTAAAACCTGCGTATACCGCCGCTTCATCATATCTGTCGGTTGTCCGGTTGCAATCGTTCGTGTCATATCCGTTGTCCCGTTCAGGTAATGCCCCCCCGTGTCCACTAACGTCATTGCCGCATCGGCCAGAGGTATAGATGAAGTCATGTCAGCCTGATAATGGGCCAAAGCCGCATGCGCCCCCACCGCCGCAATCGTGTCAAAACTATCCCCGCGATAGAGCGGATTTTCGGCCCGTAATGCTTTCAATTGTCGGTCACAGGCACATTCGTCAATTGCATCCCGATTCATTTCAACCCAGGCTAAAAAACGGCAAACAACGGTGCTTTCCGCTAAACATGCCGTCCGAATATTATCCTGTTCAACTATGTTTTTGACGGCTTTTAACGGTGCGATGATGTCGGCTTGATTATGAAGCGTGGTAACCACCGCCAATCGTTCGTATATGTCTTGGGATAATGTGGTAAAGTCCACGCCAATGTTTCGTCCGGATAGTTCCGATATGACCGTATCCGTCAACGCTTGATACCGACCGTCTGCCCACACAAGGCCACGTTCAAAAATCACCGGATACCCGGGTGCCCATAAACACCGTTTGTTTAATAACCAAGAAACACTGTCCGGTGCAGTAAAAATAAAAGCATCCCATCCTTTTTCCCGAACGATGGCCGCAACTCGGTTGATTTTGTCTGTTGCCGTTTCTCCGGCATAAATCGTATCGTATGTCAATACCGGCGGTACGGGAACGTCCTCTCGGGGAAATAAAAGTTGCCAAACCTCATCCGCCAATCCCCGCATCCGAATACCGACCGGGGATAAAGCCTGATACATCCGATATGTCCACGCCACAGACCGCTGCGTCGCCGGATATCCGATTTCCCGTCCGGATACGTTTTCTTTCATCCAATCCGCCGGCATTGTTTCCGTCGGAATTTCAAAAATATGAAAATCCGTCGCCTGTTGTTTGGCCTGAGCCGTATAGCGGGCATCAACAAATAAAACGGCGTCTTCCTGTGTGACGATAGCCAATCCGGCCGAACCGGAAAAACCCGTTGCGTGGTATAGTTGTTTTTTTTCGGGCGGATAATGTTCCCCCAAAAAGGAATCCGTTCGCGGAATAATCAGGGCGTCCAAATGCTCTTGTACCAAAAAAGAACGAATTTTCCTTAACATATTGCGTCCTTTTGCACAACAATTGTTCCCCAGCCGTTAATTCGATATCGGCGAACTAATTTTAATCCAACGGCCGTGTGCGCCTTTAACACCCACCGTTCCTGCCGCGTTAAAAATCCGGATAAAATAGCGATACCGCCCGGTGCTAAATGGGCATATAAATCCGGTGCCATTTGAATTAACGGTTTGGCTAAAATATTGCAAAGGATTAAATCGTATTGCCCTGAAACACCGGCATATCCGTCACTTTGCCAAACCCGGATTAAATCCCCTAATCCGTTGGCTGCGGCATTATCATGCGCCACCCGAACCGATTCCGGATCGATATCAACCGCATCAACTTTGTTTCCTGTTGTTTTGGCGTATGCCATCGATAAGATCCCGGATCCGCACCCTACGTCCAAAACATGCTTCGGTGTTTGCTCTAAATCATTTAGAGCCTCTAAACAACCGTGCGTTGTTTGATGCTCCCCTGTCCCGAAAGCCGTTGCTGCGTCGATTTTAAGGGCGATTTTATCGGCCGGCGGATTTTCCTGAATATGCGAACCGTAAATATAATAACGACCGATTGTAATCGGGGGAAATCCCTGATAACTCGCTTTTAACCAATTGACATCCGGCATTTGCGTAATTTTACCGTCAGGGCAGGGAATACCGGCAATTTCGGCGGCCCGTGCCAGATCGGCATGAAAAGCCTCCTCCGACGGTTGTTGTTCAAAGATAGCCTGAACCTCCCACAACCCTTTGTTCGGCCCTTTTTCCAAAGGCATCGTTAAAACCGCACCCGCCGTTTCACCCAATATTTCTTCAAAAACAGGCACAGCCTCCGGCGGTAAAATACATTTAAATTCAAACGGTACAATATGCGTCATATATTTTCTCCTTTACCGCAGAGTATGACAACTTTTTAACCAAAAATCAAGCAGTTTGCACCTCTCCCCTTGATAAAAACGGAAAAATCCTTATCCTATAAATAAATATTGATTTTTTGTTTAGAACAATGTATAGCTTTCACGTTATTTATGTGTCAAAAATAAACGGAGAATAGGATATGCGTCAGGATGAAACAACATTTGCGTCCGTGTTTGTATTGGACGGTAAAGGCAGCGCCAAAATCGTTGATATTAATCGATTGACCGATCGGCGGATGGCTAAACCGACATGGATTCATTTGAATTTGTCCCGACCAGAAGCCATTGCCTGGTTGGACACACATTTATCTTTACATGATTGGGTCAAAGAAAGTTTGACAGATACGGAAATATCCGAACCGCATATCCGCCTGCGTCAAAATAATGTTTTACTTGTTATCCGATCCGTCAATATTATGCCGGATGCCGAACCGGATGATTTGGTCTTTTTACGATTATTCGCGACTAAAAAACTGTTGATTACAACCCGCCTGGATCCCGCCCTTGATTTTGCCGAGATGACAGAATTGTTTTCGGATAAAGACGGTCCTAAAAATATTGATGAACTGATTTTGGCTATTTTGGAAAATACATTGGATAGCGTTTCCGAAGCCGTCGCCGGTATTGAAAATCAGGTTGATGATTTGGAAGAGGCTGTTATTACGGGGCATGCGATACCTCAAACCTATCCGCAATTGTCCGAATTTTTACGACAGGTCATCGTTATTCGCCGGTTTATGATGCCGGAACGGGAGGCTGTCGGGAACTTGATTCGCCGTGGTGTTTCTTGGTTTCAAACAGAGACGGATCGGGGAATGCGGGATTGTTTTGATTGGATACAACGAATTATCGAAGATATTGATTTGCTGGAAAAACGAATCCGGGTGAATCAGGATGCCATTAAAAATCAGGAAGATACAAAAACGCAACGCAATATGTATATGTTGACCGTTATTGCCGGTATTTTCTTGCCGCTTTCTTTCTTGACGGGTTTGTTTGGTATGAATCTGCGCGGTATTCCGTTTGAAACGCATCCCTATGGTTTTATAACGGTTTGCCTCCTGACCGGTTTGATTGGTTTGATAGTCCTCTTTATTTTTAAAAAATTAAAATGGATTTAGTTGACATCTCGTCTTTTTTAGGATTATACTTTTTTAACAATCAACGGAGGAAACATGCCTGTACATTATCATACCTCAAAGAATAACGAAACCGGTCGAACAATGGTCGAAATGTTTTCTGTGATTATTATTATCAGCGTTTTGACATTTATCGGTGTTGGTAGTTTTTCGTATGCCCGCGATCGATATTATGGTAACCGAACGGCACAAGCCGTTTTACAGGAAGGAACTGTGCTTCTGACCAATCGTAAATTGAAGAGTTTGTCTGATGCGGCGGAGCCGCCCTTACAGACAGATATGGATCGTTTGTTGCCCGCCGGGGCGGGTTCGAGTCGTCAGAAAATCGGTAATAACGAATACAGAATTACGATTACGAATTTAAACTCTCGCGTTTGTGAATTTGCTGTCGCGGTGACGGGCCCTTATATGACGGCGAATGGAGATAATTGTGCCGACGGGACGGCGGTTTTTTCCTTTAAACGCGGGAATTAACAGGATTTTGATACCCCTTTTATTTATTTTTTATAAGGCCGAACCATAAAATACGGTCGGTCAAATGATGATTATTGGTATTGCCGACTGCTATTCATCAAATCAAATCATCAAAAAAACCGCGAAAGTCAATCAATTCGCGGTTTTTAACTGGTGCCTGGGGACGGGATCGAACCGCCGACACAGGGATTTTCAGTCCCTTGCTCTACCAACTGAGCTACCCAGGCAATGGGCTTGTGAAAGTCTTATACCCTAAAATAAATCAAATGTCCAGCCTTTTTTTATAAAAAATGATTTTTTTATTGTTCTTCGTCCGAATGATGCCGTATTTCCGCCAAATCTTCATCGGTCGGAACCTCTTCCGTATGTACGACATAACTGCCTTTTAACCACCGTCCCAAATCAATATCCGCACATTTTTTGGAACAAAAAGGTTTATACGACAATACGGACGGCTTGCCGCAAATCGGACACTTCGTGTGTAAAATAACAATCTCTTCCATTTATTCCTCCCTTATTTCAAAAAAAGAAACCGGCTTGTCAAAACACGGCTTGACCGCGATCTCCGGATGATGCTTGGTCAATAAAGCCACAACATTCGGATGCGCCGTTACCATCGGATGCCCCATCCGGCAAGTGTACCAATTCCGCACAATTTGGTAATAAACAGCCACCGGTTGTTCCCCATGGCTATCCCATAAAGAAGCCGTTGTTCGCGTTCTTTGTATTTCAAACAAGCCGGCCGGTGTCCATCCGGATAGTGTTGTTCGATTGTCCCCGGCAAAAGCCTGTTGTAATGCTTTTTCTAAAACCGGACGTATCCGACCACGCTTGGATCCTGCTAAATCAATTAAAATCAGGCCCGCCATATTTTTTAGGATAACCTGTCGCGCGACTTCAACAATGGCTATTTTGTTGACGGTTGTTAAATCATCCCGACTGCGTCCCGAATCCACATCAATGGTCCACCCGATTCGCGTCCGCTCTATATGCAGTTCGCCCCCGTTGTCCAAATAAATATCGGGTGTCATCGCCTCTGCAATTAGGGTGTCCATATCTGCGGTCGATATTGTGTCAATGCCAACCTTAAACATCTCCGCCCACACATTGGCTTTGTCCGGCGCAGGGGAGGGGGCTTCTGTCGTTCGTTCCGCCGTTGCCTCTTTACTCGCCCGCGCCTCTCGCTTGATACGAACGGTGATAGTTTGCCCTTCGGTTAACGGGGCAGCATCCGGCAAAAAAACGCTTCCTTTTTCCGTTTCCAAAAAATAACCGTGCAGTGTCGGATGAAACGTTACGACGCGGGCCGATACGATATCCCCTTCATTTAAAGAAATATCCCGTTGGAAAGCAAAGGAAATAACACGTCCCTGATCGTCGGTCAGGGCAACCCTGTTTTCCCCGCCCGCTTTATTTTGCAGAATTTTCATGTGTGCGCAAAGCACCTTTCAAAACCTGAGCCACTTCAAAAATCGGCAGCCCGACAATATTCGGGAAAGAACCGATAACCTTTCGGACACAGGCCGATA
The DNA here is from genome assembly GCA_944393195.1 of uncultured Alphaproteobacteria bacterium. Lineage (GTDB taxonomy): Bacteria > Pseudomonadota > Alphaproteobacteria > CAAHEQ01 > UBA3637 > CALXZG01. The sequence goes on from CALXZG010000001.1 coordinate 78,269, forward strand.
GCACGCCTTCAATGCGATAGCCGGCCACGTTACGCCATTCACCGGACGCTAAAATAACGGCAATATCCGTTGCATCAAAATGTTTTGTGATAACGGCGGTTTGAACAACCTTGGCAATTTCACGACCATCCGGCAGAATAACGCAAAAACCGGTTATCACCCGATGCCGCCGTCCGGAAATAAGCTCTAAATGTTGGCGGGCCTCTTCTTCCGTTTCGGCTTTTCGAATCAGACGTTTTCCGACGGCAATAACCGTATCTGCCCCTAAAACGCATATGCCGGGATGTTTGGCTGCCACGGCCCGCGCTTTTTCAATGGCTATGCGCTTGACATACCGTGCCGGTAATTCATTTTTGCGGACGGATTCATCAATGTCGGCTGATTCAATCCGATCCGGTTTAAATCCGGCTTGCTCCAACAACCGTAGTCGCTGCGGTGATGCCGAAGCTAAAATAAACGGTTGTGTTAGCCGCCAGGGAGAACGTTCTGTTTCCATCATATTATTCGGCGGTCACTTTTTCTTTGCGTTCGTGCCGTTCTTGGGCTTCAATACTTAATGTCGCCACAGGACGTGCCTCTAAACGACCAAGCCCGATCGGTTCACCCGTTTCTTCGCAATACCCGTAGGTGCCGTCTTCAATGCGATCAAGAGCCTGATTGATTTTTTTGATCAGCTTCCGCATCCGATCCCGCGTCCGCAATTCCAACGATTGATCCGTTTCATTACTTGCCCGATCATTTTCATCGGCTTCCCGCAAGTTGTTTTCACGTAAATCCTGTAATGTCATTTCCGATTCTTTGGTTAATTCGGTGCGCCAGTTGATTAACTTTTGTTTAAAATACTCCAACTGCATATCATTCATGTATTCTTCTTTCTCGCTGGGCTTATAGTTGGGGGGTAAAGTCACAATCGGCATAAATTCCTCCTTTTGCATTAAAAGATTTACAATGCGCTCAACATAGCTTTTTTTTTGCCAAAAGTCAAATGCTTTTTTTTGCTTGTTTTCGGAATGCTTTTTTGCTAAATTAACAATCATTGAAGTGAAAGGAAACGGAAAATGCGATACGGACTTCTTTTTTTGTCGGCGGCGTTGTGTTGTTGGATCGGTGGGGCGGCGGCTCAGGAAAAAAATACGCCCGATATCGCCCAATGTGAAGAAATGCTGGTTCGTGCCGAAACGGAACCGGATGCAACTGTGTATGATTCTTGCGGTTTTAATGACGAATTGCGTGCTTGGAATACATGGGCACCGTTTGCCTCATCACGTCAATTGAAAATCGCTTTGTTCGAATTGTGTCACCGTTATCCGGAACACACGTATCATGAACTCTATTGCGATAAATCGGCACAGCTTGACTATGCTCCGGCTTTGATGGAAATGGGATTTATTAAACTGAAAGCCGATGATGTTCCGGCGGCGCAGCAATACTTTACCCGGGCTTTAAAAACAGGTAATCTGACTGCCGAAGACAGCGGTCGGATTAGTGCGGCTTTGGGGTTATTGTATACCACGGAAAACAGCCCGTATTATCAACCGGAAGTCGGTCTGGCTCTTTTGTCTACGGCGGCAACGGCGCGTTCGGCCGAAGCCAATAACGCCCTCGGCTATTATTATTTCGCTGGTAAACACGGCCTGAAACAAAATATGCAGGAAGCCTTAACATCTTTTTGGCGGGCTATTTTGCTCGGTTGTCCGGCCGCTGAGGAAAATCTGGGTGCTTTTCATCTGGCGCGCCAAAATAAAGTCACCGAAGCCGATGCCTTGAACTATATTCGGTCGCAGGCTTTGACGTGTCAACCGGCGGCGAAAAAAGCCGTGCCCGCGCCGACCTTTCGTCCGAATTGTCCCTGTGATGAGATTCGCCGTCAGGATAGTGTTTTTAAATCCAAAAAGTACTTATACATAACCTATCTTCCCGAAGAAGTCGGTGCCGTTGTTCGGGATTTGCAGGGAAAAGAATATCCCGTTAAAGTCGGTACATTCCTGCCGGATGGATCTTTTGTGTCCGAAATTCATCCGCGTGCTTTGGCGTTGCAGCGGGATAATACGCGCATTTTGTTGAATCGGTACCATACCGGTGAGTGTGTCACATATTGTTTGCAACCGCAAAAAATAACTCCGCCAAGCGTTCATATCATGCCTTATCGCCTTCAATTTACACCGCAGGAATGCGCGGATATTACCTATTATGCCGAACATTTGGTCGATACGTCGTTACCGTATACGGGGAAAGAAGAGTGTGCTCCGCCCGATCCCCAAAAAACAATAGAGTTGGACGAAGCGACACAGTTGTTATTGGGCGGTTTGGAGCCCCCGACGGCTGAGGCTGATGACAATTCCGCGCCTTTGCAAAAATAATACTTGATTTTATCCTAAAAATCGGATATAATACTGGCGTTTCCGATAATCCTTGCTCCTGCTATCGGACAGGGGCTATGTTTCAGGCCGGTGTTCATGGGGAACATTGTGTATAAACCGAAACGAGATAATCCAAAAGGAGAGGATATAAATGCCTTTTTATGAAAACGTATTCGTTGCGCGTCAGGATTTAACGCCGAACAAAGTCAACGAATTGACAGATAAATTTGCCGCCGTTATTGAAGCACAGGGCGGTAAAGTAACAAAACGCGAAGATTGGGGTTTGCGTACATTAGCTTACAAAATCCAAAAGAACCGGAAAGGGTACTATGTTCTGATGAACATTGATGCTCCGGCGGCGGCCATTGTTGAAATGGAACGTTTAATGCGCTTGGACGAAAACCTGTTGCGTTATTTGACAACGAAAGTGGACGCTTTGGAAGAAGGTCCGTCCATCATGTTGGAACCGAAATACAAAAAAGCCAAATCCGATGACAAATTTGACATCGAAGTTGGGGAAGGAGAATAAAATGGCCGATATTAAAGGATCTTTCTATCGTCATAAGAAAACATGCCAATTTTGCGCGGATCAAGTCGGCGAAATTGACTATAAAGACATCAAATTATTAAGCCGCTTTATCACGGAACGTGGTAAGATGGTTCCGTCCCGCGTGTCGGCGACCTGTGCGAAACACCAACGCAGCGTTTCAAAAGCGATTAAGCGCGCTCGTTTCCTGGCTTTGTTGCCGTTTGTCAACGATTAAGGAGGCTGCTATGGAAATTATTTTATTGGAACGAATCGAACGTTTGGGACAAATGGGTGATATTGTTAACGTGAAAAACGGATACGCCCGGAACTATTTGTTCCCGCAAAAGAAAGCTTTGCGTAAAACTAAAGACAATATGGCTTTCTTTGAATCTAAACGGAAAGAATACGAAGCGCACAACCTGAAAATGAAACAGGAAGCCGAAGAAATGGCGAAAAAACTGGAAGGTTTGTCCGTCATTATCGTTCGTCAGGCTGCCGAAACAGGGCAACTGTACGGTTCTGTCACGATGCGCGATATTTGTGAAGCGATTCGCGAAGCCGGATTTAAGGTTGAACGTCATCAGATTGACTTAAACCAACCGTTTAAGACGATGGGTATCTTTGATGTACGTTTGTCTTTGCACCCGGATGTGGCGCAAACCATTCGCGTGAATATTGCCCGCTCTGAAGAAGAAGCCAAACGCGCTCATCAAAAGCACGAAAAAAAGGCTGAACAACCGGTTGCCGAAGTTGTTGAAACGACTCCGGAAGCTTAATTCGGCTTATTCCAATTATCCCCTCTGGTTTCAGAGGGGATTTTGTTTATCGTTGTTCCTTTTTATAACAACGTCATCCCTTATTATCCTTGCGCAAGCGAGGATCTTGGGACATTAAAAATCTGTCATCACCTATAATTCTACGTCATCCCTGCGAAAGCGGGGATCTTTTAACACATTACCACACAAAAAACACCATCCACGACCTTAATCCGCGAATTTTTTACTATTTTTACCATTTTCTGATTTTAAACCACACTAAATATACCTTATTTGTCAAACAGATATCAAATGAAGTGTAACATTTTAATGTTCCTTTTTGTGTTACACTTTTTGACGCGATGCAACTTTTTCACAAAATGACTGAAAGTTTTTAGAATATAAATATTTTTCTCTTGCTTTATATTTCCCACCTATGCTATAAAATCTATAACAATTTAATAAACCTTTTTTTGTTATAGTCTGAAAGGAAGTACAAATGATTGAAAATCAGTTGAAATTTCGCAAAATGACATCAATGGAAAGTGGCAGAACGATGGTCGAAATTCTGGCAGTGTTGGCGATTATGGGTGTCCTGACATTAGGGGCAGTCATGGGGTATCGGTATGCGGTTGATAAATTAAATGCGAATGATATTATTGACGGCGTGAACAAACGGGCGGCGGTTGCGGCACCGCAACGAATTTTGGGTCAACCGATTAATTTGACCGAATTTCATCCGGACAGTGATATTGATTTGATTAAAGGGGTATATGAAGTCGTGGCGGTAGATATTCACGGCCGTAATCCGGATTTTTTCAGTTTAACGGCTTATGATATCCAAAAAGGCGTTTGTGATCGGATTATGGATTCGGGGTATGCAGTTCCTTCGGTCATAGAAGTCAATAGTGTTGCTCAACTGAATGGTAGTACCTGTGAGGAAAGTGAAGATGGTTTGTATGATATTACGTTTGTTTTTGATAATACATTGGGTGAAAAAGAATATCAAGAGTGTGAAATTGATACCGAATGTGGCACAGGGAATATTTGTAATCAAATAACGTCAACCTGTATGCCGATTCCCAAGGGACAAATCATTGATATTGATGGTAATAGCCATGATTGTAATTCAAATCGACTTATTTTACCGTTAACGGCGTCGGAATGTGATAAGTGTCCAAATCGGAAAATGTTTTCCGGATACTGCATACCAACGTGTCGGGATGATGAATGGCTTGAACGACAGGAAGGTGGAAGTCAGCCACGCGTTGTTTGTCGCAAATGCGATGCTCGAACGGGATGGCATTATGGGACACAAAATCGTGCTTTTTGCGAAGTTTGTCCCGAACGGTATTATTTTGAAGATACCTGGGGAACCGAACACATGTGTGTTTTAAGGGATTGTGGGGAAGGGTATATATCCTGTAATGATGGATGTTGCGGCTGCGGTGGTGGTGGCGCTATTTCCATAGCCCTTGCACCGACGGGCAGAGCTTCTTGCGAAGCGTGTAATGATCCGACTTTCGGACCACGGGAAGTTGTAGGGAATCTCTGTCGTGTCAGAAATTGTCCGGCAGGGTATTTCCGGTACAATAACGATTGCATTGCTTGTTCATCAACGAACTCCTATGATGTTTCCAATGCAACTAATCGTGCCAATTGTCTGGCGTGTACGGATGACAATGGCAATAAAATGCGGCGATTGAATGGACAATCCTGTGTCTTGGCCTCCAAATGTTTACATGGAACACAGGAGGATGATCCGAGTACGCCGGATGTCGATGAATCGATTTATTGCGCAGATTGTCCGCCGGATACTTTCCCGGTAGGAAATGAATGTAAATCGTGTGATGATAATTATTGGTATGAAGTCAGTCCCGAAATATGCGCCCGATGCGGGGATAAACGCTTTGTGCGTGAATCTTTCCAGACATTTGAGTGGTGGTGGAAATCTAATGTCTGTATGCGGGTGAAAAAAGATGGGGAATTTTATTCCAGTGCCGGAACGCAGGCGTGCACCTATACCGGCAATACGCTTGATAATGGGGATTGCGGATCTTGTGGTGATTTACGTGTCATAACGCAAGATGCAAATACTAATGAACGATATTGTACTTTGGCTTGTCAGGAAGGGGAATTCATGGCGATTGGGGGAACGTGTTATTCCTGTGATGCGGCGGCATCGCCCAATTTGAGCTCAATCAATCATGTACGACAATATTGTTCAAGTGTTTGTCCGGGGCAACGATATTTGCGTTCGGGGAAGTGTGCCAAGTGTCCGGCTGGGACATATAGCATTGGTTCTAATGCAACCTCCTGCGACGGTGTTTGTCCGACGGATCGAACGGGATTGGCAAAAGGGCCGTGTATTGCTTGCGGAGGAAAGTGGGATGGAACGACCTGTGATGGGCAGGGATGTGCTTCCGGTGAGTACAATAAAAACGGTATATGTACGACCTGTCCGGAAGATTTATCTGATTTTACCGGTGCGATTAACGAAACGTATTGTCGGGCGTGTGGTGGGTTATGGAATAACCTGAGTTACAAATGCTGTCCGTCTTCCGATTTTTCCAGCCTGAAAAATCAAAATGATTGTGAGGGATGTTACGGTCAATGGGCCAATAATACGTGTACCAAATGTCCGACAGGATACTGGGGAGGTGATGGTGTTTGTAATCAATGTTTGGCATATGCCGATATTTCGGATCAATTGAATTGTCAGGTTTGCGGTGGATCTTGGAATGCCGAAACAGAAACCTGTTCATCATAACGCAGTCCGCTGTACAATAAAAGCCGTCTTTAAGGCGGCTTTTTTGTTATATTATTTATGATTGTGGCGTTTCTATTTTTTTTAATCGTCATCCTCTATAATTTTACGTCACCCCCGACCTGATCGGGGATCTTTTGACCATCTTACTCCCTTTCCAATTCCAACATCCGCTTGCCGGCGGCGACTTCCGCTGCCTTGGCGCGCGGTGTTTCATTGCTTTGCGCATCAAAACTTGCCACCGGCAACTTTTGATTTACGCAGTATCCCCAACCTGATCGGGGATCTTTTGACATCTCCCACACACAAAAAACACTATCCACGGCTTTAACCCGTGAATCTGTCACTATTTTACTTTTTTCCGATTTGGAAAGAGCCCTTTGTTGTGATGAAAAATAATTCAGAGTGTAACAATTTAATGTTCATTAAAATGTTATAGATTTTTATAACATAAAACTATAATCGAATACAAGCTCTTTTTTTAATATTTTGCATTTTTTTGAAATGGTTATGTAAGGCCGTCGAAAGAGGGAATTTGGGTATAAAAAGTATAACAAAAAAAGGAACATTTTTTTGTTATAGTTGAAAAGGAGCGATAAATGACTGAAACAAAAAATAAAAACGGAAAAAGTGGTGTGTATCAAAATAGTGATTTAGGGGCATCGGGTGTGTGTCATAAGACCCCCGATCAGGTCGGGGATGACGGTTTAACAGTAGGGAGTGGGCGTTCAAAGATCCCCGCTTTCGCAGGGATGACGGAGAATATAGGGGGCGCAGGGATGAGAGAGAATAAAGAGCGCAGGGATGATGGATGGGATAAAAAAACAGGGATGGCGGAAAAAAATAAAACGCGCAGAGATAACGAACAATATTCTTGGATTGAGGGGATGAACGGTATCATGTCGTCCGAATCGGGGAAGAGTATGGTTGAAATGCTGGGCGTGTTGGCTTTAATGGGATTGTTGGCCGTGTTGGGTGCCAAAGGATACAGCATGGCCATGGAACGGGCAACCGCCAATCGGATCGTGGAGGAAATCAATCGACGCTCCATTGTCTATTCACAACAATTGTTGATGACAACCTCCAATACCGCCCTGAACCATTCGGAACTGGCAACGGAAATCGAGGGCGGATATCCGGTCTCCGGCAACCGTTTCGGGGACGATTATTTTCAAATCGTCGTTCAAAAGCTTCCCCAAAATATCTGTACTCGGATTGGTAAACTGGGTTACGCCCGCGCCATACAGGTGTTGGCAAACGGAACAGCCTTAACCACCGCCGATCAATCGGCGTGTCAAGCTACCGGAAACGTGTTGATCTTTACATTTACCAAAGATATGACGCCGTGCGATGAATGTTTAAATAATACGAAGAGCTGTGAAACGGATAGCCAATGCGCGACAAATCAAACATGTCAAAATGGTATGTGCTTGTGTTCACCGTATTACGCGTGTAACGGGACATGTTGTCCGGCAGGTCAATTTTGTGTAAACGGACAATGTTCGGCGAATGACAGTTGTCAAAGCACGGACGATTGTGATCAAGGATTGTGTATTAGCGGAAAATGTCAATGTCGGAGCTACCGAGATAATTGTACATATTTCTGTCAAATGAGTAGTCCAAGCTATGGTGTTTGTTCGACAGGGGCATATTATGAAGAAGGGGCGTTCAGTATGGCCGGCACGGTTTGGTCTACGAAAACGCTGAATTGGTACACGGCATCGGATTTTTGCGCATCGTTGGGAAAAGAAATGGTGAGTTTGGAGGATTTGGGATGTGTTGCGGCCGGAGATACCTATACCTGTACCATTCCGGAAAAATTTAAAGGACATGGGACTGTTTGGACGACGGATTGGAAGGATAGTTCAAATATTTGGTTTGTCAACACTACGTCAGGCGCGGTCGCGTCTAACGTTTGGCACGCCATGCACCCCGTCGCCCTCTGCCATTAAAATCTTATCAGGGGATACGTTTCAAATCATACGACCGGTTTTTCTATTTATGATTGTGTGCCCGGGGGTGTGAACTGTCATAAACTTCCTGTAAATGCTCCATGGTGATTTCGGTATAACGCTGCGTCGCCGATAACGAAGCGTGCCCCAATAATTCCTGTACCGTTCGTAAATCTCCGCCTCCTTGTAACAAATGTGTGGCAAAGCTATGCCGCAGTGCATGCGGTGTTACCGTGTCCGGCAGATTGAGGTACCGCCGAATTGCCCGGACATTCCTTTGGACAACGCCGGGATTAATGCGATCCCCTCGGGCACCGATAAATAAAGGTGTTTGCCCCCCGGGATTGGAACGGGCTTTTAAATAGGTCACCACCGCTTTGCGTACTGCCGGTAAAATCGGAATCATCCGTTGTTTATTTCCTTTACCGGTAATGGTAAACGTTTCCCCGCGCACAGGAAAGTCCGCAACATTTAAAGATAATGCCTCGGCTATCCGTAAACCGCACCCGTACATCATCATGTATAAAGCAACATCACGTTTAGCCTCCCATGGTTCTTTGGCGATTTTGCGGGCTGCGTCCAAAAAACGGCCGGCATCCGTGACGGATAAAGGCTTGGGCAATATTTTTCCAGGCCTGGCCGATCGAATGGCCATAATGGCGGTATTTTCCAAAATATGATTGCGCATTAAATACTTGAAAAAATTACGAACCGCCGACATTCCGCGGGCAATGCTAGCACGTGAAATATGCAACTCCGACCGCCAAACCAAAAAAGACCGAAAATCGGAAACGGTTAATGTTTTTAAATCATGCAGGTCAACACGACCCCCGATATGATCAAATAAAAACGTAAAAAATTCCTTAATATCCCGATAATAGGATTCGCCCGTTTTATCCGATAACCGTCGCTCTAACAATAAATTTTGTTGCCACTCATCAACGATGACCTGTAATTTTTCCGCACAAGTTTCATCAATAGTCTTGTATTCTGTCGTCATTTTTTGTATCCTGTCTGTACTTATGATTAATATAAAGGAAAATAAATCAAAATGCAACGTTTGACTGTTTTAATGCCGGCGCCTTTGGGATGTTATGATTACGCCGCGGAAACCGATATCGCCCCCGGTACGTTTGTCCGTGTCCCTTTCGGTCGGAAAGAAAATGTCGGCGTTGTATGGGATCAGGCACCGGATAATACGATTCCCGATACCAAAGTCAAATCCGTCACAACCGTTCTGGATATACCACCTTTGCCGTCCGAAACAATCCGTTTCGTTAATTGGGTGGCCGGGTATACCCTCTCCCCCTTGGGTATGGTTTTGAAAATGGCCTTAATTCCGGATATGGAAAAAGAAAGTAAACACTCTTTGTCTTTTGCTCATCCGATTCCCGATTTTCAAACAGTGGCCTTTTCCGATGCCCAAACCGCCGCCGTTCGGAAATTAATCGGTAAAATGGGGCAAGGCTTTACTGTTTCCCTGTTGGACGGTGTGACCGGCTCCGGAAAAACCGAAGTATATTTCGAAATGATGGCTTCGGCCTTACGAGCGCAAACTCCTGTTTTGGTTTTATTACCGGAAATAACCCTGACAACGGCTTGGTTGGAACGATTTGAAAAACGATTCGGTGTCCGCCCCGCCGTATGGCATTCCTCTTTAACCCCGAAACAACGCCGTGATACGTGGCAGGCGGTTGCCGCCGGTCAGGCTCCTGTTGTTGTCGGGGCGCGATCGGCGCTGTTTTTACCGTATCAAAAACTCGGTTTGATTATCGTGGATGAAGAACATGACGCCTCTTTTAAACAAGAAGATGGTGTTTTGTATCAGGCGCGCGATATGGCTATCGTTCGCGCTAAAATCGCCAATTGCCCTATCGTATTGGCATCGGCAACACCTTCGGTTGAAACATATTGTAATGTCGCCGCCGGCCGGTATGACCACATTCTGTTGCCCGAACGTTTTTCCGGAGCCGTTTTCCCGGATATTCATATCGTTGATATGCGTCGAAAAGAAAAAGGAAAAATTTCGTTTATTTCCCCTTTGTTGCGCGATTTGTTGGCGGCTCGTTTGGCGGCCAAAGAACAATCCCTTTTGTTTATTAATCGACGGGGATATGCACCACTGATTTTGTGTCGCGCTTGCGGGGAAAGAATCCAATGCCCGCATTGTTCAGCTTGGTTGGTAGAACACCGGCATCAAAAATGTCTGCAATGCCACCATTGCGGCTATACACGTCCCGTTCCGACCGTTTGCCCGGCTTGTCAGGAGGAGGGAACACTTATTGCCTGTGGCCCCGGTGTGGAAAGAATTGAAGAGGAGGTTCGGCTTTTGTTTCCGGAGGCCGTTTGTGCCGCCGTTACCTCCGATACATTGGCCGATGTTCGTCAGTTTGAAACGTTACTGGAACGTATTGCCGCCCATGAAATTGATATCCTAATCGGTACGCAAATGTTGGCCAAAGGACATAATTTTCCTGATTTGACATTAGTCGGTGTCATAGATGCGGATATGGGATTGGCCGGTGGTGATTTGCGGGCCAGTGAACGAACCTTTCAATTGTTGCATCAGGTAATGGGGCGTGCCGGCCGTGATCGCAAAAAAGGGGAGGCGGTTTTGCAATCCTATTGCCCTGAAAACCTGATTATTCAGGCTTTACAGGCAAACGATCGCCATCGTTTTATGGACGAGGAAATTGCATCGCGTGAGGTGTTGGGCATGCCGCCCTTTGGTCGCTTGGCTGCTGTGATTGTCAGTGGTAGGGATCAAAACCAAACGTATCGGATAGCGGCCGATTTGGCCAAGAAAGCCCCCTATATCCCCAATGTATCCGTATTAGGGCCGGTGGCCGCTCCGTTGGCTGTTTTACGCGGTCGGTATCGGTTTCGATTGTTGGTTAAAACACCACGGGACTTTAAATTGCAAAATATGTTGATGTCATGGTTGTCCCGTGTGCCTGTGCCGGCCGGTGTGGATGTCCGTCTGGATATTGATCCGTATAGTTTCTTTTAATCCCTTGATTCACAATTTCAACGGGTTGTCAAAAACATAATATCAGATGCTTTTTTTGCTTGCTATTCGTCATAAAATTTGTAAAATGACACACATAAATAAGGAAAGAAAAATGCCGCAAGTGATAACATCCTCTCGATATCTGTTGACGGATAAGGCTTTTTCTCCCCTTTTAATACCTGTTAATTTTAACCGAAGCTCCCTGAATTTAAAGGGAGTTTTTTCTTTTCAACTTAACAAAGGAATATGCGTATGACAAAATATGTTTTTATCTTGGGCGGTGTGGTTTCTTCTTTGGGCAAAGGGATAGCTTCGGCCTCTGTCGGTTGTTTGCTGAAAGCGCGCGGTTATTCGGTTCGGATGCGTAAAATGGATCCGTATCTGAATGTGGATCCCGGTACGATGTCACCGTATCAACACGGCGAAGTCTTTGTGACGGATGACGGGGCGGAAACCGATTTGGATTTAGGTCATTACGAACGCTTTACGGACGGTAATTGTCATAAAACGGATAGTATTTCCGGCGGTCGAATTTATTATAACGTGATTCAAAAAGAACGCCGCGGTAATTATCTGGGCGCAACGGTTCAGGCGATTCCCCATGTGACAAATGAAATTAAAGATTTTATTAAATCCGACCTGCATGGTGAAGATTTTGTTTTATACGAAGTCGGCGGTACCGTCGGTGATATTGAAGGAACATTGTTTTTAGAGGCTATTCGTCAATTTGCCAATGATGTCGGTCGCCAAAATGTCCTGTTTTTATTCCTGACCTTACTGCCTTACATCGATACGGCCGGTGAGTTGAAAACCAAACCGACGCAACATGCGGTTAAAACATTGATGGAAGCCGGTATTCAGGCCGATATTCTTTTGTGTCGCAGTAAGGTTATGCTCGGTTCCGATGAACGTCGTAAACTCGGCTTGTTCTGTAATGTCGCGCCGGATGATGTTATCATGGCTTTGGATGTGGATAATATCTATAAAATTCCCCTGACCTATCATAAACAAGGTTTGGATACACAGGTTTTAAAACATTTCGGTATGTTGGATAACGCGCCCGAACCGGATTTATCCCTCTGGAAAAATATTATTACGATTTGTCAGAATTATGAAAAAGAAGTCAAAATCGCCGTCGTCGGTAAATATTGCGGTTTGTTGGAGGCGTATAAATCATTGCATGAAGCTTTAATTCACGCCGGAATTGATAATCATGCCAAAGTGAAAATCAGTTGGCTGGATGCCGAACAATTGGAATCTATGTCGCAGGAAGAAGTGAATACTACTCTGTCCGATTTTGCGGGTATCTTGGTCCCCGGCGGTTTCGGTATTCGCGGCATTGATGGTAAAATAAAGGCTATTCGGTATGCGCGCGAACATAACATTCCTTTCTTTGGTATCTGTTTGGGCATGCAAATGGCCGTGGTGGAAGCCTGTCGTTCTTTACTGGGAATAGAAAATGCCGGCTCGGCCGAATTTGGCGGTAACGGAACGCCGGTCATTTCGAAAATGAAAGTCTGGGAACAAGACGGTGTTCAACATATCCGCCCCGATAACGGTGATTTGGGCGGTACAATGCGGTTGGGGGCTTATCCTTGTGTCTTACAACCCGGTTCGTTGGCTGCGCAAATTTATGATAATGCTGTCGAAATTCGGGAACGGCACCGTCATCGTTATGAAATGGATATTTCCTATGAAAAAGATTTGGCGCAGCACGGCTTTATCGTTTCCGGTAAATCACCGGACGGCTTGTTGCCTGAAATTATCGAAATACCGGATCACCCTTTCTTTATCGCGGTTCAATTCCACCCGGAATTTACATCGCGTCCCGGTAAACCGAATCCGATTTTCCGAGCCTTTATCAAGGCTGCTTTGAAATAACGATCAGGTTTGCGTAATCATACGCGTGTCGGTATATCAAAAAAGGTTATCACATGATAACCTTTTTTCGATAAGCTGATTCTTTGAAACGGAATAACCGCAATAATTATTCTACGGTTGCAATATGCAGAATATTGGTTGTTCCTTTCTCGGCGAACGGAATACCGGCCGTCATAATAACCGTTTCTCCTTTTTTAGCCAGCTTTAATTCTTTGGCTGTTTCTACGGCAACCGGTGATACCGCCGTCATGTCCTTTAAACTTTTGGTGACAAAAGGTCGCACTCCCCATACCAAAGCCATGCGATTGGCAATTCGAACATCCGGCGTTAATCCTAAAATCGGAACCAAAGCCCGTTCCCGCGCCGCCCGTAACGTTGTCTTGCCCGAAATAGAGTAAGTCGCAATACAGGCCGGTTTTTCCAATACTTTCACCATTTGCTTCATACTGGACGTAATGGCGCTGGCCGTTGTTTTATCCGGCGGCATTGAATTTACTTCCATGGCGTGCGCATAATAAACGTCATCTTGAATTTTGGAAATAATGCGTCGCATCATCGTAACCGCTTGTACCGGATACCGACCGGCCGCCGTTTCAGCCGATAACATCACGCCATCCGCCCCTTCATAAACGGCCGTCGCCACATCGGATACCTCCGCCCGTGTCGGCACCGGCGCATGAATCATACTTTCCAACATCTGGGTAGCGACAATCACCGGCTTGCCCGCTAACCGACAAACATCAATAATTCGTCGTTGCAGCGACGGAACCGATTCAATCGGGCATTCAACCCCTAAATCCCCGCGCGCAACCATAACCCCGTCGGCTAAATCCACAATTTCATCTAAATGGACTAAGGCTGACGGTTTTTCGATTTTAACAATGATACCGGCTTTGTCCCCGATTAAATCCCGGGCCATTTTAACATCTTCCGGTTGCTGTACAAATGATAGGCAAATCCAATCCACACCCAATTTTAACGCAAATTGTAAATCATCCTTGTCCTTTTCGGTTAAGGCCGAAATCGGTAAAACAACATCCGGGACATTGACCCCTTTATGATCGGATAAAGGGCCACCTACAATAACCTTTGTATTGACATAATTTTTTCCGAAATCCATGACCTGTAATTGAACTTGTCCGTCATTTAAAAGTAACACCATATCCTTTTTTAAAACGGCAAAAATTTCCGGGTGCATGAGGGCAACACGACTTTCGTCCCCCGGTGTTTCGTCCATATCCATCCGAAACATTTGTCCGTTTTTCAAAACAATTTCTTCATGAGCAAATCGCCCGACACGTAATTTCGGTCCCTGCATATCGGCCAATATGCTGTAATGTGTTCCGTTTTCTTTGGCCAGTTCCCGAATAAAGGTATACCGTTCCCGATGTTCGTCATGAGATCCATGACTGAAATTTAACCGAAAGACATTTACACCGGCACGCATCAATGCCGCAATTTTTTCCCGTCCCGAAGACGACGGACCCAAAGTGGCCACGATTTTAGTAAAATTTGTTTTCATTTTTTCTATCCTTGAATATTAAACGTAATTTTTCCCGTTATGGTTTGTCCGGGACCAATACTGCGAATTCCCGTGCCGATAACACCGCCTGCCGCCAGGTTGAAAGCGTTTGTCGCACAGGTCGTCGGTTCTAAACAAAAGAAATTTTTTCCCTTTGGGGCATATAATACAACATGATGAAATAACGCATCCGTTTGCATTTGAATCGTTATGCCTTTGTCGGGATAAACAACTTTTGCTTGTTCTTCAAATCCACCGAAACACGTATCAAATACGGCATTTTTTAACGGTTTTCCGCCATCGAACTGCCACGCGTCAGGGGTGGTATAGGGTTGATCGAAAATCGGATCGGATTCATTGCTCCACACAACTTGCGTCTTAAAATCCAACACAACATCCTTTTCCTTGGGAAAGAACGGATGAATGCCTAATCCGCAAGGCATCGGCAATGGTCCGGGATTGGTAACACTGATGGTGATTTGTAATCCGCTTTCGGATAAAGTATAATTGACTTCGGCCTGATAATTAAACGGAAAACCGCCGTCTTCTTTCCGGTGCGTCATACCAATTGTTATTGCATTGTCATCTTGCCGGATAATTTGCCATACGGATTTCCAACCGTCACCATGAATCGGATCACTGAATCCGACTTGGTTTTTGGCAACCTTGCGTAAAATGCCCCAATAGGTAAAACTGCCGCCGCGAATACGCCCGCAATAAGGCAACATTAAAAACATAGCCGATTGAATCGCTTCATTTTTTTCTTTTGATAAATCGGTCGGGCGTAAAATATCATGCCCGCGATAGGTCAAAAAAGATAACGAACCCCCAAGTTCCGGAAGAATGCCGACCTTCATCTGACCGGCGGATAAGACAATTTCTTGCATTATTTTAATCCTTTCCTGCTGTCTTGTTTGATATATTGCTGACGCGTGTTTTTATCCGCTTCCTGTAATGCATTTAACGCTTTTAATAAAAGGGAATCGATTGTATCCTCTTTACTTGTTTTCCCGGCAATGCCAAATGTAGCCGATACAAAGAAACTATTGCTTTCTTTTAAATTCTTTTCTTGAATTTTTTCTTTCAAACGCTCCGCCAAAAAAGCCGCGTTTTCGGCCGGTGTTTCCGGTAAGACAATGGCAAATTCCACATCCCCGACCCGGCCGATGTAATCCGAATCTCGTGTTGCTTTACGGCAAATGGCAACGGCTTGGCGGATAATTTCATCGCTGAACCCCGGATCATTCCCCATTTCATTGATGCCGTGGAAATAATTTAACTTTAATACCAAAATGGATAATTGCCGCTTGTACCGAATGGCCCGCTTTAACTCCCGCGCTCCGGCTTCCAATAAAGCCTGCCTGTTTAATACGCCCGTTAAGGGATCAACCGATGCCAAATACCGCAGTTCTTCTTCCAACCGTTTACGCTTGGTAATGTCAAAACCGACCGATCGAATTTCAACCGGTTGCCCCGCATCATCATAAATCACGCGATTCGTCCATGAAATCCAAAAACGTTCACCATTCTTTTTAATATTTTCGGTTTCATGTTCAACATATAACTTCGGATTGGTAAAAATGCGTGAAACAATATTTGCTTGTAAAGAATCCTTTTTTTCCGGCACCGGAAAAATAGTGCCGAATACCTCATGCCCGACCATTTCATCCCGTGTGTATTTGAAAATCTCCGTGGCATATTCGTTGACATCCGTGATTTTTCCCGCCGGGTCTATCGATACAATGATGCTTTTCGATGTTTCGGGAATAAAAGGCGATAAAACATTCTGACTCGATTGTCGCACATCCTCTAATTCTTTGTTTTTGGCGGCCAAAGCCTCAATCATACCGGATAATTTTTTTTGCAGGTGACGGCTGCGGTTTAAAAACATCATAGAGACAAAAATAAACAAAATAGTCGTGAGGATAAAAAAACTCTGCGCAACGGCAAAACAATCAATTGTCCCCAACATACGGTATTATCTCCTTTTTTTGAAACCTGTTTTACATTAGCTTTTTTTTTTGTCAAAAACAAGTAAAAAAATGCTTTTTCTTGACTTTTTTTTGAAAATAAGGCATAAGGAAGCTCATGAACAACACAAAAACAACATTGCGTGAAATTGTGTCCGAACGGTATCGGTACGGATTTGAAACTCCCGTTGCGGCCGAAACGGCGCCGAAAGGCTTGTCCGAGGATATTATCCGCTTTATTTCTGCCCGGAAAAAAGAACCGGATTGGTTGCTTGAATTCCGTCTGAAAGCCTATCGCCATTGGTTAACCATGACGGAACCGCATTGGGGTAAATTTACCTATGATCCGATTGATTATCAGGATTTGTACTACTACGCGGCACCGGTGCCGAAAAAAGTCAACTCATTGGATGAAGTTGATCCCGAAATTTTAAAGACATACCAAAAACTCGGTATTCCGCTTCAAGAACAAAAAGCGTTGGCCGGTATTGCCGTTGATGCGATTTTTGATAGTGTTTCCGTTGCTACGACATATCGTGCACAGTTGAAAGAAAAGGGTATTATTTTTTGCCCGATATCCGAAGCCGTTCGCGATTATCCCGAATTGGTACGCACGTATTTGGGATCGGTTGTTCCGTATACCGATAATTTTTTCGCCTGTCTGAACAGCGCTGTTTTTTCGGACGGTTCCTTTGTTTATATTCCGAAAGGGGTTCGCGCTCCGTTGGAATTATCCAGCTACTTTCGTATCAATGCCAAAAATGCCGGTCAATTTGAACGTACCCTGATTGTTGCCGAAGATGATTCTTATGTCAGCTATCTGGAAGGGTGTACGGCGCCGCAACGGGATGAAAATCAATTGCACGCCGCTATCGTCGAAATTATTGTCAAAGATGGGGCAGAGGTTAAATATTCAACCGTTCAGAATTGGTATCCCGGTGATGAAAACGGTCGCGGCGGTATCTATAACTTTGTGACGAAACGCGGCATTTGCCACAATCACGCCAAACTTTCGTGGACGCAGGTGGAAACCGGTTCCGCCATTACATGGAAATATCCCAGCTGTATTTTAAAAGGTGATTATGCGGTCGGCGAGTTTTACTCCGTCGCCTTAACCAATCATTGTCAACAGGCCGATACCGGCACCAAAATGATTCACTTGGGTAAACATACAACCTCAACCATTATTTCCAAAGGTGTTTCCGCCGGTCGTTCCAATAACACCTATCGCGGTATGGTTAAAATTGCGTCGACGGCAACCGGCGCCCGAAATGTTTCCCGATGTGATAGCCTGTTGATCGGCAATCAATGCGGTGCCCATACTATTCCGGTGATGACTTGTGCGGACCCGAGCGGTGTGATCGAACACGAGGCAACGACTTCCAAAATTTCGGAAGATCAGTTGTTTTACGCGCAATCCCGCGGTTTAAGTTCGGAACAGGCTGTCGGTTTGATAGTAAATGGTTTTTGCCGCGAAGTCATGCAAAAACTCCCGATGGAGTTTGCGGTGGAGGCTCAACGTTTAATCGGTATTAATCTGGAAGGAAGCGTCGGATGACACGATATGTATCACAAGAAATTTGTAAAGCGGCTTTAACAACTTGGGGAAAACAAAAACAACTCATGATGTTGTTGGAGGAAATGAGTGAACTGCAAAAAGAAGTGTTAAAAAACATCAACCGAAACAAAGATAATGTGGCCGCTATTGCGGAAGAAACGGCCGATGTTTTGATTATGCTTGACCAATTGATTGATATGTATGATATACGGGATGCCGTCGGTCAACAAGTCGCTTTTAAATTAAACAGAGTCAAAGAGTATTTGGGGATCAAATAAAATGGCATTATTAACCATTGAAAATCTATGCGCCCGTGTCGGTGACAAAGAAATTTTAAAGGATTTTTCTCTGACGATTAACCCCGGTGAGGTTCATGTCATTATGGGACCGAACGGATCGGGGAAAAGTACGCTGGCGAATGTCATTGCCGGACATCCTGCGTATGAAGTGACCGGCGGTCGCTTGATGTTTAAGGATCGTGATGTTCTGAAAATGACACCGGACGAACGGGCTAATATCGGTATTTTTCTGGCGTTTCAATCTCCCACCGAATTACCGGGTGTCGGTTCGGCTTTGTTTTTGAAAACGGCCTTAAATGCCAAACGTCAGGCTGCCGGAGAAAAAGACATAGATGCCGTTTCTTTTATGCGTCGGTTACGACCGCGGGCAACGGCACTCGGTATTACCGATGATATGTTAAAGCGTGCTTTAAACGTCGGTTTTTCCGGTGGTGAAAAAAAACGAATGGAAATGTTGCAAATGGCGTTTTTGGAACCGGATTTTTGTATGTTGGACGAAATTGATTCCGGATTGGATATTGATGCTTTACATACTGTTTCCCAAGCCGTTAATATTATGCGGGAATCCCATCGGTCTTTTTTACTGATTACCCATTTTCAACGCCTGTTGAACGATATTACGCCGGATTATATTCATATTATGATGGATGGTCGTATCGTTAAAACAGGGGATAAAACATTGGCTGCCACATTGGAAGAAAAAGGATATGACATCTATCGATAACCTGTTTTTGATGACCTTATCCGGCCAATCGGAAAGCGGAACCGTACCGCCCGAAGGGCGTCGCATTATCGTGCCGGCGGGACAACATGTCGATATTTCCTTGTTGCTTTTGCACGGCAATGCCGATATTCATGTGGTATTAACCGGGAAGCAGGCATCTTGTCGTATTCAAACGCTCTATTTATCCTGTCAAAACAATCGGAACAACCTGAATCTTGAAGTGATACATGAATCACCGGAAACCACATCGGAACAAATCATTAAAGGTATTGTCACCGATACGGCGCACACCGCTTTTCATGGGATTATCCGTATGCCGCATCAGGCACAACAATGCGTCGGGAGTCAAAATCATCGCGCCGTTTTATTAACGCCGCAGGCTGTGGTAATGGCAACGCCGGAATTGGAAATTTACGCCGATGATGTCCAATGCGCCCACGGTTCCGCTATCGGGGCGTTGGATACGGCGGCTTTGTTTTATCTGATGTCCCGGGGGATTGCGGAAAAAACGGCACGCCATATTTTATTGCAGGCAATGATTAATGATAGTTTACCCCCGTCCTTTGAACCGGTTGTACAGGAGTGGATGGCACAACATGCATAAACAAGATTTTCCGTTATTAACAAATACACCAACCGTTTATCTGGATTCGGCTGCGTCGGCGCAAAAACCGCAATCGGTATTGGCGGCCATGGATACGTTTTATCGAACATACTATGCGAATGTCCATCGCGGACAATGCCATATCGCTGCACAAGCCACCGATTTATACGAACGGGCCCGCCGCACAATTGCTGCCTTTATCCATGCCGAACCCGATACGGTTGTCTTTACCAAAAGTACAACGGAAAGTATTAACCTTGTCGCCGCCGGGTATGAACGCCTGTTGCGGGCAGGCGATGAAGTTCTTGTCTGCATTGCCGAACATCACGCAAATTTTGTGCCGTGGCAACAGGCTTGCCTGCGATCCGATGCCACCTTTAAAACATTTGGGATCACATCGGACGGAACAATTGATATGGCGGACTTTAACGCGCAACTTTCTCCGCGAACCAAAATCGTTGCCGTGGCGCAACTCGGCAATGTTCTCGGTGTTGCAAATCCTGTTCGGGAAATAGTTGCCGCCGCGCATGCCGTCGGTGCGCGCGTTTTGGTTGACGGTGCCCAAAGTTGTGCACATATGCCTGTCAATGTCAAAGACTTGGATTGTGATTTTTTTGCTTTTTCCGGCCACAAACTATATGGTCCGACCGGTATCGGTGTATTGTACGGAAAAGCCGAGGCCTTGTCTGAATTACCACCGTATCAGTTTGGTGGTGATATGATTCGCCATGTTAGTGTTGCCGAAACAACGTTTGCCGAAGTCCCCGCTAAATTCGAAGCCGGTACCCCTCCCTTTGTAGAAGCTGTCGGATTGGCGGCCGCCGTCGATTATGTACAGGATATCGGGATGGAAACAATTGCCGAACACGAACAAAATTTAACCTCTCTTTTGTGCCAAGGTCTGTCCGATATTCCCGGCCTGACAATGTTGGGGGATGGTTCTTTGAAAAAAGGCATTGTCACCTTTAATGTGGCCGGTATTCATCCGGCAGATATCGCGTTTGCCCTGACGCAAGATAATATTTGCGTTCGGGTCGGTCACCATTGCGCCATGCCGGTTCATGCCCGTTTTCATCAGGATGTTTCTCTGCGCGTTTCATTCGGCCTCTATAACGAACCGGCCGATGTTGCGACTTTTTTGACATCCTTGCATAAAACAATATCCTTATTCGGAGGTTGATATGTCATCGGAAGAAGTGTCTGATTTAGAATCCCTTGTGCAACCTGACCTGACATATCGTGCAACGGCCGGGGCTCCATTGCCGCCCGATACGCCCCATGCTTCCCGTGACGATATTATCGCGGCATTAAAGGCGGTTCAAGATCCCGAATTATTACTGAATGTTTATGAACTCGGCTTGATTTACGATATTAAGCAAGAACCCGACGGTTCCGTTTTCGTTGTCATGACGTTGACGTCTCCGACCTGTCCGATGGCGGGGGAAATGCCCGGTATGGTTGCGAATGCGGTCGCTTCCGTTCCCGGTGTTGGTTTGGTGACCGTTGAATTAACATTTGAGCCGCCCTGGACAATAGAGCGGCTCAGTGAAGATATCCGATTGATGATGGGATTTTAATCCTTTGTATCGTCGATATCGGATTCATCAAATGGTTGATATTTAATATCCGAATCAATAGCGCTTCCGGGATCATCCGTACCTGTATTCACGTTGGTATCCGAACCGTTAATCGGCGCAATAGATTTGATCAATTCTAAAATATTATGTGATATTTTCGGATTGACGATTTGAATGTAGTGCCGTACCAAATCCATCACATCACGACGCAAAAAGACTTCCGTACTGATATACGGCACGTCGGAATCCGATAACTGAAAACCGGAAATCTTTCGCGGACTGTTGCTTTGTGAAGCTTCATCCATTTTATCAAAGAAGAAATCAACCGGCACATCCAAAACCTGTGACAAATCCCACAACCGGCTGGCACCGATACGATTCAGGCCTTTTTCATACTTTTGTACTTGTTGGAATGTGATTCCCAATGCTTCCGCTAAACGTTCCTGGCTTAATCCCAACATCGTTCGTCTAAAACGAATGCGTGTTCCGACATAAATGTCAATCGGGTTGGGTGTTCCGTCCGATAACCGTCCGCGAATCGTTCCTTTTCTCTTTTTTTGAACCATAGTTTTTTTCCTTTCTCTACAACTATTACGGTTATTTTACATATAATCTGATGTTTTGTCAATATCATGATATGATTTTTTTCATGACAAAAATCATGTGTGATAAAAAGATTTGTTAACTATTTAAAAACAAAATAAATTATGACACTGTGAAAATAAAACGAAGGTTGAAACAGTCGCCAAAATATCGGCGTATGCTGTTTATCTTTCAAAAAGACAGACAATTTCAATGTGATTTGACCATGTGAATTGATCAACGGGTGTGACGGATGTTAACCGCCACCCGGCCGTTGTTAATATTCCGGCATCTCGGGCCGCCGTTGTCGGATTGCATGAGATCATAATAACTTTGGGAACCTGAGTTTGGGCGATTTGTTCAACTTGTGCCTTGGCTCCGGCCCGTGGCGGATCTAAAACAATTAAATCCAATCCCGCCATTTCATCGGGTAATAAAGGGGATCGAAATAAATCCCGAACGATACCGTTTGTTCCCAATATGGCAACACTGTCCGCCGCGCAATCATATCCCGTTGTTCGAATGCCGGCCGCCAATAACGGTCGTGAAAAAGTACCGCTGCCACAAAATAAATCAACGGCTTTTCGATTTCCGGCGGCTGCCTGTAATACCAAATCAACTAAGATTTTCTCTCCGGCCAATGACGGTTGTAAAAAAGCATCTGCCGGTAAGGGCAGGGGGACTTTGGCAACAATCGGTTCTTGATTATAACTTAATCGCACCACGGCCGCATCGGATGCCATGATTGCTAATTTTTCCAATAAAGGTAAGCCGGGGCGCCCGCCCGCCGTCTTGATATGAATATCCAATCCCCATTCCGTCGCCAGAACGAATATATCCCCGTGTCCCCCCAAACATTGCGCCCATTGCCGTAACGTCGGCAGAAAAGAAACAATTGCGGGAACCAAAACACGGCATTCGTCAATTTCAATAATACGGTGACTTTTTAACGCGTTATAACCGACTTTTCCGCCTTGAAAAGCAAAACAAGCCCGCCGTCGACTTTGAATCGGAACGGTTTTGACCGGTTCCGTCGTTACCTTTAATCCGTGATCGGCAAAAGCCCGCTCAACAAAATCTTTCTTTTTTTGTAAATAAATATCTGTCGGCAGATCCTGGTACAGGCATCCGCCACACATGTTGAAAAAAGGGCATATTGTTTGTGTCATCATGCCTCTATCATATCATTTTTTTTGAATTTGTCATCTAAATAGTTTGACTTTTGTCGTAAAAAACGCTAACTTGGCCACATTAGAGATATAACCAAAGAGGATAATTATGTCAGAGATACAAAATACAGGACACGAACAACGTCGTATTCGGATTGAAAAATTAAAGGCGATTGAGGCAACGGGCCTCAACGCCTATCCGCAAATTTACCGACCGACCGATACATCCGCCGGTTTAAATGCCACTTTTGCCGATTTGCCGAATGATACTCAAACCGATACGGTGGTTAAAGTCGCCGGCCGTATTCGGGCCATTCGCAACTCCGGTATGTTTATGGATATCTATGACGCAACCGGTAAAGTTCAAATTTATACCTCATTGGAAAATGCGCCCGAAACAACAAAGCAAATTCTTTCATGGCTTGATATCGGTGATATTATCGGTGTTGAAGGAACCGTTCGTCGGACAAAACGCGGTGAATTGTCTGTTGCCTCGACACACATAACAATATTGGCCAAAGCATTACAACCGCTGCCGGAAAAGTTCCACGGCCTGACCGATACGGATACCAAATATCGGCAACGCTATCTGGATATGATTATGAATCCGGAAACGACGGAAACGTTAATTAAGCGCAGTCGGATTATTACGGCCGTTCGTCAATTGTTATTGGAAGAGGGATTGCTTGAAGTTGAAACACCTCTTTTGCATGTTATTAAAGGCGGTGCAACGGCAAAACCGTTTATTACCCACCATAATGCATTGGATATGGACTTGTTTTTGCGCGTGGCGCCGGAATTGTATTTGAAACGGTTGATTGTGGGCGGACTGCCGGGTGTTTTTGAAATCGGTCGTAACTTCCGGAACGAAGGTATCGATACCCGTCACAATCCGGAATTTACCATGATGGAAGTCTACCGCCAATATAACGATTACACCGATATGATGACGTTGTTTGAAAAAATTGTTGAAACGGCTTGTTTTGCCGTTAACGGATCGTATGAAGTGGAAATCGGCGGTCGGAAGATTAACCTGAAAGGGCCTTATCCGCGCCGTTCTATGGCTGATTTGGTTAAGGAACATACGGGTGTTGATTTTATGGCTATTGATACGGACGAGGCTGCTCGTGCCGCTGCCCAAGATTTACATGTTCCCGTGACGGATGATATGGATTGGGGACATTGCCTGGCGGCTGTGTTTGAAGAAAAATGCGAAGAACATTTAATTCAACCGGTTCACGTCATCGATCATCCGAAATCCATTTCACCGTTGACGAAAGAACATCGGTCGGAATCGCGTTTGGTCGAACGGTTTGAAACATTTATCAATACCTGGGAAATGTGTAATGCTTATTCGGAATTAACCAACCCCTTGGATCAACGGGAACGGTTTGAAGAACAAGTCAAAGCGCGTGAAGCCGGTGATGATGAAGCCGACATGATGGATGAAGATTTTGTCACGGCATTGGAACACGGTATGCCGCCAACCGGGGGATTGGGGGTTGGTATTGATCGGTTGATCATGATTTTGACGGGTAACCCCTCGATTCGTGATATTATCGCTTTCCCAACAATGCGTAAAAAATAATTGAAAGGAGAAAACAAAATGGATAAAGAAAAATTAAAAGCTGTCGGACATGAATTGTCGATATTGGAACCGGTTTTGATAACGAAACTCGGGCCGAAATTGAAACCCTATATTCGGATTATTTATTTTGTCCTGATGGGGTTGTTGGCATTAACGACATTGGGCGCGATCGTTCACCTGTTTACGGCGGGTATTACGATGTTTATCTTTGAACTGGTTGTCTTGTTCATTGAATTTGTGATCGTCCGGATGTTCTGTGAATACGTCAACAAAGAATAAGGGGTTCCGTTCTCGTAGCTCAGATGGATAGAGCACAGGATTCCTAATCCTGGGGCCGTGGGTTCGACTCCCGCCGAGAACGCCATGGATACGTCGGCGATGATACAAAGACAGGCTACCTGTGTGACGATAAACGGTGCTGCTATTTTGATAGAAGGTGCTGCCGGTATCGGAAAATCATCGCTGGCGCTCCGTTTGCTACATCACGGTGCCCGTTTAATATCGGATGATGTGACGGCCTTAAAGGGACAAGATGGTACCTTAACGGCTGTTTTGCCGGAACGGGGCCGGGGATGCATGGAAATCCGATCCCTTGGTGTTTTATCCGGATTTCCAACGGGAAAAGCCACCCCAGTTCGATTGCGCGTTGTTCTGGTTCCCAATTATCCGGAACGATTACCGCAATTGCAAACAGAAAACATTGACGGCGTATCGGTTCCGACATTTTATTTGTGGGCACAACATCCCGCATTGCCGGAACAGGTTTTGTCTGCCCTTGGTATAGTTAACGGAGATTTAGTACCGGTCTCCACTTTGATGAAAGAAGAGGATTAAACGATGATAGGAATAGTTTTGGTAACACACGGTCGCTTGGCTCAGGAAATGTTAGCTGTGACACAACACGTTGTCGGCCCTCAAACGGGTGTGGCCTGTGTCGGTATTGACCCGACGGATGACAGCGAACAAAAACGACATGAAATTTTGGAAAAAACAGCCGAAGTTGATACTGGCGACGGTGTGATCGTGATTACGGATATGTTCGGTGGTACACCGTCTAATTTGGCTATTTCCATTATGGAAGAGCGGAATATAGAGGTTATTTCCGGTATGAATATCCCCATGTTGGTTAAGTTGATGCGTGAACGTGGTGAAACGGTTAACGATGCCGTCATGGCTGCCCAAGAAGCCGGTCGAAAATATATCAATATCGCGTCACACTTATTGAAATTGGATACCTGATATGTCAAAGCAAATCTTGGATATAAAGATTCAAAATTTAAAAGGTCTTCATGCTCGGGCAACGGCGGCTTTTGTTAAAACGGCCGAACAATTTCAATCGAATATTACCGTGGAAAAAGCGGGTGAATTGCCTGTTTCCGGAAAATCCATTATGGGGTTGTTGATGTTGGCTGTTCCTTTGGGGGAAAGTATTCATATTACGGCGACCGGTCCCGATGCTTCCGAAGCCATTCAAGCATTGGAAGCCCTTATCAACGATCGTTTCGGTGAAGGGATGTAGGGCTATTAAGTTATAAAAAAAACACCTTGTTTCGGCAAGGTGTTTTTTTTGTTAATGCCATAAAGTTAATTTGTTTCTAGGGCCATATCAATGGCTTTTGCCAATTGATCCGCGCAGGATGTTCCTTTGCCACGGCAATCATTTCCTCTCAGAATATCGGCAACCGCTTTGGCATCCTTGCCTTCTACCAATTTGGCGATAGCCAGTAAATTACCGACGCATCCGCCGATAAACTTTAAATTGTGAATTTTTCCGTCAATGATGTCAAAACTGATGTTTTTAGAACAAACCCCTTGCGGTGTATAGGAAAAATGTTTCATCTGTCAATCTCCGTTTAATTGTTTTCTTTTTTATAACAAAATACCGCTCTGAAATCAACGTAAATATATCCCTTTTGCCTAGATTTTAATCGTTTTTTGTGGTTGTTCGGCGCTTTTAGGGGATTTTATTTAAACATGAACAATAAAAAAAACGCCCTATGGCGTTTGGAATGGTGGGTGTGGCAAGACTCGAACTTGCGACCTTTACGATGTCAACGTAACGCTCTAACCACCTGAGCTACACACCCTTTCTGTCGAAAGTAAAATTCTTTTACACGATTTTGAAACGAATTGCAAGTCTTTTTTTGAAAAAATGTATTTTAATTGTTCCCGATGATATGTATCCATGACATATAATCTGTTTATTTATTTGATTTTACGACGATTTATTTAAATTAAAAAATAATTTTCTTGGTTTGATTATTTCATCCTTTTTTGAAGAAATTATTGCTTGCCTTTTTTGGAATATTTATGTATGATTCTATATCGCTGCTACGATTAGTTTAAAAGTTATTAACCAGGGAAAGGTAAACGTCAATGCCTAAAATATCAATCATCGTGCCGGTTTATGGTGTTGAACGTTATTTAGCCCGTTGTTTGGATTCTATTTTAAATCAAACATTTCGGAATTTTGAGGTTATTTGTGTCAATGACGGCAGCCCGGATAATTGTGGCGTTATTCTGGCTGATTATGCGGTTCGCGATAATCGTATTCGTATTATTACACAGGAAAATAAAGGTCTTTCCGCGGCCCGCAATCATGGTTTGAAGCAGGCGACCGGTACATATGCTTTGTTTGTTGATTCGGATGATTATATCCATCCGCAATTATTGGAAAGAACGTTGGCCGTTATTGAACAATCTCATGCCGATATTGTTTGTTTTTCTTTTCAAAATACTTTGCCCGATACACCTGTTTTTTTTCCATTATTAGAGCCAAGCAAAGTATTATTAACGGATTATCCGCTGACCTTTTGCCGTAAAAGATGTTCTTGGAGAATCTTTTTTAACGTCTGGTCAAAATTATACCGTCGTGATTTTATTGCGGATCTCTCTTTTATGGAAGGTATTTGTTTTGAAGATTTTCCGTATATTCTTTCTTTAATGGCGAAACGGCCGAAAACGGCAATTATCAAAGATAAATTATATTATTATGTTGATAATGAAAGTTCTATTACACATCGGGCGTTAACACCGCGTCACATTTATGATTACCATGCGGGATTATGTGCTATTTATGAAACATATCAATCCTGTCCGGTTAAAGATTGGCACTTTGTTCGACGTATCGTTTTTCCCAATATTTTAAAACAACAGCTGCATCGTATTTATTCGTCGGCAACAGATAAACAACCGCTGCTTTGGATGGCATTTGCCCATGAATTACGTGATTTAAAAAGAAAGGGATGCCTCCCTTTTTGCGGTCATAAATTAAAATATTATTGGATGTATTGCCGTTTGCTGAAAGGGAAAATGCCGTTATGACAATTCATTTATTCGTTTGTTGCCATAAACCCGCTATCGTGCCGCAAAATGATATCATTAAACCGATACATGTCGGTAAAACTCTGTCCCCGCTTAATTTGAATATGCCGGGGGATGACACGGGCGATCATATTTCCGAAAAAAATCCCCATTTTTGTGAGTTGACGGCCACCTATTGGATTTGGAAGAATTGTCACGCCGATATTGTCGGTTTATTCCATTATCGTCGCTATTTAAATTTTAAGACATCGGATACAAAATCCTTTCATGTGCCTGCCGATTTTACGGAAAAATACGGTTTGACTCCGGCCTGCATTCAAAACGCTTTGGCTGATTGTGATTTGATTGTTCCCCGTGCGAGTAAACCGACGGAGGTAAGTGTCTACGATTATTATCGGAACGCGCATGTTGTCTCTGATTTGGATTTAGTTCTGGATATTATTCGTGACAAATATCCGGATACATATGTCGCCGCGGAACAAGCCTTAAAAAACACCTCCCAAATGTATCTCGGTAATATACTGATTGCTAAAAAGGAAATCTTTGATTTATACGCGGCATGGCTGTTTGATATTTTATTTGCCGTTGAACAAAAAATCCAACCGGAAGTCCTGAAACGGGATGCGTATCAACAACGTGTTTATGGTTTTTTGGCGGAAAGAATGATGGGCGTGTTTTTGGCAACGCATCCGACCTTAAAGGTCAAAACACTGCCGCTGTTGTTTGTTGAGGAAAATCTGAAAAAGTGGTGCCGCTATTGTATCCGTCAATGGAAGCGTCGTATCTTGCGACTATTGGGATTGCGGAGGAAATAATCATGCATGTGCAAAACCTGATTGTCGGTTGCGGTTTTTCTGGCGCAACATTGGCGCATAAAATAGCTACCGAGCTGCATGAAGAAGTCTTAATCATTGATGCAAAACCGCATATCGCCGGTCATTGTTATGATGATTGGCAGGATGGTATCTGCGTTCATCGATATGGGACGCATATTTTTCATACAAACTTGAAACATGTTTGGGATTTTGTCGGTCGCTTTACACAATGGTATCCCTATATGCATACGGTTAAAGCCCAAATTGATGGTCAGGAAGTCCCCATTCCCTTTAACCTGAATACGATTCATCAATTGTTTCCATCGACTATGGCGACTCTGTTGACGGAAAAATTAATTTCTCGGTTCGGGTTTAATGTGAAAGTTCCGATTTTGCAATTACGTGCGGCCGAGGATAAAGATCTGGCTTTTTTGGCTGATTATATTTATGAAAAAGTTTTTCTTAATTATACCCTTAAACAATGGGGTATGAAACCGGAAGAGCTGGATCCTGTCGTCACCGGTCGTGTTCCGGTTTATGTTTCCCGCGATAACAGATATTTTCAAGATACCTATCAAGGGATTCCCTTGAACGGTTATACGGCCATTGTTGAAAAGATGTTGGATCACCCGCTGATAAAAGTGCAACTAAATACGTCATATCAGGATGTTAAAAATAACATTTCATGTGATAGATTATGTTATACGGGCCCGATAGATGAATTTTTTGATTATACGTTGGGTGCATTGCCGTATCGTAGCTTGGCCTTTGATTTTGTACGGTTTAATCGTCCGTATTTTCAATCCGGGGCCGTTATCAATTATCCGAATAATTATAATTGGACCCGTATCGGGGAATATAAATATTTCTTAAACACGCCTTCTGAAACCACGATTGTTTCATATGAATATCCGCAACCTTTTGTTCAAGGGCAAAATGATCGGTATTATCCGATTGTTAAAGCGGAAAATACAGCCTTATATGCGCAATACGCGGAATGTGCGACGCAATTAAAAAATACTTTTTTTCTTGGCCGTCTTGGCGATTATCAATACTACGATATGGACAAAGCCGTTGCCCGTGCCTTGGATGTGTTTGAAAGGATAAAAAATGAAACGTCAAATGATTAGAGTATTGTCCGCTCTGATTCCTTATAGAAATTGGCGTCATCGTATAAGGAACAGATTTCTTAAAGGTGTAAAGTCCGAAAACCGATTGAACATCTATTCCGGTCAAGTTGTTTTGTTTGACGATACAGGGCGTGAGGTTAAATTTAATCCCGGAAAATATTCCCGGATTCAAGGTATTGTTAATGCATCAAACACGGTTATTAAAATTCATGAATCCTGTACCGATTTAGATTTGAATTTGGAAGTAACTTCACCATATTCAGAAGTGATCATTCATAAAAATGTTTCCGGTCGGATGCGTGTACGATTGAGCTATGGCGTTGGGCAGAAACTTCATGTCGGTGCAAATACAAAATGTGTCGGGGTATCTTTTATTTTAGATGAAAATGCACAAATTTTTATTGGAGAAAATAATTTAATATCGGCTCATGTTGTTATTTTTGGAGCAGATGGGCACGCGGTTATTGATCGGGAAACAGAAAAAGTTATTAATGGCGTTAAACATCCGTTGATAATAGGCAATCATTGTTGGATCGGGTATCGTGCCATGATTTTAAAAAATGCGTATATTCCGAATAATTGTATTGTAGGTGGGGGAACGGTTGTTACCGGTCAATTTAATGAAGAAAATATCGTTTTGGGTGGTAACCCGGCGCGTATTGTGAAACGTAATGTCGATTGGACACACAAAAATGCTTATTTTTTAGTTAACCAAAAGGAAATAAAATAATGCCAAATATATTCTATCGTTTCATTTCTTATTTAATCCCTGATAGGAAAAAACGTCGCCAATTCCGTAAGGCTCATATGCGTTTGTCCTTATCGGAAATCAATGCGAAAAAGCTGGAAAGTATTAACCATATTTTAAAATTTTCAATTGATCCGCGTACCATACCTCCGGCACAAGGATGTTTAAAAATGATTCAAGACGGATCTGTTGCTATTTTAAATTATTTGGATGGTATCTGTCGCCGACATGGTATTACATATTGGATTGACAGCGGAACACTCATTGGTTACATGCGTCATCGCGGTTTTATTCCCTGGGATGATGACATAGATATTGCCATGCTTCGTTCCGATTATGATAAGTTGTTGTCTTTATTGGATACAGAATTTAAAAAAGACGGTTTTTATTCTCGCGGCGGTGAAATTATACAGCTTTTTTATAAAGATACTCCTTGTCAGGTCGATGTTTTTCCTTTTGATGTCGGGGATTCTGTTCATCCGCCGAAAGGGGAACAATATCAACGCTTTTTGTCGGTATTGGAAGAAATAAAGTCACATATGGATTTTAACTCGGACGCTTGGCGCGCCCGTCGTCAGCCGGTATCGGACGATTATCTGAAATATTGCTTTCATATGCGGGATACGCAATTGGTGCCTCAACCTGTGGATAAGGGCTTTTTATTTTACGGTGTGGAAACGGCTGTGCATAACAGGTCTTGTTTTGCTTACGAAGATATTTTTCCCTTGCGTCCGATTGATTTTATGGGTATATCAACGTATGCTCCCAACCAAGCCGACTACTACCTGTTTTGTCAATATGGCGACTATATGACATTACCGTCGGATTTTTCCTCCCATCATGGTAGCTCTCTGGCGGCTCAAATAACACCCGATAATTATAAAACATGTTGTGAATTGATACAAAAATATACACCGTCTCATCGGGAGGATTCATGCCCCGCGTAGATAATGCCGTTATTTTAGCCGCCGGTTTTTCCAGCCGCTTTGTGCCAATTTGCTTCGACAAACCAAAGGCTTTATTGCCCGTTTGCGGGGAAACGTTGATCGAACGTCAAATTCGTCAGCTGCATGATGTTGGTGTTCACGATATTATCGTTATTACAGGTGCTTATCGGCATCAATTTGATTTTTTACAAACAAAGCATCATGTCACTTTAATTCATAATCCGGACTATGCGGTAAAAAATAATTTTGCCAGTTTATATGCCGCTCGCTCTGTTTTAAAAAATACAATTATTTCTTCATCTGATTTGTTTTTTCCGGATAATATTTTTGTTAATCAGTCGGATTATGCGTATTATGCCTCTGTTTTTGTGAACGGTCCGACAACGCAAAGGTGTTTGACACTAAACGAACGGGATGAAATTATTGCAACTTCTTATAGCGGAAGGGATACGTGGATAACATTCGGCGGACATGCCTTTTTAACCGAGGATATTTCTCAAAAATTGATAGATTTAATACATCCTGTATACCACGATCCTTTATATGCCA
Organism: uncultured Alphaproteobacteria bacterium; assembly: GCA_944393195.1. Taxonomy (GTDB): domain Bacteria; phylum Pseudomonadota; class Alphaproteobacteria; order CAAHEQ01; family UBA3637; genus CALXZG01. The sequence continues at coordinate 110,629 of CALXZG010000001.1, forward strand.
ATAAATATTGGGTCGATTTTCAAGATGAACATTTATCAGATATGCCGATGCGTATCAAAAAACTGCCGCCCAATGCCATTGTTGAATTTAATACATTAGAGGCACTGCGTTCGTTTGATACGAATTTTAACGCGCGTTCTTTTTCGGCCGCAATGGATATCATCTGTCGGCGGTTGGATTGTCCGGATGATAAAATGATTCATTCTTTTGAACCGATTAAATCGAATAATGAAGCTGTCGGCTGTTTTTTTGTTTATCGGGGAAAAAAATACCAATATTTACATTCAACGCAACAAGTGGAGCTATGTATATGATAAAAGAAATAGAACAAATTCAAAATCTGCATAAAGAATTTCGGGCATATCACGACAAATCCTTACCGCTGTGCGCGGCCGAAAACGTCATTTCTGATTTTGTGAAATGGCCATTGATTAGCGGGTATCAGGAACGTTATATTATGGGGAGTGCATATGATTTTTCAATGGACGGTAATTTTATCGGGGCCGAAAAATTGTATCCGTATTATCAATTGATTAGTACGCTGGGTAAAGAACTTTTTCACGCTACCTATACGGATGTGCGAACCTTGACGGGAATGAACGCCGCGAATATGTTGGCCAGCGCTTTGATTTCTCCGGGTGATAATGTGATGATTTTAGGGCAAGAGTGGGGTGGTCATGCCTCTATGAAACCCACATTTGAACGCTTGGGCGCAAACGTTTTTGATGCTCCGTATGATTTAAATGCGTATGATTTTGATTATGAAGCGTTGAACCGGGAAATAAAAGAGAAAAATATTCAATTTTTGAATATAGCTCCATCGGATATTTTATTCCCGCATGATTTTTCTAAAATCGATGATACCAACTGTGTTGTTTTATTTGATTACAGTCAGTTATTAGGGCTTATTGCTGCCGGTTTATTGCCTAATCCCCTGGATGTTATGCCGAACTGTATTTTATTTGGTGGAACGCATAAGACCATGCCCGGGCCGGCACATGGAATTATTATGACAAATAACAAAATATTGTTCCAAAAAATAGATCGGGAAATTAATCCCAAATATTTACGGAATGTACAGACGCATCAGGTCGTCAGTCTGTTATGCACTCTGATTGAAATGAAATATTATGGTAAAGCTTATCAGGAAAATATCGTGCGGATGGCGAATACTCTTGGTGCGGAATTGGATAAAAATGGTTTTAATATTGTTTCTAAAAACGGTGTCTATACACAAACGCATCAACTGTTTTTGGAAATGACCGAAAACCAGATGAATATATTCTTCCGAAATGCAATGGCGGAACACATTACTTTAAATACAAAGAAAAAACCGTTGTTCCATGGTGGCTTTGGCATTCGTTTGGGATTACAGGAAATCGCCCGCTACGATTGGGATGATAATGCGTTAACAACAATTGCCCAAATTTTAACGTGTATCAGGGATGCATCTTATCCGACTGAAACGGTTCGACGTTTCATGGCTCAGTTACCGCCGAAAAAGATTCATTTTACATTTTCCGAAAATGAATTTAACATTAATATGTAAGAACGAAAGGAGATAATATGAGAAAATTATTAGCCAATTTTATTTGCCTTTTTATTCCGAAAAAAGAACAGAGGAAAAGAATAAGAAGTGCTTTATTATTAGGTAGTTATAAAATTCTGGGGGGGGGTAATCAGATCATTGTGGAGGAAAATGGTCGGGAACGTTTTTTGCGGAAAAAGGAACGAATCCCCGGTTTGAATATTCGCATTAAGGGGTGTAATAATCGCATTAAATTACACTTGCCAATTCGGGCTGCCGATAGTTGTATTTGGATTAAAAATGATAATGCTTCCGTTGAAATCGGTCCTTCCCGTGAATTTTTTAATAGCCTGGTCTATATCGCGCGGGCGGAACATCAAAAGTGCGTTATTGGGGCAAACACCACGGTATCCGGTGCACAAATTGTTTTAACGGAAACATCGGCGGAATGCCATATCGGAAAAAATTGTATGATATCGCATGGCGTTATTATTCGTGGTAGTGACGGGCACTCTATTATTGATCCTAAAACGAAAAAGATATTGAATGCCCCGGTTTCTCCGCTGATTATCGGGGATCATTGCTGGATTTGTGAAAATACGACCATTTTGCGTAAAGCGCGTATTCCCAATCATACGATTATTGGAAACGGCTCCATCGTCACAAAAGTATTTTCAGAAGAATATACGGCTTTGGCCGGCAATCCGGCCCGGGTTGTATCCCGTAATGTTTCATGGATACCGGAAAATGAATATGAATTCATCAATGGATTAAAATGTATATTTTAATTTGAAAAGAGGCGGGGAGGTACCCGCCTCCCTGTTTTATTCTTTCGGATATTTGGCTTTTATCGCCGCAATAGTGTCCTGCCATACGGTCGTTCCGTTGACTTTGTCCCAGTATATCATATCCAATTGCTCCCCGATGGCCGGATATTCGGCTGCCCGTTTTTCCACATAGCTCGGTTCCGGCGGTGTCGGTTCTGTTCCTTTAAAGTATCGTTTCCCGTTATATCCGTACACAATTTCATTTTCTGTTGTCATTGTTAAACCGGAAATTTCGGCAATATGTTGATTCGGTGTCGACCGACCGATAGTTCCGTCTGTTAAAATCTCATAATATATTGTCATACATTTTCTCCTTTTGCATAGTAAAAACGCCATGTCGAAATTGTGATATTACCGTGAGTCGGAGTGACGATTGATCCGCATGCGACCGGTATAGTAGCGCATAAAGTGTTTCCTGAATCGGATTTTACAGTCATATAATCGGCACTGGAACTGGCGGTTCCCAAACTGATTGCAAGGTAGGCTCCCGAACCCCCACTGGTACCACGCAGATAAAAATAACCGTTTTTGGGAGCCGTATAGTTGTTTCCGGATGTATAACTGTAATCAATATAGTTTTCACTCGGCATTGGAGCTGTCGCAATGACGGTTTGTCCTGCCTCAGTTAAATTATCCAGATTAATATTCGCTTTGTTGTTCATCGTTTCTTCTGCATTTGCCGCCGACGTTGCCGCTTCCGTCGCTTTTTGTGTGGCTGTTTCGGCTGCATTAATTGCCTGTGTTGCCTGGGCTGTTGCTTCATCGGCTTTGACAATTGCCGTATCCCGATAGGAACGTAACGTGCTTTCCAACACATTAATTTCAACAGCCGAGTTTTCTAAATTGGTGCCGTCCGCATTCCATACAATGGCTTTACCCGCACTCGGTGTCGGTAATGTCAAGTCAATGTCGGTATCGGTCGCATAGGGCGGTAATACCATGGAACGGTTCAGGTTATCGGCAATTTGTTGTTGACAGGCGATTTGATAATCCAATTCGTAATTTAACGCACTGGCACGTAAGGCACCGCCTTCTTGAAAATCCGTTGTCCGTTCAATGTCTAAATTGCGAAATAAAGTGATTACGCTTCCCTTTTCCGGTACCGTTGTAAATGTCACCGTACCGCCGGCCGTATCGGTATCAAAAGAAACCGTATACGTATCACTGTCCTGCAATACGTCATTGCAATAAACATTCATATTTTCGGCCTTAAAAATAGCGAACGAAAATTCAAATGTCGATAATATCCCGTCCGCAATATATTGAATACGCGGCGGAATACTTTTGATTTGTATGTGTTCCGTCATAATTTCTCCTTTATCTAGAATGAGGGTGGTCAAGCAGAAACAGGCATAAAAAAACACCGGATAAATCATCCGGAGCCTGAAAAAATAGGTTCCGTCTGCTTTGTTCGGAACCCTATATTATAGGCGTAAATCCTCTTTCGATACTATCGTGCCTATAACTGATAACAATATATCATATTTTTTCCTAAAAGTCAAGAAAAAATGATTAAATTCCTAAAAAATTATTCTTGTTCCGGTCGAATTAAATCTGTCACAACACCATGCAATGTTTTGACTTCGGCCTGCGTTAAACCCGTTCGGGTAAAAATATTCCGCAAATTTCGTTGCATACGCTCCCGCTTGTCCGGAAAACGAAAATATCCCCGTTTGTCCAGCTCTTCTTCCCAATGGGCGAATAAAGCCTCCAATTCCCGTTTGTTGGCCGGTGCGGCACCACCTGTGGCAAAATGTGAATTATCGTGATCATGCCGATACTTAAACCATTCATACCCCATCAATAAAACCGCCTGAGATAAATTAAGTGAGCAATGCACCGGATTTAACGGAATTTCCACAATACCGTCCGCCATAACAAGCTCATCATTTTCCAATCCGGTTCGCTCGGCTCCGAATAATAAAGCCGTTTTTTGATGATTGACCCGATCCGCCAACAAATGAATAGCCTTCTCCGGATGATATACCGGCTTGGTCATATCTCGCGGCCGCGCCGTTGTTGCCAAAGCAAAATGAATATCGGCCATCGCATCGGATAAAGAATCGTATACCGTTGCCTGTTCTAAAATCGTTTGTGCCCCGGATGAAGCCGAAATCGCTTTATCGGATAAATGGGATTCTCTCGGACAAACAAGGCGTAAATCAGATAACATGCAATTCATCATGGCACGGGCCACCATACCGATGTTTTCGGCCATTTGGGAACGAACCAAAATAACACAGGGGGCATTTTCGGCCTGATACGATACACGCTTGCTCATTTAAAAATCACTCAGGTTAATCCCCGGATATTTCGGTTTTGTTTCGGCCGCTGTTTGAACCGCTTTTTCTAACCGATCGGCCTCGGCTTCTGTTGGTTGGATTTTGTTCAACTCATCGGCGGAAATATTAACCTGAATTTTGTCGGCTCGATCGGATAGAATTTCGGTTGCATGATGCTTAAAATCCCGACCGTTTAAATCACTGCCGAATGCTTTGTCTTTTAACCCATAGTCCACATTTTTGGCTGCGGCGACCTCATTTGCCAATTGTTTTTGTAAAGCCGGATCCAACGTCGGATCGATCGCCGCTTTATCCATATGATACAAATAGGAATATTCCGGTTGATTATCCGCTTCCCATGCCGACCGATAACTGATTTTGGCAATCAGCGGACTGGTCATAATCGCTGTATCAAAGGCGTCAACCGTTATCGGGGGGGCGGGTGGTTGAACTTCCTCGGCCAAAACAGACATCCCTGTCAAACAACATCCCAATATTCCCAAAAAATATCCGGTGCGCATATGACCTCCTATCGTCTGGCATCCAATATTCTTAACGAATTTTCAATTAAGTTTTGAATGGATAACCCTGTTTGTTTTTCAAATATTTTGGCATAGGTATTTGAAGCCGTGGCTACCGGATGACCGGATCGTTGCAAATAAACCATAGACGACATAATTTGCCGCCGTAACTTTTCCGGAGCCGTTGTAATTAAATTGTCCAATCCGTCCGGAATTTGATACCCTAAATTACGTAAATGCTGTGTCATCAATAACATATTGGTAATGTTGACATCCGGCGCAATGGCATCCTGTCCCATTGCAACATCCCACGTTGTGTTCGATCCGACAAAATCCGGCAATTGTTGATACAACGTGTTTTCCGTTTCATCTGCCCCCGGAACCGTCGTCGTGCTTTGTGCATTCAATTTATCCTGTGCCGGAGATTTGTTTGCCCACGGATTCGGATCTAACTGCGCGGCAGCCGATAAAGCCACACCCGCTACCATAATGAAAATCGGTAAATATTTGTATGTCATGCCTGTCCTCCCGTCACGAATCTTCTTTTTTGAATTTGATAAAGTAATATACACAAACCGGAATGGATAAAATATAGCCCGTTCCGACAAGGCTGAGCGTCATCCACGGATTGGCAAATAATCCCGCCATTAACAGTAATGCCGCCACCCCTAAAGCCGATACATACTTTTTGGGAATGTGCAGGTGTTTTAAACTGAGTGTCGGAATTTTACTGGCCATCATGATACCGCTGAAAACCAAAAAGAAGCCGACAAATGCCGGAGAACGGAAAAAGTCAACCTGTTCACCGCCCGCCAACCATAATACAATCGGGAAAATAGCTAATCCTGCGCCGGCCGGTGCCGGAACACCTATAAAAAAATGCGTCCAATAAGTCGGTTGTTTTTCATCCAACATTGCATTAAAACGGGCCAGCCGTGTCGCGCAACACATCGCTAAGAACAAAGCAAACGCCCAATAGATGCCGATGGCCTCCGATCGTGCCATTTCATTTTTCAGGACTTCAATTTTAATGTCGGCATTCATCGTCCATTGATACATCAAAAAACCGGGGGCGACACCAAAACTGACAAAATCGGATAAAGAATCCAACTCTGCGCCAAATCGGGAAGATACGCCTAACATTCGGGCAACTTTTCCGTCGAAAAAGTCAAAGGCAGCCGATAATAAAATGAACAAGACCGCTAACCGCCAATGTCCCCATAAAGCCATATTCAAGGATGACACCCCGAATGCCAAAGCCGTCATCGTTACGGCATTGGGAAAAATAGCACGAATATTAATGTCTTGTTTGACCATTATTTTCTCCCCTTCCGTTCTTCTTTTTGCGCAGTATTGTTCTCGATTGTCTCTGTTTTTGATTGTTTGGTCATTGTCCCCATGTCGGCCAAAATGGTTTCACCGGCAACGGCTACCTGTCCCAACTTAACTTGCGGATAAACCCCTTCCGGCAAAAAGACGTCCAATCGGCTACCGAACCGAATCATACCGAATATTTCACCGGCTTTTAATTTTTGTCCGATTTGTAACGGACAATAAATCCGACGGGCTACCAATCCGGCAATTTGTATCACGCCGATTTTAACTCCGTTGTTCGCAATAATTGCAATTTCCTGCCGTTCATTATCTTCACTGTCTTTTTCCGCAACACTGATGAATTTTCCCGGTCGGTAATGTAATTTATCTACCACACCCGATACCGGTGACCGATTTACGTGCACATTAAAAACACTCATGAAAATACTGACGCGTGTCATCGGTTTGTCCCCCAATCCCAATTCTTTGGGCGGAACAACCGGTTTTATGTTGCTGACAATACCGTCTGCCGGCGCGATAATTAAATTATCCCCGTCCGGTGTAACACGATCCGGATTGCGGAAAAAGTAAAAAGCAAACACCAAAAACGGGATGCCAAGCCACCAAAAGGAGGGCAGGGGCATATCAAATAAGTGCGCTACCCCCATTCGTAAGCCGTCTAACAAAGCGATAATAATAACGGCGGCGGCTATGATTTTCCACCCCTCCGGATGCAGGGAAGGAAATAAATACCGCCCCCAGGATAAATCTACTTTATCCAAATCGGCCTGTGTGGGGAAAATATAGTTTTGTGTCATGGCTACTCCTCGTTTAAATATTGCATTGCATTTAGTTTAAAACATTTTCGGATAAAATCAAAGCACTTTTTACAAATTTTTGAAAAAAAATATCTTGACAATCTGTTTCGTGTCGTGTATCTTACTTTCCGTGCCCAGATGGCGAAATTGGTAGACGCGCTAGTTTCAGGTGCTAGTCCTGTCAAAGGGGTGGAGGTTCGAGTCCTCTTCTGGGCACCATTCCAAAAAACTATAACAAAGGCCTTTCGTTGCAAAACGAAAGGTCATTTTTTATGTGAATCGGTTTTGTTGCGATGTTTGTCATAAGATACTTTGCTCTTTTGGCGTAAACGGTAACCCGGCTTCCGACCGTCTGTTGTCCGACTGTATCTTTTTTCTTGCTTTTCCCCGGCTGATGTTGTATAAAAAACCATTATTAACAGAAATAAATGAGGTTAAAATGCCTGAAATTCATGTATGTAATGGTGATTTGCCGGCCGGCCTGACTTGGGGCAAGGCCGTAGCGGTTGATACCGAAACAATGGGATTGGATTTACTCCGGGATCGTTTGTGTTTGGTGCAAATCGGGGACGGTTGCGGTCATGCGTATTTGGTTCGTATTTTGCCCGGTTGCGATTGTCCGAACCTGAAAAAATTATTAACCGATGACACTATTTTAAAGATTTTTCATTTTGCCCGTTTTGATGTCGCTAAAATCAAACATGATCTCGGTATCGTTGTCGCGCCGGTTTATTGTACGAAAATAGCCTCTAAATTATGTCGTACAAATGCCCCCGCACACGGATTGAAAAGCCTGTGTGGCGATTTACTCGGTGTCACGCTTGATAAAGAACAACAAACATCGGATTGGGGGGCTGATACCCTGACACCGGAACAGCAACGGTATGCGGCTAATGACGTCCTGTATCTGCATGCCTTGAAAGAAAAATTGGATATCCTGTTGGCAAGGGAAGGACGCGCCGATTTGGCGCAACAATGCTTTGCTTTTTTGCCGACCCGTGCGGATCTGGATTTACTGCATTTTGATGCACCCGATGTTTTCGCTCATTAAATAAAGGAAGAAAGAATGACCCCGACTGAATTAATTACCGCCGCTCAACGTGTTTTGGATACGGAATCGGCCGCCTTACAACTGATGAAAACCATGATCGGTGATGCTTTTGTGAAAGCCGTTCAAACAATTTTGGAAACCAAAGGTCGCGTCATCGTTTCCGGTATGGGTAAAAGCGGCCATATCGGTCAAAAAATTGCCGCTACGTTTGCCTCAACGGGAACGCCGGCCTTTTTTGTTCACCCCGGTGAAGCCAGCCATGGTGATTTGGGTATGCTGACCCCCGATGATGTTTTAATTACCATTTCCAATTCGGGCGAAAGCCGTGAAATGGGGGATATTATTTCTTTCTCCCGCCGCTTTCATATTCCGATGATTGCCATTACCGGTAATCCGGATAGCTCAATGGCCAAGGCGGCTGATATTACTTTGCTGATTCCGAATAAGACGCAGGCGCCGGAAGCGTGTCCGCTCGGTTTGGCTCCGACGACATCAACAACAACAACGCTGGCTATGGGGGATGCGTTGGCTGTCGCGTTGATTGAAATGCGCGGTTTTTCGGCGGCTCAATTCCATGATCGCCATCCGGGCGGAAAACTCGGTAATGTTTTATTAAAAGTTTCCGATGTCATGGCGCGGGATGAGGCTATGCCGCTTGTCGGTCCGGATATGATGATGTCCGATGCTTTGGTGGTTATGACGGCAAAGAGCTTGGGATGCCTTGGTATCGTGGATGCGGACGGCCGTTTAATCGGTGTGATTACGGACGGTGATCTCAGACGCCATATGTCGACCGACTTGATCGGTCGAAAAACGGCGGAGGTCATGACCGCAAACCCCAAAACAATTGCTCCCGATTTATTGGGTGCTGCCGCTTTGGGTTTTATGAATGATAATAAAATTACCAATCTTTTTGTTGTGGACACGGCCGGCCATCCCGTCGGTTTGTTGCACCTGCACCATTTGTTGCAGGCCGGTGTTATGTAAAGGAGCCCGATGTTTACGCCACGCCTGTTTAAAATAAAAATGCATACTCGGCGCGTCTTGATTTTTAAGCGCACGTTGCCGGTTTTTGCTTTTTTCTTGGCTGCACTCATGATTGCTTGGCCGACATTGTTGTCTCAAAAAGAGCAATTTGCTTTGGCGGTTAAAACGAATAAAAATCAGGCAACGTCGGATGTGGATATGGAACGGGTTCGTTTTTTTGCTCAAGATCGAAAAAATCAACCGTTGACGGTTACGGCGCCCAAAGTTCGGGAAACCGACCCGGAACGCCAAATTGTTACGCTTTTTGAACCGGTCGCCGTCTATAAAATGCAATCCGGTGTCACCCTGAATGCGCGAACAACATACGGTCTGGCATTTCAAAAAGAAGAATATTTGTATTTTGAAGAGGAAGTGACTGCCACAACGGATACCGGTTATACCGCGCGGGCAACGCGCATCTTGTGCGATTATAATATCGATAAAATGGAAAGTGAAAGCCCCGTTTTTGTGGACGGTCCGACCGGTCGTTTGCATGCCGAAGGCTTTGTGATTTACAACAAAGGCAACAATATCGACTTTAAAGGCGAAACCGATACACTTGTTTATTCTGTGGAGGGGAACATTCATGTTCAATCCGAAGACGGATTGTTGATTGATCAAGTTCCGCAAACAATAACGGCTCGGAAAAATGTTGTTATTACCCAGAATGATAAAACAATCACGGCCGATAAAGCCGTCATGGTGTATAATACGTCTTCACAAAATATGGATAACCGAATTGCCCGATTGGATGTGATGGGGCATGTCAGTGTCACATCTCCGACACATAAAATGACCGGAGATAAAGGGATGTACGATCCCCGATCCGAAACCCTGCAAATGACGGGTAATGTTGTTTTATATCAAGGTCCTAACCGTTTAGAAGGAGAATCGGCCGTTGTTAATTTAAAAACCGGTGAAAGTACACTGGTACCGCGGCAAAATCCGAATACAAATCAACCGGAACGCATTCGCGGACAATTGCTGCCGTCAAGTTTGAATTAGGAGGAAATCATGGTCATCACATCACAACCCGGACTTGTTGTCTCTCATCTGAGTAAAAGCTATAAAAAACGGCTTGTACTGCGGGATGTATCCATGCATGTCCAATTAGGTGAAGCCGTCGGACTTCTGGGACCGAATGGGGCCGGTAAAACGACTTCCTTTTATTGTGTGACGGGCTTGATTTCACCGAATTCGGGGAAAATTATGTTGAACGGTATCGATATTACCCGCTTTCCCGTGTATCGCCGTGCCCGTCTCGGGATTGGTTATTTGCCGCAGGAAGCCTCTATTTTTCGCGGATTGAACGTGGAAGATAACATTCGCGCTGTTTTAGAGGTTGTTGAAAAAAACGAAGAAAAACGGGAACGGGAATTGGACTCTTTATTAAAAGAGTTTTCAATCGAACATTTGCGCTTTTCTCCGGCGCGGGCTTTGTCCGGTGGGGAAAGACGTCGTCTTGAAATTGCGCGGGCCTTGGCATCTCGTCCCTCTTTTATTTTGTTGGACGAACCGTTGGCCGGTATTGACCCGATTGCCGTTGGGGAAATTAAAGAATTGGTCAGCCAATTGAAAAACCGCGGCTTGGGCGTTTTGATTACAGATCACAACGTGCGTGAGACTTTGGGAATTATTGATCGTGCTTATATTTTACACGATGGTATTGTCTTAAAACAGGGAACGCCGGACGAAATTATCGCCGACGAAAGTGTGCGTCGTACGTACCTTGGTAAAAATTTCTCGCTGTAATGTGTTTTTTTAGTGGCAAAAAAAAGAAAAGTATGTATAATCGTGCCACTGTTTGATTGAATGAAAGGATATAGTATGACTCAGGAAACAAAGAAAATCGGCGTTTTGACAAGCGGCGGAGATTGCTCCGGCCTGAATACGGCTATTCGCGCCGTTACGTTCAGCGCGTTGGCTCGTGGTTGGGAAGTGTATGGTATTCATAATGCGACCGACGGTTTGTTTGTTCGTCCGATGTGGTACCAAAAATTAACGATGGCCGATTTCGAATTCCCGTATGCGGCACTCGGCGGCACTATGCTCGGTACCAATAACTCGGGTAATCCCCATATCTTGACACGTGAAGACGGAACGGTTGAAGAATTGACGGATGACGAATTAAATCAACGCTTTGCCGACGGTGTGCGTGAATTGGGGCTGTCCGCTCTGGTCGTAATCGGCGGTGACGGTTCTATGGCGATTGTCAGTAAATATTGTAAAGCGGCCGGTATTTCCATGATCGGTATCCCCAAAACGATTGATAACGATGCGCCGGGTACGGAAACCGCTATCGGCTTTGCCACCGCTCGTGAAGTTGTGATGGATGCGCTGGATAAATTGGATACAACGGCGACCAGTCATCATCGTGTAATGATTGCCGAAGTTATGGGACGCGGGGCAGGGCATTTGGCGTTGCAATCCGCTATTGCCGGTTTTGCGGATGTTGCTTTGATTCCGGAAATTCCGTATACATACGAAGGTGTTGTCAACCGCCTGCGTCAATCATTTGCCGCCGGTCGTAAGCATGCCTTGGTCGTTGTGGCCGAAGGTATTAAAAATCCGGAAGGGAAACACGCTTTTGCGGTCAATGGTCGGACGTTTGCCGGTATTTCCTCCTATTTTGCGGAACGTTTGGGGGCGGACGGTTTTAATGTGCGGGCGAATGTGTTGGGCCATATCCAACGCGCCGGAACCCCGATTGCCGAAGACAGATTATTGGCTTCCGCCTTTGCCGTTCGTGCTATCGAATTGTTGGCCGACGGACAAAACAATCGTGTTGTCGTTTATCGCGACGGTCGGGTTCAGGATGAAGATTTGGATGAAATCCTGAAACTGGCCAATACTCCGGTTGATCCGAAAGGTGCCATGGTTAATGTTGCGCGCAGCATGGGAATTTATGTCGGCGAAAAATAAAACTTGATTTTATTTTGACAGCCACTATATTATATTATGTAAAGGAGAAAAAAATGGAAAAATTACAAAAACACTTGGACGCTTTAAAAAAACGTCATGCGGAATTGGATACGATGATTACGGAAGAATTGGCTCGTCCGATGCCAGATGATATGAAAATTCAAGAATACAAAAAACAAAAATTGGCCATTAAACAGGAAATTGAAGAAGTCGAAAAAGAATTGGCTTAATTTTTCCGCTACATTACTTCCTCCGCCATTCGGCGGAGGATTTTTTTGTACCCCTCCTTTTTCAGGGTTGACATTACTTTTTTTGTCGCTTAAACTGCCGGTTTATGAATCGGAGGAAATATGTTCGGGAATCCCCTTAAAGTTTTTAATCTGTCCGTTTTTTTGCAAACACAGATTTTTATGCTGCCGGTTTTACTGTTGTTTTATCAGCAAAACGGTTTAACGGTCGGTGATTTCTTTTTGTTTCAGGGGATTTTTTCTCTGACGGCTCTTCTGTTCGAAATTCCGGCCGGCTATATCGGTGATATTTTTCCGCGTAAAAATATCCTTATTCTTTCTTACGTTCTCTTCTTGATGCGCCTTGTCCTTTGGCTTTTTTTCGCCCACCTCGGTTATTGGATTATTCTGGCCGGTGAAATTTTGTATTCGGCTTCCAAAGCCTTTTATTCCGGTGTTGCCGACGGCTATGTTTATGATTATTTAAAAGAAAGCGGTACAACGCATAAAATGCTTGAAAAATACGGCTGCCTTAATTTCTTTATGTCAATCGGAACCGCCATATCCTCGTTGCTCGGGGCTTACTTTTACGGGACGTTTTCAAAATGGACGCAAGCCCATTGGGGACACGATTACGGCTTTTTGATTCTGATCCTGATTGAAATCGTCTTTAATACTGCCGCCCTTTTACTCCTGTTTGCTTTGCCGAAACTGCCATCGGCCAAAACCAAAGTTACCGGATTATGGGAAAAATATAAGGATTTATTTCATATTACCCGACGCGCTTTGCGAAACCCGGACATTAAATACCATATGTTTTATTCCGGATTGCTGGCCGGTACAACCATGGTTTTTGTGTGGAGTTTTCAACCTCTCATGACAACAGCCCTGATTCCCGTTTCCCTTTTTGGCGTTGTTTATTTTGCCAATCATTTTTTCCGCGCCGTGGCTTCCTATTTTTTACATAAAACGATGCGCTTTTTTTCTTTACCCGCGTTCGGTGTTGTCACATTCATCATGTTTGCTCTTTCATTCCTGTTGGCCGTAGAAATGGCACATGTCGGTCAACCGAATGTGTGGATTAGCTTTGGCATACTCTTCTTTATCTGTTTGACAATCGGTTTCCAACTGACTTTTACCTTGGCCAGCACAACCCGTATTCATACTTTAATCAGTTCGGATATTCGGTCTACCGTCGTTTCCGTTAATTATATGATCGGTCGTATGTGTGCCGGTTTTTTCCTGATTTTGTTCAAGGTGTTGTTGGACGGAGTCTCGATGCAAACAACATTCATGGTCGCTTTTGGTGTTTTCTTGTTCGGCCTTTACCCGTTGTGGCGTATTGTTCGCTTGCCGAAAATAACGCCCTGATACTTTTTGGGGGTTGAGTTCAGGCCGATTATTTGCTATACTACCCCCATGACAACATTGTTCGATCATTTAACCGAAAAGCCGTTGGCCGACCGTATGCGTCCCCAATCTCTGACCGATGTCGTGGGGCAAGACCACCTGCTGGGTGAAAAAGGTCCGTTGCGTCGTATGATTGCTTCCGGACGGATGAGTTCCTTTATCCTCTGGGGACCTCCGGGATGCGGTAAAACAACCATAGCTCGTATTTTGGCTCAGGAAACGAACCTTCATTTTGCATCTCTGTCTGCCGTTTTTTCGGGTGTTTCCGATTTGCGTAAAGTGTTTCAGGAAGCCCAAAACCGCCGCCGAATGGGGCAGGGAACTCTCCTGTTCGTGGATGAAATTCATCGTTTTAATCGCTCTCAACAAGACGGCTTTTTACCCTATGTTGAAGACGGTACCGTCATCCTTGTCGGTGCCACGACGGAAAATCCGTCCTTTGAATTAAACAGCGCGTTACTCAGTCGGGCAAAAGTCTTTGTCTTAAACCGATTGGATGACGCGGCATTGGATCAGATTTTAGCCAAAGCGGAAACCTTGATGCAACAACCGATTCCGTTGGACGAAGTCGGTAAAAAGTATCTGAAAAATCTGGCGGACGGGGATGGTCGTTATTTTATCAATTTGATTGAAAGTGTTTTTCAATATGCCTTGCCTGATGAAATTTTGGATCAGCCGGCTTTGGAACAATTGCTACAAAAACGTTTGCCGAATTACGATAAAGACAGGGAAGGGCATTATAACCTGATTTCCGCGTTGCACAAATCCCTTCGTGGTTCGGATCCGGATGCCGGTTTATATTGGCTGGCGCGTATGATTACGGCCGGTGAAGATATGAAATATATCCTACGGCGACTCACTCGGTTTGCCAGTGAAGATGTCGGTATGGCCGATCCGGGAGCCTTGGTTCAGGCTCATTGCGCTTGGGATTCTTACGAACGCCTCGGTTCTCCGGAAGGTGATTTAGCCGTTGCCGGCTTGGTTGTATACCTGGCCACGGCGCCTAAATCCAATAGTATCGAATCTGCCTGGAACGAAGTTCGCCGTGTTGCGCAAACAACGGCAACCCTGATGCCGCCGAAACATATCCTGAACGCTCCGACAAAATTAATGGCTGATTTAGGGTACAATCGCGGCTATCAATACGATCATGATACAAAAGAGGGGTTTTCCGGTCAAAATTATTTTCCGGATGATATGCCGCGTCATACGTTTTATAAGCCTGTCGAGCGTGGATACGAACGCGAAATTACAAAAAGATTGGCTTATTGGAACGAATTACGGCAAAAAATACGTAAATCACAAAAATAAAACTTGCTTTTTTGTTCCCAATATGTGAAAAATAAGAAAAACAAAGGGGCAAAATGGCTGTTCAATTAGTAACTGTTAAACCGGAAGATGAAGGTATTCGCTTGGACCGTTGGTTCGCGCGTCATTATCCTGCTTTGAAAAATGGCCAACTGCAACGCCTGTTGCGTGCTAAAAATATCAAAGTCAATCATCAAAAAGCGACAACGGCTCAACGTTTGTCCGTTGGGGATGAAATTCGGGTGCCGCCGTTGGATACACCCGAAAAAGATAATCTGCCGCGCTCTTTGTCCCGTGCCGATACGGCTTTTATGCAATCCTTGGTTTTGTATCGGGATGATGATGTTATTGTGATTAATAAACCGGCCGGTATTGCCGTTCAGGGTGGTTCGAAAACCGAACGCCATATCGACGGTATGTTGGACGCTTTACGCTTTGATAAAACGGAAAAACCGCGCCTGACACATCGGTTGGATAAAGATACCTCCGGCGTCTTGGTTTTGGGACGTACGGCCAATGCGGCCGCCTGCTTGACGGAGGCTTTTAAAACGCGCGCCGCCCATAAAATTTATTGGGCCGTCGTTGTCGGAAAACCCAAACTGTTGTCCGGTAAAATAGACGCACCGCTTTCTAAAATGTCCGGTGCCGGCGGCGGAGAACAAATGAAAATTGATTTTGATAACGGCCAAAAAGCACAAACCCTGTACCGGGTTGTTGATGCTTTGGGGCGGAAAGCCTCTTGGCTGGAAATGAGTCCTCTGACCGGTCGTACGCATCAATTGCGCGTGCATGCGGCTCAGGCTTTAAACACACCGATTGTCGGTGACGGGAAGTACGGTTCCGAACGGGCGTATTCTTTGGGGCTGGCCGATAATCAAAAAATGCACCTGCATGCTCGGGCTATTCGGTTACCGCACCCGAAAAAGGGTATGATTGAAGTTACTGCCCCGTTGCCACCCCATATGGCAAATACTTTTGCTTTTTTGGGTTTTGATGAAAATGACAGCATTCGTCCGTTTGATTATTTTACAAAGGAGTCCTAAATGAAAACTTTGCTGAAAATCGTTTTGATTTTTATTACATTGCTGGTATTGGCTGTTGCCATATTCTTTCTGACCTTTGATTTGAATATGTATAAAGGCATGATTACCGAAGCTGCCTCTAAGGCTATCGGACGCGACGTTAAAATTGATTCATTGGAAATGAAGTTGTCCTTGATTCCGACTATTAAGATTCACGGCGTTCAAATCGCCAATCCGGACGGTTTTGCTTCCGATAAACCGTTCCTGATGACCGATTCGATTGAGGCGACCTTGGCCGTTATGCCGTTGTTTTCTCATCGGATAGAGGTGCGTGATTTCGCCTTAGGTACGGTTGGCTTGACATTAATTGATACCGGTAAGGGGCAAAATAATTGGACGTTTGGGACGCCTGCCTCCGCTACGACTTCTGCTTCCGTAGCCACCGACGCACCGGTCAAAGCCAATGTTGTTCGCTCTAAATCGAATCCGGCCGATGATTGGTTAAAGCAAATGCGTATTGATAATGTGTTTGCCAAAAATATTTCCGTTGTTTATGTTCAAGGCGATCATCGTCAATCGGTTTCGGTTTCCGATTTTTCCTTAAAACAATTAAAAGCTTTTTCATTGACAACGGTCTATGACGGCATTTCTATGAAAATTTCCGGTTCGTTGAATAATATCCTTGATTTGCTGGAACAAAAACCGGACTATGCTTTTAATTTAGAGGTTCAGGCTGTCGGGGCAACGGCTAAATTATCCGCGAATATCGGTAACATTAAGGATTTCAGTGACATTCTTCTGAATGTGGATGTATCCGGTAATAACCTGCGCCAAACATTAACACAGCTTAAATTAAATAACAAAACCATTCCGGCACAGGCCTTTTCCGGTAAAGCAATACTTCAAGGCGGTCTGTCCGGCTTTCAATTGACCGATGCCAGCCTTAGTTTAGGCATAGATAAAGCAACCGCCACCATGATCGGGGATATTACGTTGACCCCGCCGGCGGTTAATTTGCAAGGTAATTTGGCTTTGACCGATAAAAATCTGGCGGCCTCTTTTGGCTTAAAACCTGTAACGGCACAGTTTGATCTTGCCGCAACACCGCAAGTAATGACAATTAAGCAAGCAACGGTTCAGGCTAATCGTTCCCCGATACAGGTGACCGGAACCATAGCTTTGGATACCCCTAAACCGACCTTTGACCTGATGGTTAAATCTGATATTTTGGATATACAGGATTTTTGGGCTGAATCCGCCTCTAAAACGGTTTCTTCTCAAACAACCGCTGTACAATCTGAATCGGCGACGGGGCTGATTCCGGATCAAAAAATCGATTTGTCGGCCTTAAATGCGTTGAATGCCCGGGTAACATTCGATTTCCCTTACATCCGTGTCAGTAACAGTTTGGCCGGAAATCTCGGCCTGTCGGGTAAATTGAACCTGACAGACGGCTTGTTGCGGATTGATCCGTTAGCCATTCGTTTGTTGGATGCCCAAACAACCGGTTCCTTGTCCGTTAATGCGGCGCAACAACCCTACCATATTGCGTTAAAACTTAAAGGCGAATCTCTGGATTTGGAAAAATTGGCACCGATTGCCGCGCAGGTGCGGGATGCCACCTTGGATTTTGATGTCGATTTAACATCCGTCGGATCTTCAACCAAAGCATTGATTGCGGCGTTAAAGGGAAATGTGGTTGTGGAAATGCCGCAAGGCTTAATCGTTAATAAGTGGTTTAATACGTTGCCTGCCGCTATGGGTGTTGTTCGGCGTAAGAAAAATTCCGTTACGTTTTCCACAACGGATCAGGAAAGCCATATCCTGTGCGGTGCTGTTAACTTCCGTATTCAAAACGGTTTGATCGAAAGCGATAATAACATCGCGATTGAAACATCAACAATTAACTTTTTGGTTGGTGGGCGTATTGATTTGAATACCGAAACAATGGCTTTGACCATGACCCCTTCATTGAATGGTGAACAGGATAACGTTAACGACGTTTTGTCTGCCACCCAATATATTAAAATAAACGGTACATTCTTGGAACCGACTGCTTCTTTGGATACCAAACGGGTTGTTGATAATGCCGTTCGCGCCGGTTTAACACAATTGGCGAAAAAGGCCGGCCTGAATAACACCTCTTCAACGGATGAAGTCGGTGCTTACCAACTGTGTGCCAAAGTCCTTGATCGTCAACCGAAAGGTCAGATCATTGCCGAACGTAAAGCGCAGGAAAAGAAACAAGTGATTCCGGCCGCAACGCCGGTGCAACAACCGACGCAACAGCCGACTTTGTCGCCCAAGGAACAATTTAAGAATCAATTGTTAAAGTCTATTACGGACGCTTTACAATAATGTTGATACACATCCGTGTTTTCGGTCGTGTCCAAGGTGTCGGCTTCCGCGCTTGGACACGGCGTCAGGCCGAAGCCCTTAACCTATCCGGTTGGGTTCGCAATCGGATGGACGGAAGTGTTGAGATTATGGCCGAAGGGGATAAAGCGGCCGTGGATTTATTGTTATCCATATGCCGTAAAGGCCCAAGCTACGCTCGTGTTGATCGGATAATGCCGGTTTCTGTTCCGGATGCGCCCATACCACCCATAGATACCGGCCTGTTTGTCAACCAACCCACCGTGTAATGGTGCTTCATTTGATCAAATCTGACTGTCTGTCATCCTTGCGCAAGCGAGGATCTTTTGACCACCCCGCCAATCGATAACACGCCGGCCACCGCCAGAACGCCTAACATTTCAACCATACTCCGACCCCGTTCGTTGCGGCTATTCCCCGTCATCCCTGCGAAAGCGGGGATCTTTTTGTCTCCCACAGATTCTCGGGTCAAGCCCGAGAATGACGGGTTGTTATCATCCCGACACACATTATTTTTCCCGTTTTCTATTTTGATTTCAGTCATTTAATATTCCTTTCGAACTGTAACACAAAAATGTACCCTTTCGTGTTACACTTTGGACAAAAAATGACAAAACGATAACCAATTAATTCTTAATAAAAAAGGACTTGCGTCATATTCTCAATTATGTTATAAAAACTATAACAATTTAATGTACATTAAATTGTTACACTTCATCTTAAAAAGAACTTGTTTTTGGAATATTAAATATGAAAAATGCCCGTTATCAAACGGGCATGTGTTTTTGACTCTGTTTCTGTTAGAATGTGTATCGAACGCCGACATATCCTTCATGAGATGTCATGTGAATCTTGGGTAAATCAAAGAAAGCCTTTTTACCCCCGTCGACATACCGATATCCGATATCAAAATTGATAGCTTGACTGACCGAAACACTTAATCCGGCACCGGCATTCCACGCAAAAGAAGTCCCGTCATCTTGTGTATCGCCACTGCTTCTGTCAATTGATACATCGGTATAGTTGGCCCCGGCCCCGACATTCAGGTACGGCCGAATAACACTGTTCAAAGGAACATCATAGTATAATTGCAACATATACCGTTGCTTCAAATAAGAAGCCGACATATACTTCACTTTTGATGAGGAGGAAAACTCGGCCTCTATGCGTACCTGTCTGGCACGCGCCCCGATAGCAAAAGAATAGAGGAAATCCGTATCCGTTTGCTTTGAATCCGCATATCCGGATGTTTCTGTCGATACACCGGCAACACCGCTGCGAACGGCAATATAGGGACCATTATTAACCCGTGCTGCCGCACCGGTAGATAACATTAAAATTATAAGAGCGATACTTGTTTTTTTCATAGAGCTTCCTTTCATCATATATCGCAGTATACATATTCTTATATGAAAAGACAAGAAAAAAATCCCGAACTAACGTCCGGGATTGAAAAAAAGAAGCACTTTATTCTGCCGATTGTAAATAAACGGCAAAAGCCTTATCAATGACTTTTTGGTTGACTTGAACCCCGATTTGTTCCGCATAAGCGGCAATAACATCGGCCATTAAATCATCCCCGACTTGCCCTTGTAATTCGGCTCTGGCGGCGGCAACGGCTTCATCGTTCTTTGTTTCATCGGGATACGAAATGCGCTCTGTAACCGCAATTAAGTGTCCGTTTCTGGTCGGAATAACGGTGGCATTTTCAATTCCCGCTTTTTGGGCAAAAACCGCCTCAACCGCTTCAACCGGTAAATCTTGCGGATTGTTGCGCATGATACCCGTCGCACGAATGACATCAAAATCCCCAAACGCCGTTTTTCCGGTAATGGCATGACCCGCTTGCACATCGGCCAATAAAGCCTCCGTTACCGTTTCGGCTTTTTCTTTTTGCCGTTCGGCCGTCCATATCCGAACAACTTCATCCCGCACATCCGCAAAATCTTTTTGATGAACCGGCGTAATTTCATTGACCTGAGCCACTAAATACCCCGTTCCGTTTTCAAACATAGGTGTCGTATCCCCTTTTTGTAACGTGAAGATATTTTGCAACATTTCATGGTTATTTAAACTGTCATCCAACGTATCACCCGTCGCCAATTGTCCGGCAATGTCCGTTTTTTCAATGCTGAGTATCGGCAGTTTCAATTGTTCGGCCGCCGTTTCCAAAGTTGCCCCGGTTCCTAAAATGTCTTCCACTTCTTTGACCGTTTCATACATCGTGTCATATGTTTTGTTTAAAGCCAGTTGCTCCTTGATCTTTCCACGAATCACATCATCGCTCGGCGTTTGACTCGCTTGAATGTCGCGAACCAACATCACATGATATCCGACCGGACTGTTGATCGGTCCGACAATCGCCCCTTTCTTTGCCCCGAAAACCGGACCCGCCATTTCCTCTAATAATTCGTTTTGCGCCACAAACCCGAAATCGGTTTGATCCGGTGTTTGATTTAATTTTTCTTCGGCGCGGGCGTTAAAATTTTCCGCCGTTAATCCGACCATCGCCTCTTTTGCGGCCTCTTCCGTTTCAAAGCGCATCTGACTGACCGCTCTTTTTTCCGGTACAACATATTGTTCTTTTTGCGCTGCAAAAGCTTCCTCAATCTCTTCATCACTTAACACAACCCGTGAAGCCATTAAATCGGGCGTTAACCGAATCACGCTGAAAGCCCGATATTCCGGTGCCATAAATTGATCGGCATAAGCTTCATAATATTCCTTTAATTCACTGTCTGTCGGTTGCGCATCTAATTTGATCTTGGACGTATCAACCGCAATCGCCGCCACATCCCGCGCTTCGTTTTGATACCGATACACAATGTTTGTCAAACTCTGTGGCGCGTAGGCAATTCCTTTTAAAGCATACCCTAAATGTTGCATGGACAATTCATCCTGCAATTTATCGGCCATTTGTTTTTCGGTCATTTTTTGTTGTTGTAAATAGGCATAAAATAAATTTTTATCGAATTGCCCTAATGCGTCGGCAAAAGCCGGATGATGTTCCACGTATTTTTGAACGGCTGCGTTGGAAGCCGTTAAGCCTAAATCTTCTTTAACCTGATCATTTAATAACAAAGCCACCTGTTGTTGAACAACTTGATTGCCAAGCCCCATTTGCATCGCTTTTCGCGGGGAAATATACTGCCCGCCCAACATTTGTGTCAAATTCCGGTGCTCGCGGTTAAACGCATTTAATAACTCGTTCGCGGATACCGCCCGTTTCCCGACGACAATCGCATCTTCCGTGTATTGATTGTTGTTGGATAAACCGCCCAATCCCCAAAAAGCGACCATGCTTAATGCCAAAGCCGTAAAAATCCCTTTGGCGACCCAGCTGTTTCCTAAGTTATTAAAAAATATCATCATGACTTTTGTTTCCTTTTACTGCGCGTGAATGGTTTTATATATACGCCGAATCCCGCTTTTTGACAAGTCCTTTTTTACTTTTGATGCATTTTGGCCTGTAATAGCCCAATAGCTTCTTCCAATGAGGGGACTTTCTCCTTTTCTCTGACCGAAGCCATCATCTTACCGCATTTGACATACGGCCCGTAGCGTCCGATTTGATACGTGACATCGTCCGCATTCCATTTACCAAGTTTAACCACCTTCGTTTTTTCTTTGGCCTGACTCAATAAAGCCAAAGCCCGATTCAGGTCGATCGTTAACACATCGTCTGTCGGTTCCAAAGATTTATATGTTTTTCCCCGCCGGACATATGGCCCGAATTTGCCAAGCCCAGCCTCAATCACTTCATTCGTGTCGGGATCGTTGCCGATTGGTCGCGGTAATGATAACAAAGCCAAAGCCTGTTTGATATCCATTTCTTCCGGTTTGGTTCCTTTCGGCAAACCAATTCGTTTAGCCTCTTTCCCGTCACCTAATTGAACATACCATCCGTATGGTCCTTTCCGAACCGAAACGGTCGCTCCGTTGGCATCTTTGCCCAATTCATAAGTCTGTCGTTCGTTTGGTATTTCTTCAACCGGTTGCCCGTTTTCATCTCGTGGTGCTTCAATCGACGCAAAGGGCTTTGTGTACTTACACGTCGGATAGCGCGAACACCCGATAAAAGCACCGAAACGACCGACTTTTAAAGATAAGCGTCCCGTTTTACATTCCGGACATACCCGGGATTCTTCCGTCGGAAACATATGCTTTTCCAAAGACTTGGCAACTGTTTCCAGAACATCACCCATCTTGTGCGGTTCAACATTTTTAACCGTTTTATCAAAGTCTTTCCAAAAATCATTCAGAACGTTTTTCCACGCCAATTGACCATTTGTAATATCATCCAGCTTATTTTCCAAATTAGCCGTGTAATCATATTGGACATATTGGTTAAAGTAATTTTCCAAAAAGGCCGTCACAATTCGTCCCCGATCCTCCGGCACAAACCGTTTGGCGACAAGCTTTACATACGCCCGTTCCTGTAAAACCGATAAAATTGTTGCATATGTTGACGGTCGTCCGATGCCAAGCTCTTCCAACTTTTTCACCAGACTGGCTTCTGAAAAACGCGGTGGCGGTTCCGTAAAGTGCTGTTCCGAAATGATATCTGCCGTTTGCAGATTTTCCCCTTCATTCATGATCGGCAATAAAGCGTTGTCATCCTCGCTTTTACCGTCATCAATATCCTCTTTGTACACCTTGATAAATCCCGGGAAAGCAATTGTTTGTCCCGTTGCCCGTAATTGCACGGAACCGTCCGCAGCCGGAATATCAATGCCGACTTTGTCCAATACCGCACTTTCCATTTGACAGGCCACCGTTCGCTTCCAAATCAGTTCGTATAACTTTCTCTGATCCGGTGTCAAATGAGCCGCTACCTGTTCCGGCGTTCGGGCAACATTCGTCGGACGAATAGCTTCGTGCGCTTCTTGGGCATTTTTTGAATTATTTTTGTAAAAACGGGGTTTTTCCGGAACGTATTCTTTTCCATACTCTTTTTCAATCAAAGCCCGCGTTGCCGCAATTGCTTCGTTCGATAGCGCGACACTGTCCGTTCGCATGTATGTGATTAACCCGACCGTATCTCCGCCAATGTCAACCCCTTCATACAGGTTTTGTGCCGTTTGCATCGTCTTTTTGGCCGCGAAGCCCAATTTGCGGGAGGCTTCCTGTTGTAACGTAGATGTCGTAAAGGCCGGTGCCGGATTGCGCTTGGCCTGTTTCCGTTCAATGGTTCCGACATGGAAAACGGCCTGTTCAACCTGACGCTTGACATCATCCGTTATTGTTCCGTTGGCTAAATCAAACTTTGTCAGTTTTTTGCCGCCGACATGCGATAAGCGGGCGCGAAACCGTTCGTTACGAACCGTATCCAAATCAACATCGATGGTCCAATACTCCTGCGGCTTAAAACACGCGATTTCATCTTCCCGTTCGCATACCAGCCGCAACGCGACGGATTGAACCCGACCGGCCGATTTAGCACCGGGTAATTTTCGCCATAATAATGGGGAAATGTGAAACCCGACCAAATAATCCAAAGCCCGCCGCGCCAGATACGCGTCAACCAATTGCATATCAATTTCCCGCGGGTTTTTCATGGCTTCCGTAATGGCCGATTTAGTAATTTCATGGAAAACAACCCGATAGACGGGCAGGGTGGGCGGTAATTTTTTCCGCCGTTTTAATTCCTGAATCACATGCCAAGCAATAGCTTCCCCTTCGCGGTCAGGGTCGGACGCCAGATATAAAGCATCCGCTTTTCCCAAAGCTTGCACAATTTCCCGTACGACTTTTTCGGCCCGTGGTTGCATTTCCCAATCCATGGCAAAATCATCCTCCGGACGGACGGAACCATTCTTGGCCGGAACATCCCGAATATGCCCGAAACTGGCTTTAACCAGATAATCTTTTCCCAAATATTTGTTGATTGTTTTCGCTTTGGACGGAGATTCCACGATGACAAGTTTCATACCTTACTCCATGTTATATAATAAGGAAACACAATTGCCGGGATGACGTTCCAATCGACCGGCTAATTCCAATTCAACTAAAATAATATTGATTGCCCGTGTGTCAAGCCCTGTTTCCTCTATGAGCGTGTCGATGGATGTGATATCCGGTCCCAGGCTTCCCATTAACGTTGTTCGAACTTCGTTTAATTCCTGCTCATTCATCGGAATCGGTTGATAGGTGTCAATATTGTTTTCGTTTTCCGCTAAATGGAATTCATGAATCTGATCCAAAGCGTTTAAAATATCATCCGGCCCGCACACCATCGTTGCACCATCCTGAATTAACGCGTTCGGTCCGGTACTGCGCGGATCAATCGGAGAGCCCGGTACGGCAAACACCTCCCGCCCTTGATTGGCCGCTTCACGCGCTGTGATTAAAGAACCGGACATTTTTTGCGCTTCAATCACCAAAGTCCCCAACGACATACCCGATATAATCCGATTACGTCGCGGAAAGTTGCGCGGCGATAACGGTGTCCCGAACGGAAATTCGGAAACCAAACATCCCCGTTCGGAAATGCTTTGATAAATATCACTGTTTTCTGCCGGATATGCTTCGTTAATCGGTGTTCCCAAAACCGCCGTCGTCACCAATGGGATACTTTCGTTTTCCATTGCCCCGCTATGGGCCGCCCGGTCAATACCGCGCGCCATACCGGAAACGATATTATATCCCTTTTGGGCAATAATTCGGGCAAAATTCCGCGCCAAATTTTTGCCGTTAACCGATGCATTGCGCGTCCCGACAATGGCAAATCCCGGTTTTTGGAATGTATCCGCGTTTCCTTTGACAAACAATAACGGTGGTGCATCGGATATCATTTTTAACAGCTTCGGATAAGCCTCTTCTTTTCGGAAGATTATTTCGGCGCCGGCTTCTTTTGCCATTTGTCGTTGTTTTTCTGCCGCCTCAACAGAAGCTATTTCATACGGCTTTTTCCGTCCGCCACGGTGCGCCAACTCATTAATGTTGTTAATGGCCTCCGACGCACTGCCGTAAAAAGAAAGCAACTGATTAAACGTAATCGGCCCGATATTGTCACTCATAATCAGGCGGATCCAGTTGATTTTCTCGACCTCAGTTAATTGCTTCATGCTTTTTCCCTTTAAGATTGATTTTGCTTTCCTGTCCTTCAATTAACCGCCGGATATTACCTCTGTGCCGATACCATGACAACAAAGCTAATAATCCGTAACAGGCTGCCGCCGCCGGAGTTGCCCATATCCACGCATATAAAGGTGATAATGCCAAGGCTGTCAACGCCGCCAAAGATGAATACCTGAATGCAACCGCCATTGCCAACCAAGTCAACGCCGTCAAAACACCGACAAACGGTGTCATAACAAACATCATACCAAGGGTTGAAGCCACCCCTTTTCCACCCTTAAAGCCAAGCCATATCGGATAGTTATGTCCGACAACAGCCATAAAACCGGCGGTCAGACCGATGCTTTCGGATTGAAAAATCCACCGGCAAAGGGCTGCCGCTAATCCCGCTTTACCGATATCGAAGATTAAGGTGAATAAAGCTAAATCCTTACGTCCCGTTCTCAATACATTTGTTGCGCCGATATTCCCCGAACCGATTTGCCGGATATCGCCCAATCCCGCCCAACGTGTCACAACCAATCCAAACGGAACGGAACCCAGCATATAACCGATAATCGAAGCCAAAATAACAGAAAACATGTCTTTCTCCTTTGCAGAATGAATGCTATTTTATAACCGAATATGTATAAAAGGCAAGAAAAAAATCACACATTGCCGTGGGATACCCTTTTTTTAAACATCCGAAACCTTAACGGCATCCTGAATTTGAAATTGAATTTTTGTTTGCCCGCGCCAAGAATCCTGCTTTAAGATTCCTGCCACATGAAAGTATGTGTTGATTCCCGTCATCAATTGATGTCCCAGTTCGGTATCCGCCGCCCGAAAGGCAATCGCCTGTAAATAACCACCGCCGCGCCCGCTTAACGTACAACCGACATGCCCGTTTTTCAACAAAACCGTCCGTGAAATAACAACATCTTTAATGACAAAGCGGGGCTCGGGATTGGCCTCTCCGAAAGGAGCCAGTAGATTGACTTTTTGAATGAAATCCAAATTGGCACCGCCAATATCCAAAATACCGTCTATGTCTAAAGTGACGGCTCTGTCTTTCCCTGCCGCTGCCGGAATGGATTCCCGTAAATGCTGAATAAAATCTGCTATTTTGTCCCGCGATAACGAAAATCCGGCCGCCATCGGATGCCCGCCGCCTCGCGTTAAAATTCCTTTGGCAATGGCATTCATCACAATCGTTCCCAAATCAACGCCACTGACGGAACGGGAGGAGCCTTTCACTTCATCCCCTTCAATACTCAATGCAAAAACCGGCAAATTGTACCTGTCTTTTAACCGCCCGGCCACAATACCGACAACCCCTTGATGCCAATGCTCTCCTTGCACGACAATAAAAGGATCCGTCGCCGGCTTACTTTCCGCCTGCTCAATGGCGTCCAATAAAACCGCTGTTTCAATATCCCGCCGTTGCAGGTTTAATTCCTCTAATTCCTGTGCCAGAACGGCTGCCTCAACCTCATTATGACACGACAATAACCGCATGCCGATGTCCGAATGTCCGACACGACCGCACGCGTTGACCCGTGGTCCGAAGACATATCCCAAGTGATACGCCGTCGGCGGTTCGCTTAATCCGGCCAATGTCGCCAAAGCCGTCAACCCCTTGTTCGTCCCCTTTTTCATCTGATTTAATCCGGCTTTGACAAACAAACGATTAACACCGACAAGCTTGACCACATCACATACCGTACCGAAAGCTACCAGATCTAAAAATGAAATCAAGTTCGGTTCTTTTGTGTCGCTGTAAAAACCGCGTTGCCGTAAAATCGTGTTTAACGCAACGGTAAATAAAAACACAACCCCGACCGCCGCCATATATCGACACGGATGATCGATCGGCTCGTCCAATCGTTTGGGGTTAACAACGGCATAGGCATTCGGTAACGTTTTTTCCGGATCATGATGATCCAAAACAATAATATCCAATCCGACCCGAACGCCCGCTTCAATCGGCTCAAAAGCCGTCATCCCGCAATCAAGCGTTGCCACCAAACGACACCCTTTGTCGTAAAATTCCTGCATTTTGGTCGAATTAGGACCGTATCCGTCTTCCCGCTCCGGAATAAAAGTGTAGACCGTTACACCGATTTGCTCCAAAAACATTTTTAATAAGGCTGTTGATGTCGCACCGTCAACATCATAATCCCCCATCAGGCCGATAGGTTCGCCCGCCTCAATCGCATCCGCCATTCGATTGGCCGCTTTTTCCATATCCCGTAACGTCAACGGATTCGGTAAGTGGGATTTTAATGTCGGATATAAAAAAGCTTCGGCCTCATCCGGTGTAATGCCGCGTGCTGCCAAAATCCGAGCCGCCACTTCCGGTAAATTAAACCGTTGAGCCAACGCGGCCGCTAAATGTTCATCCGCCGGCTGCATTTCCCATCGCAATCCGTTTAGCGAACTTTCCACATTTAAAACCGCCATTATATCATCCTTTCTCTACTTTTTTTCAGATTACCCATTTTGTCTAATAAAAGCAAGAAAAAATTATGATAAAAATGCTTGCAATGCGCCGGATACTCATTTATACTAATCAAAAATGAAATGTGAAGGAGATTAAAATGACACAAAATGTTCTGTTCGTAGCCAGTGAAATGACCCCCTTTATTAAAACCGGCGGATTGGGGGATGTCGTTGGTGCTTTGCCTAAGTCATTGATACATCAGGATGTTCGGATTAAAGCTATCATTCCTTTATATTCCGCCATTGATTATCAAAAGTTCGGCCTTTTTAAAGTGATGGACGGTAATTGTGTCGAAATGGGTAATTGTCACGAATTCTTTTCCGTTCATCAATCCAATTATATCCCCGGGGTTGAAACCTATTTTATCGAATTTAATAAGTATTTTGACCGTAACGGTGTCTATGATGATAAATGGAATCACGTCGCTTTTCAAGATAACGCCTATCGCTACGCTTTCTTTTGTCGCGCCGCTTTGCAGGTTGCAAAAGATTTGCGCTTCCGTCCGGATGTTATCCATGTCCATGATTGGCAAACCGCATTGATTCCGTATTATGTCAAACATGATCGCGATTTGTTCTTTTCATGTACCAAAACGTTGCTGACAATTCATAACCTGCCGTATCAGGGGCGCTTTTCCGCTGACGTTGTCCCGTATGCCAAAGTCGATTGGGCGGATTTCCATGCCGGCGCTTTTGAAGATTACGGCTGTATTAACTTTTTAAAAGGTGGTCTGCGTTTTGCGGATAAATTGAATACCGTTTCTCCGAACTATGCCCGGGAAATTTTAACACCTGAATTTGGGGCAGGGTTGGACTTTTTATTGCGCGAACGCCAAAACGATTTGTACGGTATCTTAAACGGTATCGATACCCAATTGTGGAATCCGGCAAATGACTTGATTATTCCGGCGCAATATTCTGCGAATGATTTCCGCGCGGGTAAACAAAAAAATAAAGAAGCCCTTGTTAAGGAAATGCATCTGAATAGTGTTTCCGAACCGATTTTCGGGATGGCCGTTCGTCTGGCCGAACAAAAAGGTATCGGTATGTTGTCACAATGCATTGAACCGGTTTTGAATACCATGCAATGCCAATTCGTTATTATGGGGCAGGGCGATCAATGGGCGCAAAACTATTTTGAATCTTTGCCGAAAAAGTATCCGGGGCGAATCGCCGTTAAAATAGGATTCGAAGCGGAAATGGAACACTTAATTGATGCGGGTAGCGACTTTTCTCTTGTCCCGTCCTTGTACGAACCGTGCGGCCTGAAACAAATGGTCAGCCAGACATACGGGGCCTTGCCGATAGCGCGCGCAACCGGCGGATTGGAAGATACCGTTGATAATTATAACGAATACTATGGCGTCGGTACCGGCTTTAAATTCCGCGATATTTCGCCAAGCGCACTTTATAACACAATCGGTTGGGCGAACGCGACATACTTTGACAGACCGGAACATATTCATCAAATGCGCCGCTTGGCCATGAAACAAAATTATTCATGGACAAAGTCATCAAACGATTATCAAAAATTATATCAACAAATGTCAGGAGGTTATGAATGCAAAAAATATCAGTAGCTATTATCGGCTGGGGTAACGTCGGCCGCGGATGTAAAAGAGCGTTGGAAGAAACATCGGATGTCGTTTTGGCCGGGGTTGTCCGCCGTCCGGTTTCTTTGAATAAACAAGAACCCGAATTGGAAAATACCCGCGTTGTCGGCGATATTAAAGAACTCGGCAAAGTGGATGTCGCTTTGTTGTGTATTCCGTCCCGCGAAGTCCCCGAACGGGTTAAAGAGTATCAGGCTATGGGACTCTGCACGGTTGATAGCTTTGATGAACACGAACGCATTGTCGGCCTGAAAAAGGATTTGGATATCAATGCAAAGGCCAAAAAGGTTGTTTCGATCTTTGGGACAGGTTGGGATCCGGGTACCGATTCCGGTGTGCGCGCAATTATGAAAATTGCATCAATTACCGGTCATACAACAACGACGTTCGGTGGTGCCAAGGGTGGTCGAAGCATGGGGCATACGGCCGCTGTTAAAGCTATTGAAGGTGTTCGTGATGCGGTAGCTTTGACGTTGGCAAACGGTCGCGGCAAACAAAAACGGAAAGTCTATGTTGAAATTCAAAAAGGTTTTGATCCGGAAGATGTGGCGGCTCGTATTAAAGCCGATCCGTATTTTACGGCCGATCCGACCGAAATTTTATTTGTGAAAAGCATCAATAAATATAATACCCTGCATCATGAAGGGGAGGTTGAACGTACCGGTATGCAGGTCAACCAAAAATATCAGGTTGACGGGAATAATCCGGAATTAACAGCCAATATTATGGTTTCGGCGGCTCGGGCATGTATTGCTTCACGTGATCGTGGCGAATACGGTACTTATACCTTTATCGAACGTCCTTTGATTGATTACTTGCCGGGGGCTACGTTGGATGAAAAGATGGAGGGGTATTAATTCCTCTCTGTTAAAGTGAATGATTTTTCATCATCACAGGTCAAAAAAACGGGCGGGGATTTCCCGCCCGTTTGATTGTATCGATCGCCTTATTTTGAAGCGACACATTTGTAGTCTATACAACTACTTCCTGTCTCACAATTCGTGTCTTCAACACAGCTGATACTGATCCATATTCCGTTGGCGCAATAAATGCCGTCACCCGGTTCCGTATCATCTTTGGAGCATGTTCCTAATGTCGATAATGGCGAACACGTTCCACCCGTGCAATACTCTGTCATGGCACAGTCATTGTTAGTGTCACACGAAACATTTCCGCCTGTTTCTGTCCGATCCTGGTTGTTGTCTAAAACCCCGTCATCTTTGACATCATCTGTATTGTCATGGCTGATTCCGGTGGCATTTTTCCCTTCGAAATTTGTTCCCTGTGTAAAGTTCTCTTTATCAAAGACACAATACGTTTGGGCCATAACCGTAATCGGATCTTTCTCTGATGCCGCTCCGTCTTCGTATGTTGCCGTAACTTCCCAATTGTTGTTGTTGTTGTTGGGAGAGGTGATACCTAATTCAACCGCCCCTCTGTGCTTTAATGTTAATTGATTATTATTTGTGTCGGTATAACCTGTCGTGATAGATGTGTCATCTTCTCCTTTATTCGCTTTCGCAGTGATGGAAATATCACGAATAGACACCGTATGCGAATGTTCTCCGGGTCCACTATCTGTGGATGTTGTAAGGCTTCTATGACCTAACGTTAACTGGGCCGATGTCACATATTGTGACCACGCTGTCGGCGTCACAATAATGGCCTTGGCATATCCTTTGGGACATTCCGGCTTGCTGACCTTCCATTTATCACTATTCTCGAATTGATGTACTTGAACAGTACGCATGATATAGTTCGGTAAAATTTCACTTAACCGAGCCCCGCCCCGCGAAGTCAATCGAATATCATTCATTAACGATGTGTAGGCCGGATCTAAACGGTATGTCGCCTTAACCAGGGCACCGTCGCTGTTATAAAAAGCCCCTTGCTTGTTTGTTTCAATTGTTCCGCGACTGCTGATGAGTAAAGACGGTACCGATACCGTTGTCTTCTCCCCATTGAAGTCAATTTCTACGTCCTGTTCATTTAAAGTGATCTGCCCGTTTGTTCCGTCAATGCGAACGGTTTCAAGACCATCTCTGTTTCTTGCGACGACTTGTCCGCTGCCGTTGAGCGTTAACCGTTCCGTCCCGGTTGTGTTGAAAACCTGAATCCTGTTTCCGTTGCTGTTTTCAATCGCAACCGCATGTCGGTCATTTGTATTGTCACGCCCGATGTACAAATTGTTTTTAACGTAAACCTGACCTTTTTCGGATGTATTTTCTCCGGCATAATAGTCGGCACCAACCCAAAATAACGGTTCACACCCCTTATATCCTGGATCAAAGATTTCATCCGGATTGGCTGTTCCGTCCTCATTTAAAGTACGCGGTAAAGCACCGTTTTCTAGCTGAACACAATTAACATTGCCGTCACTGTCTCTGCCCCCAACAGAGAAGTAATCATAACTGTGTAACCGTTGAAAGGCAACGCTGAGTGGCATAGCTACTTTTGCTTTCGGTGTTTCCGGCTGCTCCGCTTCGGGAATGAAAATATCCGTTCCCGTAATGGCAGCGTACATAGGCTCATTATTCGGGCATGCCGTGTCATTCGGACATTCCAAACTCCACCCACCCAAAGTTCCGTGGACCATTTTGAAACCCGCATCATCACCATCATCGTCTTCGTTACCATAGAACACCCCGCCGTCGGCTCCGATTAAATTGGCTACCCGTGCTGCCCGCATTAAATTCATGTTCCCCGGTAAAATACTCTCATCATCGGTCACTCCTTTCGGGAAAACCATACCGTAGATAACTTGCCGCGGTGCTAGATCCGGATCCAAAATATAGGTAAATAAATAAAAATTATATGAATCAACCGTACTTCCGTAACCATCCGGAACAAATGCTTTGACCTCGTCGGCAATCGCACTTGAACTGATAGCACATTGTTCAACATCACTTTGGGATGAAGCAACACATGTTCCTGACTCTAACGTCGCTTTGTCCGCTTGAATATAGGCTGTTAATGCTTCTTTCATAATCCGCATTTCCGAGGCCATATTGACATTTTCCAATTCTTCATTTCGCTGCAATATCTGACGGAACAAAACCGTTCCCATTGTGCCCAACAAAGCCAGAACGGAAATGACTTCCACCATAATTGCGCCGCGTTCGTTTTTTTTTGTCATCATGTTGCCTCCTCACATCCCTATCTTTTTATTATATATCGTTTAACGGATTTTGTCAAATTCATCCCTCGTTAAAATCTAATACCGAAACGTTTTTTGTCTGTTTTCAGGTTTTTGCTCCGTTCTTCTTCCGTTAACGCTGAATTATAAATTTTAAAGTTTGCCAATGTATTGGTTAACTCGGATAAATTTCCCTCCGAAATTAATCGGCTTTTGCTAAAATTCGGTTGAGATAATGTGTCTTCCTCTATCGGACAACTCGTTAAATCAGTTGTCGCTTTCCCATTGATATATAGTATTGCGTCACTTGTATCACTCCCGTTCTGGACATAGGTAAAAGAGAAGATTTTGTTGGGTACTTCGACACATCGTTTCCCGATTTTTAAATAACTGTGTTGTTCGTTTTCCAAACTGGTAACCCGCTCTAAAATCATAAAAGATTGAGCGTTAGCATCGGTTAAAACGCCAATGCTTTGTATGGTGGAAGGAAGAGTCACGACCCCCGAAACCGTGAATTGAGTCGAGTTAACGGATATCTCGGCCATATCCGGCGCCGATCCGAACCAACTGCCCGCTAATAAATTAGAAGCCCCCGCTTGATGACCTGTTACGTTATTGTTAATCTTGTCCCAATGAAAAACCAAATTATCCTGAACATACGGATTGTCAAACGGACTCATGCAAAATAAAATTTCATAATTATCTAATCCGCCATCAAACAAAGTTGCCAATTTGTTGGAAACGGGGAGGGGAACAACACCTATTGTTCGTTGCTGATTTAAATCCCCGAACGTTTTGCTTTGTCCTCCGGTTAAACGCTGTGTCGTATCAATGCTGTAATATTGTTGAATCCCGTCCGAAAATGGACCAACCAAAGAACCGCATACGGCGGATCCGCGCGTCCTTTTTAAAATAGCCTTTCGCCACGTTTCCCGGCGTTGTACATTATCAGCCCACCATAACGGTTCTAATCCATAGGTTATAATATATTGATGATCGGCATCAACACAATTGCTGGTTAAATTATCGGCATCATCATTATAACACGCAACCACGCTGGTATAACCGTCATCACTATTCTGGTTTCGCTGCATATCCGGTGTTTCGTTGATATTACCGAAAAACTCATATGTTGATCCGTGTGGCATCATAGCAATTAATGGGGCACCCGGTAACGGTGTCATCACATTATCCCCCTCGTCCGTGGTGTCTCCCGCCGATACCTGCAACATTTGAACCATGTAATCTTTGGCTGCCTGATGTTGATTGACGAAACTTAATACCCCACTTTCTGCCCGCATAATGTCTTGTGTATATTGATCATTTCTGGGATAAAAAGAATAGGTTAATATGCTGATAATAAAAACTAAAACCGTTGCCCAAAAAACCATGGTGCCTCCTTTTTTTGAAAGTTTATGATTCTTTTGTTTTTTTTTCAAGCAAAAAATGTATTAATATGTCAAAAAGTGTTTTTGACAAAAATACGGAAAAACCTTTTGGCATAAAAATATCCCCCCGATTGATGTCGAGGGGATATTCCGTTGACGAAAAGGTTAGGCCTTTTTCGCCTTAACCGCAGCCTGAGCCGCCGCTAACCGTGCAATAGGTACACGGTACGGAGAGCAAGACACGCCGTCCAAATATTGATTTAAGTATTCAATAGAGGCCGGATCACCGCCGTGTTCACCACAAATGCTCAGGTACAAATCCGCTTTGGTCGACCGACCGGCTTTGCAAGCCATCGCCACCAACTTGCCGACACCGCTTTGATCCAAAGATTGGAACGGATCGGACGGATAAATGCCTTTTGCCACAAACGTCGGCAAGAAGCTGCCCGCATCGTCGCGGCTCATACCCAACGTTGTTTGCGTCAAATCGTTTGTCCCGAATTCAAAGAAGTCGGCGATTTCCGCAATTTCATCGGCCAATAAAGCCGCACGCGGCAATTCAATCATCGTACCGACAAAGTATTCGATTTTTGCGCCTTTTTCCGCAAAGACTTGTTCTGCCGTCGCATCAATGATGTTTTTGCAGATTTCCAATTCTTTCTTGGACGTAATCAAAGGCACTTCGATTTCCGGAATGACTTTGATACCTTTGGCCGCAACATCCAAAGCCGCTTCAATGATCGCCCGTGTCTGCATTTCACAGATTTCCGGGTAAACAATGGCTAAACGGCATCCGCGCAGACCCAACATCGGGTTGGCTTCATGTAATTGGTGCGTCCGGGCAATGATTTCATCCACGGAAATACCCATTTCTTTCGCGATTTCTTCTTGTTCTGAACGTTTGTTCGGCAAGAATTCATGCAACGGCGGATCCAACAAACGGATTGTCACCGGCAGACCGTCCATGATTGAGAACAAATCAACAAAGTCTTGACGTTGATACGGCAATAATTTGGCCAAAGCTTTCCGACGGTCGGCTTCGTTGTTCGCCAAAATCATTTCACGCATGTGGTTGATACGGCTCGGATCAAAGAACATGTGTTCCGTCCGGCACAAACCGATACCTTCCGCACCGAACATCTTGGCCGTTTTGGCATCCGTCGGTGTTTCGGCGTTGGCACGTACGCGCAGTTTGCGAATGCTGTCAACCCATCCCATGAATTCGCCGAAGTCACCGGCCATTTCCGGAACAACCAATTTCAAAGCCCCGGCCATCACTTGACCCGTCGTACCGTCAATCGAAATCATGTCGCCGGCTTTCAAAGTCACATTGTCAACCGTCAAAGTTTGAGCGGCGTAGTCAATGCGCAGGTTAGGAACACCGGAAACGCACGGCTTACCCATACCGCGGGCAACCACCGCTGCGTGTGATGTCATACCGCCACGGGCCGTTAAAATACCTTGGGATACATGCATACCGGCAATGTCTTCCGGAGATGTTTCCACGCGAACCAAGACGACTTTGCGTCCTTCTTCGGCAGCCTTTTCCGCATCTTCGGCCGAGAAAACAATTTCACCGACCGCGGCACCCGGAGAAGCCGGCAAACCTGTCGCAATAACGTCTTTTTTCGCGTTCTTGTCAAACATCGGGTGCAATAATTGATCTAATTGAGCCGCTTCAACACGTAAAACAGCCGTTTCTTTGTCAATTAAGCCTTCACGAACCATGTCGACCGCAATTTTCAGAGCTGCCGTCCCCGTCCGTTTTCCGTTGCGGGTCTGCAACATCCACAATTTACCGTCTTGAATCGTGAATTCCATGTCTTGCATGTCTTTGTAGTGCGCTTCCAATTTGGCGCGAATATCACACAATTCTTTGAACAAAGCCGGGAATTCTTCTTCCATGCACGGCAGTTCCATACCACGCCGTTCTTTGACAAGCTTTGTCATCGGTTGCGGCGTCCGAATACCGGCCACCACGTCTTCGCCTTGCGCGTTCTTTAAATATTCACCATAGAAATAGTTTTCACCGGTCGCCGGATCGCGGGAGAAGCATACACCCGTTGCCGAGTTATCGCCCGAGTTCCCGAACACCATGGTTTGAACGTTGACGGCTGTACCCCAATCGCCCGGAATATTGTTGAGCTTCCGATAGTAAATCGCCCGTTCCACCATCCAAGAACCGAAAACGGCGCCAATACCGCCCCACAATTGTTCCATCGGATCTTGCGGCAACGGATGACCGTCATCTTCACAAATCTTTTTGAATTGTTCCACAACGTCTTTCAATTGTTCAACCGTCATTTGGTTGTCGAATTGATAGCCGTTTGTTTCACGAACGTGATCCAATACATGTTCAAATTTGTGAGAATCCACACCCATCACAACGTCGCCGTACATTTGGATAAAACGACGATAGCTGTCATAAGCGAATTTTTCATTGCCGGAAATCTTGGCTAAACCTTTAACCGTTTCATCGTTCAAGCCCAAGTTTAAAACCGTATCCATCATACCCGGCATGGAAACGCGGGCACCGGAACGAACCGAGAATAACAACGGGTTTTCGGTATCACCGAATTTTTTGCCCATTTTGGCTTCAATACCGGCCAAAGCCGCCAAGACCTGATCCTTTAATTCCGTCGGATAGGAATGATTGTTTTCATAATAATATGTACAAACTTCTGTTGTGATCGTGAACCCCGGAGGTACCGGAACACCGACCCGGCACATTTCCGCCAGGTTGGCCCCTTTACCGCCCAACAGGTTGCGCATGCTGGCATCGCCTTCTGCCGCGCCGTCACCAAAAGTATAAACCCATTTTGTCATTCATTTATTCCTTTGTTTTTTTCTGTTGAATTAATAAAAACCACGCTTGTTCGTGGAAAAATGCTTTTTTTACTCCATTCCTCTATCACTTTTTAAAACCGAATGCAAGCGTTTTTTGCATTTTCTTCTTTTTTATGATGTTCTTTTTCCGTTTGCTTTGCTTGCCAAGCCTCTTGGTATAACCAAAAAACGAAAATTTTTCATCAAAACTGTTTTTTTTCTTTCCTTTTTGTGAAAAACAATGCTATATAAAAAAATCAAATTAACATGACTCAAAAAAAGGTGAGGGGAGAATATGGGACTGATTTTGGAAACCAATCTTGTTAACGCTATTGCCGAAGGTGGATACCGTGGCGACCCGTTTGCGGTTCTTGGCATGCATCAGGGACAGGATGCCGAAGGGAAAAACGGCCTCTATATCCGAACTTTTCAGCCGCAGGCTGCTCAGGTTGAAGTGATTCGAACGGATACCAATCAATCCCTTGGTCTGATGCGGCGCGTTCATCCCGCCGGCCTGTTTCAATTGGATATTTGGGAGGAAATGACCTTTTTCCCCTATATCTTTAAGATAACACTTTCCGCCGGTCAATCGTATATGGCCGAAGATCCCTATCGCTTTTGGCCCGTTCTCGGGGAATTGGATTTGTATCTGTACGGCGAAGGAAATCATTTACAGATTTATGATAAGCTTGGTGCCCACCTGATGACGCATCAGGGTGTTGATGGTGTTCTGTTTGCCGTTTGGGCCCCGAATGCTAAACGCGTCAGTGTTGTCGGCACCTTTAATGATTGGGATGGTCGCCGGCATATGATGCGCCCGCGCGGCAGTTCCGGCATTTGGGAATTGTTTGTCCCCGGTTTAAAAGAATGGGATATGTATAAATATGAGTTGATCGGGGCGGACGATCGGCTATTGCCTTTGAAATCCGATCCGTTCGGTTTTGCATTTGAAATGCGTCCCAAAACAGGCACTCTGGTCTTTGATACGTCAAAGTATCAGTGGCAAGATGCCGATTGGTTGAAAGGGCGTCGCGCCGAAGCCAATGACTGGCGCCGCCCGATTTCCGTTTACGAGGTTCATTTAGGTTCGTGGCGTCGTAACAGTCTGGAAAATAATCGTTGGTTGACATACCGCGAAATGGCGCGTGAGTTACCGGCTTATTTGGTGGAAATGGGCTTTACGCATGTGGAATTTTTACCGTTGGCCGAATACCCGTTCGATGGTTCATGGGGATATCAGGTAACCGGTATGTTCGCACCGACAAGCCGTTACGGTACCCCCGATGATTTTAAATACCTGATCGATGCCCTACATCAGGCCGGTATCGGTGTCATTATGGATTGGGTGCCCGCCCATTTCCCGCGTGATGCTTTCGGTTTAGCGCAATTCGACGGTACCGCTTTGTATGAACATGCCGATCCTCGGAAAGGTGAACATAAAGACTGGGGAACAAAAATTTATAACTATGGCCGGAACGAAGTTGCCAACTTTTTAATCGCTAATGCGTTATTCTGGATTAAAGAATACCATATTGACGCATTGCGCGTGGATGCGGTGGCCAGTATGCTCTACCTCGATTATTCCCGTAAGGAAGGCGAATGGATTCCCAACGAATTCGGCGGCCGTGAAAATTTGGAAGCCATCGCTTTCTTGCGTCGCCTGAACGAAGTTGTTTTTGCCGAAGGGCAGGGGGCTACGACTTTTGCGGAAGAATCCACTGCTTGGCCGATGGTTTCGCGCCCGACCTATGTTGGCGGTTTGGGTTTTGGTTATAAATGGAATATGGGCTGGATGCATGATACCCTGCATTACATGAGCGAAAACCCCATTCACCGTAAATATCATCATAATGAGTTGACATTTAGTTTGTTGTACGCGTTTACGGAAAATTTCGCACTGCCGTTATCGCATGACGAAGTCGTCCACGGTAAAGGCCCGATGTTGGATAAAATGCCCGGGGATGAATGGCAAAAGTTTGCTAACCTGCGCTTGTATTACAGCTATATGTTTATGCATCCCGGTAAAAAATTGCTCTTTATGGGTAATGAATTGGCCGCACGAACCGAATGGCGCTTTGCCGATAGTCTGGACTGGGATTTATTGAAAAATACCAATCATAAAGGTATCCAAAAACTGATACGGGATCTGAATACCCTGTATCGGGAAACGCCCGCACTCTATGAAATGGATTGTGAAGGCAGCGGCTTTGAATGGATTGACGGTAACGATTTTGAAAACTCCTGCTTTACATTTATCCGACACGGTAAAAGGCCCGAGGATACCTTGGTCGTTGCCTGTAATTTTACGCCAGTGCCGCGCTATAACTACCGCATTGGTGTCAACGAATCCGGTCTGTATGAAGAAGTCTTTAATTCGGACGCGCCGATTTACGGCGGCTCCGGTGTTGGTAATGCAGGCACCATTCAAACCGAAGCTCCCGGTTGGAACTTTAAAGAATTCGCTTTACAGGTTGTTTTACCGCCATTGTCCGTTGTGTGCTTCCGTTTGAAAGAAGCCGGTTCCTCTCGACGGCGGGATATGCCCCTCTGATTCTCTTCCGGGAAAGGAAAAGTGATATGAGCATAAAAACAGAATTGGAAGTCTTGCCCGGCCTGCCGTATCCGTTAGGCGCGAACTTTGACGGTAACGGGGTTAATTTTGCTGTTTTTTCGGCGCACGCCGATCGGGTACAACTTTGCCTGTTTAATCAAAATGGTCATGGGGAAACCCATATTGATTTGCCGAAATATACCGACGAAGTTTTTCATGGCTATATTAAAGGCTTAAAACCGGGACAGTTGTACGGCTATCGTGTCTATGGTCCGTATGATCCCGAAAAAGGTCACCGCTTTAATCCGCATAAATTGTTGATAGATCCGTATGCCCGTATGTTGACGGGACCCGTTATCTCCCATAACAGTATGTTGGGCTACCGCCCCGGTTCGCCACAAGCCGACCTGTCTTTCAGCCGGACAAACTCCGCCCCCTATGTGCCGAAATGCGTTGTGGTCGATGATGCCGATTTTGATTGGGGAGATGCCAAACAACCGAAAACGCCATGGAGCGAAGAAGTCATTTACGAAACCCATGTCAAAAGTTTTACCGCCCTGAATCCCGATGTGGATAAAGCGTTGCGCGGTACCTGTGCGGGTATGTCCACGCCGGGTGTGATTAATTATTTAAAAAGTTTGCACATCTCATCGGTTGAATTGTTGCCGACAGCCGCTTTTATGACAAACGGTTTTCTGTT
This sequence comes from uncultured Alphaproteobacteria bacterium, assembly GCA_944393195.1. Classification (GTDB taxonomy): domain Bacteria; phylum Pseudomonadota; class Alphaproteobacteria; order CAAHEQ01; family UBA3637; genus CALXZG01. Next base: position 151,036 of record CALXZG010000001.1, read on the forward strand.
GGATAAAAATTTAACAAATTATTGGGGATACGATCCGATTGCCTTTATGGCGCCGCACGCCCCCTACCTGTCATCTCATCGCTTGGCCGAGCTGAAACAGATGGTACGTGTGTTTCATGAAGCCGGTATCGAGGTCATTTTAGACGTTGTTTATAATCATACGGGCGAAGGCAACCATATGGGACAAACTCTGTGCTACCGCGGCATTGATAACGCCGTTTACTATCGTTTGAATAAGGAAAATCCCCGCTATTATGACGATACAACCGGTTGTGGCAATTCCTTTAATCTGGATCATCCTCGTGCTTTACAATTAGTCATGGATTCTTTGCGCTATTGGGCTGAAAAAGTACAAATCGACGGTTTTCGGTTCGACTTGGCAACAACGTTGGCGCGCGACGATAATAACCAGTATACCATTAACAGCGATTTTTTGGCAACCGTTCAACAAGACCCCACCTTGCAACGCCTGAAATTGATTGCCGAACCATGGGATCTTGGTTGGGGCGGCTATCAGGTCGGCTCTTTCCGCCCCGGTTGGGCCGAATGGAACGATAAATTTCGTGATGTTGTCCGCCGTTTTTGGAAAGGCGATTTCGGTCAGGCTGCCGAATTTGCCAGCCGTTGGACCGGTTCTTCGGATGTCTATGACAATAGAGGTCGCAAACCCTGGGAAAGCGTTAATTTTGTGACGGCACATGATGGTTTTACTTTGTGGGATTTGGTATCCTATAACCAAAAACATAACGAAGCTAACGGGGAAGAAAACCGTGACGGCAATGACCATAACCATTCATGGAATAGTGGTGTTGAAGGGGATACCGATGACGATGCCGTTCTACGCCTGCGGCTGGCTCGCGCCAAAGCCATGATGGCTACCTTGTTGCTTTCGTTCGGAACACCCATGCTTCGCGGCGGGGATGAAGTCTGTCAAACCGCACAAGGTAACAATAATACCTATGCCCAAGATAACGCGTATTCATGGCTTGATTGGACGCGTGTGTCTCCGGCCGGTGAAAGTATGTATGTTTTTGTGGAAAAAATTATGTCTTTCCGCCGACAATACGCATCGGTTTGGAACGATGATTTTCTGACATCCGATACCTGTGTCTGGTTTCGACCGGATGGTCAACCGATGCAAGACACGGATTGGGAAGGCTATGTACGCGCTTTGTCCTGCCGGATTAGCAATACCGATACTGTCCCGCCGATGTTTTTTGCGTTCAATGCCACCGAAACGGCTATGGATTGGCATCTGCCTTCCGGCCAATGGCATATCGCACTGGATACTTCCGATATCGCGACACAGGCCGATCGGATTTTGAAACTACCGGCGTGGAGTGTTGTCGTGCTGGTACAGGAGGTACAATCATGACCCCATTAGACGAACTCAGTCAACAACTCGGCATCTGGCATTCATATTGGGAAAACGGCCAAGAATATGTCGCATCCCCCGGTATTAAAAAAGCCCTTTGTCAAGCGCTCGGATATCCGGCCGATACACCGACCGAAGCGCGTCAATCTTTGGCTAAATGGCGGATGGATCAGTTTGCTGATTTTGTCCCGCCCGTTGTTGTGGTTCGTGAATGGGAAGTGGCTTCTCTCGCACTTGAAATTGTTATCCCGGTCGAAGCACAAACACAAACTCTGTCTTGGTTTTTAACGCGTGAAGATCAAACAACCGACGGCGGCACCCAAAATTTAGCGGATCTTCCTGTTTTGGATAGTTGTATCGTTAAAGATAAAACATATTTAAAAAAACGCCTTTCTCTATCTTTATCTGTTCCGCTCGGCTATCATACATTAACCTTTCTGCTGGATGGAAAAAAGCCGACATCCAATACCATGACAAACCTGATTGTCACACCGAATACCTGTTATATGCCGGCCGGCATGCAACGCGGTAACCGTGTTTGGGGATTACCGATTCAACTTTATGCCGTTTCCTCACAACACAATTGGGGAATGGGTGATATGACGGATTTACGCTATCTGGCCGACGTGGCCGAAACACTCAAAGCTTCCTTTATCGGTGTGAATCCCTTAAACGCTTTGTTTCCGGATAGTCCCCAAGATGCCAGTCCGTATTTTGCAACGGCGCGAACGTTTTTAAATCCGCTTTATATTGATACCGATGCTATTCCTGAGGCGGCCACATCTCCGGCCTATGCCGATTATCAAAAATCTGCCCGCTTTATCGAATTGTTGACGGCCGCTAAACAATCCCCGACGGTTGAATATGATTACGTGGCGGAAATGAAATATACCGCTCTTGGCATTTTATATGATACCTTTAAAAACCTGCACCTGACATCGGATTGGCAGGCAACAACGCCCCGCGGACAGGCTTTTTTGGATTTTTGCCAAGGACAGGATGATGACCTGACCTTGTTCGCTACACATCAGGCGTTGCGCAGTTATTTTGCCGCCCGCGGTCAAAGCCGATGCTGGGCGGATTGGCCAAAAGGTTATCGAACCCCGACCTCATCCGCCGTCCGTGCTTTTCAAAAAACATATGCCGACAGTATCTGGTTTGCCAAGTATCAACAATTTATTGCCGTCGAACAATTCGAAGCCGTTCGTGCCGCATATGATCGGCCGTCTTTACCCGTTGGCTTGTATACGGATTTACCGGTCGGCGTCGGTTTAGGGAGTGCCGAAGTGTGGATGCATCAGAATATTTTTCTCCCCGGTGTTTCCGTGGGGGCGCCCCCGGATTTTATGAATAAAAAAGGGCAAGATTGGTCGTTGGCCGCCTTTAATCCCATTCGCCTGAAGAAAACACGATATGCGTTTTTTATTCGCTTGTTGAAACGTATTATGCGTCCGTCCGGTGCTTTGCGGATAGACCACGTTTTTTCCCTGATGCGCCTGTTTCTACGCGTTAAAGGCGGCGGAGCCTACCTGTCATATCCGTTTCGGGATTTACTCGGTTTGGTTGCCTTGGAAAGCGTTCGTAATCGCACTATTGTGGTCGGTGAGGATTTGGGAACGGTCCCGCCCGGATTTATGGAAGAAATGGCGCGTGCCGGAACACTTTCTTTCCGATTGATGCAGTATCAGAAAAGGGACGGAAAATTAATGCCGCCCGGTGCCTATGAACACCGCTGCCTCATTACACCGGGAACACACGATATGCCGACTTACCCCGCTTTTTGGCAGGGGCTTGACCTGGATTTGAAAAAACGCCTGAAAACCATGTCGCCGAAACAATATAAAGCGGAACAAAACGCCCGTCCGGAAGAACGTCGACAATTTGTGGATGCCTTTATTGCGGAAGGTCTTTTGCCCGATCAGGATCGAACCGCTTGGTTGTCTTCCGATCTGCCGGATTGGTTTATTCCGAATACATACGCTTTTTTGGCCCGAACCCCCAGCTTGATGTTGGTCGTCCGCTTGGAAGATATGGTCGGGCAAATCGAACAGGTTAATGTTCCCGGAACATATTTAAACTATCCGAATTGGCGGTATAAATTACCTGTTCTGCTTGAAAATATAACATCGGATGATCGGATTATGACGATAGCCGAACGCATTAACCGCGAACGCCCTCTGATACCGGAGAATATGAATGGATAAATACAAAAAATCATATATAATCAAAAGCTACGAATGCGATTTTAAATTAAAACTTCGCGTTCGAAGTCTGTTTAATTTGTTTCAGGATATGGCCGATGAACACGCCGATGAAATGGGGCTCGGCTACGCCTATTGCCACGAACGCGGTATCGGATGGATCGGTGGCGGCTACCATGTCGCTGTCAATCAATGGCCGACATGGGGCGACACAATTGAAATGAGTACTTGGCCTTCCGCCGCGACGGCCGCTACCGGTATTCGTGATTTTTCCGCCACGAATCAAAAGGGGGAAACCTTGATTCGGGCAACAAGCCAATGGGTTCTTGTCGATACCAATCGTATGCGGCCGATTCCCGTCTTAAAACATATCCCGACATACGAACTCTTGCCGGAAAGAGCTTTTATCTCTGATTTTGCAAAAATCATAACACCGGATACCCCGCCGGATGATGTCCGCTCTTTTCCGGTTCGTATCGATGATATCGATTTAAACGACCATGTTAATAATGCCCTTTATCCGACATGGGTACTGGATGCTTTTGACGCGGATTTTTTGAAAAAGCATACTCTTTCCGAAATACAGGTTTCTTTCCGCCATCCCGCCCGATATCGGGATATCATTACCCTACAAACATGGCAAAAGCAGAATGAAACCGTTCATACCCTGACAAACGCGGATCATACGGTTGAATACGCCCGTGTCCGTTTGGTCTGGCAACAGGAACGTTCCCATGACGCATAACGCCGTTGTTTTACTCCCGTACCTGAAAGAATCAACCGATGTTCGTTCTCCCGAGGCGCGCTTGGCCGAAGCTGTGGCATTGACGGCCGCTATCGATCTGACCGTTTTCCATGCCGAAGCCATTGCTTTGCGTGAAATTAAGGCCAATACGTACTTAGGAAAAGGGACGATTGAACGCTTGGAATCCGTTATGCGAGCCCATGAAGTTGAGGTTGTCATTATCGCGTGTGCGTTGTCCCCCTTGCAACAACGTAACCTGGAAAAAGCATGGCAGACAAAAGTCATTGATAAAACCGCCCTGATTTTGGAAATTTTCGGTCAGCGCGCCCGTACCCGTGAAGGTGTTTTGCAAGTTGAATTGGCGCACCTGACCTACGCCCGATCCCGTTTGGTGCGTTCTTGGACGCACTTGGAAAGACAACGGGGCGGTAGTGGTTTTTTGGGCGGTCCCGGTGAAACCCAAATTGAACTTGACCGCCGTTTGATTGATGATGATATTCTGAAAATTAAAAAGGAATTGGCTGAGGTTAAAAAAACGCGAGAATTACATCGCAAAGCCCGTCGCCGGGTACCGTATCCGATTGTGGCTTTGGTCGGATATACCAATGCCGGTAAATCAACCTTGTTTAATTACCTAACGCAATCGGATGTTTTTGCCAAAGACATGCTGTTTGCCACCCTTGACCCGACCATGCGTCACGTCCGCCTGCCGAACGGAACCGAGGTTATCCTTTCCGATACCGTCGGTTTTATTTCCGATTTACCAACCGAACTGGTTATGGCTTTCCGTGCCACCTTGGAAGAGGTGTTGGAAGCCGACATTATCGTCCATGTTCGTGATTTTTCACATCCGGATACGGCCGCTCAGAAACAAGATGTCGAAGCCGTCTTGGCCGACTTGGGTGTCAAAGATAAAGTGGATGCCGGCTTGATAGAAGTCTTAAATAAAATTGATTTGTTGGATGAAGACGAACAAAACCGGATTTGTACCCAAAAAACACGCCATGATAAAGAATGGCCTGTGTCCGCTAAAACAGGGCAGGGAATACATGATTTCCTGTGCCGTATTGAAACCGAATTGATGAAGGATTACCGCCTTCTTGATTTGTCTGTTCCGGTCGAACGCGGCGATGTTTTGGCCGCTTTATATCGCAAAGGCCATATTCTGTCCCGTAAAGACGGTACAAAACATATTCGAATGACGGTTTCTTTGCCGCCGAAAGAAGTCCCTTTGTTCCATACCTATGAAAGGAAAATAAAATGACAACGGCTCTCTTTACCCGTCGTACGGAAGATTTTGATTGCGCTGTTTGCCACACACATGTTACGGGAAACGGCTATACCAATCATTGCCCGACATGTCTGTATAGCAAACACGTTGATATTAACCCGGGGGACAGGGCTTCCCCGTGCCATGGTTTAATGCGTCCGATTGGTTTGGATACGAAAAACGGACAACAATACATCATTCATCAATGCGAAAAATGCGGTTTTACCCGTCGGAATAAAGTGTCCCCCGATGATGATTTTCGGGCGGTTATGGCTCTGTCAAACGGAACCATGGATGCTTATTGCGCCCGCTTGATACAACCTCAAAAATAATCACCTAATACAACACAATACCGCGTCGACACATGTCGGCAAAAATCGGTTTGTCTAATCCCAAAGCGGTAATCATTTCCCGCGGTGTTTCAACAACGTCAATATTGATAACCGATACAACACCGTTTTTTACGGTTTTAACGACGGCGCTCGGTAAATCATTGCGCCCGATACAGGATGATAAATACACAAAACATTCATCATTGTTCCCTAAATACCGAACGGCTAAACGTCGCGCATATAGGTTTAACGTCAAATCCGCTTTTGTGGCATCCTTTGTCCAAGGGGATCCCCCACCGACGGGACACGCCGTTGAATAAAAATCACACGCCAGTTTGCGCCCCGTGATGCCGCAATCCGCAACCGCCGAATGACAGGTATAAGATCCCGTCCCATTCACAATTACCTGCGTCGGTGTTTCCCCTAAAATGTCGGCAATATCTTGGGGACTGATGACAACCGTCTGTCGCATGGGAACGGCTAAAATGGCCGTTTTGACCCGACCGTCCTCATGTAAAGTAATTTGCGCCTTAATATCCAATCCCAAATTGTCCGACATACGGGCCCGTTCGTAAAAAGTCGTCGCCAACCGTCGTGCCAAAACCAATTCTTTCGGTAAGAACATCTCCCCCTGACACGCATAGCCGACAAAAACGCCCTGATCCCCCCATCCGTTTTGCATCACGCCTTGATTGATTTCCGGCGATTGTTGCCCGATTAAATCAATCACCTCGACCCGATTGATGTTAATTGCTTGATCTCCCCACAAAGTCGCATACCGTTCATCATATCCGATGGCCCGCAAGGCTTCTTTTACCCAATCTGTCAAATTGTCTGTTGATACATGACCGCATATTTCTCCGCCCAACACAACTGTGTTTCCTTTGACCATGACCTCCACCCCGTATTTAATTGTGGGATCTTGTTCAATCAATCTGTCCAATATATAACTGCTGATAAAATCCGCCGTTTTGTCCGGATGTCCCAAAGAAACAAACTCTGCCGTTCTGATCATGCTTTTTTCCTCCCGTTTTCAATCACTGATTTTTGCCATCTTCCCGAATAAAAATATGCCAGAGCCAATGTAATTTGCGGTATCGTCGCAATCGGTAAAGCCAACCCGGCGGCGAATAAACTGGTCGCCGAATAAATCAACGGAATCCGGAAAAAGACCGTGCTGATAATATTGTTAATCATCGTAAATGTTGTTCGTCCGCACCCGTTCATAAATCCGTTGAGGCAAAAGACCAAACATAATAAAATGCAATCGGGACTATATGCCAAAATAAAGTCACTACCACTGCGGATAATATCACTGTTTTGCGTGAATAAACGCATGACCCATGGCGCATGCGTATACATCATCGCAAAAGCCGGCGCGCCGAAACATAACGCCATTAAAAAACCCGTGTAAAAGGTTTCTCGTGCCCTTTGCGGTTGCCCCGCCCCGATGTTTTGTGCCGCCATAACCGAAACGGCCGAGGCAAAAGCCATTGCCGGCATAATCATAAATCCGTCAATTTTGGTTGTGATACCGACCGCGGCGGCCGATATAACCCCCATTTTATTGACAATGGCCGTCATCAAAGTAAACGAACCGAAAATAATCGTCTGTTGAATAGCCGTCGGGATTCCCAATCGCAGTATTTTTTTCGCTTTATTCGGATAAAACCCGACATTTTTCAGGGAAAAGTCAAATATAAACCCACACCGTCGTAAATATAAAACGGCAATCATCACACTAAACGCTTGGGCAATAACGGTTGCGGTGGCAGCACCGGCAGCGCCCCATCCGAAATATCCGATAAATAATATATCCAAAAATACATTTAATAAACATGCAATGGCGATAAATTTCATCGGGTTTTTTGAATCCCCCAACCCGCGTAAAACGGCACTGATGGATTCAAAAGAAAAAGTAAAAATAAGCCCGCCACCACAAATCGAAATGTATTGTACCGCCCCTTCAAAAGAGGCCGCTGGCGTTTCCAATAATCCGGCAATTTGTCGCGCGAAGATAACCATAAAAACCGCACATACAACCGCTGTTCCGGCAAATAAAGAAAAGACTGTCTTGATTGTTTCTGCCACATCCTGTTCACGCTTGGCACCGAAATATTGCCCGATTAAAATTGTCCCGCCTAACGTCAATCCGATGGCCAAAGCCATCATCATAAAGACAGCCTGCGCCCCCGTTGCCGTCGCGGCCAAAGCCGACGGATCGGCGAACCGACTGACAATAAATACATCCGCCGTCCCGTATAAAGCCATTAAAAAATTAGCCGCTAAATAGGGTAGGGCAAATTTTAACAACGTTTTGGCAATATGACCGTCCGTTAAACGATGTACATTCGCTGATAACATGATTTTCCCTTTCGGGAGTTGTATACCATTCAAAATAGATTTGGTCAAGCACTCGACCGAATAAACTTGATTTTTTCTCGCGTTTCTGATATCTCTTTCGGTAAGATGATAGATATTAACGATATAACCGTCCGTATCGGACAACGTGTTTTGTTGGATCATGCTTCCGTTCATATTGCCGATTGTCAAAAAGTCGGTATCGTCGGTTTGAATGGTTGCGGTAAATCAACCTTGTTTCGTGTCCTGAAACACGAAATAGATACCGAAACCGGTTCCGTTTCTTTTCCCAATAAAGCCCGTATCGTTTCCGTGGCTCAGGAATTAACCGATACCGATTTACCTGTTTTGGAATATGTGTTGGCACGTGATACCGATTTGGCTGCTTTGAAAAAAAGTTTGGCCACTGCCACTGATTTAGAAAAACCGGAGCTCTTGGAACAATGGCGCTTGATGGAAGGTGACGCTGCCCCCGCTCGTGCGGCACGTATTTTACGAGGTCTCGGTTTCGCCGAAACTGATTTAACCCGTCCGGTTCAAGATTTCTCCGGCGGTTGGCGTATGCGCCTGACGCTGGCCGCTGCTCTGTTCCGACCTTCAACTATTTTACTGCTGGACGAACCGACCAACCATTTGGATTTGGAGGCAACACTCTGGCTCCTGAATCACTTAAAAAAGTATACCGGAACATTGTTGTTGATCAGTCATGATCGAATTGTCCTGAATGAATTATGCGACCATATCATCCATTTTGATAATCGTAAACTGACTCTTTATACCGGAAATTACGATACCTTTCAACAAACCTATGCGGCCCAAATCGACTTGCTCTCTAAACAAATAGCTAAACAAAACCAAAAACGGGCACACCTGCAATCCTTTATCGATCGCTTCCGGTATAAAGCCACAAAGGCGCGCCAAGCACAAAGCCGTTTGAAACAATTGGAAAAGATGGCAGAGTTGCCCGAATTGCCCGGTCATGCGGAATCCCATTTCACTTTTCCTGAACCCGCCCGCTTGGCCCCACCGTTACTGACCTTGGATAACGTGTCTGTCGGGTACGATGATCATGTTGTTTTACGAAAACTCTCCTTTTCCGTTGGCCCGCATGATCGGATAGCCTTAATGGGGGCAAACGGTAACGGAAAGTCCACATTGGCAAAATTGCTTGTCGGTCGCTTGTCCCCTATGGACGGAACTCTCCGTCGCGCTCCGCAACTGCAAATAGGCTACTTTGCCCAACACCAAACCGAAGATTTGCCCCTTGCCATCACACCGTTGCTGTTGATGTCACGCCTGATGCCCACGGCAACGGAAACTAAACTCAGGTCGCATCTGGCGCGTTTCGGCTTAACCGGTGACCGCGCTTTGACACGTATTGAATACCTGTCCGGTGGGGAAAAAGCTCGCCTGTTGTTCGCTCGCATGACGATTCACGAACCCGCTCTCCTGATTTTGGACGAGCCGACCAATCACTTGGATATCCAAGGCCGCGAAGCTCTGATTGAAGCCCTGAATGCTTATCAGGGCGGCGTGATTATGATTGCCCATGATTTGAATATGATAGAATTGGCCGCCGATGATTTGTGGTTGGTTCAAGACGGTACCTGTCGCCCCTTTATCGGCGATTTGGATGATTATCGTCGCCAAGTTCTGACAGCGGATAATCCCCGTCCGCCCGTTAAACAACCTAAGGTCACCACGACACCGCCGCCGCGTAAAGTCCATGCTTCGGCCGAAATCCGTCAGACCAAAGCTAAAATGGGATTGTTGGAAAAAGAATTGGATACTTTAACGGCCCGAAAACAAGCCATCGAAAACTCCTTTACGACACCGCTGACTCCTGATCAAATTCGTCAAGCCTCGGACGAACTACGTCAACTGGATGCTCAAATTGCTGATTTGGAAGAAAAATGGCTTGCTTTGTCTGATAAAATTATGTAATCTGTTGGGGTAGGAGGATAATCCCAATGTTTTCATTTTTGCATCGTACCCCGAAACCCTATGATACCGGTTGGTTGCCGACCGATAACGGTCATGAAATTTATTATCAACAATTCGGTCATCCGAAAGGGACACCCGTTTTACTCTTTCACGGTGGTCCCGGCGGTTGCGGACGGGCAAAAAACGCTACCCATTACGATTTGAAGAAATGGCGCGTCATTCTGTTTGATCAACGCGGCTGTGGTCAATCCCGCTATACGGATCTCCTGCGCGATAATACCGCTCCCGCCGCTGTACGGGATGCCATGGCTTTGTTGACCCATTTGAAAATCAAAGGCAAAATTACGGTCGGTGGCGGCTCCTATGGGGCAGGGCTGGCTCTTTTGTTTGCCGAAACATACCCGAACCGTGTTAAACAGTTGATTTTAAATTCCGTCTTTTTAATGCGCCGACAGGATGTCGAATGGGTTTCACACGATAGTCGCCTGTTTTACCCCGATTTGATTGACGAAATGCGTCGTCAAGCCGGTTCAACCGATATTGTTTCTTTCTATCACCGCTTAATTTTTTCCGATAAGTATTTGGATTTGCAACAAGCCCAAAAATACTATGGCGCTTACGAACATATGCTTGGCCAAACCGAGGCCGCATTTGATAAAACACCGGCGTTGACGGATGCCGGTATTCGCTTTACCCGAATTTATCTACACTATGAGAAAAATGACTTTTTTGTTCAGGAAAACCAAATCCTAAAAAATATCGCAACAATTCGGGATATTCCCACCCTGATTGTCCATAACCGTTTGGATTTTTGTTGTCCCGTTGTACAGGCTTACGACCTTGCTCAATCTCTGTCACATGCTAAATTGGTCATTGTTCCGGATAAAGGGCATAGCAGTCCTTTGTTGTTTACGACATTGACGCGGGAGATTAAAAAGATATCCTGATTAACTTGTATTCCTACCAAAAAGAATACTCCAAAAACAGTTGACAAAAATACGGAAGTGCTTTATAATGCGCGACATCCTATATTAATTTTTATACTGTTAAAGGAATCATACATGTCTATTTTATCTGAAAAATGTCGATATTATGCACAAAAATTACATGCCGGAGTTGTTTATGAAAACGGCTCGGATACAGCGGAACAGGTCAAAGGAATAGCCTCTTTGGTTAGTATCTATTCACGGTTGTTCGGGTATAAAAAGGAAGTCGTGATTTCCGCCGCATACCTGTCAAAATGTTTGGATGCCAAACGAATTAGGGAAGGTGTTTCTCCCTTAACGATAGCGCAGGTTGAAAAAATCGGTGGCCCGGATATTTGTCGGATTGTGACGGAATTAAGCACGGAACAGGAAACAACAGGATTGTCTGAAACCGAAAAATGGCAGGAAAAAGCCGCTTGGGCCAAAAGGTTATCCCAAGATGCTCAGGAAATTTTATTGGCAGAACATGCCTTGAATTTTCAAATTGCCCATGATCGGCCGGATTCACAAAAAACATTGCAAAGCCAAAAAGAATACTTTGAAACACGTATGCTTGTGGTAAATGAAATTGCTTCCGCTAATCAGGGGTTATCTCATTTGGCTACCGTCATGAGTCGTGAAGCGTTGATTAAAATCAACGGAGCGCTGGCACAACAACGCCATGCGGATCGCGACGGGCGATAATTGGGTATTACCTAAAATAACAGAGGCTCTTCAGAGCCTCTTTTCTTATTCCATTTCCTCCCGTAAGATAACTCCCTCGTTTATTGCGGCTACGGCTCTTTGTATAAAAATAGGAACATTGTCAGGCAACTTGTCCCAATCCGCTACAATAATATCGCCACATTTTTCCGGTTCGCAATTGCAAACGGTTCCCTGCCACCGATGGCATTCAAAATAAAACTGTAAATACTCTTCGCCGGCATCATGATGTAATATCAATCGCAGATTTAAATCAGCCGGTTTGATATCAATTCCGACCTCTTCACGCGCTTCACGAATCATACCGTCTTTTAACGTTTCATTCCCGTCTAAATGACCGGCGATAAAACAATATTGTCCGGCAAAAGAAGCATTTTTACGTAATTGTAAATAGACCTGCTTCCCCTGTCGCAGAATTAAAAACAGCCCGACGGGCACTTTAAACCGTTCCATTTTGTCTCCTTATTTTTTTGCAAAGTGTACCTGATCTACCCCTAAAATGCAAGATATAAAAAAATAGCTTGCATTTTTCCGGAAAATAGCATATACAAGTAACAGTTCGCGGAATGTAGCGCAGCCTGGTAGCGCACTTGTCTGGGGGGCAAGTGGCCGCGGGTTCAAATCCCGCCATTCCGACCAATATCAAAAAGCGGAAGTTTATACTTTCGCTTTTTTATGAGGTGATTGCCCGATAACCTATCGGTTCGAGATTAAAGCCCCTCTCTCAACCACAAAAGGGCATCTTCTTGTCTGAAAAGCAAATTAACCTCTTCTGTAGAAAGTTTTGTCTCAAGAGTTTGGGATTTGACAAACAATACCTATCATCAGCTATTAAAGCTTCTTATACGGGTTGATCTATCCTACAAACAAAAAAACAAATGCCTGCTCGGAAAAAACAGCATTTATAGCTTATGTATCTCATTTTTATCTTGCTTGTCCGCATATGACATGATACAATAGTCAGTTATATAGCATATATTTGATAATAGAGAAGGAGCAGTTATTCGTGCACAATAGATATTCAAACGGTCATGAGAGTGGACGTGCCGCATTGGAAATGATTCTAGTCTTATGTATTATGGGGATTTTGAGTATAGCCATTGTTGTGGGTGCCCATTACGCTATCATTCGAGCGCAGGTTGTTGAAACAGAGAATCTGATTTCCAAGTCTGTTGCCGGTGTTCGGACAAGCCATTATTTGGAAAATCTATCTCATCAATATGAAGCAGAAAATGAGGATTTATTTGCCTTGGCTGAAAAAATTGAAACATCCTTTTATATCAGCGATATTGCTTTATCCCAACCCGGTGATAAGGAATATGATTTGTATGGTGGAGAAAACTTTAAAGGGCCGGCCGGAACGGTGATTTCTGCTAATGTTTTAGTAAATGGATTAGGTCTTATTATCAACCTAAACCAAATATCAACAGAAATTTGCGAAGCCATATTAGAACATAAATTAGGCTATGAGGCGGCTTTTCGTTTAAATGATTTATATTCACAGGGCGGATATTTAAGTATCAGTGATAATAGCATCTTCCACGCACAAGACAGTGTGATTGGCTCAACCGGCGCTGAGGTGCGCACAAGATTGTGCGCTCCGGATATAAAAGATGCTTATGGATTAGAGAACGTTGCACATATCGGATTATTATTCAGTGCTTCTCCTGATAGGAATATCTCATTTGACTGTGAAGGGGCTTGTTCTTCATGTACACAGTGTATTCTAGATATGTGTCTACCAATCAAGAAAGACATTTGCGGAGAGCTGGCCTATTATGACTACCAAAGCTGCTCTTGTCGATGCTATGCCAATACCAGTGGGGATCCTCACACAAAGTGTGAATGTCCATCCGGCACATTTTTTGACACAGATAAAAAGAAATGCGTCTTATGCCAAACGGATCAGGATTGTTATCAACAAAACCCCTATAAACCTTTTTGTGAAGAGGATGGCATGGCTTGTTGGGGATGTTCAGATTACGCCAAAACAGACGATAGCTATAAAAACTCGGTTTTTGTGTTGCCAAGCAACAGTCCTGGCACCCAAGAGCCTCAGAACTTTGATCCAAGCAGTACCTGCTTAACCTGTGCGGCGCAAGGTCTTCACGAAAAGTGGGTAGATAATAATTTGCTGTGTGTGGAGTGTAATACGGATGATGATTGTCACCACCAGGAAACTTTGCGTATCTGTGATCAAGAGACCAACACATGCGTCTGCCCCGGCATGATGACATGGAACGATAAGTCCGGACGATGTGAGTGTATTGTAGATGTATCGGGAGATCATTTTGACAACCAAAACTGTGTCTGTGCGACAGGGTATGAAACCGTGATAACAACCAATGCGGAGAATCAAGAGGACATATCCTGTTTCTCACCTTGTGTTGGACTGGGAATGACAGGCGTTCGTGAAAATGGCGTGTGTTTATGTGATACCAGTAAGGGATATTTAAGATTGGCCATCTCGACCGACGATAATGGACAACCCATTACTCCCTATTGTCCCTGTGACACTGATCAGGGATATTTTCAAGATGCCAATGGTGGGTGTGTCAAATGTCATCCTATATCCGATGAACAAAAGAAGGCCTTTGAAGATGGTTCTATTGATCCCCATACATATGTGGATACATGGAACTGTGGCCGTTCGTATCTAGGGTTTGTACGCTGGTTTAATCCGGACTATACACAAGATGCGCGTCTGACTAACGGTGAAAAATATTGTCCTGACGGATGGGTATTGAAACGAGAGCATGATGTCACCAAAGAGCTCAAAATCGATGATAGAACCTATCAGGTCATTGATGTAGACAAGTCCAGCGGTTTATTTAAATGTACCCCATGTCGGGATCTAACGGATCCCAATGGAAAACCTGCCATAGCGGAGGGAACGGGTTGGGGATATTGTGGATGCGGTCGCTATACGATCCCAATATACTATACAGCTGAGAATGCTCTGAACAATAAGCGGGGCTCAGGAGGCACTTGTCAAAGTTCTTGCTATGACACCTATAAAGCATGGTATCAAAACGAAACGAGTGAGGATGCCACTGCCAGAAAGGGATATCATCTAGATTCTTTTGATGCAAGAAATTCCTCTTTTGGAACAGGAAGTGAGGCCGAAGGATGTGGATGGAATTGGAACTATAATTTTATCAGCGATCAACCGGGACAACGATTTGAAGATATCGCTATTCCCCAGGGAAAAGATGAGTGGAAAAAGGTCAACATTGCTCGCACAGATTGTGGGATAAACGGAGAACGCCCTCTTTGGGATAAAAACGGGCGTAGAAACTTTTCTTATGAGCGCTGGTATAGAAACACTCCTCAGAAGTGTCATCCGGGCAACCATTACTATTATCAAACGATGAGCGGTGATTGTTCCTATGAAAAAGGATGCACCACGACGTATCTCTCTTTGGCGGCTTGCGGCGCTAATGTTCAGATAAAAGATTGCACCTGCGAAGGGAGTTATGTTGCTCGGGGGGCGAATAAGGACATTTGCTGTCATAAAAATCAATACCTGAAGGGTAGCCAATGTGTTTATTGTCCGACGGGACAAATTCCCAATATGGATGGCACGGCTTGTATCGTATGTAAAGCCGGAGAATATGTCGAAAATGGAGCATGCTTGGCATGTCCAGCCGGTTCCGAGCCTAATACCGACAAAACCGGTTGCATTGCTTGTCGAGAAGGATATGCGGTCCAAAACGGAACATGTCAAAAATGCCCCAGCGGATATATTCCCAATACAAATAAAACAGCATGTGAAGCCTGTAAAAACGGCATGATTGTCATATCCGAGTATCAGAATGGTCTATTAACCAAGACCTATTGTGATTGCCCCAAGACTCAGTTCGAGGTTAAAGACAACGTCACGGGAGAGACCTACTGTCGAACCTCAGAGGAGGATAAATGCTATAATGGTGTCTGCTGCTCATCAGGTAAATACCCGGTCTGTACAGATGAACATTGTACCAATACCAGATGTTGTCCGGATGGTTATACTCTGTTTGGAAGTGACACCTGCATTATCTGTCCGGAGGGAACAAAAACAATAGAGTCAACACCTAATTCAGGCCGATATGCTTGTGGGGCTTAAACCATATGGTAAACTGATGATAATCGAGCGGGGTCTTCCCGCTCTGTTTCGTATCTGGGAACGCTTGTCCATACTAAAGTATGTCTTGCCAACAAAGTACGTGGCTTGAGCAATCCTTGTCAACAGGCTGAATGATAAACACGACACTGAATCTTAGACTTATCAAGCTGACCAATATAAAAAAGCGGAAGTTTATACTTTCGCTTTTTTTGTTGTCTTACCCATTTAGATTTCCTTTCTTTTGATTAACGAAATTCAGTATACAGCAATCATATGCAAAATCAATCTTTTTTATGAATCCATATGAAAAAAGATATTTCCCGGTTATTGGTACTAATAATCCCGTTATTCCGGACGAAAGCATGCCTGTCTTTTCACCGCTAATCGATTGACAAGTTTCCTTTTTCCGCTTATCTGAACCCTGGATGACGGGAATCCGAAAGGGGGAAACATGAATAAAGAACGGGTTCTGCTATGGCTGATTATTTTGATCTTGGGCGGTTTGCTGGCTGTTATGATATGGGATAATCAACGCCATCCGCCTGTGATGCCAATCCCGAAAAACACGAACCAACCTCTGTCGGTTCCCACGCAAACACGTCGGCCGGAATCCGTTGCATTGACCGAAACGTATCTGGGGAGTGTGCAAGCCATTCACGCTGTTCCCGTTCAACCCTACCTGTCCGGGTTTATTGAAAAAATACAGGTCAAAGGTGGACAATTTGTCAAAGCCGGTGATTTGCTGTTCGTTTTGCAACAAGAAACGTATCAGGCCGCCCGGGATCAGGCTTTGGCGCAAGCGGCTCAGGCCGAAGCCAATCTGGCCAATGCAAAGGCTTACCTGGAACGAATTCGAAACACAGCCTCCAAAGCCGTTTCTAAAACCGAATTGGATAATGCAACGGCCTCTTTTTTATCTGCGCAAGCAAATGTAAAAGCTGCCCAAGCCGCCGTTAAAACTGCCGAAGTTAATTACGGATATACCGAAATCAAAGCCCCGATTGACGGTGTTGTCGGTAACGTCAATGTTACGGTCGGCGACTATGTTTCGCCGACTTCCCGACCCTTGGTGACAATTGTGCAATATGACCCGATACGGGTCGTTTTTTCGATTCCGTATCAAAAATATGCCACCCTTATCGGATCGGTTTTTGATGGTTGGCAGATGCATTTAAAATTATCTGACGGCAAGGTGTATCCCGAAACGGGTGAAATGCGTTTTACGGATAATCAGGTTAATGCCCAAACGGCTTCGGTTCGATTGTATGCGGATTTTAAAAATGCCGATAACATACTCTTGCCAAATGCGTTTGTAACAGTCTTGATGACGAAACGGGTTCAAGGAATCCTGATCAACAAAGGATGGATCAGCCTGACACCGGACGGTGATTTTATATATATTTTAAAGGATGGTCGTATTCAAAAACAACCGGTGATATTGGGACCGGCCGTCGGTGATTCTTTTGTGATAACACAAAACCTGCCGGATAAGTATGTTGTTATTACGGGGCAAGTGCACCCCTCCCAAATCGGACATCCCGCCGTATCCGTTCCAACCGATACAAAGGGGGAATAAATGGATATATCGCGCTTTTTTATCGAAAAGCCTCGTTTTTCCGGTGTTATTGCCGTCGTAATGGTCTTAATCGGGTTGATTGCCATCGTTGTTTTGCCTGTGTCGCAATACCCCCAAATTACACCGCCTCAGATTGTTGTGACGGCCACTTATCCCGGTGCCGGTGCAACGGTTTTGACCGATACGGTGGCCGTGCCGATTGAAAATGCCCTAAACGGTATTGACGGCGTATTGTATATGTCCTCTACTTCCTCGGACGATGGTACATATCAATTGACGATTACGTTTAATATCGGCGTTGATCCCGATATGGCTCAGGTTAAAGTTGAAAACAGATTACAACAGGTTAAATCCCTTCTGCCCGATATTGTGAATCAGGAAGGTTTGAATGTCAAAACACAATCCGCCAATATTTTGGGCTTTATGGTATTGGAATCTCCGGGACATACATTTACAGGCTTGGAACTCAGTAATTTTGCCTATACGACAATTCAAAATCCGTTGGGACGCGTGCCGGGTGTCGGCGATGTTACGGTGTATGGTCCCCAAAACAGTATGCGGATATGGTTGGATCCTTTGAAGTTAGCCGGCTTAAATTTGTCGGCCTCGGATGTTGTTCAGGCAATTGAAAGCCAAAATACCCAGGCTGCCTTGGGGAGTATCGGTTCGGCCCCTGTTTCCGGAAACAATAATTTAGTGTTGGGTTTGACAACCAAAGGACTCTTAACGTCCGTATCCGATTTTGAAAATATCACGATAGCTTCCTCATCGGACGGCGGTCTTGTTCGTTTAAAAGATGTTGCCCGTATTGAAATCGGTGCCGATAATTATAATCTAAGCGCCGAATACAATAACGAACCATCCGTGATTATTGCGCTCAGCCAAACACCGGGATCAAATGCGTTGACAACCATGAAATCATTACGTACAGAAATCGAAACTCTGCAACGTTCTTTCCCGGATGATATGATTTTGAAAATAGCCTATGATTCAACGGATTTTGTGCGTGCTTCCATTGAAGGTATTATTTCAACGTTGGTGATTACCTTCCTGCTTGTTATCGGGGTTGTGTATTTGTTTTTGCAAAATTTAAAAGCAACCGTTATTCCGATGTTGACCATACCGGTATCCTTAATCGCCACATTTATGGTCATTTACGCCATCGGATTTGATATTAATATCCTGACCTTGTTTGCATTGATTTTAGCTATCGGCTTGGTTGTGGATGATGCCATTATTGTTGTCGAACGTGTTCAATATTTAATGCAATACCGCCATATGGATTCCGTTTCGGCCGCTGTTCAGGCTATGAAAGATATCGGTAGTTCCATTATTGCGACTACATTGGTTCTATTATCCATTTTTGTTCCAGTCGGTATGATGGCCGGTATTACCGGTGAAATTTATAAACAATTCGCTATTACAATCGCTACCGCCGTTTTGTTTTCGGCCGTTAACGCCCTGACGTTGAGTCCGGCCTTATGCGCTATCTTTTTAAGGCAAAAAGAAAATATTAAAAACAAAAATAAAAATAAAAACTTATTTTGTTATTTTAATGTATTACTTGATAAATTGCAAAACGCTTATTTACAGGTGGTGGGATGGCTTACGGCCCACTTGGGCGTAATGGTTTTATTGGTTGGTGCGGTGATTGGAAGTGTGATTCTGTTGTTCCTACGGACACCACAATCTTTTATTCCGGAGGAGGATCAAGGGGTTATTTTTGCCAGTATTCAATTACCCGATACAGCCGGCATTGATCAGACCGAGGCCGTTTTACGTGCATTGGGAACCCCGATTTTACAGGAAAAAGGTGTTGCCTATTTCATGGGTATTTCGGGGGCCAGTCTTTTGGGTGGTTCGGGTGAAAATATCGGTATGGCCGTCGTCGGCCTGAAACCATGGGATGAACGTGCCGGAAAAGAAATGACCAGTATGGCCATTGAATCTCGATTACGGACAAAATATGGCAATAATCCGAATGCCGATGTAAATTTCTTTGCTTTACCGGCCATTCCCGGTGTGGGAAACAGCGACGGTTTGTCTTTTCAACTCAACGCTGTTACGGCAACGGCAACAACGGATGATTTGGCCAAGGCATTGGATCATATTCTGATGACCCTTAACCAAAACAAAAAAGAATTTTCCTATGCGTTCAGTACCTTTATTCCCGGTACACCCCACTTATACCTGGATATTGATCGGGATAAACTGGCGGCTTATGATATTCCGGTCGGTACGTTCTTCGAAACACTCCAAAACAATATCGGTTCCCGATACGTGAATAACATTACCTTGATGGGACAAATCAACCAAGTCGTGATTCAGGCGGATTTTCCCAGTCGTGCCGATATTGAAGATGTCCTGAATCTCTATGTACCGGCACGAAACGGTGCATTGGTGCAAGTACGCAACTTTGCGTCTGTCAGAACGGTTTTGATGCCGTCCGCCATTAACCGCTACAATCAATATTTAACGGCGGCCGTTACGGCGGCAACGGCTTCGGGTGTTAGTACGGGAACGGCCATAGCCACGGTTGATAAAACGGCAGCTTCTCTGGGAAAAGCATTCAATATCGCCTGGACGGGATTAAGCCTGCAAGAAGTTGAAACGGCCGGATTGGCTCTGATTTTAATTGCATTGGCTGTTGTGTTTAGTTATTTGTTTCTGGTAGCTCTTTATGAAAGTTGGTTGATAGCTTTGGCCGTTATTTTTACAAACGTGTTTGCCGTCTTGGGGGCTTTAATGGGATTAACATGGATGGGACTTCCGCTCAGCATTTACGCCCAGTTGGGAATCGTTCTCCTCATCGGGTTGGCCAGTAAGAACGCTATTTTAATTGTTCAATTCACATTGTCTTACCACCGCCAAGGCATGCCGATTTTACAAGCCGCCGTTAAAGGTGCCGGAGAGCGTTTCCGAGCCGTTGTCATGACCGCCTTGACTTTTATTTTAGGTGTTATGCCCATGATTTTTGCCACCGGTGCCGGTGCGGGAAGTCAGGTTTCCATGGGGACAAGCGTCTTTTTCGGCATGATTATCGCAACGGCCGTCGGCATTTTGTTCGTTCCGGCCTTATTCGCGTTGTTTGCCTCTGTGTCGGATTACTTCGCCCGTTCACAACCGATTCAACCGAAACAAAGGAGACATCAAAAATGAAATGGGGAATCAACCTGATTTTATTGTCTGGTATTGTCGGATTGGGAATTGCGGCCTGCATGGTCGGTCCGGATTATGTCCGTCCGACCGTGGTTTCTGATCAGGCTGTTCGGAATGCCTTGTCTCTTCATTCGGAACAGTCGGGAAATACCGCGCCGTTTACCCTTTTGGATTTTAATGATCCGGTACTTAACGACCTGATAGCCTTGGCCGAACGTAACAGTCCGACCTTGAAACAAGCGGTCGCCCGCTTAAAGCAAGCCCGTGCAACCCTTCGAATGACGACGGCGGCCGAGGCGCCCGAGTTAGATGCCGGGGCAAAATACAACGCCCTTCGGGAAAGCAGAAATATGGGATTAATGACGGATGATGATTACTATCAGGTCGGATTGGACGCTTCATGGGAATTGGATGTTTTCGGTGGTAATCGTCGGCGAACAGAGGCTGCCGAAGCCGGTTGGATCGGTGCCCAAGCCGCTTTGGCGGATGTCCGTGTTTCTTTGGCGGCGGAAGTGGCTTTGAGCTATATCCGCTTGCGAACAACGGAGGAGTTATTACAACGTGCCAAGGAAAACCTTGCCATACAAAAAGGCATTGCCCAATTAACGCAGGATAAATACGATACGGGGCTAACGGATGCCATTTCCCTCAAACAGGCGCGCTATGCCGTCGAAAATACGCGTGCCACTATTCCGCAATTGCAGGCCGAGGCGACGGTCCAACGGAATGCCTTGGCTCTGTTAACCGGCCAACTTCCGGGGATGGTGGATGATTTATTGGCTTCCGCACACAATAATTTGGTTAATCAACCGTTTCGTTATCCCTTAAACACATTATACGATTTACCGGTCGATATCATTCGCCGTCGTCCGGATGTTCGGGCAGCGGAGGAATCCTTGATCGCCCAAAACGCCTTAATCGGTGCGGCTGTTGCCGATTTGTATCCGAAGATTAGTGTCACGGGTTTTCTGGGATTTGAATCTCTGAAAGGCAGTGATTTAATCACGGGAAAGAGTTTTATGGCCAATGCGGTTCCTCAGGTTAGTTTACCGATTTTTCACTTCGGAGCCCTGAAAAATAATGTCGAACTGCAAAAACAAAAGAAGGAAGAACAGGTGGCGGCTTATGAACAGGCTGTTTTGCAAGCGGCCGGCGATATTCGGAACGCGCTTGTCAACTTGGAAAACGAACAAAAACGCAACCGATCGGCGCGGGCGGCTTATCGCAATATGACAGAAGCCGCCGAACTAACCCGTAACCGGTACCAAAACGGATTGATCGAATATACGGATGTATTGAATGCCGAAGAACGTCGCTTGTCGGCTCAGGAGCAAATGATTCAATCCAACGGACAACAATATCAAAATATCATCTCTTTCTATAAAGCTATTGGCGGCGATACCGTTTTTAATCATCACGCTGAATGATATATTCCTTGATTAGTATGTCATTTCGATAGATATTTTTTTCTTGTGTATTTTTTCGGGCTGTGCTAAAATCAACCGCAAACGATAATGCGGTTCAATGATTGGAGACGGTATGCCCCTGACATCAACATGTATAGATCATTTTAAAAACACAAAAATATTGGTGATCGGCGATGTTATGCTGGATAAGTTTAAATACGGTAAAGTTGAAAGAATTTCACCGGAAGCGCCGGTTCCGGTCTTTAAATTCGAACACGAAAAACAAATGCTCGGTGGGGCGGGAAATGTTGTCGCCAACCTGGTCAGTTTGGGGTGCCAAACAACTTTTATCGGTATTATTGGAAAAGACGATAACGGCCTTAAAATCCGGGAATTGCTCGATCAAATCGGTGCCCGCAGTCATTTAATCAAATTAAAAAATTATCGGACGATTGTCAAAACTCGTCTGATTGCCGGAAACAACCATTTACTGCGTGCCGATCAGGAAGAAATTTTTCCGGTCAATGAAGATGTGTTGCCGAAGTATCAAAAAATTTTGGAACAGATTGTTAAAAAGTATGATATTATTTTGGTGTCGGATTATAACAAAGGGCTTTTGACACCCGTTACCACCCGAATGATTGTTGATATTTGTCGGAAATATCATAAAAATGTTATTGTTGATCCGAAGGGAAACGATTACGCAAAATATGCCGGCAGTTATTTGGTTAAACCGAACTTAAAAGAATTTTCCGAAGCAACGGGGCGTAAATACGATCCGAAATCGCCGGATTTTAAAGAACAGGTAATTCAAGGTGCCCGCCTCCTGTTTGACAAGTTTAACATTCAAAATTTGGTTATTACGCTGAGCGAACACGGTATGATGTTTATTCCGTCCCAACCCGATCATCAACCGGTGCAAATTCCGACTCAGGCCAAAGAAGTTTTTGATGTCAGCGGGGCAGGGGATACATCTTTGGCCGCTTTGGGTGCTTCTTTGGCGGCCGGTTTACCGATTTTGGAAGCGATTAATATGGCCAATATTGCCTCGGGTATTGTTGTCGGTAAATTGGGAACGGCTACCGTCAGTCCGGATGAATTGTCGGAAGCTTTAACGGAACAAGAAAACACAACTGATATATGGCGGCAAAAAAGAAAAATCATAACGTTGAAACAGGCGAAAACAATCGTCGAAAAATTACGGGCAAAGGGGCTGAAAATCGGTTTTACAAACGGTTGTTTCGATTGTTGCCATTTGGGACACCTGAATTCTTTTATGCAGGCCAAACAATTATGCGATGTGTTGATTGTGGCCGTTAATTCGGATGCTTCCGTTAAACGATACAAAGGCCCGAACCGTCCCATTCAGGACGAACAAACCCGTTCCATTTTATTGGCTTCGTTGGAATTTATCGATTACGTTATTTTGTTTGAAGAGGATTCCCCCATTGATATCGTCCGAACGTTAAAACCTGATATTGTGGCCAAAGAAGGATACACGTTGGATCAATGGCCGGAGGGTCGTTTGGCGATCAGTTATGGCGGCGAAGCCGTCACATTAAACCGGTTAGAGGGTTATTCCACCTCCGATCTGGTTCATAAAATGAAAGGGTGACATATGAAAGAATATATTGCCGACCAATTACTGGAACTGTCCCGACAATTACAAACATTCAGCCATCAATCCGCCGAAATTCAACACATAGCCGATATGTGTGTCGCGGCGTTACGACAGGGACGTAAAATCATTTGGTGCGGAAACGGTGGTTCGGCGGCACAAAGCCAACACCTGGCGGCCGAATTGGTCGGTCGATATCAAATCAACCGTCCCGCCATGAATTCTATTTCTTTAACCGTGGATACTTCTTGCCTGACGGCTGTCGGCAACGATTACGGCTATGATGTTGTCTTTTCCCGTCAGTTGGAAGGTGTGGGACAGGCGGGCGATATCCTGATCGGTTTGTCGACAAGCGGTCGCTCCCCCAACGTGATTCGTGCTTTTGAACAAGCTCAAAAAATGCATATCACAACCATAGCCATTGTCGGCGGAACGGGTGGTCCGATGAAAGAAATGGCGGATTACGCTTTGGTTGTGCCGGCCACTACTTCCGCCCATATTCAGGAAATGCATATCGCGGCCGGGCACCTGATTTGCGATGTGATAGAAAGAGAATTTTATGGCTCCCCCAAATAAAGCCCTTTTTTTGGATCGGGACGGTACGATTAACGTCGATTACGGTTATGTGTATCAGGCGGATAAATTCGACTTGATTGACGGGATTATTGATATTTGTCGGGTGGCGCAGGAAAAAGGCTATTTAATCATTGTTATTACCAATCAATCCGGTATTGCCCGCGGTTATTATACCGAGGCCGACTTTCACGCCATAACACAACATATGAAAGATGTATTTCAAAAGCACGGTATTCATATCACGGATGTTTTTCATTGTCCGGATTTAACGGGCGAGGATAGAAAACCCAATCCGGGACTGTTTTTGAAAGCACAACAAAAATATAATATCGATATGGCGGCTTCTATTTCCATCGGTGATAAAGAACGGGATATTACGGCGGCAAAAAAAGCTGGCGTTTCTCGGAATTTTTTGTATAATGGGCATAATTACGAAATGATAAAGGAGAAAATAGGATGATTATTGTGACGGGCGGGGCCGGTTTTATCGGTTCAAATATTTTAAAGGGATTGGAAGATAAAGGATACCGTGATTTGGTCGTGGTTGATTGGCTGGGTACCGATGATAAATGGAAAAACATTATGAAACGGGAACTGGCCGCCGTTGTCCTGCCGGAACAAATGGACGCTTTCTTACAAAAGCATGAAAAGGATATTACGGCCGTTATTCATATGGGGGCTATTTCAACCACAACGGAAAAAGATGTGGATTTAATTGTCCGCTCCAATCAACAAATGACTTGGAAGCTGTGGGAATTTTGTCGCGATTTTAATAAACAGTTTATCTACGCTTCCTCCGCTGCTACATACGGATCGGGGGAAAACGGTTTTGAAGACAGGGAAGATCAAAACTATTTAAACAATCTGCGCCCCTTAAATCCCTATGGGTGGAGTAAGGCCTTTATGGATCGGAAAATTGCCCGGGAAATCGGCGAAGGCAGAAAATGCCCCAAACAACATGTCGGATTAAAATTTTTCAATGTGTATGGTCCCAATGAATATCATAAAGGGGGACAAAAAAGTGTTGTTGCCCATATTTTCCCCGTTGTTCAAAAAGGCGAGGAAGTAAAATTATTTAAATCATATCATCCCCAATACGCCGATGGTCAACAATTGCGTGATTTTGTCTGGGTCGGCGATATTGTCAATGTTGTTGTTTGGATGTTGGAACATCCCGAAGTTAACGGCCTGTTTAATGTCGGATCGGGGGAAGCTCGCTCTTTCTATGATTTGGCGGCGGCCACATGGCATGCCATGGGACAGGAACCCAAAATCGGATATAAGGATATGCCCGAAGAACTTCGCGGAAAATATCAATATTATACCAAAGCAGATTTAACAAAATTGCGTGCTGTCGGATACACTGCCCCTATGACACGATTGGAAGACGGTGTGGCCGAATATGTGCAACAGTATTTGAATTGTGATGATATTTATCTGTAAATAGGAAAGTCATGAAAAAGATTTTGGTGATTAAATTAGGCGCTTTGGGCGATTTTGTCTTAATGACCGGCTTGATGCAATCTATCCGTCGGGCTTATCCGGATGCGCATATTACCTTGATGACAAACCAAAGCTTTATCAAACTGGCTCGCCAAAGCGGTTATTTCGATGATTTCATTGTGGATAACCGAACACATAAGGTTAAAGATTACATCCGTATCATTCGACAACTGGCCTCAAACCGTTTTGACCTGATTTTCGATCTTCAAATTTCTAAAAGAACACGTCGCCTGTATTATTGGGCAACTCGGATTTTTGCCAAAAGAAACTTTACTTGGGCAAAACTGACATCCGGCGGTTTTTGTTTCATTAATATCGTCAAAAAATATCCGCTGACATGGGGGCGAACTACACAACAAACACAAAAATGGACAAGCTTTCCGCCTACGCTCACTTTTTGCCGGGGCGATAATACCCATTTTGATTTATTACCGGATCGGTATGTTTTGCTGATTCCCGGTTGTTCCGCCAATCATCCGTATAAAAGATGGCCGGCAACCTCCTATGCCGAACTGGCACACAAATTAGCCGAAAAAAATATCCCGACGGTTGTTCTGGGTACCTCAACCGAGCGGGAAGAAATCAACGTTATTTGTTCACGGGAACCGATGGCGGTTGATTTTTGTAATAAATCCTCCTTAATGGATATTCCTAATTTGGCACAAAAAGCCTTGGCTGTTGTGGGGAACGATACCGGTCCGACACATATGGCCTCCTTGGTTGACAAACCGGTTGTCGCCCTGTTTTGTGAAAAAACGCAAAGGTCCGCTCTTTCCCTGCCGAATGTCCATAATATTATCAAACAGAATATAGCCGATATTACCCCGGACGAAGTCTTGGTACAACTGCAAAAAATGATGCCTTTGGAAGGGTAAATCCCCCAAAAAAAAGAGTGCTGACTTGCGCGGGCGGTTTTATCTGCCTATGTTTTTCCTGTACTGATTAAAAAAGGGGGAAATAATCATGCCGGAATTTGCAAATATTAACAGTGTTTATACACCGGATAAAAAATTAACAACCATTGAAATGTTGCGTGCCATTAAGTTTGCAATCGCTTCGGAATACGAAGCAATTCAACTCTACCAACAAATCATGGAATCAACGGATAATAAAGACGTTAAAATCGTTCTGTCCGATGTTGCCAAGGAAGAAAAACACCATGTCGGTGAATTGCGAAAACTACTTGAAATCCTGTCACCGGAAGATGAAAAAGAATATCAACACGGTGATCGGGAAACGGTGGAAAATCTGGGACAATAAAAGCGGATTTTTCCGCTTTTATTCATTTTCACCCATATTTATCCGGTTCTTTGCTCGTTCTGTTTGATACCGATAGGCAACGGCCCGTAAAACCCGTATAAAATCGGGATCGGTTAAAAAAGTTCCGTCATCCGGCGGATGAATCCGCGGAGCTTTCGCCAAAAAGGCGGCTCGTTCTTCGGGTGGTAAAGAGGTTGCCTGAGTTCTGGCTTCAAATATAGCCTGTCCGTGCCCGACAACATCGTCGTCATAGGCCACCTGTTCGGGAAGCCATCTCCGTCGAAAAGCATAAGCGGACGATTCCAAATCCCGCCCTTCGGTCGGATATCCGATAATATCCAATAACTCTTTAACGGTATATTCGGCCATTTTGTCGGCATCGTCCAACCGATACCATAATCCGATACCGGCTTCGGCCAACCGTTGCCAAGGAAAAGCCTTTCCGGGATCGGCTTTGGCATCCGGAACAATATCGCTGTGTCCGACAATGTTTTCGGGCGGGATATGATACCGCGCCATTATATCCTGAACCAATGGGATAAGGGCTGCGATCTGTTCTTCTGAAAAAGGCGTTTGTCCGAAATCCGGATGCTGTAACTCTATCCCGACAGAGGCTTTGTTCAATCCGTTTAATCCGTGCCAATAGCTGACCCCCGCATGCCAGGCAACTTTATCCTCCGGTACCACAGGAATAATATGCCCCGCCGTGTCAATAATATAATGAACACTGATACGACTTCTATCCAAAGTCCGCAACATTTCTGCCACGGATAGGGTAAAATGGTGAATCACAATATGTGTCACCGGTTGCATGCGTGTTTCACTGTGGGGCAGGGGCAGGCTCGGTATAAAATCGTCCCTTTGTACCGGTTGACTGACCAGGCATATCAAAATCATAAGAAACATAAAATCGGCTTTTGTCATAATGCCTCCGTTAAAAAGCCCCGTCTGAAACGGGGCCATTTTTATGCTTGCAATATAGCGATTAAATTTTCCTTAAACTCGGAAACCGGTACAACTTTTTGGACACCCGTTTCCATGTTTTTGATCAGGACTTGCCCCATCGCCGCCTCCTGCTCACCGATGTAGGCCGCCGCTCGCGCCTGACGTTTGTTGGCTCTTCCCATAAATTTACCGGTTTGCGCCGCCTTGAAATCACAATCGGCCGATAAACCGCTATCCGTCAAAGCTGCCGACATTTTAAGGATATCCGGCAAAGCCGCGGCCCCGTATCCGCCGATTAACACATCCACCGCCGGTATAACCCGTGTGTCCGGATATTTGGCTTTGTATAACTCCTCAATAACAACATCGCCGAACCCAAGGCCACACGCCTCTGTTGCCCGTCCGGTCAATTTTTCAAACAAATGATCATACCGGCCACCGCCGAAAATAGCCCGAAATTTCCGGTTGGTGTCAAATGCTTCAAAGACTATCCCGGTGTAATACGCCAACCCGCGCACAATCGCCGGATCGATCATGATATAGTCACGAATCCCCAAAGCCTCACAGGCCGCCAAAAAAGCCTTCATATCGGCCATACCCGGTGCGTCTGCCAATCCGAAAGCCTCAATTTCCGGCAAACTACGTGCATTCATAAAGGCCGTAATTGCTTGAATCTGATTGTCAAGAACCCCGATTTCACGCAACATATCGGCAAAAACTTCGGGTGCCACTTTGTCCTTTTTATCCATAACCCCCATTACGGCAACGATATTCTCTTCCGTTATCCCGATAGAAATTAAAAAGTCGCTGACCAATTGGCGGTTATTGACATGGATTTGAAAATCAGCCGCCGAAAATCCGATTTTCTGTAAAGCCGCTACCGCTGTTTTAAGCAGGTACGCCTCGGCTACACACTTTTCTTCCCCGATAATATCAATATTCCATTGAAAATGTTCCCGCTTCCGTCCCAAAGAAGCCCGTTCGTATCGGAAACATTGACCGATTGCATACACTTTTCCTTGGGCCGTAAAGGCATCACGGTTTCCCGCTACAATCCGAACCATGGAAGGCGTTAACTCCGGCCGTAACGCGATTTTCCGCCCCGATTTATCCTCAAAATTGTAAATTTGATCGGAAATTTCCTCTCCCGCTTTTCTTTCCAATAAAGATAACGGTTCGACAATCGGCGTTTCATATCGCACAAAGCCATGCTCTTCGGCCGCACTTGTCCACGCCGTCATTAACTTTTGCCGAAAAATCCAATCTTTCGGAAGAAAATCACGCATGCCGCGTAACGGAAGCTTGTCAATCGACTCTGTTTTTTCTGCCATATTTTTATTCCTCATTTATATCGGTTGTTTTTTTGCTACTGTATGTGAAAAGCGACCGAAAGTCAAGGATTTTTCTGTATTTCTGTTCCGCCTGTTTTGTTTTTCCGGTTTTTCTGCAAATTTTGCTTGCTTTTTCCCATAAAAAAGTGTATAAATACCCCGCGCGTCATGGGGATGCGCGACAAGAGTTTGGTTCACCCCTGGAGGACATCTCTTGTAGTTTTTTAATTTAAAAGGATAAAATTATGAAATCGACAAAGTTAAACGCAACAAAACGTGTGAAAGCTGGTAAGGGGGCCTCTCGGGCAAATCGTCGGGCCGGTCTGATTCCTGCTGTTATTTACGGAGATAAAAAAGAACCGGTAATGATTGCCTTGGAAGAAAAGGTTTTGGTTGCCGAAATGAATAAAAAAGGTCTGTGGACCCGTCAATACGAAATCGTTGCCGACGGTGAAAGCCACCACGTCTTGTGCCAAGATATCCAAAAACACCCGGTTTCCAACCGGCCGATTCATGCGGATTTCTTGCGCATTTCTAAAAATTCTCACTTAACATTGGATATTCCGTTGACATTTGCGAACGGAGAAGTCGCGCCGGGTATTAAGAAGGGCGGTATTTTGAATATCGTTCACCGGACGATTGAAGTCAAATGTACACCGGATAATATCCCGGAAACATTTGTCATCGATTTGGCTCAGGCCGAAATCGGCGATTCTTTCTGGGCATTTGCCATCACATTGCCGAAGGGCGTTTCTTTGACGGCCGAAGAAGACTTTACGGTTGCGACCATCGTCACACCGACACAAACCGAAGAAGCTCCGGCCGTGGAAGCTGCTGCTCCGGCGGCTGATGCTGCGGCTGAAAAGAAGGAATAACCCATGTTTTTATTGGTGGGGCTCGGTAATCCCGGTTCGGAATACGCCGATACCCGCCATAACGTTGGATTTATGGCGGTGGACGAAATTGTCCGCCGCTATTCCTTAAATCATTTTAAAGATAAATTTAAAGGGCAAATCACAACGGGAACGATTGGTGATGAAAAAACGGCTCTTTTAAAACCTGCCACATATATGAACCTGTCGGGTGAATCGGTTTTGTCCGCCTGTTCGTTTTATAAAATTAAACCGGAAAATATTATTGTTTTCCATGATGATATGGATCTTCCCGTCGGTAAAGTCAAAGTGAAAACCGGTGGTAGCCCCGGCGGTCATAACGGAATTAAAAGTATTGACACCCATATCGGGGTAAACTACATGCGTGTTCGCGTCGGTGTCGGCCGCCCCACGCATAAAGAGGATGTCGTGAATTGGGTTTTAGCTCCTTTTGCTTCCGATGATGCCCTTAAAATACAGGATACCTTGGCTAAAATAGCCGAAAATCTGCCACTTCTTCTGATCGGCCAAGATCAAACTTTTATGAACAAAATAATCCGTTAAATCGCGAAAAACTTGTTGACAACCGCGACCGTTCCTTTATAATGAAACAAAAAAAGAGAGTAAAAGGAACTGAATATGGGATTTAACTGTGGTATCGTCGGCCTGCCAAACGTCGGAAAGTCAACTTTATTTAATGCCTTGACCGCTACCGTTAACGCACAGGCTGCCAACTATCCTTTTTGTACGATTGAACCGAATGTCGGCCGCGTTGCCGTTCCGGACAATCGATTGTTTGAATTACAAAAAATTGATAAGGCAGAAAAAATTATTCCGACGCAATTGGAATTTGTCGATATTGCCGGCCTTGTCAAAGGGGCTTCGCGCGGGGAAGGTTTGGGTAATCAGTTTTTGGCCAATATTCGCGAAGTAGATGCCATTATTCATGTTTTGCGTTGCTTTGATGATACCGATGTCGTCCATGTGGAAGGGAGTGTCGACCCGATCCGTGATGCGGAAACCGTGGAAACAGAACTGATGCTGGCTGATTTGGAAAGTCTTGAAAAGCGAATTGTTGGTGTTCAAAAGAAAGCGCAAGCCGGTGACAAAGAATCTAAAATGTTGCTGGACGTAATGCGTCCCGCGTTGGAAATGTTGCAAAGTGGTAAGCCTGCCCGTTTGGCTCGTCCGACGGACGCAGAAGCGCAAAAACAATTCGATAACATGTATCTGTTGACCGGCAAACCCGTTTTATATGTTTGCAACGTGGATGAAGCTTCCGCGGCGACCGGTAATGCCTATTCCGAACAGGTGCGTGAAATGGCTGAACGTCAGGGGAATTCAAGTGTTGTAATTTCCGCGGCGATTGAGGCCGAAGTGGCTCAATTGACCGATACCGCGGAACAACAGGAATTCTTGTCGGCGCTTGGTTTGGCCGAAACGGGGCTCAGTCGGATTATTAAAGCGGGCTATGCGTTGTTGGGGTTGGAAACATTTTTTACCAGTGGTCCCAAAGAAGCCCACGCATGGACAATGCGTCGGGGATGTACGGCGCCCCAGGCGGCGGGCATTATTCATACCGATTTCGAAAAAGGTTTTATCCGGGCGGAAGTTGTGTCGTATGCGGATTATATTGCCTATCACGGTGAAGCCGGTGCGCGTGAAAACGGCAAATTGCGACAGGAAGGTAAAGCCTACATCATGCAAGATGGCGACGTTGTGCACTTTTTGTTTAATGTATAAAGGGGAGGGGGAGACATGCCGATTGTTTCATGGCGAGATCAAATGAGCTTAAATTATCCGCCGTTGGATGATGAACATCAGGATTTTTTAAATACGGTTAATCAAGCCGTCGTGGCCGCGAATGCGGGGGATTTGCAAACAATGGACGAAGTATTTGAAAAAAGCTATGACTATGTTCGTTATCATTTTGCGCATGAAGAGGATGTAATGGAACGTATCCGCTTCCCGGATATGGAAGCACATATGAACGCCCATCAAACATTTATTCAAAATATTTCCGAGTTTCGTCAGAAATACGAAAATGCACCGAATCTGACGCAAAAAAAGAAGATAGCCGTTGATACCGCTAACTTCTTAAATTTGTGGTTTTTGGGTCATATCCTTAGTCGGGATAAACTCTTAAAGCCGTATCTTGTCCGCTTGCGCAATTTACCGCCGCGGATGAATTATTAACCAACTGAAAAAGAAAGGATACCCCTTATGGAATTTGCCGTTATTCTGCTTGTTTTAGCATTCTTTGTTTTGTTGAAATCAATCATCGTTGTTCGTCAAGGATATGAATATACGATTGAAAATTTTGGTCGTTTTACCCGTGTGTTGGAACCGGGGCTGCATTTTGTCATGCCGATTGTTGAAACGGTCGGTGCTAAAATCAATAAAATGGAACAGGTGTTGGACGTTCCTTCTCAGGAAGTGATTACCAAAGATAACGCCATGGTTCGCGTCGACGGTGTTTTGTTCTTTCAAATTCAAGATGCCGTGAATGCCGCTTATCAGGTGCGCGACTTACATGCCGCTATTTTAAACCTGATTATGACAAATATTCGTACCGTTATCGGTAGTATGGAAATCGATGAATTGCTGTCGCAACGGGACGTGCTGAACCATAAATTATTGTCTGTTGTGGATGAAGCGACGGTTCCTTGGGGTGTCAAAGTGACACGTGTGGAAATTAAAGATATTACGCCACCGCGTGATTTGATTGATGCCATGGCTCGCCAAATGAAAGCCGAACGTGAAAAACGGGCGAATATTTTGGATGCCGAAGGGTTCCGTCAATCTGAAATTTTAAAAGCCGAAGGGGAAAAGCAAGCCGCTATTTTGGATGCCGAAGGTAAGAAAATGGCCGCCTTTTTAGAGGCCGAAGCCCGTGAACGTTCCGCCGAAGCCGAAGCGAATGCCACACGCATGGTATCCGAAGCCATTGCCAAGGGGAATATGCAGGCTTTGAACTATTTCTTGGGACAAAGATATATTGAAGCGTTACAAGGCATCGTGACATCTCCGAACCAAAAATTACTGATGTTGCCGATGGATACGGCAAATGTGGCCGGATCTTTGGCTGGTATTGCCGAAATTGCCAAAGATATCCTGCAAACGCCGACGACTGCCACCCATAAAAAGAAATAGGGGGTATCATGCCATTATTTCTGAATTGGCTAACGGCCGGTGTTGCATTAACTCTTCTGGAATTGTTGATGCCCGGCACCTATCTGATATGGTTCGGTTTTTCGGCCTTGCTGATGGGGATTATCACCTATTTTAGCGGTTCGTTTGACTTGGTTTATCAACTGACTTTGTTTGGTGTGATGGCTGTCGTTTTTGCTTTGATCGGGTGGCGCATATACGGTCGCTTGATTTTTAAAGCCAATACGCCCGAAGCTTACCGCCATCTGAATAATACCATGGCGCAACATTTAAACAAAGTTGTCACGGTTGCCGATGTGAAGGACGATAAAATCCAAATCACCATTGGGGATACCGTTTGGCCGGCTGTTGCGGAGGAGCCCTTAAAAAAAGGTGATAAAGTGCTTATTGTCGGCATGGAAAACAATATTGTTTACAAAATTAAAAAATTTGTTGACAAAAATAAAAAAAGGGTATAAACTGGTACTCAGAGTGATAAGGGGATTTGATAATACTCCTCACAAACACATTTCAAACTTGTCTTCGGACACCCCTTATCATTCACTTAATAATAGGAGGACGTTGTTATGATTGATATTGGTGCGGATATTCGTAATTTGGTTCTACCGGAATGCTTAAAAGAAAACCCGGAACGTGTTGAAACGGAAGAGGCTGTTAAAAAGCCTGTTGAAAAAACACCGAATAAACCCAAAGTGATTGCAACACGGCGTCGGCCGAAGTTTAAACAACCACCGCGTAACCGTCGCGGAGCACGTGTTTAATACCCGTTTTACATTTATATACTGATGATGAAAGGGGACGATTTTCATTGTCCCTTTTTTATTGTTGATAAGCCCCTTATTCTTATACTTTTGATAATCTGTGGTATTGCATGGCTTATAAAGCAGTCCGTTATCCTCTATAATTTTACGTCATCCTTGCGAAAGCGGAGATCTTTTAACCATCCTACTCCCTCATCCTCTATAATTTTACGTCATTCCCGCGTAGGCGGGAATCTTTGGACGCATACACTCTTCCAATTCCAACATCCGCTTGCCGGCGGCGACTTCCGCTGCCTTGGCACGCGGTGTTTCATTGCTTTGCGCATCAAAACTTGCCACCGGCAACTTTTGATTTACGCAGTATCCTTGGGCTTGACCCGAGAATCTTCCAACGCACACAACGAACGGGGTCGGAGTATGGTTGAAATGTTGGGCG
Organism: uncultured Alphaproteobacteria bacterium; assembly: GCA_944393195.1. Taxonomy (GTDB): domain Bacteria; phylum Pseudomonadota; class Alphaproteobacteria; order CAAHEQ01; family UBA3637; genus CALXZG01. The sequence continues at coordinate 185,671 of CALXZG010000001.1, forward strand.
TTCTGGCCGTAGCCGGTGTGTTATCGATCGGTGGCGTGGCCGGGTATCGGTATGCGATGGACAAGATGAATGCGAATGACATTATTAACGAAGTAAAAAAAAGAGCCGTGACGGCAAGTCAACAACGGATTTTGGGACAGAATATCAGTTTAGCAGAGTACGGGGATAACGGACGGATTAAAGGAATTCATACTGTCACAGCGACAAACGATTATGCGGGTGACAAAGGGTTCTTTGCATTAACGGTATCGGCGGTACCGTAACGGGTATGCGATGCAATTCTGAAAATGGATTGGAATATGCCGGTTGAAACAGCCGTTGGGGAATTTATCGTAGATGATGACACGGTATGCGCCGAAGGCGATAATGAAATGTTGTTTGCTTTCCATAATACCTTGGACAACTCACTCGTCCCGGGGGAAGGGGGAGAAGAAACCCTGAGTCCAGATGAAGCAAAGTGTTCCGGAAATGGAACGTGGGATGGAACAGCTTGTGCCTGTGCCGATGGTTGGATCGGGGATGATTGTTCAACATCGTGTGTGCTTAAAGGACGTGATGGCAATTGTTATTCTTGTGATAGCACAGAAATCGTTAGGATTGATGATAGCGCGGATTGCCGTGTTTGTGATGGTGTGACCGAAACAAAGCGATATATATCCTTTCAAAATGGAAAAACATGTGTTTTAGGAAATGATTGTCCCGATGGGTCAACACCGGACGACTCGACGGGATATTGTGAATGCCCCAACGGACAATTTTTTACCTTGGGTTTTAGCAACACATGCGTGACATGCGAAGACGCTTTTGATGATGATCATATTTCAGTTTTAGAGGACAAGGTAGACGAAATTTGTAGTATGTGTGGATTGGACGTAACGGATTATTATGCGCCGAACAAACAAGCAATTGACGGATCACTGATTTGTGTCAACCTCGATGAAGCAAAGTGTTCCGGTCATGGAACGTGGAACGGATGTGGATGTGATTGTGACACCGGTTGGTGTGGGAGTGGTTGCTCAACGGGGTATTAGTTGCATCATACCCAAAATCAAAAACCGCGGAGGATTTCCGCGGTTCTTTTTTTATAATTAAATCTTGTTTAACCGTCTTCCAAAAAGCTGCGCAGTTTTCGGGAACGGGTGGGGTGCTTTAATTTCCGCAAAGCCTTGGCCTCAATCTGCCGAATACGTTCACGTGTCACCGCAAATTGTAACCCGACTTCTTCCAACGTGTGGTCCGAATTCATCCCGATACCGAAGCGCATCCGCAACACCCGCTCTTCACGGGGGGATAACGTCGCTAAAACGGCGGTACACGATTGCCGCAGGTTTGTTTGAATGGCGGCTTCCAAAGGTTGTACCGTGTTCTTATCCTCAATAAAGTCCCCTAAATGGCTGTCTTCTTCGTCCCCCACCGGCGTTTCTAATGAAATCGGTTCTTTGGCGATTTTCATGACTTTTTTGATTTTATCAACCGACATATTAATCCGCGGAGCCAACTCTTCCGGTGTCGGTTCGTGTCCCGTTTCCAACATCATTTGGCGACTTGTCCGCAGCATTTTATTAATAGTTTCAATCATATGCACCGGAATACGAATTGTCCGAGCCTGATCCGCAATCGCCCGCGTAATGGATTGACGAATCCACCATGTTGCATATGTGGAAAATTTATATCCGCGCTGATATTCAAACTTGTCCACGGCCTTCATTAAGCCGATATTGCCTTCCTGAATTAAATCAAGGAATTGCAACCCGCGGTTGGTGTACTTTTTCGAAATGGAAATCACTAACCTCAGGTTAGCTTCAATCATTTCCTGTTTTGCCTTATTTGTTTCCTGCTTACCCTTTTTAACCGTTGTCACCAATTTACGGTATTCCGAAATAGGAATCTTGACCTCTTCAACAATGTGTTGAATTGCCGTCCGAATATCTTGAATTTCCGGTTTGTGTTTTGCAATAAAGTCTTTCCAATGCTTGTCCGTCCGCTTGGCCGCTTTACTGACCCACTTCTCATCCATTTCACTGTTTTGATAGGAAGCCAGAAAATCATCCCGATCTATTTTACAGGCCGTCGCCAATCGCAATAACTTGCCTTCCAACATCATTAATCGTTGGTTGATATCCGTTACCTGATCAATTAAAAAGTCAATTTTGGCCGGATTTAAATGGATATTTTTTAACCGCTCCGTCAATTCCTTTTTAAGTGTCAGATACTTTTTCTCCAAAGTCGCCGGCACTTCTTTTTTCTTAAAAATTAAGCCAAATTTATCCTGCTGAACAACTTCGAATTTTTGATATACCGCTTCAATATCTCCCAAAGCTTCTAAAATCTGAGGCAGTAAATTTTCTTCCATTTGTCCGATAGACAAAATATTTTCATCATCGTCATCGTCATCATTTTCATCCGGACCATTTCCCCGAGAGTCCGCGTCAAAAGCATCAATTTCGTCCAGATCCTCACTGCTTTTCCGCGTACTTGTCGCCTCTTTTTCGGCCTTGGCCTTTTTACCACCCGATTTTTCTTCTTTTTCCAACAAAGCTAAATCGGCATCCGCCTCTTTGCGTATCCTTTCCGCTTTGTCCATTTGCTCTTTGTTGGGGTTGGCTTCAAAAGTTGCTTCCAGGTCTATCAACTCGCGCAACAAAATTTCACCGTCCAATAACTGCTTGTGCCATTTGGATAACGATTGCATAGTCATCGCACTTTCGGCCAAACCGCTCATCATCACATCAACGCCGGCCGAAATCCGTTTGGCAATGGCAATCTCTCCCTCGCGGGATAATAACTCAACCGCCCCCATTTCCCGTAAGTATAAACGAACCGGATCATTGACACGCGCCCCGACATCGGTTTCCTGGGTATTTTCTTCCACCGTCGGTGCCGAATTTTGTAATTCGGTTAAATCCGTAATATCTTCGCTACCGTCAATGACATTAATTCCCATATCACTGAAAGACGAAATGATGACTTCCAAAGCGTCTTCCGTTTGGGATTCCTGGGGCAACGTTTTTTTTAATTGATCCAAGGCAATAAAGCCACGCTCTTTCCCTTGTTCAATCAATTTTTTCATCAGAGATTTTGAATCACTTATACCCGCTTCCAAGGAAACGGCAGACATTTCTTCATTTATCGCGCTAGGGGTCATATCGATGCATCTCACTTGTTGGGTCAAAACAAATTACATTTATTATATGTATTTTTAGAGCAATGTCAACGATTTTATTCACTTTCGGACAGTTTTTCGATTTCTTTTTTTAACGCCTTGATTATTTCCCATAATTCTGCCGACGGCGCCGCCAAATAATTTTCTGTCTTTTGGGCGATTTCCGCTTGAATCGATTGAATGCGTGATTGTAAAATCATCCGCTTTAAAATAGCCGTTGCTTCCGGCAATTGTCGATCGGAACGACGCAACATTTCAATCTCGGCCGCCAAAATGCGCCGTTCTTCATCATTCAAAACCGATTCCCAATCCGTTTCAACCGCATCGGGATTTTCCAACAAGTACCCGACAACATGTTGAAAAATATCGTTTAAGATCTTGTCAGGCAATCGAAAACTGGCCATGTCTTCCAAAAATTCAGTCGCCGCTGTCGGATAACAAATCAAATAAGCCAATAACATCCGTGCGTCCGCTAATCCCGGTGTCGGAGAATGAATCGGCACATTCATACGATTTGACCGGTTACCCGCTTTCTTGGAACGATGCGTTAAACGCCATAATCGATCTCGAAAATCTTTGGTATAATAATTCCGAACGACTTGATTTTGAATGCTTTCCAATGTTTTTTGTATTAAATCCTCAAACTTGGCCAACCGTTCCGGTGTGTCAATCGGTTGGGCAGCCAATAAAGTTTCCCATAAAACCGTTGCAAAAGGTCGCGCCTCGGCCACAACCTGAGCGAAAGCCTCCGGTGATTTTTTGCGAATCATATCGTCCGGATCAAACGGATCGGGCAGGGCGACAAATCGTAAAGATTTTCCCGGCGCCAATATCGGCAGTGCTCTGTTTAGAGCGCGTATTGCGGCCTTTTGTCCCGCACCGTCGCCGTCAAAACAAATTAAGGGCTCATCACACGATTGCCACAATATTTTAATCTGATTTTCGGTCAAAGCCGTTCCCAAAGGGGCCACGGCATTTGTAAACCCGGCCGCATGTAATGCAATGACATCCATATACCCTTCCACCAAAATGGCTTCGTTTTTCTTACGAATGGTATCGATCGCATTCGGCAAAGCATATAACTGTTCCCCTTTGTGAAACAAAACTGTTTCCGGTGAATTCAGGTACTTTGGCTCCCCTTTTTCCAACATTCGACCGCCAAAACCGATGACCCGTTTCCGCCGATCTAAAATCGGAAACATCACACGATCGTAAAAATAATCGTGCCATTGCCCGCTTTGACTGTTTCTGGCAACTAATCCCAAAGCGGCACACGCTTTCATGTCAAGCCCTTTCCGCTGTAAATGCGCCGTTAAGGCCGATCCGCTGGAGGCATACCCCAACCGAAACTGTTTGGCGATATCACCGGAAATACCCCGCCGGATCAGATAGTTGCGACCTCGTTCTCCGCCGGCACCGAATAACTGAGCCTGAAAAAAACGACAGGCTTCTTCCATAATGGCCGTTAAATTGCTCTGCTGCTTTTCCCGTGCCGCCTGTGCCGGCGAAGCTTCCGGAACCTTTACACCCGCCAATCCGGCCAAATACTCGACCGCTTCCATAAACGGCATTTTTTCACCGTCCATTAAGTATTTAATGGCATCCCCATGCGCGCCACAGCCGAAACAATGATAAAATCCCTTGTCGTCATTAATGGTAAATGACGGTGTTTTTTCATGATGAAACGGACAAAGTCCCGTAAATTCACGCCCTCGACGGGTTAATTTAACCTTTTTGCCGATCAGCTCTGATAACGGAACTTTATCACGTAATTCATCTAAAAACCGCGGGGGTAACGCCATGACCTATCCCAACAAAGATTTAATTAAACCGGAAGCCTTACCCATATCCATACTGCCGGCATAGCGCGTTTTTAAAGCACCCATCACTTTACCCATGTCTTTAACGGATGAAGCCCCTGTTTCGGTTATTATTTGGCGAATAGCCGCCGTCATTTCTTCTTCGGTCATTTGTTGCGGTAAGAATGATTGAATAACATCAATTTCCGCCTGTTCGGCCGCCGCCAAATCCGCCCGACCGCCTTTCGTGTACATATCAATGCTTTCTTTGCGCTGTTTGATCATAGATTGCAATAAGCTCATAATCGCGTTATCGTCAATCCCGTCCGTAATTCCTTTGGGACGCGCTTCAATATCTTTATCCTTAATCGCCGCATTGATTAAACGTAACGTTCCCGTTACTTTTTCATCCTTGGCTTTCATCGCTTCAATCAACTTACTTTTAATCTGTTCACGAATCATTTTTGTTCTCTCCTTTTTTCGAACGAAAATCAGTATACGTTTTTTTATAACAAAATAAAAGAAAAATCTTGCATCCTGCTGTTTTTTTCTTTATAAGCAAAATAAATGACACATGTAACACTTTCGATTTTATACGGATTCCTCATCGGATTATTGCTGCCGGCCATTGCCGGTCGCTTCGGTAAGATTTTACCTGCCGACCCCGGTCTTGTTCTTCTTCGCCTGATCCATTTTCCCCGTTGCCCCCATACCGATAACCGATCCCGTCGTCACCGCTTTTTCCGGTTGTGGGGTAAATTCACCGCCTTCACACTCCTTTGGGGTGTCCTGCTTGCCACTTTGTTTGGAATAATAGATCTCTTTATAACACCCGGCTTTATCCTGTGGGCCAAAGTATTTACCACCATTATCTGCCTGTGCGTTATTATCGATCAAAAATATCTTCTGTTGCCCGACTTTTTTACAATCCCTCTGCTCCTGATCGGATGGGCGGCGGCCGTGTATATCGGTATCGTACCGGTTGAATATAGCTTAGCCGGTGCCGCTTTCGGGTATCTGGTTTCTACTCTTTCCGTTGTCTTAATGGGACTTTTTCGCCATCCGGAATTCGGGGGCGGGGACGTAAAAATGGTCACGGCTCTCGGGGCATGGTTCGGAATGCCGGGATTAAACTTTACCCTGATCTTGGCCTTTTTACTGTTCGCAATGCCCGCCACACTCGCTTCTCGCAGGCGTGGTCCGTTCGGTCCCGCTTTGGGAGTGGCCGCCTTGATAACCCTGTTTATAATTTACGGCAAATAATGCTTTACAAATGAACATAAAAACAGTATGATGTAAAAATCAATCAAAAGAGGTTGCCTATGCCGCGTAAAAAGAAAACAGAAGAAGTCTTGGTGCATTTGGATTTGGAAACCATGTCCAAACCCGTGCGCCGTAAAAAAGAACCGTTGCCCGACGATGCCGTTTTGCCGTTAACTCTCGGCATGATATTGCAACAAGCCCGCCAACACAAAAAATTAAAATTGGCCGATATCGCTCAAAAACTATGTATTAAGGAGGTTTACCTCGATGCATTGGAAAAAGGGCACTACTACGCTTTTCCCGGCCGTGTGTACGGAATCGGCTTTTTACGAACATACGCCACTTTTTTAGGGCTGGATGCCAATGAATTGGTCGATCGTTTTTATCAGGAAACGTCCGGTATGCAATCCGAACCCTTGGATATGCCCCGTGCCGAAAATACAAACGCGCTTCCGTCCGGAAAATGCCTTGTTAAAACAATTCTTGTTTTGATTGTGTTGTGGTTGTTCTGGTGGCTTATTTCCGCCTTGACAACGCCGCCCGAAGTAATGCCTGTTTTACCGGAAAAAGTTGAAACAACCATTCAAGAAATGGCGCCGGCCACAACTTCCGCCATTTCGGCCCCCTTGGATACCGAAGAGTTAACCGCTCCGGAAACAACCGCACCGGTCCCGGAACCGCCCAAAGAAGTCCGCCAATCGGTTTCTTATGGTCTAAAAACGCCGGCACGCGTATCTTTTGTTGCAACCGATAAAGTATGGATAGAAGTTCGTGATACCGATGCGGATCGTGTTTTGCTCAGCAAAATTCTCTTACCCGGAGATCGGTATAACCCGGCCGCCGATGCCGACGGTCTTGCGTTAAAAACGGCAAATGCCGGTGCTTTAACCGTTTATGTGGACGGTACTGAAGTCGGTCCCGTCGGTCGAAACGGTGTCATTAAATCCGGTATATTAATGAATGCTGATGATTTTGTGAAAGACTGATAACCATGAATTTTGAACAAAAACTGGAAACGATTTTATCGCGCCATGAGGAATTAACGGCTTTGTTATCCGCCGGCGCATCTGGCGATGAATTTGTTAAATTATCTAAGGAACTCAGTTCGTTGGATGAAGTTGTTAAAGTCGGGAATGAATATAAAAAATGTGTGTCTGACTTGGCCGATACCGAAGCTTTATTAACGGATGAATCCCTGGACGCGGATATGAAAGAGATGGCCTCGGAAGAATTACGCACCCTGCGGGATAAATTGCCGGAATTGGAAAAACAAATCCAAATTTTATTGTTGCCCCGGGATGAAGCGGACGACCGCAACGTCATTCTGGAAATTCGGGCCGGCACAGGGGGGGAGGAAGCCGCTCTTTTTGCCGCCGAATTATTCCGCATGTACGAACGATATGCGGCCAACCGCGGTTGGAAATTCGAAACATTGTCTTTGAATGATACGGGATTAGGCGGTTATAAAGAAGCCGTCGCCCAAATTTCCGGACACGCCGTTTTCGCCCGCCTTAAATTCGAATCGGGTGCCCACCGTGTCCAACGGGTTCCGGAAACGGAAGCCGGCGGACGCGTCCATACGTCGGCGGCTACCGTTGCTGTTTTACCCGAGGCTCAAGAGGTGGACGTTAAAATTAACGAAGCCGACTTGGAAATTACCACTTGCCGTGCTTCCGGTGCCGGCGGACAACACGTGAATAAAACGGATAGCGCTATCCGTATTGTCCATAAACCGACCGGTATCGCCGTCGAATGTCAGGAAGAACGTTCTCAGTTTAAAAACAAAGAAAAAGCCATGACCCGCCTGCGGACAGCGTTATACGATATGCAACGTCAGGCCTTGGATAAGGAGCGTTCCCAAAACCGTAAAAATCAGGTCGGATCCGGTGACCGTTCCGAACGTATCCGTACTTATAATTTCCCCCAAGGACGCGTCACGGATCATCGTATCAATAAAACAAGCTATCAACTCCATGAATTTATGGATGGCAACTTGGATGAATTTATTGATGCCCTGATTATGGAAGATCAAATGGCGCGGCTGGCGGAAATTGATTGATGGACGAAATTCACCGCATTGCCCAAAAATTAACACCTGTTTCCGACACACCATTGTCGGATGCCCGTTTATTGACTGCTGCCGCCCGTTCTGCCGAAGAATTAGCCGCTTTCATTGATCGCCGTTGCCAATGCGAACCGGTTTCTAAAATCATCGGTCGTCGCGGTTTTTGGAAAAGCGATTTTATTACAACAAAGGATGTGCTCGATCCGCGTCCCGACTCCGAAACAATGATAGAGGCCGTTTTGCATACTTGTTCCGACACGACACAACCTTATCGTATTTTGGATATCGGCACCGGTTCCGGTTGCCTGTTGTTCAGCTTGCTGGACGAATATCCCAATGCCCGCGGTACCGGCTTTGATATTTCCGAACAGGCTTTGACCGTTGCCTGTGCAAATCAAGGTAGCCGTCAGGCCGATTTAAGGGTAGGGGACTTTATGCACTCGTTCCCAACCGATATGGGACTATTCGATATCGTTGTATCAAATCCCCCTTATATTCCGACGGCGAATATAGCCACTCTGGCACCGGATGTGCGCCTTTATGATCCGATAATCGCTCTGGATGGCGGTACGGACGGTCTAGATGCCTATCGCGCTTTGACGCGCCATATTCCATCCGTTTTATCCTCAAAAGGATTCGTTTTTTTAGAGGTTGGCATTCATCAATCCTCCTCGGTCGCTGCCTTGTTTGAAGCAAGCGGTTTTCACCATATCGCCACCCATTCGGATTTGGGTGGCATTCCCCGTATCGTTGTTTTACAAAAGGAGTCTTAAATGTTTCAAGGTACATTTCCGGAAGAAATCACCGGCACCCGTTTGATTTTAAAAAAACTACCCGTCACATTTGATATGGCTCGACAAATATTTACCTTGGCCGATGCCGACCGTGACGGCTTGCGCTTTCTTCCGTGGATTCCCTACACCCATCGACCGGAAGACAGTTATACTTTCCTCTATGAATCGGATAAAAACTGGCGCGCTAAAACAGATGCTGAATACGGTATCTGGCATAAGGAAACCAATACCTTTATGGGGTGCATCGGCGCTATGGATTTTCATGATAATGATGAAGCCATGATCGGATTCTGGTTGGGTAAAGATTTCCGTGGTCACGGTTATATGTGTGAAGCCGTTGCTTTAATGGAAAATATGCTTTTTCCTACTGTCAATCGTATTATTATTCGTAATGATACGGTTAATGAAGCCTCCATCCATGTGGCCGAAAAGATGGGATATCATCGGGACGGTATTATGCGTGCCGGCCTCAAATACGCCGACGGCCATTATGCCGATTGTAATATCTTTTCCAAATTACGTTCTGATCGATCATAATATATTGACATTTTTGATTTCCTTTGATACCTTGGTATCGGAGGTACATCATGACTTATCAAGGCGAATTTAAAGAAGAAATTATCGGCGACCGTATTATTCTCAGGAAATATCCTGTCACATTTGATATGGCGCAACAAATTTTTGCATTGACAGATGAATCTCGGGATTGTTTACGGACTTTTTTGCCGTGGCCGGATTTAACAGTACAGCCGGAGGATTCTTTTGCTTTTATTTATGAATCTAATAAGGCATGGAAAACAAAGGAAAAAGCCGAATACGGTATTTGGAATAAAGAAACCGGAACTTTGATGGGGGGAATCGGTATTATGCATTTTCACGACAATGATTCGGCAGAAATCGGCTATTGGCTGGCAACCCGGTTTCAAGGAAACGGCTATATGCGCGAAGCGGTTCAATTGCTGGAAAATGAATTCTTTCCGACACTGATACGAATCGTTATTCGCAATGATGTGAAAAATATTCGCTCCGCCAATGTACCGGCTAAAATAGGTTATCATTTAGACGGTGTTATGCGATCATCGCTAAAATACCTCGACGGTCATTATGGGGATATGAATGTCTGGACAAAATTACGTACCGATTGGGAAAAACAACGTCAATAAAAAAAGAGGCGGAAAGCCTCTTTTTTTTATCCCCGTCGACCGAATAGCTTTTCAATATCACTCAACTTTAATTCAACATACGTCGGGCGTCCGTGAATACATTGTCCGGAGGTGCCGCACGCTTCCATCTGTCGCAACAAAGCGTTCATCTCTTCAATGGTTAAAACACGCCCGGCGCGGATTGATCCGTGACATGCCATTCGTGCACAAACATCCTTAATTCGATCCTTTAACAAAACCGTATCATCAAATTCTTTCAACGTGTCCGCTATGTCTTGGACAAGTCGTTTAATATCTGCCTTATCCAATAAAGCCGGTATTTCCCGTACGGCAACACAATCGGCCCCAAAGACATCCAACACAAAACCAAAAGCCTTTAACTCTTCTGCCCGTCGACCGAGTAATGAAACCTCTTCCGGTTTTAAATCAATAATTTCCGGAATTAACAACATTTGCGTTTGAATCGATGTCTCTGTTCGTTGCATCAACTTTTCATACGTTAACCGCTCATGCGCCGCATGTTGATCCACAATGATAATTCCTTCTTTACCTTGGGCAATAATATACGTTTTGTGGAGCTGTGCTTTTGCCAAACCTAACGGCGGAAATTCTTCCGGCGTCGGTGTTGCTACCTGTACCGGATTAACCACTACATCCCGTCGAACCGAATAGCTGTCCGATAAAGCCATCCGCGGCATTTCCGGATTGCCATCGGATACGTTTCCCACCGGTCGGGCAGAGGAGGTGTAGGTATTGAATAATCCGCGACTGCTTCCACGATACCCACCGCTAATCGGACGGGACATTGGACGAGGCACCACCATTTCAACCGCTTTATTTAACATCTCCGTTCCAATGGCGGAGGAGGTCTTATTGCCGTGTTCGATTAAAGCCTGTCGTATCGAACCGACCAAAATTCCTTTAACCTTTGCCGCGTCTTTGAATCGTACTTCCGTTTTGGCCGGATGAACATTAACATCCACATCCGCATTCGGCACGTTTAAAAATAAAACAGCAACCGGATATACATCATGCCCGATTAATCCTTGATACGCTCCACGAACGGCACCCGTCAAAACTTTGTCCTTAATACACCGCCCGTTGACGAACAAGTACTGCTCCGTCGATGTCGCCCGTGTATAGGTCGGAAGCCCGGCAAAACCCGATAATTGAATCCCGTCATGACTTGCTTGAACGGATACCACATTTTCGTCAAAGCCTTTTCCGATAACGGCCGATACCCGCGCCAATACAGATGTCGTCGCCGGATAATTTAAAATGACCCGCCGATCATCCGCCAAAGAAAAGCCGATTCCCGGGTATGCCATCGCTAACCGATTAATAACATCTTTGGCCGCCAATAATTCACTTTGCGACGACTTTAAAAACTTTAAGCGGGCAGGGGTCGCAAAAAATAAATCCCGTACCTCAACCGTTGTTCCAAAACCGTGTGCCGCCGGCCGAGGTTCTCCTTTTTGTCCACCCTCAACGGTTAAACTCCACGCTTCACTCGCGCCTTTGGGGCGAGATGTCATCGTTAATCTGGCAACCGAAGCAATAGACGGCAAAGCTTCCCCCCGAAAGCCCAAGAAATGAATGTTAAATAAATCTTCATCCGGCAACTTACTGGTCGCATGACGCTCCACGGCCAGGTTTAACTCTTCCTGAGTCATCCCTTTTCCGTTATCTGTCACGGAAAAGTATGTTTTTCCACCGTCAATCATCTTGACATCAATGGTCGTTCCGCCGGCATCAATCGCGTTTTCAATTAACTCTTTTAACGCCGCCGCCGGTCGTTCAACCACTTCACCGGCCGCAATTTGGTTAATCAGGTTTTGGGGTAATAATCGTATCGTCATGTTTATCCTTTTCGGAATTATTGTACGCTAAAATAAAATAAGAATCAACAATAATTCGTTAAATAACAATTCTGCTTAAAAAAACGCCCGTCGATTGACAGGCGTTTTAACACTTTTTCGGCTTTTAAGCTCTCTTTTCCCGAATTCGTTCAATTAAAGCATTTGTTGAATTATCATGCATAAGAACTTGATTTTTATTTTTTAATTCAGGAAGAACCGCTTTTGCTAACTGTTTACCTAATTCAACCCCCCATTGGTCAAAGCTGTCAATATTCCAAATCACGCCGGACACAAATACTTTGTGTTCATACAAAGCAATTAAGGCACCAAAAACCTTCGGTGTCATCTTATCAAACAAAATGCTGTTGCTCGGCCGATTGCCCGTAAATGTCTTAAACGGAATCAGTTCTTCCTTAACCCCCTCGGCCCGTAACTCATCGGCCGTTTTTCCTTTCATTAAAGCTTCCGGCTGCGCCACAAAATTAGCCAGCAAAATATCATGATGATCCCCGGTCTCATTCAATGAATGAATCGGAGCAATGAAATCGGCCGGAATTAAGTGGGTTCCCTGATGAATTAATTGGTAAAAGGAATGCTGTCCGTTTGTCCCCGGTTCTCCAAATAAAATAGCCCCCGTCGCATAGCCAACCGGTTGACCGTTTTTCGTGACACCTTTGCCGTTGCTTTCCATATCCAATTGCTGTAAATAGGCGGGCAGGCGACGCAAATATTGATCATACGGTAAAACCGCATACCCTTCCGCACCCATGTAGGTGCTGTACCACACGGCCAATAACCCCATGATAACCGGCATATTTTTTTCTAACGGTGTATTCAGGAAATGTTGATCCATTTCATAGGCCCCCGTCAACATTTCGACAAAGCGATCATATCCGATGCCCAACATCAACGATAATCCGATGGCCGACCATAATGAATACCGTCCGCCGACAAAATCCCAAAAAACAAACATGTTTTCCGGATTGATACCGAAAGCCGCTACCGCCTCGGCATTTGTGGATACCGCCACGAAATGTTTGGCAACCGCATCCTCTCCCAAAGCTTTAACCAACCAATCTCGAGCCGTCTTGGCATTTGTCAGGGTTTCCTGCGTCGTAAATGTTTTGGACGAAATAATGAATAACGTTGTTTCCGGCTGACACGCTTTCAAAGTTTCAACAATATCCGTTCCGTCAATATTCGATACAAAATGAAAATCTAACGCATCGGTTTTATAGGCCTTTAAAGCTTCCGAAGCCATTGCCGGCCCCAAATCCGATCCGCCGATACCGATATTAACCACATCCGTTATGGCTTTACTTGTTGCGCCAAGCCATTTTCCCTGCCGCACCTGTTCCGAAAAAACTTTCATCTTTTCCAAAACGGCATTGATTTCCGGCATAACGTCTTTCCCGTCCACAAAAATCGGATGATTGTCCCGATTCCGCAAAGCAATATGCAACACCGGTCGGTTTTCCGTCGTATTGATACGCTTGCCTTCAAACATATCGTGAATAGCCTGCTCCAACCCTGATTCTTTTGCCAAAGCCAATAATAAATTCAGGGTTTCTTCCGTAATGTTGTTCTTGGAATAATCCAATAAAAATTCATTGAAATCAATGTGAAACTTATTAAACCGATCCGGATCGGCCGCAAACATGTCTCGCATATGAATCTGCTTCATTTCCGCCGCATGACGGTGTAATTTTTCACTAATAGTTGTCATTTTACTTTTCCTTTTCTGAAACGTTGTCCGCCGCCGGTACAATATCAAATTCCGGCGGAATAATAATGGATTTACCATCCACAATTTGTGTCGGTTCCAAAGGCGGCTTTTTGATACCGCATCCGCCGACTGCTAAACAAATGAATATGAAAAGACTAATCTTTCGCACGTTTTGACTCCTTCATCCAATGAATAAAAATCAACATAACCCCCAGGCAAATCGCACTGTCCGCAATATTAAAAGCCGGCCAATGATACCTGCCGATATAAAAATCGAGGAAATCAACCACCGCCCCGAAACGAATTCGATCAATGACATTGGCAATCGCTCCGCCCAAAATCAAAGCCAACCCTGTCAAAACCAACCGACTTTTTTCCCGCCGCATCCAACCGACAATCATAATACATATGGCAATCGCCAAACCGGATAAAATCCAAGGTGTTACCGGATGATTATTGCTTAAAAACGAAAAGCTGACCCCTTTGTTGAACGTTAAATACAAATTAAAACAAGGGAAAACCGATACAGCTTCCCATTTGGGTAATCCGATTAAAGCCCACCATTTCGTCAATTGGTCAAGTACGATAACCCCCAAAGACAACACATAAATCATCCCGACTCCTCTTGTTTTTTTACTGTTATAGTATAAATAAACCGAAAAGTCACTCTTTTTTTATTTATTTTTAGAATTTATATGATATAATGAAAAACATGACAGATAAGCTGACACGTCCCGCTTTGAAACAAGCCGATACAAAAGTTTCGGAAGCCGATATGATTTACTTTTCGTTGGGCATCGATACCGCAACGGATTTTGTGTTGCCGTCCGAAAGGGATGACTATCGTTCGGATAAACGCGCCGTTCAATTGGTGCACGACATTCGGGCCGGCAAAGATATGTCCGGTCGGGATTTCAGTGGTATTAACCTGAAAAACGCGGATATTTCCGGTGGCCGGTTCCAAGGTGCCTCCTTTAAAGGTGCCGTGTTTTATCAGACGCAAGCCGCCGATTGTGACTTTACCGATTGTGATTTTACCGAGGCTTATTTGGAAGACAGCGATTTTTCCCGTTCATGGTTTACCGGTGCCCGCTTTCAAAAAGCATACTTGCGCCATTTAACGTTGGATGAAGCACATTTGGATGACGAAGCCCGTAACCGGATAACCGCTATGGATAAGCTGATAGATCTGATTGAATCCGGCGAAATCGATATTCACAACTTAACGGAATCTGATTTGCTTTTCCTTGATTTGCGTCGTCTGGACCTGTCTAAAGTCGATATCTCCGACATGGATTTATCCATGTTTAATTTGGAAGGGGTCAACCTTCGCGGTACCTACGTACCGCCCGGTATGCTGCTCAGTTTAAAGGAACTGAAACACAACTACCTCCGTGTTCAAGCTTTGAATGAAAAAAAATTAAAGGCCGAAACGCTGAAAGTCCTCAAACAAAAACAGGACGAATTAATGGCGTATGCACAGTCTGCGGTTAATCATAAACCGGTCATTGATACCATGCCGATACACGATCAGAACCTGAAACGTCCCCCCATAAAGCAAGACGAATTTGACCGTTCCGTTCCGTCTCCCACACCGGTATCGTCCCCGAAAAAGACGGAAACGGACGAAACCAATCGTCCGCCCCGCACATCGCACAGGGAACCGACACAACCGATTTTGATGCCACGTTTGCGCCGGTTGGCTAAAACCAAGAAAGTAAAGGCAAGAACCTGATATGATACACTTGAATCCCGCTTTTAAATCCCGTCGAAACGCTATTAAATGGTGGTCATGGCGCGCCCTGATCGGTGTTATGATTTTATGGGCGCTTTTGCTCTTTTTTCTGCCGTTTTGCTTGTGGTTACAGCCCAGCTATCAAGGTTCCCTCTGGTCGGTTGTTTCCGCCTTTTGGAAACAAACGGTGACACAAAATCTTTTCTTTCCGCTCAAAGCCTGGGGAGGGTGGTTGACTTCTTACCTGTTCCGGGAACCGATTCATACCCAATGGTCCTCTTTCTTTGCTTGGAAACTCCCCCTTATTCCAACTATGGCTTTTGTTTTGTATGAAATCTGGTTGTTTGTTCAGAATCCGTTTACCATGGATGATCAAACATTCGGGAGCGGTCGTGAAGCCCGCCCTTCCGATGTGGAAAAAATGGGACTTTTTAAAGGGAAATACCTTTTTCTCGGCCTCTATCAGGGGCGCAAAATCAAATTGCCTGATACCCGATCCGTCTTTTGTATCGGCGCCCCCGGAAGCGGCAAAACCATGGGAACCGTCGTCCCCGCCATTCTGGAAATGAACGATGCCTGCCTGATTATTAACGATCCCAAAGGTGAGTTGGCTAAATTGACAAGTGGTCACCGTGCAACACTCGGCCCCGTGTTTATGATGAATTGGGGGGCGACGGATGAACCGGCCAAAGGTATTTGCTGGCCCTCATGGAATCCGATCGGCGGCGGTAACCTGCCACCGCTTCACGCCGGCCGAGAAGCCTATATCGACGGCTTGATTTCTTTCCTTATCCCCGACGGTCCGACCGGTACCGATCCCTATTGGGTCAAAACCGGACGCGGTTGCCTGACCGGCTTAACCGGCTATCTGTGCGGTAAAGTGGACCAAGCCAAAGCAAACGACTATTTTGTTGCCCGTTTAAGGGAAGGGGGCTTGGATGATGAAGATTACGCCGTTTTGCTCTCCTATTATCGGTCCATGCGTGATTTCAAAGAAGTCAAAGAAGCCATCCGTAACGCCGAAAATAAAACCATTACACGGGACAATTATCTACCGATCGGAAAGTGGGATCCGATTCCCGAAAACTGGCGCGGTAATGAAGCTTGCTTTGCTATGCTGTTGGATATCATTACCTCCTCCCAAATTCGTATTAACGAAGAATTGGCAGAACGAAAACGTCAACGGGATTTAAGCGCTACAACAACAGATGCCTGGAAAATTATTTTGGAAGACATTGTTCTGGAAACCGCCTACTACGGCTACGGCCGCCGAACTTTGTTGGAATTGAATCAAGTACTCAGTCTGCCGGATAAACAACGCGGATCCGTCATTTCAATGGCGCTGTCCGGCATTAATCTCTTTAAGAATGCTGCCGTTCGTGTACGCACGTCCATGAATGACTTTGATTACGCCCATCTGCGCGGTATGAAAGATCCCGAAACGGGTACGTATAAACCGATTACCATCTATTTGTCCGTCCCTTATGAAGACTTGAATTCATCCGTTTTGTTAAGTACCCTCTTTATCAATATGGCAACCGGCTACTTAATGGAATTCGGCCCGAACGAGGGTAAGGTGGGACCATATCCGATGGGCTTTATTTTGGACGAATTCCAACATATGCCTTCCTTACAAAGTATTTCCGACGGGATTGTTTTCGGACGGGCAAAACAAAACATGTTCTTTGTCGTTGTGCAGGATTGGCACCAAATCTCTGCCAAATACGGTAAAGAAACCGCCCAAGTGGTCATGAGTTCCAGCGCCGTTAAAATCATTAAACGACAAAATAATCCGGAAACCCGTAATCCGCTCTTAAAAGGCATTACCCCCTTAACCAAAGTTGTCCATAGTTACAGCGGTAAGTTTAATTCGTTAATCAGCTTTTTCCCAAAATCCGATATGAAAAAAGACCTTTTCCGTATTTGGGATCATGGTTATTCACATAAAATAAAGATCCAATCCGATTCCGTTATCGGCGGTTCCGGTATTCTCAGTATGGCAATCAATAAACAATTGGTCTTGTTTTCCGGCCACCTCAATACCCCTATCCGCGCCGAAACACCGCTTTGTTATAAAAATGCTACTTACAAAGCCTTAACCGCTCTTCCGCCGGCACCTAAAATGCCGCCGGAAATGGAACATGACGATACAATCATCCAATCTATTGCGTCTATTTAGGTATATTGTTTATTCCGTATAGTAATCAAATACAACACCATCCCAATCGGTATGTGTTGCACCGGGAATAACTTTTACCGTCGCCGATCGCGGATTCTTTAACCGAGCCACAAACCGTTCGGCCATTCGCCGCGTTGTTTCGGTATCTCGACCGCCGACATAGTGAATCTGTTCCACCCGAGATAAAGCATCTTTTAAATCTCCCGGATTAAGCCCATTAATCGGCCCTGCGCTTTGTTCGGCCGCATAAACCGCCGTATCCAAAATACCGCCAATCGTAATGACACGCGCAACCGGCATTTTGGTTGCTAATATTAAAGCCATCGTTCCCCCTCCGTCATATCCGATTAATTCCAAAGAAGGCGTTCTGTATTTAATCGCCAAATATTCAACCAACTCTTTCATTTCATTGACAATTTCTTCATGAAACCGTTCGGATCCCCACACGGCCGGATTGGCACATTCCCGATTGCGAATATATTGACACGGACGGGATACATAAATAACATTTTGTGACGGATCCCGTTCCGCCAACTCTAACCCGATTGCCCGACGCGGTGTCGGGTTTCCGTCACCTTCAATGTAAATGCGTAAAGGCTTTCCGGCGACAATATCTTTTTCCCATACGGCAAAAGAAAAATATTCCGTTTCTATCGTTTTTTCGGTAAATCCCGGAGGTGTTGCCGGCTTGCCCGCCGCACATCCGACCACAATCAACCCCATACAAACCAAAGAAACAAATCGCCCCATCATTCCGTGATCTCCATTAAATCTAAATTTTCCGTCCATAATAAATACGTGCGCACCAGTTTATCAGGAAAAATATTTTTTATCAAGCCCCGATAAATCTCTAATTGCCGTCGATAGGCCATCGGCACGTCATCTGTTGTCCGCGGCACCCGTCGATTTGTTTTAAAATCAATAACCCATACTTCATTCGGTAACACCACAATCCGGTCGATTTGACCGGATACCCCTTGATTTTCCCACACCCCGACAATCGGTACCTCGGCCAAAGATTTTTCCCCGAACAAAATCTGAAAATCCGGTCGGCGCAGTATTTCCCCAATTTCATTTGGGACATCGATATCCGCCGGCTTTAACCGCCGAATTACATCATCCCATTTGTCAACCGGTACATCCGGTAAGTATTGTAACAATTGATGAATAAAGGCTCCGCGCCGCATTGCTTTTCCCTGATCCGCCGTTAACGGAGAATCCGTTTCAAATACCGTTTCTACGGCTCGTGACGGGGCTAACGGCCGCGGTGGCAACGGCTCTGGCGCCGGCGCCGTCTTTGCCCACGCCGGTAAAATCACATCTGCCACAGTCCGCTCTTTAACCAACTTCGATGACACAATTCGCTTCTGTGTCGATTGAATACGGATAATCCCGTCCGCATCGGCCTGTTGGGGCAGGGAGGACACAATCAAATCATACCAATTTCCCGCCTGTGCTTTTGTTCTATTCTCATATCCGCAAATGTATAACCTGTCCCGCGCCCGCGTTAAGGCCACATACAACAACCGTCGACTTTCTTCATCATCCCGTTGATCTTGCGCGTCTATTAATGCTTCCGTTATCTGACTACGCAAGGCCTTCTTCGGTATCCAAAAAGGCAGTTGACCATTTAGCCATAAAAAATTCCCCCGTTGCCGCTTAACATATCGCGTTTGCGGCAGGAAAACAATATTTCCCTGCAATCCTTTTGATCCGTGTACCGTCATGATTCGAACGGCATTTAAACCGTTTTGCGCCATATCTCGCTTGATTTCAATATCCCGATCCCCGATCCAATCCGCAAATCGTTGCAAAGACGGTACTTCTTCTTTTTCAAAAGACAAAGCCAAATTTAAAAATTCATCCAAAGCCTCGTTTGCTTCTTCTCCCAATCGGGCGATAAAGGCCTGTCTTCCCCCCATTGGTCCTAAAATCATAGCGAAAAATTCATATGGTGGCACCTTGTCCGATTGCGTTAGCAACGGTCGCAATTTGTCTGCCGCCGCCGGAAACAAAGTCTGAACCCGATCCCATAAAGAAGCCTTTTCCCGCCCGTAAGCCGCCTGAAACAACTCTTCTTCCCCCATCTTAACCAAAGGACTTTTAAGCAAACAGGCTAAATTCAAATCATCTTCCGGCAATAAAGCAAACCGCGCTGCCGCCATTAAATCCTGCGCAACGATATGGGCGCTTAACGGCAACCTGTCCACACCGGCCACCGGGACACCGCGTTCTTTTAATAACCGAACCAATTCACCGACCAAAGCATTCCGGCGTTGAACCAAGATTAAAAAATCCCCCGCTTCGACGGGACGCCCTGCCGACGGTAATTCCTCCCGCCGCCGAATCATATCCGCAATTTTATCCGCCGTCCGTTCCGCCAACCGGCGCATTGCCGACGATTTTTCAACCCGCTCAACCGGTGGTTTCCAAGGCTGCACCGCATCTTCCTTTTCCGCTGTTTCCAACGGCCATATTTCAACAAGACCCGCGTCTTCACTCCGGTGCGCAATATGAACGGCTTCTTCCCCTCTTTCCAATACACCAACCCGTGCTGCCGGATTGGCCAACACACGATTGACAACTTCTAAAACCGCCCTCGTTGACCGAAAAGAACGATTTAACGGTACAACCTCAAAATCATTTTCCGAGCCACGAATCCGTTCTTCAAAATAACAACGCATCCGCTCAAACTCTTTCGGATCCGCCCCTTGAAAACTGTAAATAGATTGTTTTTTATCCCCGACGGCAAAGATAGTCCGAATGGTATCGTGATGATCCTCTCCCGCAAAAAACTCCTCGGCCAATAATCGAATAATTTCCCATTGATCCGGATTCGTATCCTGCGCTTCATCCACCAATATATGATCGATTCCGCCGTCAAGCTTGAACAAAACCCACGCCGCCGCCCCCGATTCGGCTAAAAGCGCGCGCGTCTTATCAATTAAATCGTCATAATCCAGCACACCCAAAGCCGCTTTTTGGGATTGATAAGCCGTCATAATTGCAAATGTTAAATGCAATAAGGCCTCTGTTAGCTGAACCGCCTGAAAATTCCGAACCCGTTCGTGCACATCCCATACCCGTAAAGCCGTTGCATCTTCTTTATAGGTACTTCGAATATGTGTTTCATCTTTCGTCAAATATGTTGTTTTTAAATCTGCCCACTCATTTTCATTAATTTCTTCTGAAATAATTTGTTTTTCAGATTGATATTTATCAATATTAAAGTATCTCTTTATCTCATGAACAACCGTTTTAAAACTGCCCTTGCCCAACAAAGCGGTTAATTTTCCCCGTTCTCCCAACAACTCCTGCAACAATTGAATTAACCGTTTTTCATCCGTATAGCGCGCCAATAAATTCAGGTCATCCCGATATGATTCCTGACAAAGCGTTTCTTGTAACGCAACCGATAAAATCGCCTGAGCCCCTTGTTCGTCCATCACTTCAAAATTCGGCGGAATATGCGCTTCAATCGGAAAACGTTGCAAGACGGATTGACAAAAGCTGTGAATCGTCATGATTTTCATACCGCCCGGCGCTTCCAACACCGCCGCAAATAACCGTCGCGCCCGTGTTAAAACAGATGCCTCCGGTATCTCTCCCGTCAACGTTTCGATTTCGGCGACCAATTCACTTTCCGAACAAATAGCCCACTTTTTTAACACATCACTGATACGATTGGCCATTTCCGCCGCAGCAGCCTTTGTAAAAGTCAAACACAACAATTTGTCCGGTCGACCTGTCATTAACAACAAATTCAAAACACGGTCGGTTAATACCTTCGTTTTACCCGAACCGGCCGATGCCGATACCCATACCGACGCCAAAGGATTACTCGCCCGTCGTTGTTCTTTGTTGATATCAATCATTGCCGCTCTCCGTCATATCCTCATCCCCGTGCAACCACTCCGCCGACCGCGATAAATGTTCATAATCATTGTATTTCGGCGCTTTTCCGGCGACAGGACAAACCTCGTATCCTGTTTCCGGTTGATTAAATGCATGGATTAAAGCCTTAATACCCTCCCAATTTTCGGCCACCAAAGTCGCCCCATCCGGCGCATCTTTACCCTCTAAAATATTCTGCGCTTTGCAATCTTCCGTTTTACCGGTCAATCCCCAATAAACCATCTGACTGATAGGCCGCACCGGAACATGCGCAAACCCGCCGTTAACAACCAATAGCCCCTCTAACGGCAACTGCGGGGCATATCCCGCCTTCACTTCCTTAACAGAGGGAACTCCGCCCGTTTTGTAATCCATAATCCGAACCGTTCCGTTTTCTAAGATATCTATCCTATCCGGCTTTCCCGTTAATGTAAAAGGTTTTCCGGCGACATCAAAAGTCCATTCTCCCGCTTCTTCAACAACAACCCGTTCAATATCGTCTGCCGCTTCTGCCTGACGCGCCAGAATAAAATCAGCCATTTGTTCGAAACGGGGACGATAAAAAGCCATATCAACCGCATTTAGTCCCGCTGCCGTTAACTCTTCCCGAGCAATCACCATTAACCGCTCTTTATTGCAATCCTTAAAATCGGCCTTAAAATACCGCTCTAACACTTTGTGAACGGCCGAACCGAATATTTGCGCTTTTTGATTGTTTTCCAAGGGGTCCAGGGGAAATAACCCCAAAATATACCGCGCATAAATTGCATACGGATTACGCATCCATAATTCTATTTTTGTCACAGATAAGCGGTTCGGACGCGCCGATACCGGCGGACGAGGGCAGGGCCGGACAATTTCTTCCCGCTCAACCGGTGTATCCAACGCCAAAGCCATTTCATCACCGCTAATCGGCCATTGTATTTTCTGCGCCTCCAATACCGCCTCCAACCGAGACAAAAAACGCGATGGAATTGTCTGTGTACCACCCGATTTTAAAGACCGGGTAATGTAAACCTCTTTTCCGCAAAAACAATGCGCAAAATCGGCGGCATTGGCGGCAATCTTATTTTCCGGAGACGGTAATCCCAAAGCCGCCCGCATGGTTCTGTTTAACCAAGGTCCCGTATCCGGTACTCCGGGGAACACACCTTCATTCAATCCGCCGATAATACACACATCTGCGTGATGAAAACGCGCTTCAATCGGTCCTAAAATATCCAATCGAGGATGCATACCGTACTTTGGTCGTACCGACACACTTCCCATTAATAAAGATAACACGGCCGGATAAAACGCCGGTTCAATATCATCGATTAAATCCGCCCGATCACATAACTCCGTCAATAAAGCAAACGCCGCCTGACCGGCCTCATCGCTCCACAACCGCTCCGCACCCGTTCGATCATGACTTGTTGCCAACGCTTCAACCGCCCGAATATGCGCCGTCAACAATGTCTTAAAAGGCGTTAATACATGCCCTTGAAATACAGCAAAAAAATCAGATAAATCAATATTCAGGTTCGGCCGAAAAGCAATCCTTTCCCGGCGCGCCCGTTTTTCCTCCGCTTTGATTGCTAATCGAAAAGCCATCGGATTTTGACCGGCGGCCGATAACGGATGTTTTAACAACGCCAACATATCCGAGGCCGCCCCGTTCGATAAAGCCGCTGCCGCCGATAATTGTAAAAAGATACCAACGGCACTCTGCGTTAACGGTTGCCCGGCCGAATCATCCAAAATAATCCCCCACCGACGCATTTCCAACATAACCCGCCGTGCCAAAGCTCTGTCCGGCGTCACAAATACCCCCGTTTTACCCGGTGTTTCCAAGACTTGCCGCAATAAAAGAGCCACCATCACCGCTTCCGTCATATCACTGCTGCAATCAAATCGGGTAACGCCGGCCAAAGCATCTTCATCAATCCGACTTTGTCGCCATTCCTCCGTTCGGTTTTCCGGTTTTAAAGCCTCTGTCACCCATTGTTCCCGTGATGATATTTGCGAAGACAACAGGCGCACATCGGCCGGTTCTTTTTTCAAGGCTGCCAAAATTTGCCGGATATGGTTTTGATAATGATGCGCCGGCACGGTCTTCATCTCTTCCGCCCCCATACCCGCGTCTATTCCGTCAATCCAAACAACGCCGTTTTTTCGTCGGTCAATAACCTGTAATAACCGCCGCACAACGGGTAACCCGCCATCCAATCCGGCCGCAATAACAAAAGTCCCCTCATCCTGTGCCAACCGCCTGACATAGGCCTCAATCATCCGTATGCGCCGATCGGCTTCATCAATCATTCCCCGCTCGGCTAAAATCCGGGGCCATGCCGTTCGAATAATATCTAAAAAAACAAGAGTTTCATTCCAATGCGCCGAAAAATCACCCGTCGGCACTAATCCCGCAATTCGACTGACATCCGTTTCAAACTGATAAAATTCATCCAATAACGCCCCTAAACTCAACGCAATCTTAAAAGCCTGATCCGGCGATTCTTTTGCCGCTTTTGCCGCACATAACTTCGCCAGCAATAAAGTCCGTTCCAAACTCGGCATCGCCGGCGGTATGTCAACGGCCATATCATCCAATTCATATAAGGGAACCATCCGCGGTAATAACATCGCCCGATCCCCACTGCGCCGTAAAAAAGCCTCCCGCACCGTCCGGCAAGCCCGCCGCGTCGGCAAAATGATTTGCATAGCCGCTGTATCCAAAGGCTCTGATTTTCCCCGATCG
This sequence comes from uncultured Alphaproteobacteria bacterium, assembly GCA_944393195.1. GTDB lineage: Bacteria > Pseudomonadota > Alphaproteobacteria > CAAHEQ01 > UBA3637 > CALXZG01. The sequence continues at coordinate 210,048 of CALXZG010000001.1, forward strand.
GCGATAAAATCAACTAACCGCTCGGCCAAATCATCTGACAGCGTTCCTCCGACAATCATACCTTTAATTTTTCCTCTGCTTCACTAACCGCCGCCGGCGTCCCGACATGATACCAATCCCCGTCATATATCATATGCCCCAACCGCCCAGTTGCTTGCGCCTTGTCAAAAAAGTCCCGCAGACTGAAAACACCAACCGCAACATCCGCCAATACCCGCGGATGTAAAATCTGAATCCCCGTGTACAAATACGGAATATCCTTCTCTCCCGGTCGTTGCCGTCGCGCTTTACCATTTTCGATAAAGTAATTACCGTCCGGTACATCGCCGAAAGCTCGCTCTTTCGGAACCAAAGCCAATATCATATCCATATCGTCCGGTCGCCAAGCCGCTGCCAATTGATCAAAAATCGACGTTGTTTTATCCACCCATATCGGATCCGCATTGACAACAAAAAAACCATCCTGTCCCGCCGGTAATAATAAGGGCAGGGCATTGACCACACCCCCGCCGGTTTCCAAAGCCGTTTCCTCTCGCGATATCCGAACCTGAATATCCGACCGTTCGGCCAAAGCCTGTTCAATCATCTCTCCTTTATAACAGGTATTAACTACCGCTTCGGTTATACCGGCCGCCACAACCCGATCCAACACCCGATCCAATAACGTCCGCCCATTGACTTCAACCAAAGGTTTGGGTCTGTCATCCGTTAAATGAGCCATCCGAACACCGCGCCCGGCGGCCATAATCATCGCAATTTTCGGTTTCATGCCTGTTTCTCCAATACCGGAACCGCTCGCCGAACCGCAACCGGTATGTATTTTTCAATCCATTCCCGATATGCTTGGAACAAAGGATTGTCTAAATGCGATTCAATCCGCTGCCAAACAAACGGAAGCATTTGTAAATACCGATTTTTGCCGTCCCGAGCGCACAACCGCACAAAAATACCCGCCACTTTTGTATGACGTTGCAAAGCGACAATTGCCGCCACTTCCCGATTTTCCGGTGTATCCAATTCCGGTCGTGCCGAAAAATAAAGCCGCATAGCTTCTGCCTGAATTGCCGCATCTACCGGCCGCCGATCATCTTCAATTAACGACATTAAATCATACAGAACCGGCCCGATACGCCCGTCCTGAAAGTCCAACAATCCACACTTTTTGTCCGCCGTAATCATTAAATTATCAACATGAAAGTCCAATAACACAAGGGTTTTGGGCATCGCCTGAATACGCGCGATTAACGGTTCCCAAATGGCCATAAACGCTGCCCGCGCTTCATCCGACAAACCGCCCGGCACAACATACTTCCCGAACCAATCCGGCAATAGCGATACTTCAAACAACATCTTTTCCGTATCATACGCCGGAATTCCCTCTGACGGTAAAACAACGTTTTTCTGCATTTGGATTAACGCCTCAACCGCCTGACGGTATAAATCCGCTCCGTCCGCCCCACGATTTAATAAGCGGGCAAATGTATCATCACCCAAATCTTCCAACAAAACAAATCCGTTTTCAAAATCCGTCGCCATAATTCCCGGTACCCGCGCCCCGGCCGCCGCCAACAATCGGTCAATAAAAACAAACTGCGCCGGATTTTCCGGGGAAGGGGCATTCATCAACACCGCTCGCTCCTCTCCGCGCCACAACCGTTCATATGTTCTGAAAGAAGCGTCTGCCGCCAACATTCGCCGCGTTGCCTCTCCCCATCCGTTACGATCCAAAAATGATTGTAAAGCCTCTTCTCTTGTCATGCCGGTTTCTCCACGGTTATTAAACGATTATCTCCCTGTGTCTCTATCGTAATTTTCCAATGCCGCGCCGGCAAAAGCCGTCCGATTTTTTCCGGCCATTCAATTAAACAAACCCCCTCGGCAAAGGCATCTTCGATACCGATTTCATACGCCTCTTCCGGCGTTTTTAACCGATACATGTCAAAATGATAAATCGGAAACGCCGCTGCTTCATACGTTTGTAACAACGTAAACGTCGGGCTTGGAACTTCTTGCACCGCCGGACATAAAGCCCGAATAACCCCCCGACAAAAAGCCGTCTTACCGGCCCCCAAAGTTCCATACAAAGCCACAACATCCCCGATCTGTAATTGACGCGCTACCCGTTCGGCTAAAACAGCCGTTTCCGCTTCATCGGTAGCCACTTCCGAAAAAACTAAAACCATCCGTCAAAAAATCCTTTTTTCTCTGCTGCCGGCTGTGCTTTACGTCTCACTCGGGTGGCTCGCGCTTGCCAAGGCGCCACAAACTTACCGGCCCACAACCCTAAATGTTTGCTCCGGGCTTCATTTTCATAGGGAATGTAAACCGTACTGACTGCCCGATCTGCAACCGCCCAACCGACAGATACCATCCCGACACCGACATCTACCCCTTGAATCGTACATGTTGCAATGTAATTTTCCCGATAATCACCACCGGCCACCTGACAATCAAGTGTTTTCCCCAAAATCAACCGTTCCAACCGCCGCTTTGCTTCATGCCCGCAATCGTATTCCTGATCCCGTCTGTCCCGACAAACCTGAGCCGGATCCGGCGCATCTATTCCGTATAATTTAATAAAGTGAGAACCGATTTTAAATAAATACCCGGACCGAACGTTCGTTACCCGTCCGCTGATGACCTCCGGCAAAGCCCCTGACACCGACATCCCGGAAACGGTTCCGTCCGCTCCGTTTCCCGAGGCAACGGTATTCCCCTGATTACGCTTATCAAAAAAAGATAAAACCTTATCCCAAACGGACTCCTCTTTTATTTTATCGCCCAAATCTGCTGTCTTTTCAATAGCCGCCTGCGAAACGGCTTTACCTTTGGCAAATAAAAACTGACACCCGCGGACACCGATAATGATAATTGCCGCAATCAATAAAATGACCAAAATACCTTTAATGGCCCAAAATCCGAATTGCAATAACATCTTGATTAAAAAATACAACGCAAACCCGACAACCAATAAAATACCGATACCGGCAGCCGTATTCGTCGCCGAACCGCTCTGTATTCCGAAATACCCCATTACAATCGATCCGATTAACATCGCCCATAACATAATGCGTAATAACATGCGGCCTCCTTTCTTCTATTTGCATCATACAAAAACAACGGGGAAAAAGCAACTCCTTTTCCCCGTTTGATTACTTTTATTTTACTAGCCGGCTTTTTGTGCATCAATTTTTTGCCGGTATAAAGCAGCAAAATCCACCGGATTGATTTGCAACGGCGGCAATCCGGCTTCCCGTGTCGTATTGGCCATAATGGCCCGCGCATACGGGAATAACAAATGCGGAATTTCAACCAACAAAATCGGTTCGACATGTTCTGCCGGAACCTGTAAAGTCACCAATCCACCATACGTTAATTCACAAATAAATACCGTTTTTTTGTCATCCGGCTTAGTCGCATGCGCTTTAATCGTTAACTCAACCGTAAAAACATGTGCATCCGCTGCTTTATTAACCTTCACATCAATGTCAACGGCAATAGCCGGCGGTGTTTTCATTTCGGCCAACACACCCGGTAAATGCGGTCCTTCAAAAGACAAGTCCTTAATATATTGTGCGTTTATCTGAATGCTCGGTCCGTTTTTTGTTTCATTTTGCTCCATGGCGAAAAAATCCTCTTGAAAAAAAGTTAAAACTCGGCTTATATTATACACATCCTATATACAGACATTTTGCTATTTTGTAAAGAGGAAAGATAAAATGACATTTGAAACACTCGCCCTCGGATTACTCGCCGGATATTGTATCTGGCGTCTGTACCGTAGTGTCTTTAAAGAAACCCAACCTCAACCGAATAAAATCCGCCTGATTTCACGGCAAACCGGTGAAGTTTTGGAAATGCAGGTCATTCCCCAATCAAAAGAAAACACACAAAAAGAGTGGAATGAAGCCGACTTCCTGACCGGAGCCAAATGGACATTTCAAACTGTTATGACCGCTTTTGCCTCGGGTCAATTAACAGACGTTAAAAACCTGATGACTTCCGATGTCTATACGGTATTGGAACAAAATATCGCCCATCGCCGTCAACAAAAAAACAAAATGGAATTTTCTTTGGTTTGTTTTGATAAGGCCGATATTACCCATAAAGCCAAAGATATGTCCGAAATTGCCGTTACATTCACGACCGAACAAATTAACCTTCTGAAAGATGAAAAAGGCAATACGATTGAAGGGGATCCGATGAGTATTACAACCGTCACGGATACCTGGCTGTTTCGTAAAGCCCCGCGCCATACATGGCTTCTTTCCGCAACCCAAAGCAGACCCCATACCCATGATTAAGCTTCTCTCCGCCACAACCGCTCTTTTATGCCTTTTGTCCGCTTGTTCGTCTCACCGCCTGTCACAGGGACGCTCTTTTAACTTAACGGAGGTCGATTTTTCGGATTTACCCGGCTGGGCGGATGAAGATCTGACCAAGGCTTTACCCGCCTTGCAAAATGCCTGCCTGAAACCAACCGCCGAATGGCAAAAGTTCTGCGCCGATTTACCGGTTAATGCATCCGATTCAAAATTGAGGGCATATCTGGAAAAAAGGCTGACACCATATCAGGTTTCCGTCCGCGGGGAAACAACCGGTAAAATAACAGGGTATTACGAAGCCGAATTAACCGGTTCCCGAACACAATTAAACGGTGTTCAAATACCGATCTATGGGGTGCCGGACGGCTATCAAAACGGGGATAAACTTCCCACACGTCGCGACATCGAAAAAGATTTCGATTTTGACGCGCCCATTATCGCTTGGGCGGATGATCCCGTCGAACTGTTTATCCTACATGTTCAAGGCTCCGGCCGTATGATGACACCGGACGGTGAAATTCGTCTGGGATACGCCGGTAATAACGGCCGCGCTTTCAAAGGTATCGGCTCTATTTTGGCCGAAGAAGGACTTCTTGACGAAACGGGACACTCCATGCCGCAAATTAAAGAATGGCTGCAAAACCATCCGGAAGAGGCTACCGACCTGATGGCGCAAAATCCGCGCTATATCTTCTTCCGCGAAATAACCGGTGAAACACCGATCGGAACGGCCGGCGTTCCTTTGACACCTATGCACTCCGTTGCCGTTGATACCCGCTATATCCCGATGCAAACACCGATGTGGCTGACGACTCAGGATCCGGACGGTTTGCCGATACAACACCTTGTCGTTGCGCAGGATACCGGTAACGCCATTAAGGGCGGTATTCGCGCCGACTTTTTCTGGGGACATGGTGAAGAAGCATTTCACAAGGCCGGTCGTATGAATCAACCGGGCAGTTATTACCTACTGTTGCCGGATTAAAGGATACCGCATGCCCGTCATAGCCGACATCTCTCTTTGGGAAAGTATTAAAGCGACTCTTTCTCCTCTGACAAAAAAGGGGAATAAAGAACCATCGCCTTTGCCCCCCCGCCTGCGCGTCCGTCGCGCACCGGAAAGAGAGTTATTGCCGACATTGGATTTACATGGTTTAACGGTTGAACAAGCCTATCAATCTCTTCGCCGCTTTATCATGTTGCATATTCGGGCCAATACAAAGCTGATTACCGTTATTACCGGAAAGGGAAGTCCCGCCAAAGAAGGACAAATTCATCGGGAAATCACCGGTTGGCTGGAAACACCGTTTTTTCGTGAAAAAATCAACCAAACCCGTTGGCTGAACGGCGGCGGAGCTTTGGAAATTATGTTGAAAAGGAAAAAGAAAAATGCTCGTCCTGGGAATCGAATCCAGTTGCGATGAAACCGCGTGCGCCATCGTATCGGATAAACGTGAAATTCTGGCCTCTGTTGTTTGGTCACAATATGATGAACATCGCCGTTTCGGCGGAGTTGTTCCGGAAATAGCCGCCCGCGCACACTTGGAAAAATGTGACCTTTTGGTGGCAGAAGCCTTATCGCAATCCGGTAAAACTTTTGCCGATTTGTCTGCCATAGCCGTTGCCGGCGGCCCCGGTTTAATCGGCGGTGTTTTGGTCGGTGTCATGACCGCAAAAGCTATCGCGTTAGCTCATAATCTGCCATTTGTTGCCGTTAATCATTTGGAAGGCCATGCATTAACCGTTCGCCTCAGCCATCCGGTCGCTTTCCCATACCTGTTGTTGCTGACATCCGGCGGGCATTGCCAAATTCTGATTGTTAAAGGCGTCGGTCAATATGAAAAATTAGGGGCTACCATAGACGACTCTGCCGGCGAAGCCTTTGATAAAGTTGCTAAAATGTTGGATATAGGCTATCCCGGCGGTCCGAATTTAGAAAAACGGGCAGGGCAGGGCAACCCCAATCAATTTACCTTTCCCGTTCCGATGAAAGGCCGTCCCGGATGTGATTTTTCGTTCTCGGGCCTGAAAACTTCCGTCCGCACCTGTATCGAAAAAAATGCCCCCTTATCAGAACAGGATAAAAGCGACATATGCGCTTCTTTCCAAACCGCTGTCGTAAAACAAATGGCTGATCGTTTACAACACGCCATTGCCATCGCCCGTGATAAATGCCCCGATATAAAAGATTTGGTTGTTGCCGGCGGGGTTGCGGCTAATCAATCCGTTCGCGCCATGATTCAACATATCGCCGACACTCATAACCTGACATTTTCTGCCCCGCCGATCGGATTGTGTACCGATAACGGCGTTATGATTGCCTGGGCGGGACTGGAACGTTTTCGGCAAGGCTTAACCGATACATTGGATTTCAGGGCTCGTCCGCGCTGGCCGCTAGATACCCTTGCAAAACCCTTGACAGACTAGGTAAAACCGCTTATATTCACTTCATATCATTTAACAAAAGGAGAAAACATGGAAGTCATCAACGATACTAATTTTGAAACCGAAGTTTTAAAATCCGATAAACCGGTTCTGGTCGATTTTTTTGCAACCTGGTGCGGTCCCTGCCGTCAAATGTTGCCTATCGTCACGGAAGTATCCGCCGAAATGGCCGCCACGCTTAAAGTCGTTAAAATGGACGTAGACGAAGCCCCCAAAACGCCGGATGAATTCGGGGTTCAAACCATTCCGACATTAATCCTGTTTAAAAATGGTCAAGCGGTTGCACAACACACAGGCGCCATGCTAAAAACAGAATTAGTTGAATGGATTAAATCCAATATTTAATCTGATACTTGAATATAAAAAAGAGCCTTCCCCGGCTCTTTTTTTTATCCCTAAATAACCTTCATCTTTTCGCTATTTCCTTTTCCACTATGTCAGTAAAAAAGCTCTTCCACCAAAGTGAAAGAGCTTAATATCGAAAAGTATTTCTTATTAGCAACTTGACATTCAAAACCAATTTATTTTGTCACTAAAAAAGTTCTCGACAACACAAATATAATACAAAATTAAAGCATTGTCAACTTGTTTTTGATAAAAAAGTATGTTAATATGAAATTACATTTAAAAAAACATGGTCGGAGGTAAAAATGAAATACAGATTAGGATTGGATATGGGGGCAACATCTATCGGGTGGGCTGTTTATGACATTGATTCTCAAACGATGGTTGACATGGGGGTACGTATTTTTGATGATGGTCGGGAAGACAAAACAAAAGCCTCCCTATGTGTTAAACGCCGTATGGCCAGATCAGCCCGCCGCTTGCAATCAAGAAAACATATTCAAAAACAATATCTGTTAAATACTCTGTTAAAATTAGGTTTATTTCCGCAATCTGAAGAGGAACGACAAAAATTAAAGTTATGGAATCCATATGAATTACGCGCCAAAGCATTAGATGAGAAACTATCTTTGTTTGAAATCGGACGAATTCTGTTTCATCTGGTACAACGAAAAGGATTTTTATCCGGCCGTAAAGATAATAAAGAAGAAGGAGGAAAACTCAAAGAAGGTTATCGGCACTTAAAGGAACAAATAGCCGCTTCAAACGCCCGGACATATGGTGAGTATCTATATTTCCGTTTACAAAATAAAGAAGGAACTCGTTTAAAGAATACCTTTGATGCAAATGGTAAATTTACCGGGACTGATTTTCCGTTTCGTGAATTGTACAAAGAAGAGTTCAACAAACTTTTCACTAAACAATCAGAGTTCTATCCTGATATTCTAACTAATGATACACGTAACCAATTAGAAGATATTTTATTTTTTCAACGTCCCTTGCGCGAGGCTGATGAAGGTTTTTGTTCTTTTGAGATTGGTGAAAAACGAATTCCAAAAGCCCATCCGTTATTCCAAGAATTTCGCATTCGACAACGTGTTTCGGATTTAACATTTTCGCCAGAAACATCCTCAGAATATGACCCGCTTCCCAAGGAACAGCAGGAACGCCTCGTAGACATATTAAAACATCCTGCCGATTATATTAAAACGAAACAACATATCCTTACATACGCCAATATTAAGTCATTATTAGGATTGGATAAAAAAGGGGTGTTTAATTTTGAAGATAGATCCGACAAAGAAAACTCAAAAGGAATTTTGGTTGATACAACCGAACATGCAATTGCTTTAATTCCAACAGTTTATCAAGAATGGCAACAGTTATCTAATGAACAAAAAGAACATGTTATTTGTATTTTAGCAAGACCATCCACCTATATTGACTTCCCCCAAAAACAATCTTCAGAGCAACAAGACAACATAATTATCAATCACTTATGCGAACAATTTTCGTTATCATTTGACGCGGCAAAGGCACTTTTATATGATGTGAATTTAGAAGATGGCTTCGGCTCATTATCCGAAAAAGCATTGCGTAAAATAGTCCCCGCCATGAAAAGTGGTATGGCCTATGATATGGCATGTACAGAAGTCGGTTATCATCATAGCCAAAAGGAATATACCTATTTAGATGAACTTCCGTATTATGGCGAAATTTTGACACAAAGCTGTATCGGACAAAAAAATGATCTACAATTAACAGAAAAACAATCACCGGAAGAAAAATATGGAAAGATTGCCAATGCGACTGTTCATGTAGCTCTCAATCAAGTTCGCCATATTGTTAATGAATTAATTCACAGATACGGAAAACCGTTTGATATTTCCATTGAATATGCACGGGATTTACCGGCCTCTGCCTCCGAACGTAAAAAATTATCTCAGATACGAAATGACAATGAAAAAGAAAATCAACGGATTATAAAAGAATTAGATAACAAAATTCCAAATCAAAAATGGACAAAACCAGATATTGAAAAATATAAGATATGGAAAAATTTAGGAACACCCAAAGGAGGAAAAGCACTCGATTGTCGCGAATGTCCATATACAGGTGAAAAAATCTCTGTTAGCGATTTGATGAACGGTTATCGTTTTCAAATTGAACACATTATTCCTTATTCTTGTAGTTTTGATGACTCGATACACAATAAAGTGATTTCTGCAGCTTGGGCAAATAAACTTAAAGGAAATAAAACTCCTTATGAAGCCTTCCACAAGGAAACAGGCCAACATCCCGGCATCGTATGGGATGAGATACAACAACGTGTCAAAAAATTACCACCCGAACAACAATGGCGATTTTCTAAAAATGCCATGGAAATGTTTGAAGAGCGCAAAAGCCCTATTGCTCGTTCACTAAATGATACACGTTATATGACCCGCTTATTACAACAATATTTAAGGCCAATTGTGCGGGAAGATGGCAAAAAGACGGTACAAGCTGTTGCCGGGCAACTCACCGCCATGGTGCGTAAATCATGGGGGGTAAACTTGTATAAAAATAAAGAGGAAAAAGAGGCGTATCGTTCTTTTCACAACCACCATGCCATTGATGCGATGATTGTTGCCATGATTAATCGCGGACAAATTGAAGAGGTTGCCTCCAAACTAAAACAAGCCCGCAATCCACCATTGGAATATTTTAAGGATGATTTTGATAAACTTAAAGATACTTCTATACCCGAAAAAGAAAAATACGGAATTAGAAAAAAAATTAGGGAATTTATCATGGAACGGGAAGCTGGAGTTATTAAACAATACATTCCCTGTCCGACCACTTTACACGTACCGGATATATTGAAACGTGTTCAAAATATTAATATTTCCCACAAACCGAAATTAAAATATATTACCGATTTTAAATCAACTGTTGGTCAATTACATGAAGACACAGCTTACGGCTTAAAATCATTTGTGGATGATGTTTCTTTAATTGCATATTTCAAAACCGGCAATAACAAGGATAAAAAGATAACGGAAAAAGCAATTACGGAATACATTCCGATATTTTATCATCCGGAAGATAAACAAGCATATTACGATGCTTTTAAAAATTGGTTTATCATAGAAAGAAAAGCAAAAACATTAAAAGCCCAAACAGCGGCAGATAAACAAATAAAAAAAGCATGCATGGAAAAAGAACAAAACGCTGTTCAAGCATTGCGTTTGGCCGCTCAAAAAGCTTTTAAATGGTTTGTGGGTGGTAGTAATTTCTGCGCCGAAATTTATGAAGTCAGCTCAAATAATAAAATAAATGGCCTTCCCACAACTAATGCCGGCAAATGGGAAAGCGAAATTATTTCCAACTATAACGCCACCATTCGTGTTCATCGTGGGGAACCTTACTATTATTGGAAACATCGTTATCCCAACGCACGACGGGTTATGTCCTTAAAACGGCATGATATGGTGCAGGGAACTTTCACAAAAGAACAGGCTTATTCGGATGATTTCCCTAAAGGAATCCAAGAATACACCCGCCAAATTTTTGCCAAAAATCCATTATTGGAACAAACAGCTATTCTGTTTCGGGTAAAAAAGATTAGCAGTTCCGGTACCATTTTCTTAACGCCTCATAATATTGCCAAAGAAGTTAATGATACAAAATCTTGGATAGCCTCTGCCGGTTCCTTACAAAAATATCGGGCACAAAAAGTCTTTGTTTCACCAACTGGGAGAATACTGCATGCCAAATAGAATCATTGAAATTACGACAGATAATCAAAAATTATCCGTTTATCGTGGTTTTTTGCGTATTGAAAAAGAAGGGGACGTTCACGACGTTCCCTTTAATCATATCTGCGCACTCATTGTGACAGCACATCAAATTATTTATACCAATAATTTATTGCAACGTTTGTGTGAAGAAGGTATTCCCCTCATCATTTTGGGAAAAAATTATCAACCCAACGGCATGTTGCTGTCTTTTGTCGGGCATGTGCGACAAACAGAAATTCAATATTTACAAATAGAACAAAAAAAGCCCTTATATAAAAAAATATGGCAGAGTATTATTCAGGAAAAAATCAAAAATCAATCCCGTGTTTTGGATTTGTTTCATCGCCCGAATCCCATTGGTGATTTGTATAAATTTGTTCTATCCGGCGATACGGATAATAAAGAAGGAATGGCGGCAAAATTATACTTCAAATCGTTGTTCGGACCAGAATTTGTTCGCGATCGGGATTTAAACGGAATTAACGCTTTCTTAAATTATGGCTATGCCGTAATACGGGCGGCTTTGGCCCGTTATGTGGTCGCATCCGGCTTAAATCCTGGGTATGGTATTGAACATCACAATAAATTGAATCCCTTTTGCTTGGTAGATGATTTAATAGAACCATTCCGCCCTTTGGTGGATACCTTAGTCGTCCAAATGATGTTAAACGGGGACAATCTAAACGAATTAACATCTGCTCATAAATCAAAATTTTCAGCCTTATTAACACAAGAATTTCGAACAGAGGAGGGGCACTCACCATTGTATATGCTTTTACAACAAAGTGTTTGGGATTTGATTAAAATTTATAAAACAAAAAATATTGAATTTCATTTTTCATCCTATTTGTTTAGGGATAGTATAGATGGTTAATTATCTTAACGGAAGAAAATTAATGTGGATGATGGTTATGTTTGATTTGCCGACCGAAACAGCAAAGCAACGAAAATCGGCAACAAAGTTTCGCAAGTTTTTGTTAGATGAAGGTTTTGAAATGGTGCAATTCTCGGTATATGTCCAATTTATCGGAACATACGAAAATTCACAAAAATTTGTACGGGCAATTCAAAAAAATAATCCGTCATACGGGGATGTGAATATCTTATTTTTTACAGACAAACAATTCGCAAATATTATCCATATTCAAAATCGGATCGCAAAAAGCCTAAAAAAGAAACCGGATCAATTCGAATTATTTTAAAAAATTTCTTTTTTCTGAAAAAAAGATAAAATAAGGATCATTTTTTTAATTTTTAAAACCGAATCGGACGAAATAAAATGCGAATCGGCATAAAAAAACGAGCTTTTAAGGCGAATTATATAAATAAAAAATGACATTTTAATCATTAAAAAAGACAAAAAATCATCATTTTTTAAACAATAAATCCGGATAAAACCTTATATTTTCAAAGGATTATCCGGACATATTATATCAAATTGGTTTTGAATGTCAAGTTGCAAGAAACAATTGATGCGGAAGCGCAACGGATTCATTATATCAAATTGGTTTTGAATGTCAAGTTGCAAGACCGGCTTGTTTCGGCTCTTTACCAATATAAAAACAAAGCAATAAAAGACAAAATAAGGAAAGCTTTTAAAATTATATCTAACATTTTTTGTTTTTCCTTTTTGGGGGTTAGTTATTGCAGGACGTAAATTACATCAAAACTAAAACAAACCGTTATCAACAAAAAAGTCGCCATTTCTGACGACCTGTACAAATTGGCTGGGCTACCTGGACTCGAACCAAGACTGACGGAATCAGAATCCGCTGTCCTACCATTAGACGATAGCCCAATGAACGAGCTCTATTATGCACACTTTTTTTCAAAAAGCAATATAAATTTTAAAATTATGACGAATATGTACGAATAAAACGCGTTCCGTGCCCCAAAGCACTAATAACTTCATACCCGATGGTTCCGGCATCCACCCCAAAATCATCTGCCGTGTACGCATCATTGATTAAGCTGACAAAACGACTGTGATATAAAATATTGTCCGGTACCTGACTGACATCACAAATCAAATTATCCATAGAAACCCGCCCACACATAGGTGCTGCAAACAATTGCCTGTCGGATTCAAACCACACTTTTCCTTTCGGATAAAAGCTTCTAAAAACACCATCTCCGTATCCGATTGAAATAATGGCAATTTTTCCGGATTTATTCACAACATGGTCCGCACCGTATCCGATACAATCCCCCGGATAAACATCCGCTATCTGTAAAACCGGGGCCGTCACCCGAATCACATTCCGACTTTTTATAGGAAAACCGGGTACTGGATTTAATCCATACAAAACAGCCCCTAAACGAACAATGTCAAACTGATAGTCATCCCCCAACATAAATCCGTCCGAAGCCGACAAAGACAGTTTTGCCTGCGGAAAAGATGGGGCAAGTTGTCGAAACATATCTAACTGCCGTTGATTCATCGCATGATTGGGTTCATCGGCACACGCCAAATGCGATAAGACCAACCCAAACTGATTTCTCTCGGCATCTGATAGCGCCGCTATGTCGGACACACGAAATCCCAAGCGATTCAATCCGGTTTCAATCTGAATGGCAGGCTTTCGATGATTCGGTTTTTCTCGATTCCAAAAAGCAAGCTGGGCAGGGGAGGCGATAACCGGAATTAAATTATCCTCGGCAAAGCATTTGATATCTTCTTCCCCAGGACCTTGTAAAACATAAATATCGGCAAGCGGCGCAACCGCCCTGACACGATGACCTTCAAAGCCATGCGCAACGAAGAAAACACGACATGCACCCCGATGATACAATGTCGCCGCAACTTCCTGATCCCCCAAGCCATAGGCATTATCTTTAACAACCGCCGCCATTTGCGTATTGGGATTTTTTTTAGCCTTTGAAAAAGAAAGGTAATTTTCTAAAATACGATGTAAATCAATATCCAATCGGGGGCGAACAAACATAGCTTCCTCTATTTACCAAAGATTTTAATCCGCTTTTCAACCGGTATTATTTCTTTATTACCGGGCTTTTTCCCCGGTGTTCCAAAAGGCATTTGGGCAATCAAACGCCACGCAACCGGAATATCCCAGATTTGATGTACACTATCATCAATAATCGGATTGTAATGTTGTAAAGAAGCTCCCAAACCCGCTTCCTCTAACAACATCCACACATTGGATTGCAACATACCGTTCGCTTGCTCGGCCCAAGCCGAAAAACGATCCTTATATAACGGAAAATCATTGGAAAATTGCCGTACAACATCCGTATCGTCAAAAAATAAAACCGTTCCGTATCCGCTACCGAATCCGTCTATTTTAGTCTCCGTCGCCGCAAACTTATCTGCCGGAACCATTTGTCTTAATATGTTTTTAACAGTATCCCAAAACAAATGATGATTATTCTTCATCAATAACACAATTCGCGCACTTTGCATGTTGAAAGCCGACGGCGTGTACGCCAAAGCTTCTTCCACCATATCAATAATTTCTCTGTCCGAAATAGGGCTCTTGGGCTTAATATCATAAAAACTCCGCCGATGCCGTATAGCCTCTGATAAAGTCATCATTTCTTCCTCCCTTTTTCTTTAAAGATACGTCCATCCTATTATAAAGTCAAGCTATCATCATTAAAATAAAAATATAATCAATGAGTTGTATTTGAATTACCAAAAACTTCTTCATTCAACATTTCACGGACAAGGATATCCGATACGGCATCTGGCGATTTTTCAGATTGGGAAAAATTGGACATAAATTGATTGATACAGGTGATGTACGTCAAATAAGTTTGATCCGTCATATTTTTTAAGAATGTATATAATTCCTCATCGGATTTAAAATCATCCCGGTTGATAAAACACGCTTTTGGGACATATTTTTCAATATCCGGAGCCCCTAAGTAAACAGGGACGGTTTTTGCTGCCATCACATCAAATATTTTTTCACTGACATAGCCCGGAGCCTTTGCATTTTCATAAGCCAATCCGAATTTTGCCTGCCCCAAAAAAGCAATTTTATCCTTAACCTTGCCTTTATATTTTTGATCAAATACTTGTTGCGTTTTCGGATCCAATCCATTTCTCACTCCCTTTTTCCAATTGCCACGACCTGCAAACAGAATATCCTCCGGATGATTTTCTAAAAAATAGCGGACAACCGAATCACGCTCTTTGTATATGTTTTTAGGATTATTATGGCGATTATACCCGGCGACTTGAGCTACCAAAACTGTTTTATCGGCCAAATCAGATAATTTAAACTCAAAGGTTGAAATATTGTAATAAATCGGCACATGAACATAGTTAGGGCGTTTGGCCAAGTTTTCATCATATGTAAATATTTTCTTATAACGGGATTCAGTATCCGCATCCGGGGGAGTTTTGATACCGATCGGCGATTCTAAAAGCCACAAAAACGATTTATCTTTTATTTCCCGAGGAACTTTATAATGGGGATAGGCAACCAACACTAAATCACTTTTTTCAGGAGGGTTGATCTTTTGATTTTGTAAGTCATATCCGTGAACAGCAAGCTTTTCTTGTAACAACCGGATTGTAGAATTCCATTTAAAAACATTTCCCGCCAAATGCGGCCACCAAACAAAAGTCGCTTTTTTAAGTGAGGAATCGCCTGACGCCGCGGATACCGCGCAAGCTATGAAACAACTTCCTAAAAATATCCACAAATTTTTCATAATTTTACCCCGATTTTATTACCACTTTCATATCGCTTTAAACCGATATAAAAAAATAAAATGCTTCCTCCCAAAACAACGGAACCGATTAACCCCATCCATAGCAACGTTATCGCGTCAGCATGATGCATTTGTTCAACCGGTAAAATAGAAATAACCCCGGCGGGGAAAACAGATATCAATATCAATTTGGCTACACCGTCGTATATACACCCCGGATATCCCGTCATATTTAAAAAGAAATAAAATAAACGTTCTCCGAAATCCGTACAATCTTTCACGTAAAAATTAAGCGATCCCAAAATAATATTAAAACCGACGAACAGGCAAGCTCCGATTAAAATACAAAATAATAAAATGCCAATATTGCCCCATGTTACCAATCCGGAAGCCGTGACCAAAATGATACCGGATATCAAATCTCCTAAACCGGCGGGATCCGATTGACCGCAAATCACATGCAATAACACATTCTTTGGATACAATAAATATGTGTCTAAATCCCCATATTCAATCAAGCGAGCCATGTATATACCGGCGCCGCGAAAAAAAACAGACCAAATGGAAAAAGATATTACAATTAATCCTGACATAAACATGAAATCGGGAAAAGTCCATCCGTTAATGATTTTAAATGTGTTAAATACGACAAACCAACCGAATAACATAATTAAATTATTCATGATCATAAATAACACACGTAAAGCAAATGATATCTTTAATGACATCATCTGCCTGAATATTGTTTGATATAAGCGCCCCCAAAACCGAAATCGGGCGTATGTGACATTAACCGCCATTGACCGCGATTCTCCTTTTTAAAACAAACAATAATAAATGATTAACACCCGTTATGACTATAATCCAAAACAGTAACATTACAAAGGCATACCCCGCTTTTTCCGGCGTATAGTCGTAAATCAGACTGGTCACATTATACCCGGCCGCACCAAACGGTGTTGCCCGTGAAAAAAGATAGAGTGTCTCCGGATAAAATGTCAACGGAAAAAACAATCCGCCTAAAATGTACTCCCCCTTTTGTACCATCCAGAATAAGGGGAGGGAATCTTGCAAATATAAAGCAGATAGACCAACAAATATCGTTCCCAATGATAATAAAATCATAGATCCAAACAATAAAACAATAATGATCGGCAAGGTCTTTATCCCGACAGGCAAAGCTCCGTCCGTCAAAAACATGAGGACTCCTCCGCCGACAATCAGCAGAACCGGTAAACGGACACAAAAAGTTCCCAACGATTCGCAACATTTATATCCGATAAAAGAAAGCGGTCGTATCATAGTATAGGCCACATCCCCCGATCGCACTTCTTCTTCAATACGCCGATGAAGCCCCTCCGGCCTTCCGAATTGTAAAATAGCCCCTAATAACAGATACCAAACAAAATTAACGATCGGAATGGTTGCCTGTTTATCCGAATAAACGGCCTGCCAAAAAGCATGAAATACAACCAACATGGCAATTAAAAAAATCACCCTGGCCATTAAGGTTTGTATTCTAACTGATTGATCGACAGCAGATGCAAACATGATATACAAATATTTTTTCATACCTTTCCACCATGTGCATATAAAGAACGAATAATCTCTTCCAGTGACGGATATGTGACACGAATATCCCGAATTGTTTTACGGCTGATTAACGCCGCGATGCCGTCATGTATGTCCTGTCCGACGGATATCCGCTTTACCCCCGTTGTCCCATCCTCATAAACAACGATTATTTCTTTTTGTGTTAAAAAATTCTGTTTTATATCCGAAACGGTTGTATCTAAAATAAGACACCCATGATTAATCATCAATACCCGCGAACATAACTGTTCAATATCACCCGTATCGTGAGACGTCATTAAAATGGTTGTTCCTTCTTGACGAACCAAATCACTTAACAAGGTACGAATCAAAGCCTTTGCTTCAACGTCTAAGCCGATAGTCGGCTCATCCAAAAACAAAACCGACGGCCGATGGATTAACGAAGCGACAATTTCACATCGCATTCTTTCACCCAACGATAATGTTCTGACCGGTTTTTCCGCCAATCTGTTTAAATCAAATCGGCGAATTAACTCATCCGTCCAAGCTTTAGCTTTTTTATCGGGAATATCATAAATCGCCGCAATTAACTTAAACGAATGATACGCGGGCAGGTGATACCATAATTGGGATCGCTGACCAAACACGGCCCCAATATGATACATCAGACGCCGCCGCTCCTGCCACGGATTCATTCCCAAAATTTCAGCCGTTCCGGCGGATGGGTATAAAATGGATGTCAACATTTTAACGGTTGTTGATTTACCGCTTCCGTTAGGACCGATAAAAGCAACGCATTCCCCTTCCTCGATTTTAAACGAAACTGATTTAACCGCCTCTATCCGCCTTAAATCTTGGCAGTTCTTGATAAAAAATGTTTTCGATAAATTATCAACAATAATATTTGCCACCATTTTTCTTCTCTGAAAATCATGTTATGACACATTATCATAATACTAAAAGATATCTAAATCAAATCATTTTTTTCGGTTTTTGATACCATGATCTCTGTTAGGTAAAGCAACGATATGAATTGATACCGCATTCTTTTTCTTATCTTGTTTCAACTATCTTTCCGGTGAATGATCGGGTACAAGACTCTTTGTTTGCTCACGCGACATCGATTGCATTTCCGTGAAAATAGATTCAAATTGCCGCCAGGTATCCTCAAAAGAACCGAACGATTTAATTAAACTCGGCATTTCCGTTATCCACTCTGATTGAGCCCCCTGACGTGCCTCCCGTAAATCCTCCATACTCCGAGGCAACACCTTATGCCACCGATCTTTTTTGACTTCCAATACCTTTTGAATATCCGCATAGTACGATTTCACATCATATTTTTGCGCCAAAGAAGTTAAATCATACAAATCTTTTGCCTTGTGCCGATTATATAACGCAAACAATTTATTAGCAAATAATTCGGGATAGGAAAAACAGCGCGCCGACAAAACCTTTTCCCCCCTGTCCGTATAGGGATGATAAATCAATTGTGTCGTCGTCTGCAAAATCGGTCCTTCGTTAGGGCCGAAAGCAATTTTCACTTTCGTCGGTTGAAATTTAGGGTTCGGTCCCGTCATCGGTCCTAGATAGGGCAGGCGGACATCCAACCGCGGAATTGGCAAAGGATGTGCGATCGGACCTCTGTTTTCCTTAATTTCAATAGCGGAAATGGGAATGCTGATATCAAAATCCTTTTTCACAACAAAAGCAACCTGCGCCATAATATCCCGCACCTGATCCTGAGTCGCCAATTTGGGATTGAGCCACGCATCTATGTCCGTTGAAAAACGATTCGTTGAAAAATACGTTTCGATTTCAGTATTGTCATATGACCCGGGGAAACCGTTATAGGCCTTATTTTTACAAGAGCCCCCGTGAAAAGCAAAGTCATTGGGTATGACTTGACGAAAAGCATCAACCAATATGCCGATCATGTAATCCCGTTCGATAATTTCCGCATGAATCCCAATCTTCCGAGATATTGCTGCCAACTCTTTGCGCTCAATCATTCACAAAACTCCTTTAACAAAAAAGAAACGACTTTTTTATCTCCGCTTTTTTTGGCATAAGACATCATCTTTTTCATGTCCTTTAACGGATGATCCTTGTAATTTTCCCATACCTGCCTGGCCGATTGAATCCCCCCAAAAGCCATCGGATACCTTAACGCATCAAGGGCTGTTTGATGAATATCGGATATCAATACTCCTTTTTCCTTTTCCACCGTCCCCTCAAAAGCATCCGTCGAAACGGGAAAACTCCGAATGACGATATTCTCGTGCCGATATATCTTAGGAAGTGCCCCCTCCGACATCACCCAAATATCTAACGGAAAATCATTCGTTAATTCCCAAAAAACAGCCGCCGACCATCCGCCGATGTAAAACCGCCCCTGAATCAATCGGGGTAAAAAAGCATAGGGATTCAACAAAAAATCGTCCGACATACCTCTTCCTCCTGATTCTTCTATTATACCATAATAAAAAATAAATATAAAGAAAAAAAGTAGTATTTTTGAACTTCTGCTACCCCAAAATATCAATACTGTCAATAATTAGCGACCGTTTTCCCTGAGTATTGAATCTGTTTGCGTTTTACTCTTTTCTTTTTCAAAAATAAAATCATGAAACACCGCAGGAGCCCGAACCATATCCGTTTCCATGTTTTTTGCCGCCGGCATATCTAAATTAAAAGAATCCTTCAAATAATGCTGTGTGATATTCCATCGCCAGGGCAAAATCTTTTTTGTAGCTGTATGTACAATACAATCGAACTCTTTCCCTTTGATTTCATCATATTCGGGGAGAGCGTCTGCCAACATCGGCAACTCTTTTTTTAACAGCCTATATTCTTCCTCTGTTCCCCCACATACAATAAACGCTGCTAATCCAACGGCTGTGGCATCGGTTTCAATAACACAATCACGCATCATTTCCTCTTTCCTTTGGCCTTCTGTAACATCGTTTCTTCTTTTTTCCGGTTTTGTTTTGTCATCCAGAGAAGCTATCGGTTTTCTCTGATATTGACATGCATGCTCTAACTCATGAGCCATTAGATAAAGAACTGTTGCAGGATGGTACCGGATCAGTTTTTCCCCATCCAAAAAAATATGCAAATCCTGAGATTGAATATCTTTAAAACATTGCGCAATACGTCGGCGGTTTTCCGGTCTGTTATCTTGTCCTAAATAAATCCGCCCCAAAAGACCACTGGCTCCTTTGAGCGATTTTTTTAATAAATCCGTGAAAGAAGCAATTTTTTTTAACGCCTCTGATACTTTTTGAAAAGTTTGATTACCAGTACTATTAGAAAAGAGTACCGATTTTAATGCTCTTAAATGAAAACCCGGGGATACGAAACCAATATCCTTATCCCAAATTGTTATCGAAGATGTTGTATTCTCTTTCATTATTTTTTATGGTATCACAGAATGCCACAGTGGTCAATCAAAATCAATAAAGCTGATGTTTTTAAATTATTTTTAACAAAAAAGCATCCTTTATCGGATACTTTTTTATTGTTGTAGAAAGCCGAAAAGTAAAACGGCTATGCACGTTTTCCCTGCAGAACTCTCGCTCGGACAACATTCGCCCTCGTTCGCCAAACCGCCGTTTTGCTTCCACGTCATACGGCGCCCGTACAATAAAAACCCGCCACAAGGACAGGTTTTTTATTGTATGGTGCGGAAAGCCGGACAGGAGGGGGCAAATAAAATAAGCGTTTGTAAAATAAGAAGAAAAAAATGACTTTTTTTAGGACTTTTTCCGGTGATGGCTACCCGTCAAAGGTGTCTTCAAAAAGCCGTTTTAACCAGTATTTATACTGCCTTAATGCAGGTTTTAAGACTCAATAACCTCTCTGACAAAAAAGCATTTATTAAAACCCTGATAGACAATGGAGCAGACTTAACCAAATTAAAAAACATTCAAGGCAAAACGGCTCTGGATATTATATTGGATAGGATTTAGTTTAATTCCATTATTTAATCTTTATTCCCCGTTGATTTTGGAATAAATGGCTACACCTTGATAAGCACCATCAACAAATTCATACTCTCTCATAACACCATCTAATTGGTATCCTAACCGTTTAGCAACCTTACAAGAGTTCTCATTTGTTTCATTACAAAAGATTTCACTCCTATGCCCACCTTGTGCAAAGAAAATATCTTCTAATGCTTTGATGGCTTTACTGACATAACCATTACCGGTATGTTGTTTGTCTAAGTAATAACTCATTTCGGCAACATGTTCTCCGGGTCTTATTTTAATACCGGCATAACCAACAAGTATATTGTCTTTTAAAATCATATATCCATAATGACCTTCGCCTTTTTCAAAGCGTTCAGCCATTGACTTTAAAGCTTCTTCACATTTTTGAACATCAGTTAAGGTCTTGGTATAGTAAATATACTTAAACTCTTCTTGATTACGGCAAACTAAATCAGATAAATCCTGAGCCATATTTATTGTTGGAAAACGAAGTTCTATATCTTGTGTTTTTATGTGTTTTGCAAATTTCATTTTATTTCTTCCAATACTTTTTCCGAAGTTCCTTTAACTTTGTCCAATCGTTTGCCTTAAAGGCATTTAATGCATCAACCGGATATTGGATGCTTTTTCCTTCCCCAATAAAAGGTAAAGCCTCTCTTGTAATTTGTTCTTTGTCTTTTGCTCGTTTCTTTGCCAGATAATTTACTGATTTATCATATCACAAATTATCCCAAAAGTCCAGATAATTCAAAAATGTTAAAAAATGCACATTTTTTAACATTATCTCTAAAAGCCTTGATTTTATTGGGGTTTTAAAAAGTGCTATTTTGACCCAAAATCCAAAATGTTAAACAAAGTTATGATTTCTTACTTTTTTTAACATTTTATGCATTTTTTTGCGGACAAAAGATAAAAAGTACGGCAGGATGTATTTACTTGATAAAAATTGAAAGGAATACACATGATTAACCAAGTTTATATTGACGATAAAAAAGTAAAAGACATTTTGACCTATATTGCGGGGATGAGGCATGCAGAGCAAATCCGAATGATGTTTCTTTGTTCTTTGAATGGGATGAGAAGCATTAACTTCTGTTATCTGCAAATCAAAGATGTCTATAATGACGACCTGAGTGTTAAAGATGTTATTTGTCTTGATGAAAATAAAAATAAAGGTAAGTTCGGGGCAAACTATTATTTAAATTCTCAAATGAAGAAGGAATTTAGAGAATATTTAAAATTCTTAAAATCTAAAGAAGATGAATTAAATCCAGATGATTACCTTTTTAAATCTCAAAAAATGAACAAGCCTTATAATAGAGTTTCAATCAGTAGGTTGTTTTCAAATATCTATAAAAAGTTCAATATCCATGGGGCAAGTCATTTAGGTCGGCATTTGTTTGTGTCCAAGTTGGTTAATAGTGGTGTGAACATCTGTTTAGTTCAAAAACTTGCCAATCACAGGAATATCGGAACGACACAAAGGTATTTTAACTACAACTCTCAGATGCTCTCAAATGCCGTGGAGAGTTTGAAGATTTAGAAAGGCAAAGGGGCAGAAGTATGAAGTGTCTTTTAAAACCAATCGTCCAGAAATGTTATTGTCTTTTAAAAGTGAGCGTCTTTGGGCGCGAAATGTCTTTCAAAAGTAGTTGGATAAAATGGGCTGATTCTGTATCAAAAAATTTAATGGGTAAAGATGGTTTGACGGGCGATTTGACGGGTAGCCCTGACGGGTAGGAAAATAATCCTAAAATAAAACACAAAAAAACCCTTTGTTGTCAAAGGGTTAATTTAAAAATGGTGCGGAAAGCCGGAATCGAACCGGCACGGGGACAAGCCCCAACAGATTTTAAGTCTGTTGCGTCTACCAGT
>CALXZG010000002.1 GCA_944393195.1 uncultured Alphaproteobacteria bacterium
AAGATGCGTTGTTGACTTGCCGTCACGGCCCGTTTCCGCACTTCGTTGATAATGTCATTCGCATTCATTTTATCAATTGCATATCTGTATCCGGCAACACCACCGATTGACAATACGCCAGCCACAGCCAACACGCCCAACATTTCAACCATACTCCGTCCATTTTCCATTTTGATTTCAGTCATTTAATACTCCTTTTCAACTATAACAAAAAAATGTTCCTTTTTTTGTTATACTTTTTATACCCAAATTCCCTCTTTCGACGGCCTTACATAACCATTTCAAAAAAATGCAAAATATTAAAAAAAGAGCTTGTATTCGATTATAGTTTTATGTTATAAAAATCTATAACATTTTAATGAACATTAAATTGTTACACTCGTCAAATAACCAATTGAAAAATAATCACTTCCCAAAACGATTGTTACATTTTAATATGTAACACATAAATATATCATAAAATAAAAAAAATCATTTTATTCAATACATTCTTGCCATTTCCATATAAAAAAGGGCAGGAACCCCTGCCCTTAATAAACCGCGGCGGCTTAATCCACCTGACCACAGCAATGCTTGTACTTTTTCCCCGAACCGCAAGGACACGGCGCATTTCGTGCCACCCGCTCTGCCGGTTGAGCCGTCGCCTCATTCGCGGACTGTTTCGGCATCGGTGCCGGCACATCCGGTTCCGGCTTTTCCGCCCGCCCGACGACATCGCTCGGCTTGCGAATCTGAAATTCGGCAAAGCAAATCAACTTTGTCACCCGCTCCCGAACGCGTGCCAACAATCCCTCAAACAGAGTAAAAGCCTCCTGCTTGTAAGCATTCAACGGATTTTGTTGCCCGTACGACCGCAACCCGATAGATGTTTTCAAAAAGTCTAACATCTGTAAATGTTCTTTCCAGTATTGGTCAATTGCTTGAATTAAAATCCCCTTCTTTAAATCCCGCTGTACTTCCGGCGGCAAAATAGCCATCTTCGTTGCGATAGCCGTATTCGCCATATCGGATAGCCGCGCCACCATGTCTTCCGGCGTGATTCCGGGTTCCCCGGCCCAAGCGCCGAATGGCACGTCCAAGCCTAACAATTCGGCCGCCCCGCGCCGCAAAGCCTCAACATCCCAATCTTCCGGCACGGACTTTGACGGAGCCAGCGAATACACTAAATCCTGAATGCAATCATCCCGCATGCCCTGAATCGTGTCATCCACACTATCGGAAGTCATCAACTCGCGCCGTTGCTCATAAATAACTTTCCGTTGATCATTCATGACGTCATCAAATTTCAACAAGTTTTTCCGCACATCAAAATGATACGCTTCCACTTTTTGCTGAGCCTTTGCAATCGCCTTGCTGATCCAAGGGTGAACAATCGCCTGCCCCTTCGGCATACCCATTGTTTTTAAAATATTGCCAATGCGCTCCGATCCGAAAATCCGCATCAGATCATCTTCCAAAGACACATAGAACTTGCTGAGTCCCGGATCCCCCTGTCGTCCCGACCGACCGCGCAGCTGATTGTCAATCCGGCGACTTTCATGGCGCTCGGAACCTAACACATACAACCCGCCGGCCTTTAAAGCCACCTCTTTACCGGCTGCAATTTCCGCCCGAATTTTATCGGCCAAAGCCGCTTCATCCGCTTCCGGATTTTTGGCCTTTTCCTCGGCCATTCGCATTTCAAAGTTACCGCCCAACTGAATATCCGTTCCCCGACCGGCCATATTGGTGGCAATTGTCACAGCCCCCGGCCGCCCTGCTTGCGCCACGATTTGAGCTTCTTTTTCATGATGCCGCGCATTTAAGACATTAAACGGAAAGTCCGCTTTTTTCTTGAGCAATTCGGCCAAGATTTCCGATTTTTCAATAGAGGTTGTCCCCACCAACACCGGTTGTTGCCGCTTGTGCGCCGCAATGATGTCATCGATAATAGCCGTATACTTTTCTTCGGCCGTCCGATAAATCACATCATGCTCGTCGATTCGACCGGAGGGCTTATTTGTCGGAATTTCAATGACTTCCAAATGGTAAATATCATCAAATTCGCCGGCTTCCGTCATAGCCGTTCCCGTCATCCCCGCCAATTTCGGATATAGCCGGAAATAATTCTGGAACGTAATCGACGCCAACGTCTGATTTTCCGCCTGAATAGCCACCCCCTCTTTGGCTTCCAAAGCCTGATGCAGACCGTTTGAATAACGCCGCCCTTCCATGATGCGACCCGTGAATTCATCGATAATCATGACCTTGCCGTCTTTGACGATATAGTCCACATCCCGCGTGAACAACGTATGCGCCCGCAAAGCCTGATCCACATGATGCACAAAGGCAATATTGTCAATGTCATAGAGGGAACCCTGAATCAATCCCATATGCCGCAACTCTTCTTCCACGAACTCCGTTCCGGCATCCGTCAAGGTCACATTTTTGTGCTTTTCGTCTTTTTCGTAATACTCCGGCTTTAAGCGCGGCATAATGCTGTCCACCGCCTTGTATCGTTCGGAAGAATCCTCGGCCTGCCCCGAAATGATCAAAGGTGTCCGCGCCTCGTCAATTAAAATAGAGTCGACCTCATCCACAATCGCATAGTAAAAAGGCCGTTGAACCATATCTTGCAAAGAAAAACGCATGTTGTCGCGCAGGTAGTCAAACCCCAACTCATTGTTCGTCGCATACGTAATATCACACGCATACGCCGCTTTGCGCGCGGCGCCCTCCAAATCATGCGTCAAACACCCGACCGTTAAGCCCAAAAAGCGATAGACCTGTCCCATCCATTCACTGTCGCGCTTGGCCAAATAATCATTGACCGTCACCACATGAACCCCCTTGCCGACAAGGGCGTTTAAGTACACCGGCAACGTTGCGACAAGGGTTTTTCCCTCGCCCGTCCGCATTTCCGCGATTTTGCCGTCATGTAAAACGATACCGCCCAACAATTGCACATCAAAAGGCCGCAACCCTAACGTTCTTTTGGCGGCTTCCCGCACGGCGGCGAAAGCCTCCGGCAATAAATCATCCAAAGTTTCCCCATCATGTAAACGGTTTTTAAATTCGACCGTCTTGGCGCGTAAAGCCTCATCGGATAAAGCCGCATACGTCGGCTCCAAAGCGTTAATTCGTGCGATAGTCTTTTTAAACCGCCGCAAATACCGATCATTGGCCGAGCCGAATAAGTTTTTTAAATTCATATTGTTCCTTACATCAACGTTAGTCTGTTTAAAATCATATGTAATGACATAGGACACTTTGCCGAAAAAGTCAAGAAAAAGAACGGATTTTTACCTGCATTCCGGGGACTCCTTTCTGCTTTTGACACCCGATATCCCCGTATTTGATAACCACCGCCGCGTCAAAATAGCCCCTAAAATCGAAAAAAAGTGTTAAAAATCAGGAAAGGACTATACATTATATGCATTATGCGACAATGGACGAAAGTCTGGGGTTTGACGGGGGTAAAGGACACGTAATGTTAACATTAAAGTAAAGGATAAAAAAGATGACAATGAAAAATGAATCCGGCCGTTCTATGGTCGAAATGTTGGGTGTGTTGGCCATTATCGGCGTTCTGTCCATCGGTGGTATCGCCGGTTATACAATGGCGATGAACCGCTATCGTGCCAACGAAATCATTGATGCCGCTTCCAAAGTTGCGATTATCGGTATGACGATGAATAATGGAACAGGTGGTCAGGCCTCTCTGGCAGATATCGGAAACCCGAAGATTCCGTGTACAACATCAATAGCTGCAACCACTGATACGAATGGTGCTCAGGGTTTAGTGCAGGTTACTTTAAATGACAGTTGTTCAGGTGTTGCCACTGTTCTTAATACTATTGCCGGGGATCGTTTAAGAGGTGCCGGTTGTACTGACAATGGTTCTTGTACTTTAAATTTCGGTGAACGCGCCGCTGCCAATGATGATGACGATGCATAATCACGTCTATCCCTAATACAGAAACGCCCTGCCGTTAGACAGGGCGTTTTTTTTACGCGAAAAGAGGTTATCCGGCACCACCCTGGCCACCACCCTGGCCACCACCCTGGCCACCACCCTGGCCACCACCCTGGCCAGGAGCACGGGCGTTTTGTTCACCAAAGTCCAATTGACAGGCGGCAGCGTTATCGACTGTACAACCATTTGTTTCCAAACGGTTAGCAGCCAATGTCGCGATAATGTCGGCAACACCGTCACATGCATCGTCCAATTTGATGGAAACAACACCCGTCGCATTGGAAGCGATATCCGTATCAGCAGCGATACACGGAATTGTGATGTTGGAACCTAAATCGCTGATATCAGCAGCACCACCGGCACCGGCGTTAGCCGTCATAGCAACGATAGCGACTTTGGAAGCCGTATCAATGATTTCGTTGGCACGATAGCGGTTCATTGCCATTGTATAACCGGCGATACCACCGATGGACAGAACGCCGATAATGGCCAACACACCCAACATTTCGACCATAGAACGGCCGGATTCATTTTTCATTGTCATCTTTTTTATCCTTTACTTTAATGTTAACATTACGTGTCCTTTACCCCCGTCAAACCCCAGACTTTCGTCCATTGTCGCATAATGCATATAATGTATAGTCCTTTCCTGATTTTTAACACTTTTTTTCGATTTTGTTTTCTTTTTTTGCATAATCGCATATCACGATATGTCTAAAACAAGTATTTTAAATTAAATTTTTATAGAAATAAAAATAAAATACATCCCCTTTAAAAAGTAAATTTTTGGTAAATAAGCTGCTCTTTTTTGCAAATCGCCGATTTTTATTATAAATAATTCTTGCAATTAGTTATCAAACATGCTAGACACAAATCGTGAAGGGTGTCGCACACTGCTTCAAATCGCGTCGAAAATGCAACTATACATTATATGCATTATGCGACAATGGACGAAAGTCTGGGGTTTGACGGGGGTAAAGGACACGTAATGTTAACATTAAAGTAAAGGATAAAAAAGATGACAATGAAAAATGAATCCGGCCGTTCTATGGTCGAAATGTTGGGTGTGTTGGCCATTATCGGCGTTCTGTCCATCGGTGGTATCGCCGGTTATACAATGGCAATGAACCGCTATCGTGCCAACGAAATCATTGATACGGCTTCCAAAGTCGCTATCGTTGCTATGACGGCTAACGCCGGTGCCGGTGGTGCTGCTGATATCAGCGATTTAGGCAACAACATCACAATTCCGTGTATCGCTGCTGATACGGATATCGCTTCCAATGCGACGGGTGTTGTTTCCATCAAATTGCAAGAGACATGTGACGGTGTTGCCGACATTATCGCGACATTGGCTGCTAACCGTTTGGAAACAAATGGTTGTACAGTCGGTGGCGCTGCCAACTGTCAATTGGACTTTGGTGAACAAAACGCCCCCGATCCCGATGGCGAGTAATCGTTATTGGATAGTGACATGCAAAAACTCCCGCTTCCCGCGGGAGTTTTTTTATTCCGATCCTCCTTTACAACCCCGCCATTAAAAAGCGTTCAATCCGCGCGGCAAACCCCGCCGGATCCCGAATCGGTTCCCCGGCCGCAATCAAAGCCTGATCAAACAATACCCGCACGGCATCCGCAACAACAGCTTCCTGATCCGCCTGTCCAACCGCCTCGGCCAATTTCCGGATCATCGGATGCCGTTGATTGATTTCCAAAATACGCGTGCTGTCAAAAGCCGTCGCTTGCCCATGCGCTTTCATCAACCGTTCCAGATTCAAACTCATCTGCCCCTCCGGCGTAATCAAAGCCACCGGACTTTTCGTCAACCGATCCGTCATTTGTACCGCCCCGACTTCCTTGCCTAAAATCGTTTGAACCCGTTGTACCAAAGCATCCGCCGCCGCTTTATCCAAAGCCTCCCCGATATCCTGTTGATCCGCCGCCACAGCATCAATATCCGCCCGCGCATGCATGACGGAAACAATCTTTTTCCCCTGATACGCATTAAATGTCTGCACCCAAAATTCATCAATCGGGTCGGTTAATAATAATACCTCAATCCCCCGCGCGGCAAACCCTTCTAATTGCGGATTAACCCGCAAAGCATCCATATCCGTTCCGGTCAGGTAGTAAATATTTTCCTGCCCCGGCTTCATCCGCTTGACATAGTCGGCAAAGCTGACAAGCGCATCCCCCGCCGTCGTGTGGAAACGACACAACTCGGCCACTTCGTCCCGCTCATCAATCGGTTCATACAACCCCTCTTTAAACACAATTCCGAAACTGTCCCAAAAAACCCGATAATCATCTGGTTTTTCCGCCCGCTTTTTCAATTCACCCAAAATCCGATGCACAATGCCTTTCTTAATCTTGGCCATAACCGGCGTTTTTTGCAACATTTCCCGACTGACATTCAACGGCAAATCGTTCGTGTCAATTACCCCCGTCACAAACCGCAAAAAGTACGGCATTAACTCCGGCACATCATCGGTAATGAATACTTTGTTCGTGTATAACTGAATCCCCGACGGCCTGTCCGGCTGAAATAAATTAAACGGCGGCTTTGTCGGAATAAACAATAACGCCGTGTAATCAATGACACCCTCCGCTTTGTAATGCAACGTCATCCACGGCGCGTCAAAAGCATGCGATACCGATTGATAAAAATCTTTATACGCCGCTTCCGTAATATCTTGTTTCGGCTGCGTCCACAAAGCACTCGCCGCATTGATGGTTTCTTCCTTGTCCCCCTCACGCAACACAATCGGAATCCCGATGTGATCGGAATATTGCTTGACTAAATGCCGGATCCGAATCGGCTCCAAATACTCCCGCATGTCTTTCTTTAAAAACAACGTCACCGACGTGCCGGCCGGCGCATCCTTGTCCGGTGTCACGGTAAATGATCCCGCACCGTCCGATTCCCACAACCATCCGCTATCGTCCCCCGCTTTTTTCGTCCGAACAACAACCTTGTCCGCCACCATAAAGGACGCATAAAACCCAACCCCGAATTGTCCGATTAGGGCCATATCTTTTTGCTTGTCCCCGGTCAGATTTTTCATAAAGTCGGCCGAACCCGACCGCGCAATCGTCCCCAAATGATGAATCAAATCATCCCGATTCATCCCGATACCGTTGTCCGTCACCGTCAACGTTCCCGCCGCCGCATCCGGCGTAATCACAATCCGAAAAGCATCCGCCTTTCCCGCCAACTCCGGATGAACCAACAATGCGTAGCGTAACTTATCACACGCATCCGACGCGTTTGAGATTAACTCCCGCAAAAAAATCTCGTGATTCGAATATAAAGAATGAATCACAATATCCAATACTTTGGCCACTTCGGCCTGAAAAGCCATTTTTTCTTCCGCCATCTTGTTCCCTTTCGCAACATATCATGTTATTTGTATCATATAGGATTCTTCCGCCCCGACGCAACCCCTCTGTCCATAAAAAATATACCGCCGCCCACCCTTTGGGTGCAACGACGGTATACCTTGTTCAATTAATGCCTTACTTCAATAACATCTTAAAGTCCACCACAACGGCGCGATCTTTCGTAATCAAAGCCGGATTGGCATCAATCGCCGTGATTTCCGGAATTTCCAACACAATCCGTTGAATCTTGGCCAACGTATCGGCAACGGCACCCACGGCTTTCGGCGCTTCACCCCGAACACCGTTCAAAATCGTCCCGACTTTCGTTTCCTTAATCATGGCATCAAAGTCATTCGCCGGCAAAATCCGCATCGTCGTATCCCGCATGACTTCCGTGTAAATGCCACCCGTACCAAAGACCATCACCCGACCAAAGTTCTTGTCCGAGTTAACCCCGATAATCGTTTCCGTCGCCTTGACAATCATTTCTTGAATTAAGACGCTGGCCCCTTTCAATTGGAACTGCGCAATCGTCGCCGTTAATCCGTCAAAAGCCGCATTGAACTTCGCTTCATCGTCAATGTTCAGGTAGATCCCCTTCATTTCCGTTTTGTGCAACGCATCCGGAGCCGACAACTTCAACACCACCGGCGCCGGGAAAATACCGCGACAGAAAGCCAACGCTGCTTCTTTATCCACAAAATTACCGGATTTCGGATAATCAATTCCGTAATGATCCATAATCATGTTGACCGTCTTTTGCGGTAACGAGGCTAATCCTTCCGCTTTCGCCGCCCGAACAGCCGTCATGATGTCCGCCGGTACCTCCTGCGCCACAAAGTTAACATCGGCCACCCCGCGGAAAGCCATCTGCGCTTTTAACAAGCCCAACAACCGCACGATATCACACGGATATTCATACGTTAAAATACCCGCTTGTTGCAAAATGGTACGCCCTTCTTTGACGCGCATACCGCCAACAAAACAGGTAAAGACATTCACATTCTGATAACGACCGGCCACACGCACAACCGCTTCCGCCGTTCCTTTTGCATCCGTCACCATTTGCGGCGTTAATAACACAAGGATATTCTTGTATTCCCCGCTGGCACACAAAATGTCCAAAGCCGCTTCATAGCGATCGGCCCGCGCATCCCCGATCACATCGATCGGATTCCCCAAAGCCGCTTCCGCCGGCAACGCCGCTTTCAAAGCCGCAATCGTTTGTTCGGACGGCCGCGCCAAATCCAACCCGGCTTCTTCACACAAATCGGAAGTTAACACCCCGACCCCGCCGGCGTTTGTTAAGACAGCCAAAGACCCGTCAAATTCCTGATGATGACAATGTTGCAGGATTTCCAACAACCCGAACATATCCCGCGTGTTATACGCCTGAATAGCTCCCGACCGTTGCAAAGCCATTTCCAACACCCGATAATTCGGTGCCAAAGAACCCGTGTGCGACAAACTGGCCGCTTGCGCTTTTTGGGATTTGCCCGGTTCCATAATCACAACCGGTTTGACCTTTGTCACGCGTTTTAACGCCTGCAAAAAGCGTGTCCCGTTCTTTAACGATTCCAAATAGAACACAAAAGCCGTCGTGTGCGGATCTTCGGCAATCGCATCCAACAACGCGTCTTCGGCCAAATCCGCCTTATTCCCGATGGAAATAAAGTGCGAAAAACCGATTCCTTTTTCCCGCGCCCAATCCATAATAGCCGAACAATAAGCGCCGGATTGGGAAATAAACGCAACATTCCCTTTTGCCGGGAACCCGTCGGCGAAACTGGCATTCACCCGATCAAATGTCGAAATATGTCCCAAACAATTCGGGCCTAATAAATTAATACCGGCCGCCTGACACTTACGCGCAATTTCATCTTCCAAATCATGATTGCCGACTTCACCAAAACCCGCCGTGATAATGCTGATGTTTTTAACCCCTTTGGCCACCGCATCGTCAATAACCGGCATGGTAAAGCGCGCCGGCACCAACACAACAACTAAATCCACCGCTTCCGGAATATCCCGAACGGAAGCATAACACGGCCGCTCCATCACATTTTGACCGGCCAGTTTCGGGTTAACCCCATATAAATGACCGACAAAACCAGCATCAATGATATTTTTGAACACAACAGAACCCAACTTGGTCGGATCCGCGGATACACCGACAACAGCAATGGAGGCCGGCTTAAAAAATGAAGCTAAAGACATATTTGATTCCTTTTGTCTGATTAAAATTTTCGGGCGCAGTATACGCAAAATACCATGGAATGTCAACCCGCTTTCGCTATTCTTTTTTGGCTTTTACAAACTTTTTAACGCCCTGTCATCCATGCTCTTTTTCCTACGGAATACGATCGCGCGACGTGTCAACCGCCGCCACACCGGTTTCCTCTAACACATCCGCCGGTATCGGATCCGCAAACAACGCCGTCGGATCCGGAAAATCATCCGGTGCCGGCCCGACAATAACACGCCGCTGCTTACTTCCGATTTGATACATATCCAATAACCGCTCGTTCGTTCCGTCCGCTTTTAACCGGAACCGCCCGTCCACACCGTTATATCCCGCCGGATTTGTCAGGTTCGCCGTCGTCAAAGCCCGCCGCTCTGCCAATACCGCCACTAACGATACCGCATCATAGGCCAACGAACTAATGCGTGGCGGAGCCGATCCGAACGTCCGATTATACCGCACCGAAAATTGATGCGCCCGCCGCCCGTCCACACCGGGATAATAGGCCCCCCGCAAATTCGTATCCCGCACTTCCTGCCAATTCGCCAGTCCGTAAAAAGGAACAACCTCGGGTGTCACATCATAAAAAGACAATAACGAAGCCACCTGCCGCAATTTAACCCCGTCTTCGAAAATAAACAACGCGTCGAAATCAACCCGTTCGGACATCGGCGTTGCCAACAATTCTTTTTCCTCTTCGGTTAAATCCTTTTTTCGCGCATCAATCGGTGTCGGTACGATTTTGCGAACCGCCGGATCAAAATTGACCGTCCCCGGTTTGTACAAAGATACCTTGCTTAACGTCATTCCCGGACACCGCTCAATCGTCTCGGCCAAAACGTTCATCGTCATTTCCCCGACCTTATTCTCCGGCCCCAATACCGCCAACCGCCGTTGCCCCGCCGTACACGCATATTGCACAATCCGAACCACCTGATCCGGAATAAGAACACCCATCGTATACATATCCGGCGCCATTAACGAATCATCTGACGTAAAGGAAATGACAGGCACCTCCGGTTCCTCCGCCCGCAAAGCCTTAACCTCTTCCGCAAAGATAGGTCCGATCACAATATCCGGTGCCTGTTCAACCGCTTCTGCCCACGCTTTCCGTACCCCGGCCGCCGTTCCCGCCGTATCAAAAAATAATAACTCCAACGGACTGTTCGGCCGTTCAAACAAAGCCATCATTCCCGCCTGTTGAAAAGCCGTTCCCGTTGCCGCCGCTTTTCCCGTCAATGGCAACAACATAGCCGCCCGCACCGGCTGAACCGGTTGAACGGCCTTATCCGAAGCCGATCCCGTCACCCATAAATTCCGATCCGGTTCCGAAGATCGACATCCCCAAACCAACAACATCAGAGCAAATACGGTAAATATTTTCGCTTTGATCATAAAAGACCCCTTTTCCGAACGAATTTATTATGTTATACTCTTTTTTAGCACAATTTTCAAGTTATTTCGGAAAGGCAACGTATGTTATACCTGGTTTCAACCCCTATCGGCAACCTCGGCGATATTTCGGATCGCGCCCGCCAAGTCCTCTCCTCCGTCGATTTGGTCGCTTGCGAAGATACACGGACAAGCGCCCACCTGTTCTCCCTGCTGGGTATTACCGTCGCCGCAACAACACCATACCATGAACATAACGCCGATACCGCTCGTCCGAAGCTGATAGACAAACTCAAACGCGGTGTCAATATTGCGCTTGTTTCCGATGCCGGCACCCCCCTGATTTCCGATCCCGGGTATAAATTGGTCCGCGATTGCTACGATGCCGGTGTTCCGGTCACCACCATTCCCGGTGCCAATGCCGTCCTGTCCGCACTCCAACTCTCCGGCCTTCCGTCGGACGCCTTTTATTTTGCGGGTTTTTTGCCACCTAAAAAAAGCCTGCGCCAAACCGCCCTTAAAAAACTGAAAGATATTCCCGCAACCCTCATTCTCTACGATACACCGAACCGATTGCCCGATGTCCTCGCCGACATTCACGCCGTTCTCGGCAACCGCCTCACCGCCGTTGTTCGCGAAATAACCAAAAAGTTTGAAGAAGTCCGACGCGCACCGGTTGCCGATCTCATTACCCGATACGCCGCCGAAGACGCTCCCAAAGGCGAACTTGTCATCGTGATTGACCGCGCCGGAAAAACAAATCAAGAATGGACACCGGATGCCGTCGATACCTTGATTCGCGAAACATTGGCCACCAACTCCGCACGGGATACCGTTGATTTAATCACCGATATAACCGGCCTCCCCAAAAAACAAATCTATCAACGCGTCTTAACCATACAACATGACAAAAACTAACTACGCCCGTGGCCACCGCGCCGAAAAATGGGCCATGCTCTATTTAATGCTGAAAGGTTGGCGCCCCGTCGCCCACAACTATGTCACCGGTCGCGGTACCGGTGCCGGGGAAATCGACCTGATTATGACCCGTGGCCAAACCATTGCGTTTATCGAAGTCAAATACCGCCCGACGCTGTCCCAAGCACTCGAAGCCATCACTCCCGATACCCAAATTCGCATCACGCGGGCCTCGGCGGCTTTTTTGCAACGCCATCCGATGTTTCAACACTACCGGGTGCGATACGACGCCGTGTTAATGAGCCCCCGCCATTGGCCTAAACATCTGCCGGGAGCGTGGCGCATTCTATGATAATACCCGGCGGCCATTTTATCCGAATCTGCTTTTTTCTGATATTCTTCGGCATGTTACCCGTCGGGTGCCAATTCATCGGCACCATTGCCAACGGCACGCACAAAGTCTATACTGTTTTAGCCGACGACCGTTCCCTTGCCGACGATGTATCCGATATCCGGATTAACCTCGAAATTCGCGATGCACTGGCGCGCCACAAAGGCAGCCTCGCCTTCGATATCGATGTCACCGTTTTTGAAGGCGAAGTTCTCCTCACCGGTGCCATTCCGGATATTCTGCTTATTCATGAAGCCATTGCAACTGCTTGGTCGGTGGCGGGCGTCCGGAAAGTCTATACCTATATCCGGTTGAATGAACCGTTGTCGGTTGACGAAGTGGCTCGGGACGCTGCCGTCGCCGCCAAAGTCCGAACCGAACTCGGCCTGACCAAAGGTGTTGCGTCCAGTAATTATAAACTCGTCGTCGAAAATAAAACGGCCTACCTGATGGGTATTCGCGCCTCCGATGCCGAATACGAAACCGCCCTGGCCGTCTTAAAAAATTCCGTCGGCATTGATCAGGTCATCTGCCTGATGCGCTGATTTACCTATTTTTTTCAATAATCAACAACGATTACACTTCCTTTTTTGAAAACACCTTTTCATTCAAGATCATACCCCTGCTTACAGACAATCCCGCTTGACGCAAAATCGATTTTGTGGTATACTGATTTTTCGTTTCTGAAAGGATAATACGATATGTCGACAGCGCAATCTACACAAGCTTTTACATCATTGACGATGTTGCAGTATTTAGCCGCAACGATCGGTATGGGGAAAACTTCGTCGATTCCGATTATTCAAGACAAAAAAATCGTCGCCCATGTTATGGCGCGCACGGACGATCAACACTATACCGTCCAATTCTGGCGGAAAGACGACACTTTTTCGTTTGAGGCCTACGCCCGCGTTCCGTCGGACGCCGTTATGAAATATAATAGACAATTGAAAGAATTCGAACGCCGGCAACCGGTCATCCGGTTTGGTCATGAAGTCGGCTATTGGTCCTATGGCGCACCTGACAAGAAAACCGGCTGGGCCAAAATTAACGGTTTTTTCACACATAACACCCGTTTCAATTTCGGCGACCGCGATTGCGCACCGTATATCGCCGATATCGCACATGTAACGGTCCGCCTCCCGAATATGATGGGACAACAAATGTGCCGTATTGTGATTCAAAAAGGCGAACTCATTCAATGTGATAAATTAGCCGGCTTTGCTGCCGCAGCCGACTTGGCCTTGGAATATCGCATGGCGCATAAAGCATGTCAGCCGATTATCCTCCGCCACCAAATTGAACGCTTCGGCGGCCGCCACCGTTAAATACCCTTTTATACCTTGGCTCCCCCTCCGTCATCCCCATTTTTCCTGTCATCCCTGCGAAAGCGGGGATCTTTCAACCCCCCCGCTCCATTATAATCCCGTCATCCCTTATTATTAGTCCGTCATCCCCAACCCCATAAGTAATCCGTCATCCCCGACCTGATCGGGAATCTCATAACGCACACACCTTTCCAATTCCAACATCCGCTTGCCGGCGGCGACTTCCGCTGCCTTGGCACGCGGTGTTTCATTGCCTTACGCGAAAAAACAATTCACCGGATTGTTTTTTCTTGCGCGGTATCCTTGCGTAAGCGAGGATCTTTCAACCACCTCACTCCTCCCCTCCTACGTCATCCCATATAAATATCTCGTCATTCCCGCGCAAGCGGGAATCTTTTAACACAATCCCTTATTATAAAACTGTCATCCTTGGGCTTGACCCGAGGATCTCATGACACGCACTCCATCCCTTTATAAAAAACGCGCACGGCCACCCCCGCGGGGAAAGCGGGGGCGGCCATAATGACCTCTTTGCCCGTGTCGGGGCTCTTAAATGCCCCGACACAAATAATTAAATAGGTAAAGGAGATATTAAAGAACTGGGAACCTTAGCGACACAGGGCGTAGCCGGCGAGGTGCCAACTGCCAGACTCGACCGCGCCTGAACTGCTATTCCATACATAATACGAACTACACCCGCTTAATTTAGTTGCTGTCCAATAATGCTTACCCGTCGTGTGTGCCCATCCACTACAACTACCATAATAATTATTTGCCTTAACTGTTGCTAATTCTTCCGCTGTACACCCGTCTGTCACCGGTGCTAAACGCTTCCCAAGTGCATCACAGAAATTCTCCGCCGCATGATATGACATATAATCCGTTGACGCTGTGTATTCGGTTCCGTTAATTGTTACACTCGTGCTACTGATTGTTTCACACGTTCCGTTCAAGGCCTGACAACCATAGGTCGATTGGCAATATTGATTGTCCCCGGTGCAATCCGCATTCGTCAAACATTCTCCCTCTGTTTTAGTTGAAGTACATTCATAACTGTACGTTGATGCATTATATTGGCACCATTCCCCCTCACCGCAACATTGATTAGCGCACGCTTCTCCATCCGGACAATAGACACAATAGTATCCACAAGGAGCACTCCCCTCTTTCGCACCCGGACATTTGGTACATGTACCCATATAGGAATATCCGTGCCCGACAACCGGATTATCCGCATCCGGACACGTTAAACATTGACTTCCATATAAAAACTCTCCCTCATCACAATCTTCATCAACCACACATTCCCCGGTGTTAAAGTCATGATACTCATTCGCACCACATTCCTGCGCCCACGGATCATCCCCGTTCTCTTCTCCCCCTTCTCCCGGGACTAACGAATTATCCAATGTATTCGCAAATGCAAACAACATCTCATTATCCCCTTCGGCGCACGTTGTATCGTCATCGACCACAACACCTCCGACCGCTGTTTCTACCGGCATATTCCAATCCTGTTTCAGAATTTCATCACACACCCGTTGCGGCACATTTGATACCGTCAAAGCAAAAAATTTCTTATCCCCCACATAGTCGTTTATGGTCACAACATCATACAATCCTTTAATCCGGCCGTTGTCCCCATATTCCGATAAATTAATATCGTGTCCCAAGATGCGTTGTTGACTCGCCGTCACGGCTCTCTTTTTCACTTCATTGATAATGTCATTCGCATTCATCTTGTCCATCGCATATCGATACCCGGCCACCCCGCCAATCGACAGGACACCCGCCACCGCCAGAACACCCAACATCTCAACCATACTCCGTCCCCGCTCACCACGGCTACTTTCCGTCATCCCTGCGAAAGCAGGGATCTTTGAACACGCACTCCCTACTGTTAAACCGTCATCCCCGACCTGATCGGGGGTCTTATGACACACACCCGATGCCCCTAAATCACTATTTTGATACACACCACTTTTTCCGTTTTTATTTTTTGTTTCAGTCATTTATCGCTCCTTTTAAACTATAACAAAAAAATGTTCATTAAAATGTTATAGATGTTGTGTATCACAAAAAGAAAGGTAAAGCAAGAAGAAAATATTTATATTATAAAGGGTTCCTGTTCATTTGGTTAAAAGTCAGGTAAGGTGCAAAAAGTATAACAAAAAAGGGAACATTAAATTGTTACACTCATTAAATAACCAATTGAAAAATAATCACTTCCCAAAACGACTGTTACATTTTAATATGTAACACATATACATACCTATCAAAGGATTCTAACCTGTCGGGACAAAAAAACCATCAAAAAAGGTGTTTCTTGTTTAATTCTCCCCTGTTGACACACACACGTCACCCATTCCATAGAATAATCTATGAAATGGGATGTGTTTATGAAAAAAGGATGTGCTTTACCCTTTTAAACGGCCGCGAATAACCGTCAGAGCTTCCGACATACGGGATGTATCCGATCCGCCGGCCTGAGCCATATCCGGTCGACCGCCACCGCCTTTACCACCGACAGCTTCGGCCGCAGCCCGAACCAAATCAACCGCATTTATTTTATCCGTTAAATCCGCCGTAACACCGATGACAATAGATACTTTATCGTCATTAGCTGCAATCAAAGCAACAACGCCTGAACCGATTTTCTTTTTAAATTCATCGGCCAACGGTTTTAATTCTTTCGCCGGCGTGTCCGTCAGGATTTTCCCGATAAAAGCCGTCCCGTTAATTGTTTCGGTATTGGTTGCCGTATTCCCCCCCGCCAACGCCAATTTTTGACGCAAATCGGCAATCTCTTTTTCCAACCGTTTTTTGTCTTCCAACGCATGTTGAATTTTGGTTTTCATATCCGTAGCGGACGTGGATTTTACGATATTCATCAGGTCGGCTAACATTGCATCATTTTCCCGTGCTTTGACCAAAGCAGCCGTCCCGACCACAGCTTCAATCCGGCGAACACCGGCCGAAACAGCGGATTCCGAAACAATACGGAATTGCCCGATATCTCCGGTTGCACGGACATGCGTTCCGCCGCAAAGTTCACACGACAAACGATTGGCCCCCTGCCCCATAGAAACAACGCGAACGGTATCACCGTATTTTTCATCAAAAAGAGCCATCGCACCTTGTTGCACGGCTTCCTCCGGCGTCATAATATCGGTAGTGGCCGGCACGTTTTGCAGGATCATGGCATTGACACGATCTTCAACCCGGCGTAATTCATCCGAAGTTAACGCCTGGTCATAGGTAAAGTCAAAACGGAAACCGTCCGGCGTAACCAAAGATCCCTTTTGATGCACGGTCGGTCCTAAAACCTGTTGCAACGCCGCTTGAAGTAAGTGCGTGGCCGAATGGTGACCGCGAATGTTAAAACGGCGGTCATGATCAATAGTCAAGGTCGCGGCGGTATCGGTTTGAATCAACCCCTCTTCAACCGTTCCATAATGCACAATTAAGGCGCTGTCGGCTTTGCGTTGCGTATCCGTGACACGCAAACGTCCGGTCGCCGTTTGAATCGTACCGGTATCGCCGACCTGACCACCCATTTCACCGTAAAACGGTGTTTGATTGACAATAACGGCCACGGTATCACCGGCACGGGCTTCGGTTGTTAAGGCCCCGTCTTTAACCAACGCGCCAATTTGGGCTTCGGCCGTATCGGTGTCATAGCCCAAAAATTCGGTAGCGCCTTTTTGATCCGCAATTTGGAACCAAATTTTTTCGTCCGCGGTATCGCCTGACCCGACCCAAGATTGACGAGCTTCGGCTTTTTGACGTTCCATAGCGGCTTCAAATCCGGCAACATCAACCGTCATATTTTGGGCGCGCAAAGCATCTTGTGTTAAATCAAGCGGGAAACCATACGTATCGTATAATTTAAAGGCTGTTTCCCCCGGCAAAGCATCGCCGGCACTCATATGTTCCGTTTCTTCGGTTAACAATTTTAACCCTTTATCAAGCGTTTGTTTAAAACGCTCCTCTTCACGCCGAAGCGCATCGGTAATCCGTTTTTGGTGCGTCACCAATTCCGGATAAGCTTCCCCCATGGTATTGACAAGGGAGGGAACCAATTGATACATCAACGGATCTTTACACCCGATCAAGTGGGCATGACGCATGGCACGACGCATAATCCGGCGCAACACATAGCCCCGCCCTTCGTTTGACGGCAAAACGCCGTCGGCCAACAGGAACGACGTTGAACGCAAATGATCGGCAATAACACGCAGGGATGTTTTGGCTTCCCCGTACGGTTCAACACCGGCAATAGCGGCGGATTGTTCAATCAAGTTCCGGAAAATATCGATTTGAAAATTATCGTTTGTTCCGTGCAGAATGGCACTAAGCCGTTCCAAACCGGATCCGGTATCGATACATTTTTTCGCCGATTCAATCCGACGTCCGTCGGGAAGATCTTCAAATTGATCAAAAACCAAATTCCAAACCTCGATAAAACGATCCCCGTCTTCTTCGGGCGTACCGGGTTTACCACCCCAATATTGTTCACCGTGATCATAAAAGATTTCGGAACAAGGACCGCACGGCCCCGTATCGCCCATTTGCCAGAAATTATCTTTGGTGGCTATCCGGATAATATCGTTATCGGATAAACCGGCTATTTTTTTCCAGAGCGCAAAGGCTTCATCATCGGTGTGATAGACTGTGACAAGCAGGCGCTTTTTATCCAAACCGATTTCTTTTGTCAGTAAATCCCATGCATAGTAAATAGCCTTTTCTTTAAAATAATCGCCAAAAGAAAAATTGCCGAGCATTTCGAAAAAGGTATGGTGACGAACGGTATAACCGACGTTATCAAGGTCATTATGTTTACCGCCGGCGCGCACGGACTTTTGCACGGTTGCCGCACAAGGAAAAGGAGCCTTTTCGGCACCGGTCAGGTAATTTTTAAATTGAACCATCCCACTGTTGGTAAACATCAAGGTCGGATCGTTTTGGGGAATCAGAGAGCTGGCCGGTACGATTGTATGGTCATTTTTTCGAAAGTAGTCGATAAAAGTTGAGCGAATTTGCGCCGTAATATTTTTCATGGTTAGTCGTCCTTTGTTATTATGGGAAATACAATACCACAAAAAGGGCGTCGGGTCAATCAGATAGTGGAAAACACGTTGTTTTTTTAATGGAAAAATCTGACGAATCAAGAATGTAAAAAAACACCCTGTCCTTTTTGGGGGATAAAAATTTGATATAACTTGACAAAAAATAAAAGGCATGATATACTGACACTTATTCAATACAGGAGGAGCTTTAATGACAAAACATTCTGATGACATGGGTCGCATTTTTCAAGATTCTTTATTTCCCGCCGTTGCCACGATGCCATCGTCTACACAACCTAAAAAGGGGGACGATTTACTCGCGGCCATGCTGATGCGAAAATTACAGGAAAAAGAAGCGGCCAAACACCCACAAAAATCGCGAAAAAACAACAACGCCTGTCGTGCCTTATTACTGAAATTCGCGGCCATTGCGGCGGTTTTGGGTGCGGCCGGTACCGGTTTGTATAAAGCGATGCCCCACATTCAAACACAATGGGAAAAAAGCACATATAATCGTTTCATAACTGCCGTTTCACCGGATAGCCGAACCGAAGCCGATACACTCTATGCGGCTCGTAACCAAAACGTTAAAATGGTCTGGTACGATGTCGGCGAAGACGAAAAATCCGGAAAGGGCTTCTTTGCTACCTATCAAACTCCGTTGACCATGGACTACGATATTGACGGGGATAACGTCGCCGACTATCGCGTTTTTCAAAAGGTCGATAGCGAACTTTTTTACGGCTATGGGGCAGGGGCTGTCCAAAATGAAGTCCACGGCTCTTGGGAAAACTATGCGCATCCGTTTAAAGATGTCTTGCACGAAACACGGATTGCCA
Source organism: uncultured Alphaproteobacteria bacterium (assembly GCA_944393195.1). Classification (GTDB taxonomy): domain Bacteria; phylum Pseudomonadota; class Alphaproteobacteria; order CAAHEQ01; family UBA3637; genus CALXZG01. The sequence continues at coordinate 19,516 of CALXZG010000002.1, forward strand.
AAGGCTCGATTGAAAACTTGAAAACCGGTGCTTTCGTTGACTTTTCCCATCAAAATATCCGGGAATAACCTCCTTTTTTCCCGTACCCTACCCCGCCACCGGCGGGGTATTTTTTACCCCTGTTTTCACCCGATAAAAAAACGCCCTCGTTCAACCGACCGAGGGCGTTTTTCGTTTAGCTTGTCAAGCGCTCTTATTTACCCAAGTGCTTGAAAATGGACTTACCGGCAAATACCGCTGTATCACCCAATTCTTCTTCAATCCGAATTAATTGGTTGTACTTGGCCAACCGGTCAGAACGGGACAAAGACCCCGTCTTAATCTGCCCACAACCCGTTGCCACGGCAATATCCGCGATTGTCGCATCTTCCGTTTCGCCGGAACGGTGCGATAACACCGCCGTATAACCGGCCCGATGCGCCATATCAACCGCTTCCAACGTTTCCGTCAAAGAACCGATTTGGTTGACTTTGATTAAAATGGAGTTCGCCACTTTGCGTTCAATCCCCATGGACAACCGCTTTGTGTTCGTCACGAACAAATCGTCCCCGACCAACTGAATCCGATTGCCTAATTTTTTGGTCAGCATATCCCAACCTTCCCAATCATCTTCGGCCATACCGTCTTCCAAAGACATAATCGGATAGTTGTTGACTAAATCTTCATAGTACGCAACCAATTCGGCATTTGTCAAAACCTTGCCTTCGCCTTTCAGATTGTACTTGCCGTCTTCATAAAATTCGCTGGAAGCCGCATCCAAAGCAATGACAACGTCTTCGCCCGGTTTGTACCCGGCCGTTTCAATGGATTTAACAATAAAGTCCAAAGCTTCTTTGGCCGATCCGATAGCCGGCGCAAAACCGCCTTCATCCCCGACATTGGTGTTCATACCGGCTTTTTTCAAGTTGGATTTTAACGCTTGGAAAACTTCCGCACCCATCCGAATCGCTTCGGCGCATGTCGCGGCCCCGACCGGCATAATCATGAATTCCTGAATATCAATCGGATTGTCCGCATGCTTACCGCCGTTTAAAATATTCATCATCGGCACCGGCAATACATGAGCCAACGTCCCGCCAATATAGCGATACAACGGTAAAGCCGTCGTTTCCGCCGCGGCTTTGGCAACCGCCAAAGAAACACCCAAAATCGCGTTAGCGCCCAACTTGCCTTTGTTTTCCGTCCCGTCCAAAGCAATCATGGCACGATCCAAAGCAATTTGATCTTCCGCATCCATACCGATTAACGCATCATACAATTCCGTGTTCACGGCATTGACCGCCTTTAATACACCTTTGCCGCCGAAACGCGTCGTATCTCCGTCGCGCAATTCAACCGCTTCATGAACCCCTGTCGAAGCCCCGCTCGGTACCGCAGCCCGACCGAAAGAACCGTCTTCCAACGTCACATCCACTTCAACTGTCGGTGTCCCGCGGGAATCTAAAATTTCTCTACCTTGAATATCAATAATTTCCGTCATGTTCTATCCTTTCTTGTTTTGATTTTGACGTCCGCCGGGAAACCACATCGCCTCCCGTCGATATTTTTCCTTTATTGTGCCTGCTCGGTTTGAACCGGAATAATCGATACCGGTACTGCCACATCCGCCCGTTTAGCCATAATGACCAACGATAAACTTGTGACAATAAACCCCGCAAACAAAAATCCCGTCGTCCGGCTTAAAAAATTACCCGCCTGACGCCCGGTTAAAAAACTGTTAGCCCCTTGGCCGCCGCCCAGGCCGCCCAAAGCACCGCCTTCCGACCGTTGCAGTAAAACAAAGATCGTAATTGCAATCGCTAATAAAATATGAATGGCTAAAACAACTGTCTGCATGCCGTTTCCTTTCTACATTTGAGTTTCCGCAATAGCCCAAAAATCATCGGCCTTTAAACTGGCCCCACCGATTAAAGCACCGTCCACATTGTCAACGGCCAACAATTCTTTTGCATTGCTCGGCTTGACCGACCCGCCATATAAAATACGCATACCTTCCGCGATTTCCGATCCCAAAATAGCTGCCAATTCTGCCCGAATGGCCGCATGAACTTCGGCCACATCCGCCGTTGTCGGAACTTTGCCCGTTCCGATTGCCCATATCGGCTCATACGCAATCACGCAATTTTCCGCCGTCGCAATGACCGGAACCGATCCGCGTACCTGATCCGTCACAACGTCCAAAGCTTTTCCCGCTTCACGTTCTTCCAACGTTTCCCCGATACAAATCACCGCAGTCAAACCGGCCTCAATAGCACGTGCCGCCTTTGTCTGCACAATAAAATCTTCTTCATCATGCAACGCCCGCCGTTCCGAATGCCCGACAATCGCATGCGTCGCCCCCAAATCCCGCACCATTTCCGCGGAAACATCCCCCGTATAAGCTCCGGAAGCCTTCGGTGCCACTGCAACATCCTGCGCCCCGACACCAATCGTATGCGGTAAAGCCGCAACCATCCCCAATAAACTCATCGGCGGACAAATCAACACATCAAACGGTAAATCCCCGCGCGCTTTGTCAAAGACAGCCTTGGCCAAAGCCATTCCGTCTGCCTTTAAGCAATTCATTTTCCAATTACCTGCAATTAGTTTTCGACGCATTTTTGCAACTCCTTTGTTAAAATAATGACTTGTCATACCACATTTTAAAAAGGATTTCAAGCCCTAATCACATTGACAGAATCCCTTTCTTCTGTTATTCTATAAAAAGAGAGCAACCAAAGGAGGTTCCCATGACACCTATTGATACTGACGATCTGGCCCCCGAAAAAATCGGCTGGCTGCGTGCTTTTGAAAACAGCAAAATAACGGATGAGGAATTAGAGGAAGCCACGGCTGATATCCCGGCTCCAACGAAACAACCGGCAACGCCCGTTCCACCGGCATCGCCAACTCAAACCGATACAAAATCACCTATTCGGGAACAATTGGAACAGGCTGCCCAACAACCCAAAGCTGAACAAGCCACGTTTGATGAACTGTTTCCCGACTTTTTGCCGAAAGAACCACGCCACTGTTGCGATCATGACGACGACACACATGTCATGCGCCATCCCGGTGGTTGGCGAAAAAATCGCGGGCGGGAGGGGTAATTGATGCTGGCGCGCCTGCTGCTCGTTCTGTTTCTAATCTGCCAAACAGGAACCGCCGCGGCGCAGCTATACGGTTTGATAGATAACCGTGCCAAAACCGCCACATGGGAACAAGCGACCGACAAACAAAGTTTGGTGCAACACCTGACCCAAAACCTGACATCTGATACGGATAAAGCCCGCGCCATCGCTGCATGGATTGCTTTTCAAATGCAACGCGACGGTTATCGTCGTTATGTTCTGATCAAAGCTTCCGACCAAAATCGACTGGCTCCGGAACCACTGCCGAACGATCCGTTTATCACCCGAATCGGAACCCCGCGCGATTTTGCCGAACTATTCCAAGAACTGGCCTCTCTGGCCGGTTTAAAAGCCGTCACAATCGACGGTTTTGCCGGTAAAAATATCCGCGCTTTCCGGTATCAGGCACCCAAATACCGCGCCGGTGAAACACTCTACCATTTTTGGACACAAACCAACTATCCCCTGCAACGCTATCAGGCAACATGGAACGCGGTTCAAATTGATGATGAATGGCGCTTGCTCGATACCTACTTTATGATCGCCGATGACGACCTGTACGCCGCTAAAACCATTCGCACCGATTTTGCCATGAAATCATTCCTGAAACAACGCCTGCGCCGCCACCCGACCGTGCGCACACTGACCTCCGCCAAACGAATCGATAACGATTACTTCTTGGCCAAGCCGCGCCGGTTTGCCAAAACCCACTTTCCGCTCGACTCCCAATGGCAATTGCTGTCCGTTCCCTTAACGTGGGCCAGCTTTATCAACCAATAACATCCCCGAATTCATCCGGCGTAAATATATACTTTTCCCCACAAAATTGGCACGCCACCTCAATCTGACCGTTCTGATATAAGGCCGTTCGCTCCGCCGCCGGCATTTGTCGTAAAAACTTTTCCATCCGCCCCCGATAACACCGACAGGAAAACACCGGTGTCACCGCCGGATAAACCACTAATTGATTGGCATGAAATAACCGAAATAAAATAGCATCCGGTGTCAACGTTTCCGAAAACAACTCGTCATCCCGAACACTGGCCGCCAAAATGCCGACCGTTTCCCAAATATCTGCCCGCTCTGCCGCATCAACACCCGGCTTTTCCGGCATTTCCTGAACCAATAAACACCGCACCGAATCCCCGAGCCGCCGAATCACAATCTGCGTCGGAATCTGCTCGGATAGCGCAAAGTAATCCGCCGCCGTTTCGGCCAAAGAGGCTTTTGTTATCGCAATAACCCCCTGATACGGCTCCTGCCCGACTACCCCGACCGAAAAGATCATCTGCGCCTGCCCGAATAAATCTGCCAAACCTGAAACAGTCTCCGGCATTCGCTCTGCCTCATAAACGGCATAGGCCCGCACCTTTTTGTCCTGCGTCACATCCACAAATAAGGAAGAAACCGGCCCGCCCCCCCGAATCTGTACCGAAAAAAGACCGTCATACTTGAACCCGGCACTCAAAGCCAAAGCCACCGTCACGGCCTCAGCCAATACCGGCCGCAAAACCGCCGGATACGTATGCCGTTTCCAAATGTCATCCACCACGCCGTCCGCCGCGATCAAAACACCGCGCGCCAACCCGTCATTTACCATAAACGATTTTACAATATCCATTTGCAATTCCTTTCTGTTCTGTGTATTATGCGGTTTGAAAGGTCTTTTGTCAATGGTAAAAGAAATAACGCAACAACGCCTGCGGAATATAACCCTCTACTATCTGGCCCGCTTCGACGCCTCGGCTGACAAAGTACGCGCCATGCTGAAACGCCGAATTGCCAAAACCATATCGGCCGGCCTGCCCGTCCCGCCCGAAACACCTCAATGGATAGAAAACATTATCACCGATATGCGCCACCTCGGCTACCTGAATGATACCCGCTACGCCGAAAACCAAATCCGCCTCCTGACAAACCAAGGCAAATCGACCCGCTTTATCATTCTGAAATTAAAAGAGGACGGCATCGATGAATATACCATCCGATCCTTACTGACCGCCGCCGATACGTCTGACGGGGATCAAGCCCGCCGCTTTGTCAAGCGTAAAAAAATAGGCCCCTACCGACCACCGGAACAACGTTTGATGTATCGCCAAAAAGATTTGGCCGCCCTTGCCCGCGCCGGCTTTTCATACGAAACCGCCCGTGAAGCCCTCATGCTACCGTCGGACGACTAACGCCCGCCCGCGTCGGCCACAGAGCGCGCACATTCACCGCGCATATCCACAAAACACGATTTTTCCGCGGCATCAAAATAAATCAACGTTGAACAATCTCCCGTACGATACGCCCACATCTGATACGGTTTTTCCTCTCGCGCCACCGTCGGCTTTCCCATTAACCGCTGAATCTGTTCCGGCGTTTTACCGCTTAAATAAGCGGCCTGTTGTGCCGGAGGCTGTCGCCGCATCACCGCCCGATCAACCATCGAACATCCGACACACGTCATACAGATTAAAATCAGGAAAATTTTTTTCATGCCGATTATCTTACCGATTTTTGAATCAAAAATCAAGCCCCCCTTTACCGCATGTACCAAGGTTGCTCCTCATTCGTCCCGACCGTTAATACCCGAATCCCGTTCGGCTGAATATAAACCGCCCGTGTTTCCCATTGATATAACGGTAAAATATGCTCTTCCGCACCGGTCGGTACATCCGGCAGAAAACATAAATCGGCCCCGCGACACTCTTTTTCCGTCAAAGCAATCTTTTTCTCTTTCACCCAGACAAAATCCTTAGGTTGTGACTCTGCCCGAGCCTCTCCCGCCTCCCCGTTATGCGTCCTCCAAACCCGCGCCACAAAATCACTCTTCCCTTTTCGGATAAAATCAAGTCGCCCATCCTCTTCTCGAACCGCAATCGTACGCCCACCGTCACCAACCAACATATCCGGTCGTGGCGCAATCACAGCCATCCCGATTCCGATCCCCATCACAATCACCCCGCATAACCGCAGCCGCGTCCGCATCACACAAAGCATTACTATTCCGACACCGATGACCAACAAAGCCGTTGTCGGATACCCCGGGAAAACCGTTATTGCCCGCGGCCAATCCTGTATGGCCGAACAAACCGTAATGACATAAGACAATCCCCACCCCGCCATTTTGAAAAAGAGAACATCCCACCCGAACGGCATGAATAAAACCGCGAATAATAATAACGGCATAATCCAAAAGGAAAACAAAGCTCCCGTCAATAAATTACCGATTCCGCTATACAAAGCGTATGTCTGAAAATGATAAATAATGAAAGGTGTTGTCGCCACACTAACCAACACATCCACAATCATAAATCCGCCGATAAAAGCCAACACCCGCCGAATGACGGACATATGCCGCCGAACAAAAATAAACCGGTAAATCGGCTGATACAACGTTACTAAAACCAACACAGCCAAAAATGATAATTGAAATCCGATATTCAATACCATTTCCGGCCGAATCAACAAAATAATAACCGCCGCAATACTGACCGATCGAACGGATAACGCATTCCGATCAAACAAAACGGCGATTAACACAATCGCAATCATCAATAAAGACCGTATCGCTGGAATTTGCAGTCCTGATATCCCGATATATCCGATTGCAACCAAAAGGGCGACAACCGCGGCAATCTTTTTGGGCGGAACCCGCTCCACCAACACGGGAAATAAAGATAACACCCCACGTACCAACAAAAAGACAAAAGCCGCCAATAAACTCAAATGAAAACCGGATACGGATAAAACATGCGTAATTCCCGCACTGCGGAATAAATCATACAACCGCGTCGACACAACCCCTTGCTCTCCGATAATCAACGGAATAGTAATCCGGGCCTCCTCATCCGGCAAAACAGAACGAACCCGATGACTGATAACTGCCCGAATCCGCTCTAACCGTCTCTTGATAACAGACACCTCCGATGTCGATTGAACCGACACCACCTCATCAATTTGACCAACTGCTCCGATTTGCTGAAACCATAACACACGCCCCTCGTGATACCCGCCGGGAATCACCGGCTTTCCCGGTGGCCGTAAAAAAGCCCGTACGACCACAGACGATCCCACCTGTAAAACAGGCTTCTCCGAATTATACCGTAATTTTACCCGTATCGGCGGCATAATCGTTGCTTCATTTAAGAACCGAACATCCGACAGCACAACCTGTTGCCGCCCCATTAACAATCCCGATTCAACCACAACACCGGAAACTAAAACATGGGATACGGGCCGTTCTAAAACCGGTGCCGTGACAACGCGTCCCCGAAACGAGGCAGCCCCATATCCGATAGCCCCAAATAAAAAGAAAAAGACCAAATACCGACTGATATACCACCGCCGCCAACCGATTAAGCCGACCAAAGTGACAAGGACAACCGCACTCCCTACCCCGATTGCCGACGGAACAAATCCGTTAAAGCACGCTAAAATCCCACCGATGAAACACAGAACCGAAACCCATCCCAGATGCCGGTATTCTTCCTGCCATAACGCGCGCCAATCGGGGGAGAGCCGCTTCACATCACGCCTCGGACAAAATAAAGCCCGGCGGCATGTCCGCAATCACTTTTCGATTGACTTTACGCAGCATTTCATTGATTAATTCCTGCCACACTTCCTCTTTGGCCGCCAAAGAACTCTGCTCGGGAATACTCTTTTTTTCAAATCCGCTGACCGTTTGTGTTTGCATGATACGCCCGTTTTGATGATACGCCATCTCAATCCGGTATTGCAACTCATACACCACATTGTCCAACATGTACCAATGCCCCGACGGTTTTTCTTCCTGAATCATCGACGCTTCCTGTATCGTTAACACCAAAGCGCTGTCCGCTGTCGGCCGACCGGCCCGAAACCGATGCTCCGCCCAATCACTCAAAGCCCGCTCCGGTGTTACCGGCATTCGCTTTTCAATATGCGGTAAAACCGACGACGGCACAACATCCGATTGCACAATGACCGCCCCTGCCGCCACCACAATCGGCGCTTCCTCCCGATAATCCCGAATCTGAAAAGCCGTTAACGACGGCGCCGTGCAAGCCGCCATTCCGATACAACATCCGATTGTCCACAACCATCGACGCATGCTAGCCCTCCGCCAACAATGCCCGCGCGGCCGCTCGGTTTTCTTCCTGAAACCGTGATAAACACAATAAAGCCCGCAATTGTGCCTTTTCATATAACGGCAAAGTCCCCGTATCTAATAAGATATCCTCTTCTTCTTTCGGAAACATCCGGATGTAATACCCGGCCGCATCACCGCCGGCATCCAAAAACTGATTGATACCGTCCGTATACACCCATTCTTTCATCTTTAATCCCGCCGGTAATTGTCCCGTCCGTTCATAAGTCGTCACCTGATCCGTCATAAAATCAAGCACCGCCTTCGGAATAACCATCGGTGAATACCCCGCCAAATGATTGTAGGCCTCAACCGGCTTTTCAATCAACCGCCCCTCATGCAAAATAGCATTATTACTCACATTTTCCTGCTCCACGCCGGTCAATAAAATCTGACGCTCATCTTGGGCAAAAGCCGCCACCAACCGTTGAATGTGCGTCTTATCCGGATGCCGGGAAACAATAATATCATCCGGAAAAATCATCACGCCGTGCCGATCGGCCGACACCCGATGCGCCAATCCTAACACATGCGCCGTTCCGATCGGCTCCGATTGTACCACAAACTTTAAATCCACATCTGCCGGCAAAAAAGTCGCTGCCAAAGCGTCCGCAATGGCAATCCGTCCCTGCGCCCGTAATTTATCCTCAATCGATTTGTCTGTACCCAAAGCTTCCTTAAACAAATCAATTGTTGTCTGATTCGAACACACAATCGTGATATGCCGTCCCCCCATCCGGATAATATCCTGCAAAACATGGTCAATTAACCGCCCGTCGCCAAAAGGCAACAAACTCTTATGCGCCACACTTTTGGAATGCGGATAATTCCGCGTACTTTTCCCGCCACAGGGAATGATAAACTCAATCTTATCCAACATTCTCTTCTCCTTTAATTTGAATGCAACTGTATTGCCGCCCCGGATTTTTCGGGTTCCGCCGATAACTGTAATATAACCGATCAAAATACGTATCCCCGCCGGTTGATTCAACAGACCCTACCCCGGCACGCCGCAACCGATGACACACATACGCGTCAAAATCAAAATGAACCTGCCCGTCTTCCCATGCGACAAAAAATCGCTCTTCCGTCACCGGAAATAAAGACTGCATACTTTGATCCACCACAAAATTCGCCGCCTGTAAATGGGGCCCGACCGCCGCCCGAATGTCCGATGCCTTAGCCCCCTGCGCAATCATAGCCAACACCGCGTTTTCTAAGACTCCCTGAAAAGCCCCGCGCCATCCCGCATGAACCGCCGCCACTTGCCGCGTTACCGGATCCGCCAATAAAACAGGCGCACAATCTGCCGTCTTAACCGTTAACCGTAAACCGGCCCGAGATGTTACCAACCCGTCTACCCGCGGCAATTCCGACGGAACCGCCGTTATCCGCATCACATCCGCCGAATGCACCTGCTGCATTAAGACCGGCCCGTCAACGCCGGCACTCTCCGCCGCATCATAAAACCCATGCTCCAACCATTCCAATTCCGCTAAATTAGCCGCCCACTTCATAATCGTCTCCTTTGCTCATCATAGATTTCCGGCGCCGCCGTGCTGCCCGGGACCGCATAAACCGTAGCGTGATATAATACCCGCCGACCGAAAATATCACGGCCCAAGGCAAACACCCGATTGCCATCGATATTCCCCAATCCTGTAATAATAACTTGAAAAATAAAAGCCATTTATCACCAAAGCTTAAATCACTCATGAACGTATCACGAATGATGCGGGATAAATTGCTGTATCCGCCGATTGATTCGACACGCCACCGCATAATTTGCCCCGTCACGTAAAAAATATAATACGTCGGAATCATCGTAAAAACATTCGTCAACCATGTCCAAGCAATCGCCAACGGAAGCGAAAAATCCCATTTAAAGAACTTGCGCGACCCGACCCACGTCATAAAGACAAGCCACATCTGAATCCCGACCAACGGCGTCATGGCCCAAGCCAACCCGACGGCCACCCCGCGCGCCGCATGTTCCGGTGTATGTTGTGATCGCAATAACGGCACCACCAACCGCATCCGCATCAACCGTGTCCCCTTTTCCCAAATCGATCTCGCTTTTCGCATTACTCCCACTCCTTTATTTTACGCATGATCGCTTTCGGCGAACTCCGCCCGATGAGCCACAGACCGAACAAAACCATCGGCACACACAACACCTGCCCCATGGAAAGCCATCCGGCCACAAATCCTAATTGCGCATCCGGTTCCCGGAAAAATTCAATACCGAACCGAAATAAACCGTATAACACAAAAAACAGGCCCGTCATAAACCCCGGCCGCCGCCGATACCGCCCGCCAAACCACCAAACGGCATTTAAAATGCAAAATAAAACGACCCCTTCCAAAGCCGCCTCATATAGCTGACTCGGATGTCGCGGCATATCCCCGCCACCCGGAAAGATAACAGCCCAAGGCACCGCCTGCGTCACACGCCCGTATAACTCCCCGTTGGCAAAGTTCGCCAACCGTCCCAAAAATAATCCGATCGGCGCAACACAAACCACAATATCCCCAATGGCTAAAACCGGTATCTGCTTTTTGCGCGCGAATAAAACCGTCGCTAAAATAACACCGATAAGCCCGCCGTGAAAAGACATTCCCCCTTGCCATACGGCCAATACCTGCCACGGAAATTCGATGTAATATCCCAGGTTGTAAAATAAAACATACCCGAGCCGCCCGCCGATAATAATACCTGCCGTTGCCCATAACAAAAAATCATCAATTTTTAAAACGGTAAAGACACTTCCCGACACCCGCGACATCCGCCGCGCCAAAAGCCAAGCGCCTATCAGGCCGAAAATATAAGCCAACGAATACCACCTGATCGGAAATAATCCGATCTGAAAAGCCACAGGATCGATATCGGGAAAAGCCAATCCGGAATACATAAAACCTCACTTTATTTTCTTTTTTGTTAAATTAAGCCAATTCCGCCCAAAAGTCAAACCAAAAACACGCGCCTCCCTCGTTCCCGTTCCCCGTCACCCCTTTTTTATTTACGTCATCCCCATAACCATCCTGTCATCCTCGCCACCCTCTACGTCACCCTTGCGCTTTTTATTTTTCCTGTCATCCTCGCGAAAGCGAGGATCTCATGACACGCACTCCTTTCCAATTCCAACGTCCCACACGCACCTCCACCATTCTCCTTTCATAATAAATACTTGCTAATGATTTGACATTATGTTATATTTCACCGCGAAAAAGGAGAACATCATGATATTTTTGACCGAAGTTGATAAAATGTACTTGCGCCAAACCCTGGAAAAATTGGCATGGGGTGCAACCGCCTTGGTTTTAGTCCTGACCCTTGCCTGGTGGTTTAACGTTGATTTTTACCTCTACCAATGGCTGGCCGAACCGGCCGCTATTCCGGCCGATGTAGCCAAACAATATATTATCGAAAAACCGGTTAACCCGACCACGATTGACACATACACCAACGATCTGTTGTCGGTCGACGTCAACACCGACACCCAAATGATGATCGCCGGCCCACTTGTCATGGCATATGACAGACCGGCTCGTGGCGGTAGTAATGATAAAAGCCGTGCCGAAGCGGATCTGGTGAACGATATGTTTTCTCATACCATTACGGTCAGTTTACCGCACCGTGAAGAATTCTTTGCCTACCTCATGACACCCTCCCGCACCCTCAAAACATTGCTGGATAAGTTGAACGACAACACAACCGTCGTCGCGCGTCTGCCGATTTATCTGGAAGGGTACCGCTTAACCGTTACACCGGAACTGGACGAAATGAAACATCGATCGGCTTTGCTGGTCACTAAAATCATCTGGGACGGAAAAGCGTACGAATAATATCCTGTTCTCTCCCAACCTACCCTCCAACCGGTCATCTGTCACAACCAAAAAATCCCCCGCTTTAACGGGGGATTTTGGCGTTGGCCCGATTTAATCAAAATCGATTTTGGTCGGATTGGTCGTCAAGGTTACCCCACCAACGGCACCAACCGCATTATCCATAAGCGATTGACCGGTGGCACCATAGTCCGTATCCACCAACCCATGCCATGTCATCCCTTCAAACTGAGTTCCTTTAAACAAAGTATCCGTCGAATCCTTTGTCGCAACGCCCCACCGGCTTAAATTCATCGTCCGTGTCACGTTACCTTTGGCATCCTTGATAATAACAACCGAAGACTTGTCCTTTGCATAATTTTGTGTAATAGTTCCCGTCACATTTCCGTCGGTATCCTTCGTCGTTTGCACAATATTCTGCGTTCCATCCGGATTCGTCGTCGTCACCGTTTCAACGGATTTACCATCCGCATCTGTTTGAATATCCGTCTCAATAATGGTTCCGTCTTTTTTCGTAACAGCAGTCACCTTAGAAGACGACCTGTCCGCATTAACCGTTGTGACAGAGCTTACTTTTTCACCGGTCTCATTATTAACGGCATCGTATGTTTCGGTATAACTCTCAACCGTTCCGTCTGCCTTTAATTTTTCCGTTTTTGTTCCACTGCCACTGCTTAATACCTGACCATCGGCATCCACAATGGCTGTACTGCTACTCGTCACTCGGTTTCCGTTGGCATCATACGCCACATTTTTCGAATCATTAATCGTATTTCCCTGAGGATCCTGCGCAACGGTCTCCCGTGTCGAACTGACGCGCCCGTTGGCATCTGTCTTTTCCGTCACCACATTCGATAAAATCGAGTTGCCGTCCTTATCCTTCGTCTCACCCGTCCTATCAACTTGCTTCTTCGTCACGCTGCCGTCGGGATTGTTCGTCTGACTGTCTTCCTTAATTAAAGCACCCGACGCATCAAAAGTCGTGTTACTGTACTCCCCCGTCACATTATTTTTCATTTGTGTTTCTGTGACACCATAAGAATTCGTCGTCGTTGTTTCCGTTTTTAACACCTTACTGGCATCATTCGGATCCGCAACAACCACCGACTTTTCTTTGGAACCGTCCGCCCGTTCCGTCGACGTTATCGTTGTTCCCGTCCGCTCATCAAAGCTGCTTGTTTTGACATCCCCGTTGGCATCCGTGTATTTCGTTTCACTGGCCACTACTTTACCATCAACCGTCACTTCCTTCTTATAACCGGTTTCCGTGTTAACGGTTTCCGTCGTCGAAGCCAATTTTCCATCGGCCGCATACGCCCATTCCGTCGTTCCTGTTGGGTACGTTTCTGTTACGGTTTTTGTTCCGTCTTTCCGCTCAATCGTCGTCGAAACCGCCCCGGTTTCCTCATTCGCCTTAACGGTTGTTTTGTTACCAAGGGCATCCGTCGTTTCTACCACATCAATTTCGACATCATGCATTTTACCGTCATTTCCCAGCCTCTGCACAATCTCCGTCGAACTCTTTGATGAACTTCCATCCGGATATTGCTTTTCGGTCACCCAATTGCCGTTTTCATCCTTATAGTTTGTCATGGTCGACTCTGTTGTTAGGCCATAACCGCTTTGAACCGTTGTCACCGTTTTGCCCGTTTCGGGATCCGTCGTCACCGTCTGGATAATATCCCCCCGTGTTGTCACCTCTTTTGATTCCAACACATTTCCTTTTTCATCCGTCTTTGTTGTTACGGCAACCTCTTCATTATTGGCACCATACGTATATTTGGTCTCTGTCACTTCGCCCGTATCACTGTCAACTGACTTGACACCAACTTTGTTCCCCGACTCATCATAACTCGTTGTTGTCGTCACAACCGAATCTCCGGTGAAAAGTCCCCCTTTCTTCGTACTTGTTTCTACTTCTTCCGTGATCTGACCATTTTCATCATATACTGTTTTCTTCGACGATACCACATCACCGGCAAAAACACCCATACCGCCTTCCGAAGTCACCGTTGTTGTTTCTTCAATTTTTCCGTCTGCATTTTTTTGACGGTTTACCTCTGTCGTGACACCGTTTTCCGTTTTTTTCTGCGAATACGTTCCGTCCGGATTTGTTGTCAATTCGAACGAATCTCCGTTTTCATCCTTCTTTGCGTACGTCTGAACACCGGTTGTGGGATCCTTTGATTGTTTTTCATAAGCAATCACCTCCCCGGATTTATCCGTCGTTTCTCTAAAAATAGAATCCCCGTTTATCCGTTCAACCGTCTTTGTTCCGTCCGCCGTTACCGTTTCGCTGACAACCGCTTCTCGCGTCGTTCCGTCCGCATTCTGAATCGTCGTCACCGTTTTCTTTTCCGTGTAGCCGTCCGCTTTTGTGAAAGAGGTTTCCGTCGTATTTCCGTTCTGAACAACCGTCCTTTTGGTACCGAAGGCATCCTCATACTGCGTTGTCTTTTTTCCTGAGGCTTCCGTCGTCACTGTCTGCGTAACACCATTCTTGGTCGTTGTCACAACATTCGATCCGTCCGTTTTTGTTTCCGTTTTGGTCGTGCTTCCGTCTTTGGCCTTCACCGTCACAACGGTTGACCCATCCGCATTTTTCGTCGTATTTGTCGTTGCGCCCGTCCGATAGTCCTTCGTTGACGTATATGTGCCCAACGTTTCCGTCCGTGATAAAGTCGCCCCTTCCTTACTCCGAACAATTGTGATGTTTCCGTCAACAACCGTTACCGTCCCGTCCGGATTCGTTGTTTCAACCGGTACCGCCCATACAGGCTCAACCACACCGATAGCCGCAATTAAAGCAATACCGCAAACTGTTGTTAAAAGATGATTTTGCATGACCTATCTCCTTCCCTTTTATCGTCCACTCTGTAAGCGATTGAATCGTGCTGCCTGCCCCGCCTTTATTCCGGAAGCCGTCACCCGCGCCGTTTTCGGCTCACCGCCCATTTCCCAACTGCGCGCAATATCCGGTGCTTTGTTTAAAACACGCTGACTGTGCAATGCCTGAATTTCTTCCGTCTTCCCTTCTGTTGCGGCACTGACACGATTTCCTTCATCCGTCAAAGCAACGGCAACACCTCCATGCTGATCCGCAACCTGAATTGTCGGATACCGTTCATCCGGATACCCGATGACAACCTGTTCCGATGCCTCTCCGGCCGCCGCATCGCCCGCTTCAACCCGTAAATTAAAACGATAATCTCCCAAAGCGACATTAAACCGCGTTCCCGCCATCGGCCGTGACTCACCCGACAAATGAGACGGCATCGTTGTCATTAACAAAGAAGTACATCCTTTGTTGGCCTGACTCGGCAAAACGCCTAAACCGAACACAATCACATTGTCCGGATTGGCCGTATCCTGAATGTAAATCACCGCATCCGCCGTTTTGTCATAATTAGCCCCATTACTGACCGCTTCCGATAATTCTTTGCGAATCATGGTGACAGGACTTAATTGTAACGGCTCCGGCTCAAAAAATTGATCCCCTCCTGTGTCTTCCAACAATTGAGAAGTTGTCAACCGCCCCTCACGATGATACTCGGCCGGTGTCTTATCCGGATGATCCCAAACCGGTTCTCCGGCCGGTCGGGATGAATCGTTAACGATCGGCGTATAGCTTCCCGTTTTCCGAAACGTTTCCTCTGCCTCCCGCGCCATCCGTTCGGCTAATTGGCTCTGGTATTCTTGTTGTGACATCTTTTGTGTTTTTTGAACCAAAGTCCTTTTCTCCGGCATCCGATGTTGCGTTTCTGTTTGTGACGATCTTGACGCATAATATCCGCCAATACCAATGGCTGCCAAAAGGATCAATAACCCCTTGTTAAACCGTTTATACGTCCATGCCAACGGCTTTAAAACCAGATATTGAATCGGCTTCCATACCCCATACTTCAATACCTTTCCGACAATAGATCCCCTCTTGGCCCGAGGACGCTCTGCCACCCCTCCATCACGCTCTGATTCCCGTCCTTTTCCGATGGATTCCCCTCTTGGCTCAGAAGCGATTTCTGTATAATCTCTTTTATCCTCTACTGTGTAATCTCTTGTTTCACGTGCCATGGCTGACCTCCATTTATATATGCCTTTTCTTTTATTATACTGTCGAACCGCTTTTTTGTAAATACTTTTTCACAAACTCAAAAAAACGGCCGGCAAAACCGACCGTTTTGGACTTGATATACCGTTAACCGGCAATTTCACATCCGCTGAACCAATACCCGATTTCCCGAGCCGCACTAGCCTCCGAATCCGACCCATGCACACTGTTGCACGGCAAAGGCAACCCGAATTCCGCCCGCAAAGTCCCCGGCGCGGCCAAATCCCGATTTTTATCCCCCATTAACTCCCGATAATCGGCAATTGCGTTTTCTTTTTCCAAAACCTGAACCACCACCGGTCCGGCCGTCATCGATTCCACCAATCCGTCAAAGAAGGGCTTTCCTTCATGCTCGGCATAAAACCCGCGTGCTTGATCCACACTCATTTTAATCCGCTTCTGCGCCACAATCCGAAACCCGGCCGCTTCAATTTTAGCGTTAATAGCCCCCGTAATGTTCCGTTCCGTTGCATCCGGCTTAATCATTGAAAAAGTACGTTGAATAGTCATTTTTTCTCCTTCTGTTCATGTCATTTCGACAGATGATGTACCATATACCATCTGACTTGTCAACCATTCTGATTTCTCTCGACTGGACTTCCTGTCAAAAATATGCTATATTGTTGCAACAAAGGAGAAAACCATGACACAATCCAAAGCACCGTCCCAACGCCAATTGCGCGTCGCCGAAGAAATTCGCCATGTTCTGGGACGTCAATTTTCCGAAGACAACCTGTTTATAGACGGGCTGAAACCGGCTTATGATATGATTACCGAAGTCACCGTTTCGCCTGACCTGTCCTACGCCACCGTTTTGATCCGCGCCATCGCACCGGTCAATACACTGGAACAAGTCACCCTGCTCAACGCCCACAAAGGTGTTTTTCGGAAAGAAATCGGTCGTAAAGTCAAATTGCGCATCGTCCCCGATATTCTCTTTCGTCCGGATCTTCAGTTTGAAGAAACCAATCGGATGGACGATATCTTGAACGATCCGCGCGTCCGCGCCGACGTTGCCAAATACGCCGACGATTAATCATGCCGACACCCCGTCATCACATTAACGGCTGGCTGATTATTGATAAGCCCTATTCTCTCGGCTCAACCACCGTTGTCGCCCGACTGAAAAAAGCCCTTTCCCCGACTAAAATAGGCCACGCCGGAACGTTGGATCCCTTGGCCTCGGGCATCTTACCCATTGCGTTGGGACAGGCTACCCGCCTCATCCCCTATGTCATGGACGGTCAAAAAACATACGAATTTCAAATCACTTGGGGTGCCGAAACCACGACGGACGATAGCGAAGGAACGATTACCCAAACAACCGCCGACCGACCGACTGAGGCTGAAATTAAAGCCGCCCTGCCCGCCTTCATCGGTACCATCAATCAATTACCACCGGCTTATTCTGCCCTCAAAATCAACGGGCATCGCGCTTATGATTTAGCCCGTAGCGGTCGGGAAGTTTCCCTTGCACCCCGTCCCATCCGTATTGATACGCTGGAATTACTCCGCACCACAACCGATACCGCCGATTTTCGTGTCTCTTGCGGCAAAGGCACCTACGTTCGCGCTCTGGGACGGGATATCGGTCGCCGCCTCGGTTGCCTCGGCTATATTACCCACCTGCGCCGCACCGCTTGCGGTCCCTTTACGCTCGCCGACGCGGTTCAGCTGGATACGTTGACCACACCCCCGCTCCCCGATCCTATTCCCCTGCTACCGTTGGAAAAAGCCCTTAACCATATGCCAACCTTAACCGTTCCGCCCGCCGAAGCCCATCGCCTGAGCCAAGGCCAACGACTGGCCCTTAAACCATTGTCCGCCGGCCTTTCCCGCCCCGTTTCCGAAGATGAAGTAGCGTGCCTTCTGTGCGCCGGTCATGTGCTGGGCTTAGTCAAAATCGCCCATAATACCATCCACCCCTATCGCATTTTTGCGGATAACATTTCCTCTTGATAGGGTAAAACTGTGTCGGATATTCCGTTTTTCGTCAACACAATAATTCCATTAACCTTTACCGTATATTCTGCTGATAAATCGAATTAAATATCGTCTTATTTGCATTTGTTTCTGCCGCCACAGGCTTTCGATTATTCGCATTCCCCATAGCCCACGCCAACGCCGACCGATGAATACCGGATTTTTGGGGAGGCGTTAAACCGATTGTCTCTGCCAACCGCCGCTCCACACCATCCATTCCCGACCATTCCCAAACATACGGATAACCCCCGTTATTGGAATTTAAATTATTATCAACAACAACATCAAAATACACCTTCTCTGAATATTCTAAAACCCTCTCCCTGTTGGGAGGTTTCTTTGTGACAATACTTAACTCACAGTTTCCGAGCTGAAAACTTATTTCAAGTTATCTCTGAAAAACTGAGTTATTTTATCAAATGGAATAACATCTGTTTTATCGTATAAATCTGTATGGTTAGCATTGGGAATAATCATCAGTTCCTTGTTATTGCCAGCCAGTTTTTTATAAGCATCTTCGCTGAAATAACGACTGTGTGCATTTTCACCGTGAATCATAAGAACCGCACTTTTTATTTCATCGCTATAAGCCAAGATAGGCATATTAATAAATGACAAAGAAGATGTCATATTCCAACCGGTATTTGAATTTTTAGAACGTTTATGATATCCGCGCGGAGTTTTATAATAATCGTAATAATCTTTAACAAACTGCGGTTCTTCTCCTGTCAATTTATCAGGAAGCCCGACCTCTGCGGCATAAGTTCCGTTTCTAAAGTCTTTCGTACGTTGAGCATTGAGTTTTTCTTTTAGCCGATAACGATCCTCTTTACTCATCACATCAAAATATCCATTAGCATTCACTCTGCTCATATCATACATTGTTAACGTAACCGTAGCCTTAATTCTTGTATCCATCGCCGCTGCATTTAAAGCAAAACCACCAAACCCGCAAATTCCTATAATACCTATTTTATTGGTATCAACATTATCTTGTATACTCAAAAAATCAACCGCGGCGCTCATATCTTCCGTATTAATATCCGGCGACGCTACCAAACGCGGATTTCCACCGCTTTCTCCCGTATAAGATGGATCAAATGCCAGTGTAATAAAGCCTCTTTCCGCCATTGTCTGCGCATACAGGCCGGATGATTGCTCTTTAACTGCTCCAAAAGGACCAGCAACAGCAATCGCTGGTAATTTTTCTGCCGTTTTATTTTTAGGAATATATAAATCCCCAACCAATTCAATACCATACCGATTTTTAAACTTTACTTTTCTGACCGTAACATTGTCACTTTTGGTAAAAGTTTTATCCCATACATTTGCAGAATAAAACCACCAGGTCAAAATTGCCGCTATAATAGTCAATAAAGATAATCCAACCTTCATATTTTCCTCCAAAAAATAACTAATAAATATCAAACAAAGAAATGATAATTTTTAGAGTATACTCTAAGTCAAGATAAATTTTTTTAATGTGAATGTTTTTTATTTATGAAAACAACATTATGATTTAATAATAAGCCAACAATCCCAATACATAACGAGATTAAAACAAACTTATTGAAAAATAAATTATTATCATCAAATAAGCTCGAAAAATTCTCCCCAAATGGCATTTTCAAAAAACAAACTTTCAAACTCGATCAACCACTTAATTTATAAAATAAAAACAGCATTTTTTATACCTACCATTTGTGTTGGCGACCCTAACGGGATTCATTCGGCAAGCCTCACCCCTTACGGGGCCGCCTACGGCGTTACCTTCGTTTCACTTCGGTCGAACCCTACGGCTTCAAATTTTCTGCGAAATCGCATAAAAAAACCCTCCCTGTCGGGAGGTTTCTTTATGGCGACCCTAACGGGATTTGAACCCGTGTACCGGCCTTGAGAGGGCCGTATCCTAACCGCTAGATGATAGGGTCTTAATGCGGGAAACAGTATACGCCGCTACCGATTAAAAATCAAGCATTTTCATTAAGCGGTAAACATTTTCTGCAACAATTGCAAAATTTGCCGATGCGTTTCCCGGGGCAGTGTCCCGATTTTTTCAATCAAAGCCGCTTTCGGAACCGCGCGCACCATATCCAATGCGATTTGCCCCTGTTTTCCCTTTAACCGAACCCCGATACGACACGGAAAAGCCCGCTCAACCATCGTAATCGGCGCAACAATTAAGTATGGCAAAGCTGCATTCATTTCATCGGGAGAAACCACCACACACGGTTTAGCCTTTCCCCGCGAATCACACATAAAAACATCAAATCGCACTACCATTCCCATTCTCCCCGTTCACGCACCGGATTTTCTTTTACATCCGCTTCAAAAGCTTGTTGCCAAGTCGCTCGCACCCCGTCCGCCGGAGCCAAAATGATCTGCCCGTCCGCGACACTGAGTTCCGCCTCAGTCCCCAATCCACACGCTTGAATCACACCTTTCGGTAAACGGACCCCCATTGAATTTCCGATTTTAATTAATTTAATCCGCATCCTACTTTCCTTTCAAAACATCGGCTAAAACCATATACAACCGCCCTGCGTCCGATCCGATTACAATGCTGAGCAACAACTTGTTTCCATCATCCTGCCCAACCTGCTGCGTCATTTTTTCAAAAGCCGCCATATATCCCTGCGCCGCCGTCCGGAAAGCCCGATTGCTTTGATACATTTCTTTCATTTTCTTGGCTGTACCACTCCCCAATTCCGTCCGAATATGCCGCATAAAGACTGCCTTATCTCCGCTATAATAGCGTTCCCACAACGTTTCTTCGGCTTTCGGCGAAAATAAATGCGCCATATCCACGGATAATGTTTGCAACTGATCTAAAATAGCCGCCGCTTCGGCTAACATGTCCTTTTCATCCTTTCCCCCGGCCAAAGGATGCGCCGCTATCTGACGCCCAACCGACTCCATTTGCTCCCCGACCGCACCTAAATCATCTTTTAAAGCCATCGCCGCTGTTCGGAAAGCCGCTGTCTGCCGCGTTAAAGCCCCGCCGGCTTGTTCAAACTGAGTCACCGCCTGTTCGGCCGTCCCCTGTAACCGACGCGCACTGTCCGCCATACCGGATTCAACAACGGCAATCCGATTGGCAATTTTACCGACTTCCTGATCCAACAACTCACCTTGCGCCCGAAAAACAGACAACACCTTTTCTAAATTACCGAACAACCGCGCATTCTGTTTGTGCGCATCGGTTTCATACATATCCACTGCCGCTTCAATTTTTTGCGCCGCCGTCGCTAAATCCTGAGTTGTCTGACCCGCTTGAACCGTCGCCGCTCCAATTCGATTATTGACCGCATCGATCGCATTGATTAAAGATTGTAAATGATCCGCCCGACCGCTCAATGTTTGCGCCAAAGACTCTGTTTCTGCCACACTCTGCGTTGTTACGCGCTGTAAAATAACCGCCTGCTCCGAAAATAAATTCGCTGCCTGTTGGGTTTGCTCTGTTGCTCCCGCTGTTGCCTCAGATAAAGCCCGAATATGCTCCGCAATCTCCCGAACCGAAGACACCGTCTGGGTATCCACATGATTGATCACCGTCCCTAAATCCGCAATCCAATGCTTCAAATCATCCCGAACCGATTGCGTTTGCTCATTAACTTCATTGAAAACACTACGAAATTCCTGAATTTGCGCCCGCAACGCATCCGTCAGAGTTTTGGTATAAATAGCCCCCTCCTCCGTCGGATACACTAATTCATTTAAATACGCCCGCAACGTTTCCGCTTCATCCGCTAATTGCTCGGATCGGTCAAAATAGGCACAAACCAACCAAACAACCAACACCGGCAAACACAAGCCGCCTAGTCCACCGACAAGCTCGGCCGGTGATAAATCAGCTCTGGCCGCCCACCATCCGGCCGTTCGTAAATAATTGATAACAAAAGCTAACCAAATAACACCAAAGACAATGGAAACAATCACACCTTTTTTGCGCCAAATAGCCGGCCGAACCGGTGTATCCTCTTCAAATAACACTTGTTTTTGAATTTTCTTGGGCATACAAACCTCCTTCGGTATATATCAATTCATTTCTACTATACCGAATTTTCATCCCGAAATCAAGAAAAATAATTACATCGTAATTACTTTTTAATGTGGTAATTACAAAATAATTACTTTCCTATTTTGAAATTACATTGTAATTACATTATTAGAAACAAGAACACAATACGTTGATACACATCCTTAACGCCGTAACCGGGCGGCTCTAGCCGTAATTTGGGTCACGGTACGGGCTAAAATCAATTCCGGCGGTAAACCGGTACTTTTTGTTTGCCGCTCTGTCCCCAAAAGCAATTCCAATACTTTAAAAATATACTCTTTTTTCCACATCATGACTTGTCGCCGCATTGTTTCTTCTAACCGAAACTGGGCGGGTTTCAGGATTTTTTTAACAGCGGTATCCAATGTTCCCCCTTGCGCCATGATATCCGCCGCAATTAATAAGTTATTGAAATGATTTGTTAAGATACGAACCAAACCAACCGGGTTTTCGCCGTTTGACAATAATAAAGCCGCCGCATGATCGGCCGTTTTTTGATTTCCTTCGGCAACCGCACAACAAAAAATATCGGCTGACGTATTCGCCGTATCGGTCACAACCGCCGCAACATCGGCCGCTGTCACCGTTTTTTGATCACCCAAATAAACCATCAACTTTTCCAATTCCCGCCGCGTCGCCAATCGATTTTCATTCAACCGCTCCACCAACATCGGCATAGCTTTTGGATCAACCGAAAAACCGGCGGATGATAATGTTTCCCGAATAAATACGGCCACATCTTTGGCTTCATCCGCATAACAGGCAACCGTTAATATATCCGGACACGTTTCACAAAACACCCGTAAAGCCGATGATTTTGTTAAATTATCCGCCGTGATGAGTAAAAAAGAATCCGTCTGCACATGTTCAACAAAAGACGTAACGGCTTCCTCCGCATGATTATCCGCATCCCGTAACCAAATCAGACGCCGCCCCCCCATCAACATCACACTGTTGCCTTCATCCAACAACAAACTCGGCGTTTCACGTAATTGCGCCGGCATGACACGACATACGGCAAAACTGTCCTGCATATCCGATACAATTAAGCCTGCTATTTTCGCGGCCGTTTCCTGTACCACACCAAAATCAGGTCCGAAAATCAAAGCCCCCTTAAACCGTCCCTGGATTTGCGGCTTTAATGCATCGATTTGATAGGCTTTTGCTTTCACGAAACAGTTCCCCGCAGATAGGAAAATAAATGCAAAACAATATCATCCGCCAATATCTGGACCAAATTTTGATACATTTTCTCCTTGGCCATTGTCGTGGCATACGGCTCATTGATAATGTTATAAGATCCGCTGGCCGATACGCTGGAAGAAATAACCTGTTCCTGTGTTGTCAGGTTAACTAACTGATACGATGCCGTTAATGTCATTTTTTCCAAGCTGGCAAAGTTATCTCCCCGAATACTTTGATCATAAAATACCGGCTCGGCCAATTGAACGCGCAATTCCCAAGTTTTGGCCACATCCACCTGTCTCGGATTTAGTTTGTGCCGAAAAATCATATCCATCTGATAACCGGCCGCATTCGCAATCGGCGCAATCCGAATACGCTCCGATTCCTGAATGACATCCGTATTATCCTCTGCCCAATATAACGGCCGGAAACCACATCCCACTATACCGATACAACACAATAAAACAATCACCCAACGCATACGCTTCTCCTTTTTGCTCTTTCTCAGTATACCGATTTTTAACTTGAAAGACAAGGAAAAATCGGCTATTCTTTTTGAAAAAGGATAAACATGACCCGACAACGCATTATCGTTATTGCAGGCCCGACCGCCAGCGGTAAATCCGGATTAGCCGTCCAAACGGCGGCGGCAATCGACGGAACCGTCGTGAATGCCGATGCAACCCAAGTCTACCGCGATTTAACCATTGTTTCCGCCCGTCCGACGCCGGCGGATATGATGGGCGTTCCCCATGTTTTATACGGTTATGTCGATGCCTATACCCAAAATACAGTTCAAGATTGGCTGCGCGATGTCATTCCCGTCCTGCAAAACACCCCCAATCCGGTTGTTGTCGGGGGAACAGGCTTGTATATCGGTGCCCTGGTAAACGGTATGCATGCCATTCCGGATATCGATCCCGCCATTCGTGCCCAAGTCCGCGCCCTGCCCTTGGATGATATCCGGCGTCAGGTTCCGGATTGCCGCTTTACCGACCCCCAACGCCTGCAACGCGCGTTGGAAGTTTACCTCGGCACCGGTAAACCGTTATCTTATTTTTACGAACAACCGAAAGTCAAACCGATTGATGCCGATTTTACGGTTGTTTTCCTGAACCCTGACCGACAAACCCTGTATACCCGCTGTGATACCCGTTTTCGCCAAATGATAGAGCAGGGCGCTCTGGATGAAGTCCGCGCATTAATGACCTTACATCCGATCGGCGGTGTCTTAAAAGCCATCGGTGTTCCGGAAATAGCGGCTTATCTGCGGGGCAAAACAACGTATGACGAGATGATAACGGCCGCCACAACCGCAACCCGCCACTATGCCAAGCGGCAAATCACCTGGTTTCGCCACCAATTAACGGCCGATATTATCACAACCGCCGCGGACGCGGATACCCTTCACCGCTTGACAAATACATAAAAAACGAGTATTTTATTATCAGCGACCATTCGGTCGTTCTTTTTCCACTTATTTTTTTGACATATACCTGCATAGGAGACACCATGCAATTAAAAGACCTTAAAAAGAAAACACCGGCCGAATTGTTGATTTATGCCGAAGAATTAGCTGTTGAAAACGCGGCGTCTTTACGGACACAGGATTTAATGTACGCCGTGCTGAAAAAACTATCGGAATCGGAAACAACCCTGTACGGGGAGGGGGTCTTGGAAGTCATGCAGGACGGATTTGGTTTTCTGCGCTCACCCGAAGCCAATTATCTGGCCGGCCCGGACGATATTTACGTCGCACCTGCCCATATCAAAAAATGGGGATTACGCACCGGCGATACGGTTGAAGGGGAAATCAGCGCACCGCAAAACGGTGAAAAATACTTTTCTTTGGCCCATATCAATACTGTCAATTTCGTAAAACCGGAAGAACTGCGCTATCGAATTAACTTTGACGATTTAACGCCGCTGTACCCCGATACCGGCATCAAAATGGAACACGATACAACGCCGGATGATAAAGACATGACGGCGCGGATTATTGACTTAATTTGCCCCCAAGGATTCGGCCAACGCTCTTTGATTGTGGCCCCGCCGCGAACGGGGAAAACCGTGATGTTGAAAAACATCGCACATGCCATTACGGCCAATTATCCGAACGCCCACCTGATTATGCTCCTCATCGACGAACGCCCCGAAGAGGTGACCGACATGATTCGTTCCGTTAAAGGCGAAGTCATCAGTTCAACCTTTGACGAACCGGCCGCCCGCCATGTTCAAGTCGCCGAAATGGTCATTGAAAAAGCTAAACGTCTGGTCGAACATAAAAAAGACGTGATTATCTTATTGGATTCAATCACCCGTCTGGCGCGGGCATATAACACCGTTATCCCAAGCTCGGGCAAAGTCTTAACCGGCGGGGTGGATGCCAATGCTTTGCAAAAGCCGAAACGCTTTTTCGGGGCGGCTCGTAATATAGAGGAGGGTGGCTCTCTCACGATTTTCGGAACGGCATTAATTGATACGGGTTCACGCATGGATGAAGTTATCTTTGAAGAATTTAAAGGTACCGGTAACAGCGAAATCATCCTTGACCGCAAAGTGTCGGATAAACGTATTTTCCCGGCCATTGACATTACCAAATCCGGAACAAGAAAAGAAGAATTATTGGTTGATCGGAACCGGCTCCCCAAAATGTGGGTGCTGCGTCGCGTTCTGATGCCGATGGGCGTGACGGATTCCATGGAATTTCTCATGGATAAACTGCGCCATTCCAAAACAAATGACGACTTTTTTGACAGCATGAATCAATAATAGGGCAGGAGGGATGCCGTTACGGCGTTTCCTCTTCTTCCGATAAACGATTGGCAATGGAATACGGCTTTTTATTACCGCCGATAATTAAATGATCGGCCAAATAAATCCCGTTGGGAGCCAATACACGCCGTAACTCTTTCGTCATACGGATATCATCCGGGGAAGGCGTCATATTACCCGACGGATGATTATGCGCCAAAACAATCGTTGTTGCGTTTAAATGTAACGCCCGCTTTAAAATTTCCCGCGGATAAATTTGAACCTGATTGTTTGTTCCGATTGTTGATAATTCCTGCCGAATCAATTGCATATTCTTATCTAAATAAAAAACGATAAAACGTTCAACCGGCTCCTGCCCGATCGTCATACGGCAATAATCCACAACATTTTGCCATTGCGCCAATACCGGCCGACATTTTAATTCTTCATGAAGCAACGCCTTATTTGCTTCAACAATGATCTTAAACATCGCAATCGTGGATTCTTTAACTCCTTTAAATTGCTTCAATTCATCCGGACTGGCATGCAATACTCCCGCAAACGAAAAGAAATGCTTCAATAATTGTTTTGCCAGCGGTTTCACATCCCGGCGCGGAATACACCGCATCAAAATCAACTCTAAAAATTCATACTCCGGTAAAGGATTGCCTTCTGTCGATAAAAATCGCTCCTGCAATCGTTGCCGATGACCTGTGTAATCAGACGAACCGGCCATATTCACTCCTATTCGGCCGGGTAGGGCGGATACGTCCATCCCTTGGGAGATAACGTAAAAATTTCATACCCCGTCGGCGTTATCCCGATCATATGTTCAAATTGAGCCGATAACGACCGATCCTTGGTAATCACCGTCCATCCGTCGGATAAAGTTAATGTTTCCGATCCACCGATATTCACCATCGGTTCTACCGTAAATACCAATCCGGGAACCAATTCTATTCCCGTCCCGGGAACACCGTAATTCAATACATTCGGCTGTCCGTGATACACACGGCCGATACCATGCCCGCAATAATCCGTTACCACGGAATACCGGTTTTTGGCCGCTGTTTGCTGCATCGCATGCCCAACATCCCCTAAAGTCCGCCCCGGGGCCGCCGCCTCAATCCCGGCCATCATCGTCGCATACGTCGTTTCCACTAACCGCTTGGCTTTCACGGACGGCTTACCAACATAATACATACGCGATGTATCACCGTACCAACCGTCTACAATCACCGTAATATCAATGTTAATAATATCACCGGCCTGTAATACTTTATGCTCGGACGGAATACCGTGACACACCACATGATTGGGGGAAATACAACTGGCTTTCGGAAAACCGTGATACCCGATATTGGCCGGAATTCCGCCATGTGAAGTCATAAATTCCGTTAATAAATCATCCAAAGCCCCTGTCGTCACACCCGGTTGAACAAACGCCGTAATGTAATCCAATGTTTCCGCCGTCAACCGACCGGCGCGCCGTAAACCGTCAAAATCGGATAGAGGATAAATCGTTAATTCATTTTTGTGTTTCATGCCCCGCATTTTATCCGATTTCCTGAAAAAATACTAGCTTTTTTTTATCCGATGTTTTAGATTAAAAGAAAAACAAAGGACTCATTACATGATGACACGTTACGAACATATCTTGATTATGATCGCCATCATCGGCTTTATTGTGTATTATTTGCTGAAAAATTCACCGCTGGTTAATTAACAAAATCCCCCGCCTGCCGACGGGGGATATCATTGATTAGGCCTTCATAATGCGCCACACGGGTCCCTGCGGCGTATCTTTTATGTCAATCCCTTGCGCAATCAATTTTTGCTTTAAGGCATCCGCCGTCGCCCAATCTTTGGCTAATCGAGCCGCCTGCCGTTGATCAATCAAAGCCTGTTGTTCCGGTGTCAGCACCGCTTCTTCTTCGGCCGGCAATAACGCTAAAACCGTATCAAAACGCCGCATGACATCCGCTATCCGCGTCGCATCGGCCACACTTAATGCCGCAAAGTTTTTATTGACTTCCGTCATTAAGGTGAAAATTGCCGCCAAAGCTTCCGGCATATTTAAATCATCATCCAAACCGGCCTCAAAACCGGCTTCCGCCCGCGTCAAAGCATCATCCGTTCCGGCCCAACCAGCACCATTCGCTTCCCGGCTCAATCGCGTCATAAAGTTGCCCAGCCGATCAATCACACTTTGATTGCCGGCCATATTACTTTCCTGAAAATCCAAAACAGCCCGATAATGCGCCTTTAAAAACTCATATCGGATGGCTTCCGGGGAATATCCTTTTTGTACCAAATCGTTAACCGTGTAAAAATTATTGGCGGATTTAGCCATCTTTTTCCCGTTCACCATCAAATGCGCATTATGCATCCAATAATTCACAAACTTTTCCCCATAAGCGCATTCGGATTGTGCAATTTCATTCGTATGATGCGGAAAGATTAAATCCACCCCACCGATATGTAAATCAAACGGTTGGCCTAAATATTTGCGCGCCATGGCGGAACATTCAATCGACCATCCCGGCCGCCCTTTTCCGAAAGGCGTTTCCCAATAATTGTCCCCGTCACGCTCTTCCCAAGCTTTCCAAAGCGCAAAATCCTGCGCATCTTCTTTATCATATTCATCCGACAATCGCCCGTCTGCGTTGGCTAACAAAGACTGTGCTTCAATCCCGGCCATACGCCCGTATTCGGAAAACCGACTGATTTTAAAGAAAACATCTCCGCGCGCCGTTTGATACGCATACCCTTTGTCCAATAATAATTGAATCAATTCAATCATAGCCGCAATTTCTTCGGTAGCCCGCGGAACAATATCGGGTTTACGAATATGTAACGTTGCAAAATCCTTAAAAAAAGCTTCCGCATAAAAATCCGTAAACTCCCGCAACGATTTACCGGCCGCCCGAGAATCGCGAATGGTTTTATCATCGACATCCGTTAAGTTCATACAATACGTTACCCGATATCCTTTATACCGGAAATACCGATTGACCAAATCATAAAATACATATGCCCGCATGTTGCCGATATGCGCATAATTGTAAATCGTCGGTCCGCAACCGTAAAAACGAATCTCTCCATCTCGAATGGGTTTAAACTCTTCTTTACGATGCGTTGCCGTATTGTATATTTTTAACATATCCTTCTCCTTTACGGCTCACCATATCATATTCTTGCTTATATTGCAATGCTTTTTCCCCACACCGGCGTTTGTTTTTTATCCACATCAACCAGCCCATCTTATATAAAAAAATAAATATAGTATTGGTATGTCCCTGTGGATAAGTGGTATATCTTTTTTATTTTTTGCTTGACATACGATTTGATTTTGAACGAATCGGTAATTTAATGTATTTTTTTGCGATAAACAGGTCTATTTTTCCGAATCGTCAGCCGATTTTTGCTGTGTGGATATCAGACTGGATAAAAAAGGATATCTTTTTCTGATTTTTTGTTAACGCCTATAATAAGGCGACTTATCCCCAATATGCATACTTATCCACAATCGGCTTGCGTTGTGTGAAAAAATACTGTATACTCTTCTTTATTAAAAAAGGAGAAAGTATGCGGGAAATCGTTTTGGATACCGAAACAACGGGGTTGGATCCCGCCGCCGGAGAACGGATTGTCGAAATCGGATGTGTTGAGTTGGATAACCATGTCCCGACCGGTCGAAAATATCAATGTTACCTGAATCCTGAAAAAGTCATGAGCGAAGAAGTCATTGCCGTTCACGGCTTGACAAACGATTTCTTGGCCGATAAACCCAAATTTGCCGATATTGCCGACGAATTTTTGGCCTTTGTGGGGGAGGATGCTAAACTGGTCATCCATAACGCTGCGTTTGATATGAAGTTTTTAAACGCCGAATTGACGGCTTGCGGCCGCCCGACACTCAGTTTTGATCGTGTTGTGGATACGTTATTGATTGCCCGCCAAAAATTTCCGGGATCTCGTGTCAATTTAAACGAATTATGTAAACGTTTTAATGTGGATGCATCGGCGCGAACGGTTCACGGCGCTTTGTTGGATAGTGAATTACTGGCTGATGTGTATTTGGAACTGATCGGCGGCCGCGAACCGGGATTAGTCTTAACAACACTAAAAAAAGAAGCCGCTACTCCAACCGTTGTACAACCGACCGTATCAACCGCCCCCAAAGAATTTCATGCACCGCGCGTTTTTGAAATTCCGGCGGAAGAATTATCACAACATATTGAATTTGTAAGAAAAATTAAAAATAACATTTGGGGTATTCCCGAAAGGGAATAACTTTTTTGGGATTGGGGGAACGGATGAAAATCGTATTCGGAATGATGGTTGGTTTGATGATGTCGGCGACTATGGCATCGGCACAAATGTTGGATAGTTTAAGTAATCTGGCTATCCAAGGAACATTGACACAGCAATCGACCCATCGCGTCGGGCAAGGCTTGTCTGCCTTAAAACAAAATCAAATTTTACAGGATTTAGCGCAAACCGTAACGCAAATTCGTATCAATCATATGAACGGTTATACCGGATTGAACGCCGCTTCCGTATCGGGGCAACCGTTTACAGATATTTCTTGGTCCGTTGGTCCCCATGGGACAAGTCAGTTTTATATTCAATTGGAAGAAATGAATATGCCGACTTGCCGTAAGCTTGTTTCCGGTATGACGGAAGCGCGGGAAATTCAGATTAATAACAAGGTTGGAACGGCGCGTAACTGTCAATCCGTAAATACACTTACCTTTATATTTGACTAGATTGAGAATCCCCTGATACCTGTTTAGGGGCGTTAGGGGATTTCTTTTTTTTGAAATAATCGATAAAAAAATACTTGCAAATATATCTCGACACGGATACATTGTTTCACATGAAACACATAAAAAAAGGATGAATATGTTTCACGTGGAACAATTAAATACGCTTTTGCAACAAGTACGGCCACAGTTAGTGGCTTATTTAGCGCTTTTGGAACGGTGGCAAAATGCCGTGAATTTGGTGTCAAAATCAACATTACCGGATGCTTGGCAACGGCATATCGTGGATTCGGCACAGTTGTTTCCATTATTACCGGCCGGAACGAAAACGCTCGTGGATATGGGAAGCGGGGCGGGTTTTCCGGGATTGGTGTTGGCTGTTTTGACGCAAGCCCAAATGAACCCGCCACCGACTGTCACCTTGATTGAAAGTGATACTAAAAAATGTTTGTTTTTAAAGGAAGTTGCTCGGCAAATTCATGTTCCGGTTACGATTTTAAATCAACGCTTGGAAACGTGCGAACAGCGCCCGTCGGATGTGATTACGGCTCGGGCATTGGCGTCATTGGATCAATTGTTGGGGTGGGCTAAACCGTTTTTGACGCCGATATCAACCTGCCTGTTTCTGAAAGGGGAGGAAGTTGATACGGAAATAGCGTCGATTGAACATAAAGCGGTGATTGAAAAAATACACAGTTTAACGCATCCGCGCGGATGTATTTTAAAAATAACGGAGGTCAAATAATGTGTCCATTGGTGTTTTCTGTTTCAAATCAAAAAGGCGGGGTCGGTAAAACCACAACGACGGTAAATGTGGCAACGGCTTTGGCCGCATTGGAAAAGAAAGTATTGATTATCGATTTAGATCCGCAAGGCAACGCAACCGTCAGTTTGGGGCGTCAACGTGTCAGTGGCGGGCCGAATTCATATACGGTTCTGACGGGACGACATACGGTGGCTGACAGTATTCAACAAACGGATATTCCGTACTTGTCTCTGTTGCCGGCCGGTCCGGAATTGTTGGGATTGGATATGGAGTTGGCCGATGTGGAAAAACCGCAGTTCTTTTTGAAAAAAGCAATTGAATCCATTGATTTTGATTATGTATTTATTGATTGTCCGCCGGCTGTCGGACTGTTAACCATGAATGCTTTGGTGGCTTCCAATCGTGTGATTATTCCGGTTCAATGTGAATATTTGGCCTTGGAAGGTGTGGCGGATCTGATGAAAACGATTGAGCGGGTTAAGCGCAATTTTAATCCGGATTTGATGATTCAAGGGATTGTGATGACGATGTTTGATGGGCGTTCCAACCTGTCTAAATCGGTTGTCAATGATGTGCGTTCTTTCTTTAAAGAATTGGTTTTTGAAACCGTTATTCCCCGAAATGTACGTATTCCCGAGGCTCCATCCCATGGTAAACCGGTTATGTTGTATGATTTCAGAAGCGTCGGTGCGCAAAACTATATTCGGTTGGCCGGTGAAATTTTAAAACGAGAAAAGGAGAAATAATATGGAAAAAAACTTGGGATTGGGAAAAGGCCTTAGTGCGTTGATGGGCGATGATAATCTGTATGCCCCACAGGCTTTACGAAAAGCAACGACTTCTGATATTATTTTAGTCAATGTGACGGATTTGGTGCCAAGTCCCTTTCAACCGCGTCGTGTTTTTACGGAAGCGGCTTTGAGCGATTTAGTTTCTTCCATTCGGGAAAAAGGGGTTTTACAGCCTTTATTGGTGCGTCGTAATCCCCGTCAACCGATGGGATATGAAATTATTGCCGGGGAACGGCGTTTCCGGGCTTCTAAAATGGCCGGCTTAAACCAAGTCCCTGTTATCGTTAAGGATTTTGATGATAAAGCCGCTTTGGAGGTCGCTTTAATTGAAAACTTGCAACGGGAAGATTTAAACCCGTTGGAAGAAGCCGAAGCCTATCATCGGTTGTTGCAAGAATTTCAATATACACAGGAAGAATTATCTCAGGTTGTCGGTAAAAGTCGCAGCCATGTGGCCAATATGATGCGTTTGCTTGATTTACCGAATGAAATCAAAGTGTTGGTTGAAAATAAAGAGCTGACAATCGGGCATGCACGGGCTTTGTTAAATGCCCAAAATCCACTGGAATTAGCTCAGGAAGTCATTCGAAAAGGGTTAAGTGTCCGCCAAACCGAAAAGTTGGCGACAACGGCCGGCGGTGTGAAAACGCATCGTAAAACCATGCAGCATATTCAAAAGAAAATGACGCAACAAAAAGATGAAGATATTTTGGCGTTGGAAAAAGAAATGTCGCATTTATTAAAAACACCGGTGACGATTAATTGGACGGGGCAGGGCGGTGAAGTGGTTGTTGCCTATGATACGTTGGATAAATTAGATATTATTTTACAACAACTGATGAAGATGGATCCGATAGGATATTAGGGGTTACCCGATGGAAAATCAGGCAGAAATTGTTTTATCCGTCACCGAAATTTCGTTAGCTTTAAAAGGGTGTGTGGAACAGGTTTTTGGCCATGTGAAAGTCCGTGGGGAAATTTCCGGCCTGAAAAAAGCGGCTTCCGGCCATACCTATTTTTCTTTAAAAGATAACGATTCCGTTTTGTCGGCTGTGTGTTGGCGGGGACGAAACGAAGCAACTCGCGCCGCGTTACAAGAGGGTTTGGAAGTCGTTTGTACGGGGAAACTATCCACTTATCCGGGGCGTTCCAATTATCAAATGATTGTTGAAACGGTTGAGCCGGCGGGGGAGGGTGCCCTTTTAAAATTACTGAAAGAACGAAAAGAAAAGCTTGAAAAGGAAGGCCTTTTTGATCCGTCACGTAAGAAAAAAATCCCCTACTTACCGGATGTAATCGGTGTTGTGACAAGCCCGTCCGGCGCCGTTATTCGGGATATTATGCACCGCTTGCGGGATCGTTTTCCGCGCCCGGTTTTGTTATGGCCTGTTTTGGTTCAAGGTGAGGGGGCTGCCGAACAAATTGCAAAAGCTATTCAAGGATTTAATACTATTCCCCCGACTGGTTTGATGACACCGAACGGCCTTGTTCCCCGACCGGATGTTTTGATTGTGGCGCGTGGTGGCGGTAGTTTGGAAGACTTGTGGTGCTTTAACGAAGAAATCGTTGTTCGGGCGGCGGCGGCTTCCGATATTCCGCTGATTTCGGCTGTCGGTCATGAAACGGATACAACATTAATTGATTATGTTGCGGATTTACGGGCGCCGACACCAACCGGTGCGGCCGAAAAAGCTGTTCCGGTGCGCAGTGAATTACAAATTCAATTACAAAATGCTCAAAATCGGTTGATGGATGCGACATATCGTCTGTGTGAAGAACAAGCTGTTCGATTGGATGCTTTAAAACGATCTCTTCCGAATTTATCTGAAATAATTGAAGGATTTATTCAAAAATTAGATGACAGATCCGAACGGTTGGATCAGGCTTTTGATGTTTGTATTCGCTTGATTCAAAATAAATTAGAAACAGCGTCTAAGTTATTGAAATCATATTCATATCACTCTGTTTTGGAACGTGGATTTACCCTTGTTTCAGGGCCGTCAGGTCAAATTATCGGGCAATCGCGCGTTGCAGGGGCGGAAAAATGGTTGCAAATTGCTTTTGCGGATGGTAAAATAACGGTTGTTCCCAGGGGGCGTGTGGAACAAAAAGATTGTTTAAGTTCAATGGGTTTTGATGGGAAAAACGTTGTTAAAAAGAAAAAAGAAATCCCAAATACACAACCGGATTTATTTTTCAATTCAGACAAGGAGTAATTACATTGAAATTACAAAATACATTAAATAATTACAAAGTAATTACATTTTTAACACAGAATTGTAATTACAAAGTTATTACAGCGCGATGTTTTATATATACATTGTGCTTACTTTTTTTATTGTTCATACATTTACCTGTGCGGGCCTTTGAATTATTGACACCGGTTCGGGAAGGACAGCTTGTCTATGGGCGGTTGGCACCAGATGAGCGGTTGTACGTGGACGGTCAATTGTTGCACAATGGTGAACAATCGGACAGGTATCAGATTCCCGTGAATGAGGATGGTTTATTTGTTTTAGGTATTCCGCAAGATGCAGCACAGCATTTGACAGTTTTTTTGGAAAACAAACAAGGTATTGTCCCAAAACACATAGCGGTTGATCGGGTTCATTGGAAAGAAGATATTGTCAATGGGTTACCGGCAGGCAAAGTATCCCCGGATACGAAAGCACAAAAGCGTATCGTGGATGAAGCGTTGTTATTACAGAAAGCGCGTCAATCATCCGACGGGGCCTTTTTTCCGGAAACGTGGATTCTTCCTGTTGCACAATATACCAGAATATCAAGTCCTTTTGGATCTCGGCGGGTATTAAACGGGACTAAAAAAGCGGGACATAGCGGTACGGATTTTGCAGCACCGACGGGAACGGCGGTGGTTGCTCCGGCCGACGGTCGGGTAAAGGTGGTTCATCCGGATATGTTTTATACCGGTAAGACAATTTTAATTGACCACGGACAAGGTGTTTTTTCCAGCTATTCTCATTTGAGTGAGATTAACGTTACTGAAAATCAAGTTGTTAAGCAGGGGGATGTTATTGGTGCCGTGGGGATGACGGGGCGATCGACCGGACCGCATTTACATTTTGCCGTGACGTGGTTTGGGGTGCGGGTTAATCCGGAATTTTTGTTTGAAGATGCATTGAAAAAGTAATCGTCAGACTTTTATATCACCCGCCCGATCGGGCGGGTTTTATTGTTATTGATACGATCGTGAAAAAAACAGTATTTATTTTTGTTTTATTTTCAAATAGATATTTTTTTTGTGTCACAAGACAGAAAAAAGAATTCCCAGTATAAAACGTATATAAGTGTTACATATTAAAATGTAACAGTAATTTTGGAAAGATGTTGTTTTTCAATATGTTATTTAACGAGTGTAACAATTTAATGTTCCTTTTTTTGTTATACTTTTTGCACCTTACACGACTTTTAACTAAATGAACAGGAACCCTTTATAATATAAATATTTTCTTCTTGCTTTACCTTTCTTTTTGTGATACATAATTTTATAACATTTTAAGGAACATTAAATTGTTACACTTCATTTGACATCTGTTTGATTAATAATCTATATGTGAAGTGCCCCAAAATCGGAAAAAAGTAAAATAGGGACAGATTCGCGGATTAATGCCGTGATACCGTTTTTATTGTATGGCGATATGTAAAAAAATCCCCGCGCCGGCGGGGATAATGTAAAAGAGAAAAGATAACGGGGATGTAAAAGGGTTATTCGCTTTTTTCGCGTTGTATTTCCCGGTTTAATTTTTCCCGATAATAATGTCGATATAAAACATGCCCGGCGATCGCCTCCCGAACATTAGATACTGTTCCGACCAAAGCAGCCAGACCGAATAACCCGCTAACCGCAATCAACGCCGTTGCCGTATCCGAATCGATTTCTTTTTGGCGGTGTTTCGCGGCCGCATTGGTGGCAACCATGACAGACGCCGCCAAAATCCCCGAAAACACAAAAGCCGCTACGCCGGGGACAAGAGAATATGTCCGATAAAACTTTGTCCAATAGGCGATTGATGTATCACTCTTCCGCGGAATACGGGGCAAAGTTTCTTGTTCTTTATCGTTTAATATCAAAGATGTAATCAGGTTTTTGGATGAACTCATATCATATCCTTTGGTTGATTTGTGACATCAGTATATGCTTTTATTTTTCTTTTGTCAATAAATTTCGTAAAATGTGCATCGGGGTGCAGAAAAACCTTGCCAAGGGAGATGTTTTAGGATAGAATGCATACAATTTAACAGGAAAGCAGGCAAGATGACGGAACCCGAGTTTATTCATTTACGTGTCCATACGGAGCATTCTTTATTAGAAGGGGCTATTAAAACGGCCAAGTTAGTAGCTTGGGCGGCGGAACAACAAATGCCGGCGATCGGTATTGCCGACAGCGGGAATATTTTCGGGGCTATGTTGTTGGCCAAAGAGGCGTCGCATGCAGGGGTACAACCGATTTTGGGGTGTCAGTTGTTAATTCGGTCACCGAACCGGGAATCTCAGGCTTTTTCGGTTGAAAAACCAACGTATGACAAAGTTGTCTTAATTGTGCAAAATGAACAGGGGTATCAAAATTTACTGCTCCATTTTTCGGAATATTATATGGGTGCGGACAAACAGGATACACCTCATTTAACTTTTGATGAATTGTTGACGAAAACGGAAGGGCTTCTTATCCTGACCGGTGGGATTGAAGGCATTCTGGGGCGACCGGTGTTAAGCGGTCATGCGGATTTTGCGGCGGAATTGTTGCAACGGTTACAGGCGGCTTATCCGGGACGGGTATATATGGAACTGCAACGGCATGGATTGGCGGCGGAAGCGCAGGCTGAGCCGGCTTTTTTAGAGATGGCGTATCGGTTGAATGTGCCTTTGGTCGCGACGAATGAGGCTTTTTTCAAGACGCCGGATATGTATGAGGCGCATGATGCCATGTTATGCATTGCAGAAAAGACGTTTGTCACGGAACAAAACCGACGGCGGGTAACACCGGAACATTATTTAAAAACGGCGGCGGAGATGAAGGCTTTATTTGCCGATCTGCCGGAGGCTTTACAAAATACGGTTCAGATTGCAAAACGGTGTTATTTCATGGCGGTGAAGAAAAAGCCGGCGTTCCCGAACTATGATTGTCACGGCAAGACGGAAGATGAAGTTTTGCGGGAAATGGCCGAACGGGGCTTTGAAATGCGGATGGCCGGTCGGTCGGAGGAGGATCGACACAAATATCGGGAACGCATGGAGTATGAACTTGGCATTATCAAGCAGATGGGCTTCCCGGGGTACTTTTTAATCGTGGCGGATTTTATTCAATGGTCAAAGGCGCATGGGGTACCGGTGGGGCCCGGCCGTGGATCGGGGGCCGGATCGGTTGTCGCGTGGTGTTTAACGATTACGGATATTGATCCGTTGCGGTTTAATTTGTTGTTTGAACGGTTTTTAAATCCGGAACGGGTATCTATGCCGGACTTTGACGTTGATTTTTGTCAGGAAAACCGCCAAAAGACGATTGAATATGTTCAAAATCATTACGGATTTGACCATGTGGCGCAAATTATTACGTTTGGTAAGTTGCAGGCCAAAGCGGTCATTCGGGATGTCGGGCGGGTCTTACAGATTCCGTATCCGGTTGTGGATCAGTTATCAAAGTTGGTACCGAACACGTTGGGAATCACCCTTAAAGAAGCATTAGAGCAAGAGCCGGAGTTTGAAAAGGAAGCGGCATCGGACGAATCGATTAAAGTCCTATTGGAAATTGCGTTAAAGTTAGAGGGGCTCTATCGCAATTCATCGACACATGCGGCGGGCGTTGTGATCGGGAACAAGCCTTTGGATCAAATCGTACCGATTTACAAAGATCCGTCGTCGGACATGCCTGTCACGCAATACAACATGAAATTTGTTGAGGATGCGAGTCTGATCAAGTTTGACTTTTTGGGATTAAAAACACTGACGACGATTGCAAAGACGGTTGAACTCATTCAAAAGCGGGGAATTACGGTCGATGCGGGCAATCTGCCTTTGGATGATGAGGAAACTTTTGCGCTGTTAAAATCGGCAAATACGACGGGTGTGTTTCAATTGGAATCGACGGGGATGAAAAAGATTCTGCATGACATGCAGCCGGATAAGATTGAAGATATTGTGGCGTTGGTTTCGTTGTATCGACCGGGGCCGATGGACAGTATTCCAAGCTATATTGCACGCAAGAAGGGGCTTGAAAAGCCGGACTATATGCATCCGAGTTTGGAACCGATTTTAAAAGAAACTTACGGGATCATGATTTACCAAGAGCAGGTGATGCAGATTTCTCAGGTCATGGCGGGATATACGCTGGGCGGTGCGGATTTGCTGCGGCGGGCGATGGGTAAAAAAATCAAGGAAGAAATGGTTCGGCAGCGGGGGATTTTTATCGACGGGGCCATTAAAAAGGGTATTGACAAGGCGACCGCCGAGCTTGTGTTTGATAAGATGGCGAAATTTGCCGAATACGGGTTTAACAAATCGCACGCGGCGGCGTATGCGTACGTGGCGTATCAAACGGCTTATTTAAAGGCACATTATCCGGTTGAATTTATGGCAGCAACGATGACGTTGGATAAAATCAATACGGACAAGCTGGCTTTTTTCCGGAATGATTTACAAAAAATGAAAATTGCGGTGTTACCGCCGGATGTCAATAAGTCCGAAGTCAACTTCACGGTTGAAAACGGTGCGGTACGGTATGCTTTGTCGGCGATTAAAAATGTCGGGGAAGCCGGGATGCAGGCAATTGTGGCGGAACGGAACAAAAACGGTCCGTTTAAATCGATTGAAGATTTTGCGCGTCGGGTGGATATATCGGCTTTGAATAAACGATACTTGGAAAACATGGCCAAAGCGGGGGCTTTTGAATGTTTGGATAAGAATCGGGCTAAAATTCATGACAATGTGGAAAAAATCATGGCTTTTGCGGCACAGGCGACAGAGGCGCGGACAAGTGCGCAAATCGGGTTGTTCGGGGCGGATCCGGCTGTCACACGGTTAAAATTGGATGAGGTGCCGGATTGGCCGCATGTCGAAAAGTTGGAACATGAAGCAACCGCTTTGGGATTTTATTTGTCGGCGCATCCGTTGGATACGTATGATGCGGTTTTTGACCGGTTGCGGGTTGTTTCTTCCGGTGATGTAGCGGGAATGGTTAAGACGGCCGGTGCGGTACGTGTTCAGATGGCGGGTATTGTATCGGGTGTGCGGGAACGTATCAGTCAAAAGGGAAACAAGTTTGCTTTTGTATCGGCAAGTGATAAAGCCGGCGGATTTGAAATGATGTGTTTTGCGGATACCTTGGCGGTTGTTCGGGATAAATTAAAATCGGGCCAACCGTTATTGTTGAGTGTGACGGCGGACAAACGACCGGACGATGATGAAAATATTCGGATGACGTTACAAAGTGCCGAGTATTTATCGGATGTGATGGCAAAAACGGCGTCGACTTTATTGATTTCCGTCAATCAACCGGCGGCGGTAACGGCGGTGCAACAATTATTGGAGCGGGATCCGGCCGGAAAAAGTCGCGTTTTCATCTTGGTACGCGCCAAGGGGCATGAAGTGGAAATCTCTCTGCCAAAACGGTACAGTTTGAACAGCGAAACGATGAATGATTTGCAACGTCTGAGCGGTGTTGAATATCGGCAGGTTTAACCGGTGATGTTTTTTTTCGAAGAAGAGTGGCTGATTTCCGGTGGTTAAAAGGATGTTTTATTTTTTTTCTTGTCTTTTTCGGAAAATAGGATATACTAAAATTATGTCCACTATTTTTAAAAAGGTTTCACATATGATGCATAAAACGGCTTGTCAAAATGGGATGGCGGCGGGTTCCCGTCATTTATTTAATCGAAAAGAGCGGTGCGGCAAGGTATTTTTTACCAATCGGGATGCTATGCCGGTGGCTTTTGTTCAAGTTTCCCTGCGTGATTTAAAGGGTGGGCCGGCATGTTTGCCGGTGCCAGCTTCCGTTGTTCGGTCGTATATGATGAAACTGGCGCAAAACGGGGCTTTGACGGAAGCGGGATTTTTACCGAGTGAGGTTGAAGCGGCGCGGTGTCGCGGAATTGTCCCGACCGGGTATCAGGTGGAACAAATTGTGCCGATGGGGTGTGGCGCTCGGCCGACATTGAATAATATTTGTTTAATGGAGTCGGGGTTACAGACGTATTTGACACGTCATTTATGGCGATTGTTACATCGGGATTTAGTGGCGGAAAAGGCCGCCTGTGAGAAAAAAGGCCGACCGTATGAGCAAATTTCCGTCGGATTATCGGGATTTCGGGCGGTGATGCGGGTCACGGATTGGACGCGGGTATTGGATAAGCCTTTGTTACGGCGGGCGCGGTTAGTGGAAGAGCGGTTAAAGGTACAACAATTAAAAGCAATGCCTTTGGCGGTTGTGGCAACGGCCGACGGGGTTTTGTTGGCGCATCCGGCTTTTATGTCCATGAATGCCCAAGACGGATATCTGAAAAATGCGACGGGAATGGTTCCGGCGGTTGTGAATGTTCGCTTGGCTTCGGCGCATGAGCGGCAAGCGATTAAAGCGGAATACGGACAGGTTCGGCGGGATATTATTCGGGCTTTCGCCGCGCGGGGACAACTGCCGGAAATTCGGCCGAATAAACAACGGGTTATTGCCCAAACAGGGTGGTTGCCGGATCGGTATCCGTACACATGTCATCACATTGTACCGCGGGCTTTGGGCGGTAGCAATGAAGCGGGAAATGTGTGTTGGTTGCCGGCGGCGGAGCATGCGGATTTACATGTCATTGTCAACAAATATCAGCACGAATTAAAAACGCGGTATGCCGATTTGGCAACACGGGGGCTGGCTTATTTGGTGTTACCGATTCCGGCTTCATTCCAAGGGCCACAATTGCGGATCATATCGCCGGTGGATCAGCGGTTGGTTTCAATTGCGGAATTGGCAGATGCGGTTTTTGCCTGTCATCCGGCGGTTAATATCCGAAAGAAGAAAGGACACTTTGCGTCTCAGGCGGTTAAACGGCGGTTATTGGTGGCCAAATATCAACGTCGTGTTCGGCGGGGCGGTATGGATGTATCGCGTGTTCATATATAGGAGGGGCACATGCCGAAAAGAGCGTTAACGCATGAGGACAAAGTTTTTCATTTTTCGTTTTCGGACGGCGTGACGGGTGTTGTGTCGAAACACATTAAAAACGGAACATTGTTGGCAATACCGGAATTAGAAACGATGTTTGCCGGTGCCGGCCTTGTCCCCATGGCGATAGAGGTTAATCTTTTGCCGCCGCGGCATCCGTCGTATGTAAAGAATCGGCGGGAATTTGAACAGAATAAAAGTGTGTTTCGGAAACAATATGCGCAAATGTATCCTATGCCGGGTATGCAAGAAGAGGATATCAAGCAAGTTCAAAAAACGGGGAATGTGCCGGCGCATTATCCGTACACATGTCATCATTTAGTGCCACTCCGGTGGGGTGGAAAAAATCAAGTTGAGAACATGGCTTTTTTAAACCATGATGTTCATCGGATGGTTCATCAAGTGACGGATGCGTATAGCGCTTTTTTAGCAAATCGGAAAATAGAGGGACGTGTTTTCTTAATTTTTCCGATGCCGGCGGAATGGAACGGATCAAAGTTACGAATCATATGGGATAATCAAGCCCTTACGGTGACCGAGTGGGAACGGGCGCAGGCTTTTGTTCAGGAAACACCGGTTTGTCATGTGTCATCGGAAACACAAGAACGGTTGGCGGCGGCTTTGAATGGTGTCGGGTTATTTTTCAGGACATATTTCAAATCGGATCACGCACGTTTATTTATTCCGGGTGAAATGCGTCCCGGTCAAATGACATCGTATCGGTTATCGGCGACGGATATCCGACCGGTGTGGACGGTAGAACCGACGGCGGAAGAGGTTCAATCTTTCTTACGGAATATCCAAGTATCACGGGCGACGCATCCGCGGTTATTTTCGGCAAAACAATGGTCCGATTTTGAAGCCGGCCGGATTCCGGCGGGGTTTGCCATGGTTCCGGCGGTTCCGTTTATGTCCGAAAAAACGGCAAAAATACGGTTTGTGTTAATGGAACAGGAAGCTTCGGAAACGTTGCGGCGGTTATTATGGGAACCGGTATGGCATCGGATACAGGTGTTGCGTAAAACGGTTGGAACGATTGTGATTCAACAGCGGCGATGGCCGAGGATAGTGACAATGCCGTTGGTTCGGGCTTTGGTGGACAGTAACCGGATAACGGCGCGGGTACAAAAAACGCGGTATCAGTTGGGTGAGGCAGAGGTTCAAACTCAGATTGAAGTTGTGCGCAATCGGGATGGGGTTGTGTTTCATTTATCGGGGCATCCGTTTGTGCATCAACCGCGTGTTTTGTGTCGGTTGGATGCGGACAAAATACGGTCTTTCCGCTCCGGATTACCGCCGATTCACGAACCGGAGATTGAACGGGCTGTTTGTCGGCGGGATGCATGGCGGTTAAAAAATATCGGTCGGGCGGAACGGCTGCGGATTGAAAAGCAACAACGAATACCGGCGGATTTGGGGTTAGAGATGCGGTGCTTCATTCCGCGGGAATGGGGCGGTTCGGTTGCCGTAGACAATATGGTGTTGATGAAACGGGCGGTTTATGCGTCGTATCACCGGACGATTTTAATGCCGTTGGCGCAATATGTGATGAAAAACAAATTAAGCGGTCAGATACAGGTTATGTTGCCGCAACCGATGGAAGCTTATTTGGCGGAACCGGAGAAACAGGAAGAGAAAGAGTGTGCCAAACGGGTTAAACCGGAGGTGCGGCGGTGTATTACGCGGCATGATCGGCGGCAGAGTAAGATTGACCTGCGTCAGGAATGGCAATACAGCTAAAAAAATTTTGACTTGGACGGTAATTTGCCGTATAATACAATCGATCCCGATGTGGGATCGATTCGTTGTATATCATAAGAAGGAATAAAAGATGATTGAAATCACGTTGCCCGATGGGGCGAAGATGGCTTTTGACGCGCCGGTCAGCGGTCTGCAAATTGCCCAAAAAATCAGTGAAGGTTTGGCTAAAAATGCTGTTGCAATTCGTGTGAACGATACATTGACAGACATCACGACGCCGATAACAACCGACGCGGCAATTTCAATTATCACATCCAAAAATCCGGAGGCCTTGGCTATTTTGCGGCATACAACGGCGCATGTGTTGGCACATGCGGTCAAAAATTTATATCCGGCGGCGCAGGTCACAATCGGGCCGGCCGTGGAAAACGGATTTTTTTATGACTTTTTCGGAATTGTGTTGCGGGAGGAAGAATTACCGAAAATCGAAGCCGAAATGGCCAAGATTATTGCGGCAGACTATCCGATTGTACGATCCGAAATGGCGCGGGCGGATGCCGTCCGTTTCTTTACGGAACGCGGGGAATCCTATAAGGTTGAACTCATCAATGATTTACCGGCGGACGTGGAAACGGTTTCTTTGTATACACAAGGGGATTATGTCGAACTGTGTCGGGGACCGCATTTGCCGTCAACCGGTAAAGTCGGTAAGGCTTTCAAATTAATGAAAGTGGCGGCGGCCTATTGGCGCGGGGACGCAACGAAAGAATCGTTACAGCGGGTGTATGGAACGGCTTTTTGGACAGAGAAAGAATTAAAGGCTTACTTCACATTATTGGAGGAAGCCGAAAAACGGGATCACCGCAAGTTAGGAAAGGAAATGGATTTATTCCATTTTGAAGAGTATGCGCCGGGGGATGTATTTTGGCATCCGCGGGGATGGACTTTCTTTCAAACACTCATCGGCTATATGCGGCGGCGGCAGGCGGCCGAAGGGTATGTGGAAATTAACACACCGCAAATCATGGATAAA
The DNA here is from genome assembly GCA_944393195.1 of uncultured Alphaproteobacteria bacterium. GTDB lineage: Bacteria > Pseudomonadota > Alphaproteobacteria > CAAHEQ01 > UBA3637 > CALXZG01. Next base: position 63,905 of record CALXZG010000002.1, read on the forward strand.
GTGTTGTGGGAAACGTCCGGGCATTGGGATTGGTATCGGGAAAATATGTATACGACCGAAATTGAAGAAAAAACCTTTGCCGTTAAGCCGATGAATTGTCCGGGTGGTGTATTGACGTTTAAACAGGGGATTACCAGCTATCGCGATCTTCCGAAACGGATTGCCGAATTCGGGCGGGTGCATCGGTATGAAGCATCCGGGGCTTTGCACGGATTGTTGCGGGTGCGCGCTTTTACACAGGATGATGCGCATATCTTTTGCACGCCGGCACAATTTAAGGAAGAATGTCAACGGGTTGTCCGGTTTATGTTGGATATTTACAAAGATTTCGGATTGACGGATGTCAACATCAAATTATCAACGCGGCCGGCGGAAAGAATCGGAACGGATGATATTTGGGATATGTTGGAAAGCGGCTTGGCCGAGGCATTAACGGAAATGGGATATGCCTATACAATCAATCCGGGCGACGGGGCTTTTTATGGGCCGAAGTTGGACTTTAAGTTAAAGGACGCGATTGGTCGCGAATGGCAATTGGGAACATTACAGGCCGATTTAAACTTGCCGGAACGGTTTGATGTCAGCTATATCGGGGAAGACGGGCAAAAACACCGCCCGATTATGTTGCATCGGGCTTTGTTCGGATCGTTGGAGCGGTTTTCGGGCGTGTTAATCGAACATTGCGCCGGGGCTTTTCCGTTTTGGTTGGCTCCGATGCAGGTGGTTGTGGCACCGATTACGTCAGATCAAGATGCCTATGCGGCCGAAGTTGCACATCGGTTATTTGTGGCCGGTATTCGGGTTGAAACGGATGTCCGCAATGAAAAAGTCAGCTATAAAATTCGTGAACATTCGTTGAAAAAGGTACCTGTTATTTTAGTGGTCGGGGCCAAAGAGGCGGCTGATCGGACCGTGACCATTCGGCGATTGGGAACAACGACGCAGGAAGTGATGCCGTTGGACGAAGCGGTGCGGCGGTTTAAATTGGATGCACGGTATCCCAGCGTGGAATACGACGATTAATTTGATTGTTAATTTCCCCCGTCCGATTGGTCGGGGGAAATTATTAAAGGGTAACCATCACGGTATCGCCGGTGGTTGTTCCGGGAATAGTTGTTCCATGGCCGAAACGGGTATTAACGGCAGTGCCATTTTATTTTCATGTTCAAATGGATCTTCATACTGAAAAATATCCCCTTTCCGGAACCACGATTATATTTTAATAGACAACACATAAAAAAACGGTGTCGGAAACACCCATTGGGCATTTACCGACACCGGTACAATCAACCGACTCGTCGAAAGCTTATTCTTTTTCTTCCGTAATACGAGCCTTTTTCCCGAACAAAGAACGCAGGTAATACAACTTGCTGCGCCGCACTTTACCACGCCGCACAACTTCAATTTCGGCCACATTCGGAGAATACAACGGGAACACACGTTCCACACCTTCACCGAAAGAAATCTTCCGTACCGTGAAAGAAGAGTTCACACCGTTGTTTGACCGAGCGATACACACGCCTTCATAAGCCTGCAAGCGTTCACGACCTTTGTCTTCAACGATTTTGTACATAACCTTAACGGTATCACCGGCCTTAAAGTCCGGGATTTTCTTGTCCATCTTGGCAATTTGTTCGTTTTCCAATTCTTGAATGATATCCATGGTTTATTCCTTTCTTAGTTTTTTTGAGCCAGATATTTTTCCCACAAGTCTGGTCTTCTTGTTTTGGTTAATTCTTCGGCCTGAGCCAACCGCCACGCCCGAATATTGGCATGATGCCCGGAAACAAGCACTTCCGGTACCGATCGCCCTTGCCATACCTGCGGTTTAGTATATTGCGGGTATTCCAACAATCCGTTGGCAAAGCTTTCCTCTGTCATCGATTCCCGATTCCCCATCACCGCCGGCAACAACCGAATCACGGCATCCAACATAACCTGTAAAGCCGGTTCCCCACCCGACAAAATGCAATCACCGATACTGATTTCCTGAAACGGCCATTTTTCCAAAATCCGTTCATCAATCCCTTCAAAGCGACCACACAAAAACGTCATTTCTTCCTCCGTCGTCCACGCTTCGGCCGTTTTTTGATTGAAAACCGTCCCCCGTGGCGACAAATAATATAAAGGCCCCCGCTTGTATACCGCCGTTAAAGCCGCATCCAATACCTCGGGTTTCATCACCATACCGGCCCCGCCGCCAAAAGGCGTATCGTCCACCGATTTGTAATGATCCGTCGCAAAATCACGAATGTCAACAACGTTCAAAGACCACTTCCCGTCGGCCAAGGCTTTCCCCGCCAACGAATACCCCAGGCACCCCGGAAACATGTCGGGATAGAGCGTTAAAATATTAACTTTCATGCGCTACCTCCGTCATACCGGCCGGAACAATAATGTCCATTTCGCGCGCCGCCACATCCACACGGGGAAAAGTCGCCTTTGAAAAATCAAAGGAAAAAATCCGCCCCTGCTTTGTTTTAACGTCCAAAATATCCCCGGCACCAAAGTTTTGAACGGCTTCCACCGTCCCGTATAATTGACCGTTTTCCAATACCCGCATACCGATCAGGTCACAATAATAAAATGCCCCCGATTCCTGACGCGGCAATTGTTGCCGATCCACATACAAAGAAATGCCTTTTAACATTTCCGCCTGTGTTCTGTCTTGCACACCTTTAACCGATGCCAACACAAAATCACCTTTGCGACTGACTGCCTTTATCTCAAAAGTCCGACGTCCGTCGGTGTCTGTTAATACGCCCAAACGCCCAATATCCATCGGTTGGGACAGATAAGGTCGAACCTTAACCATACCCTTAATACCATGGACATTCACAATTTGACCGACACAGACCTTTTGGGACATATCAGGCTTCCTTGACTATTCCGCCGGCGTTTCCGTAGCCGCCTGTTCCGCAGCAGCCTTGGCCGCTTCTTCTTCGGCGCGCTTGGCTTCTTCCGCCGCGGCAACCCGTTCGGCTTCTTCTCTCATCCGTTCCTGAGCCTTCGCTTTCGGAGCGGATTTTTTCGGCGTTTCACGGATAGCCGGTTTATCGCACAAACCGACCAAAGCAAACAACTTTTGCACCCGTTCTGTTAATTCCGCACCATTGGCCATCCATTTTTTGGCGGCTTCAACATCAACGCGCACGGCATCGGCGTGATCCTTCGGCAACAACGGATTATAAAAGCCGATAGCTTCAATAAACCGCCCGTCCCGCGGAGACCGCTTGTCGGCGACAACGATTTTGTGGAACGGACGCTTTTTGGCACCGCCCCGAGCTAAACGAATACGAACTGACATCTTTTGTTTCTTCCTTTCTTGTTCAGTTTCTTGGTTAAAACGGAGGGAATCCCCCGCCATTCATAAACGGAGTCCCGCTACCCGCCATACCGCCCATCTTTTTCATCAAAGACAACATGCCGAGAGGCCCCATTTTTTTGAATTTCTTCATCACATCTGCCATTTGCTCATACTGTTTCAACAACCGATTTACATCGTTGACGGAAACACCCGCCCCATTGGCAATCCGTTGCTTCCGGCTGGCTTTTAACACATCCGGATGCCGGCGCTCATACGGCGTCATCGACAGGATAATGGCCTCCTGCCGCTTAATAAAATTGTTGTTAATGTTGGCCGCATCAATCTGCGCACTGAATTTTGATATCCCCGGAATCATCTTCATGATCCCCTTGATATCCCCCATACGATTCATCTGCTGCATCTGCGATAATAAGTCGTTCAAATCAAACCGACCGCTCATCATCCGTTCGGCAACGCGTTGCGCTTCATCTTGATTGACTTTTTCAATCGCCGTTTCGACCAGCCCGACAACATCCCCCATCCCCAAAATACGACCGGCAATTCGCTTGGCGTCAAACACTTCCAAAGCATCGGCTTTTTCCCCAACGCCCAAATATTGAACCGGAACCCCCGTCACTGCCCGAACGGACAAAGCCGCCCCACCGCGTGAATCCCCGTCGATCCGCGTTAAAATAAGTCCCGTTATCCCGACCTTATCCCGGAAAGCCGCCGCCATTTGAACGGCATCCTGTCCCGTCAAAGCATCCACAGTCAACAAAATTTCCGCCGGCTGCGCCAAATCCCGCACGGCTGCCACTTCCGCCATCATATCATCATCGATATGCAACCGTCCCGCCGTATCTAAAATCAAAACATCCGCCAACGTCGCCCGGGCTTCATCCATCGCCCGGCGTGTAATCTCTAACGGTTTTTGTCCCGCCACAATCGGTAAAACGGCAAATTGATGTGCCGCGCCCAATTCGGCCAATTGTTCCTGAGCCGCCGGCCGATAAGTATCCAAACTAGCCGCCAACACCTTTTTACCTTCTTTTGTTAACCGCTTGGCTAATTTAGCCGTCGATGTTGTCTTGCCCGATCCTTGCAACCCGACCATTAAAATCACATTCTGACACCGCGGCGTTAATTTCAAAGGGACAGACTCACCCAACAAATCCACCAACGCGTCATGAACAATCTTAATAACCATTTGCGCCGGGGAAACACTCTTCACAATTTCCGCCCCGATGGCTTTTTCCCGAACCTTGGCAATAAAGTCCTTAACAACCGGCAAAGCCACATCCGCTTCGATGAGGGCGATTTTAATCTCACGCATCATTTCATCGACGGCTGCTTCGGTTAAAATTCCCCGCTTTGTCAGCTTGTCAAAAACTTTGTTTAATCGATCGGCCAAGCCCGCAAACATTGTCTTCCTTTCTTAATGGTTATCGTCAGATAGCCGTTGCTCACCAATGGGCGCACCCGCGCTGATTGATGTATCTCCGTAGAGACTAAAAAACTTAGTCATAAATAGGAAATTAGGTGTACTATACCAAATTTTTTGCCATTCGTCAAGCCTTTTTCGCACCGGATCATTTTTTTTGATCCGGCGCGCCGCCGTACGGATAACATATTGATGTACTTACCGATGATAAACCCGCCACGTTGATGTAATGATTGTTTCCAAATCACTGTGGGTCGGCACCCATCCCAACACCCGACGCGCTTCATCCGCCCGGGCCGTCAAAATCGCCGGATCCCCCGGCCGCCGTTCCGTAAACTCATGCGCAATCGGCCGCCCCAATAGCCGTTCCGTTTCCTGTACCATAGCCAACACACTATGTCCCTGTCCGGTTCCCAGATTCAAAATCCGACTTTCTCCCCCATTTTCTAAATAAGCCAACGCCCGCGTATGTGCATCCGCCAAGTCTGATACATGAATATAGTCCCGAATACACGTCCCGTCCGGTGTCGGATAATCCCGACCAAAGATACACATTTTAGGACGCATACCAACCGCAACCTCCATGATAATCGGCAACAAATTCTGCGGATTTTGCTCCAATCCGCGCACACGACCGTCCACATCATACCCGACCGCATTAAAATAGCGTAAAGCAATAAACCGAATCCCCTTTAAGCGATCATACCATCCCAAAAACCGTTCAATTTCCAACTTTGTAAAACCGTAAAAATTAATCGGATTCGTCGGACATGTTTCATCAATAACCGATACATCCGGCATTCCATACACCGCCGCGGACGATGAAAAAACAAAGTATCGAACACCGACTTCGGCCATCGCATTTAAAATATTGAGCGTCCCCGAGATGTTGTTGATCGCATACTTGGCCGGATCCGCCATTGATTCCCCGACTGCTTTTTTGGCCGCCAAATGAATAACCGCATCCACACCCGTCAAAGCCGTCGTCAAAGCCGACACATTCAAAATATCCCCGTGCACGAACTCGGCATCGGGAAAGATATTCTCGGGCCGCCCCGTCGACATGTTGTCAAAAATACGTACCTGATGCCCCGCACGCAACAAATCCGCCACTACGTGCGACCCGATATATCCCGCTCCCCCGATGACAAGTACCCGCATACTCTCTCCTTTACTTTAAATTATCCGCGGCAAAACGCCAATTTAACAAATGATCCACAACCCCGTCCAAATAGGCCGCCCGCCTATTCTGATAGTCTAAATAATACGCATGTTCCCACACATCCACACACAACAAAGGCGTCACATCCGACCGTGTCACGGGCGTTTCTGCATTCCCCGTTGTGATAATCGATAACCGTCCCGCCGCATCGGACACTAACCAAGCCCACCCGCTGCCGAATTGACCGGCCGCCGCTTTTTTGAACTGAGCCTTAAACGCGTCAACACTGCCGAAATCGGCCGTTAACTTGGCCGCTAACGCCGGTGGAATTTCTTTATTCTCGGCCTTGTCCGTTAAACTTTTCCAAAAAAAGTCGTGATTAAAACTCTGCGCCGCATTATTGAACAAAGCCGTATAAATCGTGTCCCCCGCCGCGATTAAAATAAGGTCCTTTAACGGCTTGTCTGCCAAGTCCGTTCCGGCAATCAAATCATTTGTGTTTTTCACATACGTTGCATGATGCTTCCCGTAATGATACTGCATCGTTTCTTCCGAAATATACGGTGCCAAAGCCTGCATATCATAGGGTAATTCCGGTAATGTAATCATATGATGTTTCCTTTCATTAAGATATAAACGATTCCCATATAAATTGCAACAAATATATATTGCTTTTTTCATATAGGCCACGCCACCCGATTTTGCGAGCCGACACCACCCCGCCCCGCCATTTACAAAAAAAGATTGCGTTTTATCCTAAAATCAGTTATACTGTTTCCTGCCGTGCGGTTATGGCGGAACTGGTAGACGCGCAGCGTTGAGGTCGCTGTGGAGCAATCCGTGGAAGTTCGAGTCTTCTTAACCGCACCATTTTTGTATTTACACGTTCCTTTTTGGGGGGCAATTCGACCTCTTTTGCACAAAAATGTTGTCAGAGATCCTTTTTTGCCATATACTAACCCCAAAGAAAGGAGTAGCACATGCCTTCTGACGAATTACCCGATATCTTCCGCCAGCCGACACCGGCTATGGTTGAAGCTGACACACTGGCACGTCGGGCCGCCGATACCTTGGCGGATTTAGCCGATCAATATCCGACATGGACACAGGATGAATTAACGGCCATGACCGACTTTTTGGATCAAGCATCCGCCACTGACGGAGATGCCCGCTTTCCCCTCATTCGCGAACACTTTTTTCGGAAAGCGCACGATATTAAAGGGCAAGGCGCGACATTCGGTTATCCGCTCATGACGGATGTCGGCTCTTTTGTTTGTGAATACCTCCGCCATAAAACAAACTTTACGGATCAAGATATCGCCCTGATGCGTGATATGGTTGCTTTGATGCAAACGATCCTGAACGATCGCCTGACTGGCGACGGCGGGGAAGCGGGTCAAGCCATTCGCCGCCAAATCGGAAAGGATACCGAATGACCCTGCCGACAGTCCTTGTCGTGGACGATGATACCCGCCTACGCCGCCTGCTTAAAAAATATCTCTCCGAAAACGGCTTTTCCGTGACGGAAGCGCCGTCGGCGGACGAAGCACTTCCTATTTTAAACCTGCTTCGTATCGACATGATCATTATGGATATGATGATGCCGGGTACCGACGGTCGCGAAATGACAAAACAATTGCGAACCATGGGTAATACAACCCCCATTCTCATGCTGACGGCTATGGGCGACACCGATAACCGGATCGGCGGTCTGGAAGCCGGCGCCGACGATTATCTCAGCAAACCATTCGAACCGCGTGAACTGTTGCTGCGCCTCCATAATATCCTGCGTCGCAGCAAACCATCCGCCGGCATGTTGCCGATTCATTTCGGTACCTGCCTCTTCGACGGAAAAACCGGTGTCTTAACAAAAGACGGAATCGTTGTCCCCCTGACCGGTGGCGAAACCAATCTGTTACGCCTGTTGATCGACCACGCCGACACCCCCGTCTCTCGGGAAGAACTGATGCACCAAATGCAAACCGATAACGAACGCACCGTCGATGTCCAAATGACACGCCTGCGTAAGAAAGTAGAAGCCGATGCCGCGTATCCGACCTGCATTCAAACCGTCCGTGGTCAAGGCTATATGTTGGTGACCAAATGACCCGTCAAGCTCCCAAAACACATATTGTCCGTTTTGATTGGCGCTCCGTCTGGGACTGGATACGCTACGGGGAACGAATGTTACGCAAACACATTTTTCCCAAAGGCCTCCTCTTTCGTTTTATCCTGATTATTATCCTGCCTCTGATTTTATTACAGGCGCTTGTCCTTCTCTTTTTCTATGATCGCCATTGGGATACGATCAGCCGTCGCCTCGCTTCCGATATCGCCGGCGAAATCGGTGCCGTCGCCGATATGATTCAATCTGCCGATATCGTTTCCCCGACGGAACAAACCGCTTTTCTCCAAGCCATGAGCCACTCCCTCGGTATGACATTCGCTTTTGAACCAGGGGCGCACATTCCCGACCATATCCCTCCCACCCAAGACAAAACCGTCCGCACCCTTGTCCGCGCCTTGAACGAAATGACGTACCCCGTCCTGATACACGAATCCGACGGTAGTCAAAAAATTGTTCGTCTTCAATTAGACAGCGGCGTTCTGACCGCCGAAATTCAACGCAAACGGTTTTTCAGCTCGACTGTCGATGTTTTCCTCATCTGGATGATCGGCTTTTCCATCCTGCTCTTCTGGATTGCGTTCCTGTTTATGAAAAATCAGGTTCGCTCCATTGTCCGCCTGTCCCAAGCCGCCGAATCATTCGGCCGCGGTCAAATTCGTGAAGACTTTAAACCCGAAGGGGCCACCGAAGTCAAACAAGCCGGCCTTTCCTTTTTGTCCATGAAAAACCGTATTCAAAAATATGTGACGGAACGTACCACCATGCTGTCCGGCGTTTCTCATGACCTGCGTACCCCGCTGACACGAATGAAATTGCAACTTTCCATGATGCCGGATACCGAAACCACCCGCGATTTAACGGCCGATGTCACCGAAATGGAAAATATGTTGGAAGCCTACCTTTCCTTTGCCCGTGGCGAAGGAAAAGAACAACCGGATTGCATCAACCTCAATCGCTTAGTGGAAGACTTAATCGATAAACTCCGCAAATCCGGACAAATAATCGATTTTCATGCCGAACAGGATATCACGTTAACCTGCCGCCCGAATAACGTTTCTCGCGCCCTGATGAATCTGTTGACGAACGCCGGGCGGTACGCTGATCGGGCCAACGTCACACTCGGTCTCTATCGCGGTATGGCGCGCATTATCGTCGATGACGACGGTCCCGGGATTCCCGCTGATAAAAGAACCACCGTCTTCCGGGCCTTTACCCGATTGGAAACATCCCGTAATACCCATACGGGCGGGATCGGCCTCGGCTTAACCATCGCCCGCGACGTGGCACTGGCTCACGGCGGTGATATTTATCTGGAAGACAGCCCCATGGGCGGCCTCCGCGCCATTATGCTCATCCCCATCGGCACATAACACCTTCTCCCCGTATTATAATCCTGTCATCCTTGCGAAAGCGAGGATCTCTTAACATTAAAAACGCGTCATTCTCGTATAGGCGGGAATTTTTTGACGCCTCCCCTTCCCCTTGACACACCCCATATTGACCTTTATATATTCCGCAAGGGGGAAAATGATGAAACAATCATCCGATCATCGATGGACACTCAAAGATAAACTGGATATGGCCGAAGCCATTTGCACCATCATCGTCACAATCATGGCATTATGGGGAACTATTGCCGCCTATCGTAGCCACCTGTTCCATAAGGCCAGCCGCCTTATCGACCATTACCACGCCGAAATCGCCAAAGTCGAAACCGAATTGTCCGCCAAAGAAAAAACAATACCTGTTTTGCCCAAAACCTTGTGACCGTCCCTGTTTTTTTTAGTTGATTTTTACGCCGTTTCTGGTACAATAGGGCATTATTTAACCGGAAAGGATACACATGGAATACGCACAAATTAAAGCTGATATGTTGGCTCATATGGCCAAAACGGAAGAAGCATTGAAAAAAGATTTTGCCGGCCTCAGGACGGGTCGTGCGACAACTGCTTTGCTCGACGGTATTATGGTCGACGCTTACGGTTCACTCGTTCCTTTGAATCAGGTCGGGAACGCCTCCGTGCCGGAAGCCCGCATGCTGTCGGTTCAGGTTTGGGATAAGAATTTGTTGAAAACGGTTGAAAAAGCCATTCGCGATGCCGGTCTGGGTTTAAACCCGATGAATGACGGGCAAATGATTCGCATTCCCATTCCCCCATTGTCCGAGGAACGCCGTCTGGAACTCGTGAAGATCGCCGGTAAATATACCGAAACGGCGCGTGTTTCCGCGCGCAACGTCCGCCGGGAAGCCTTGGACGAAGTTAAAAAGTTAAAACAAGCAAACGAAATTTCGGAAGACGATCAAAAACGATTCGAAACCGAAATTCAGGACGCAACGGATAAAACCATCGCCGTTCTGGACGATATGTTAAAGAATAAAGAAGCTGAAATTAAACAAGTATAATGACGACACAAGAACAAAATCTGCCCGTCCATATCGGTATTATTATGGACGGAAACGGTCGCTGGGCGACCAATCAAGGCCTGCCGCGCAGTGCCGGCCATAAAAAAGGCGCTGAAAATATCGGTCCTATTTTGGAACACGCCCGCGCCCGCGGGATAAAGGTCGTTACTCTGTATGCCTTTTCATCGGATAATTGGAAACGCCCGAAAGCCGAAGTTGACACCCTGATGGGGTTGTTCCGCCGGTATATGAATGAAGATATTAAACAGTTACAGGAAAAACACGTCCGTATTTCCTTTATCGGTGATCGGGAACGCTTTGAACCCGATATGATTAAACGGATGAACGAAATCGAACGGGATACCGCCGCGTTTGACGATTTCCATGTATTGCTGGCGCTCAGCTACGGCGGCCGGGAAGACTTGATTGCCGCCATCAAAAAAATAGCCATTGATGTCTTGGATCGCAAATATCTGATTTCCAATATTGACGAACACAAAGTCCATAACGCCTTGTCCACCCATGCGGTTCCCTACCCCGATTTAGTGATTCGGACAAGCGGTGAACAACGGATTAGTAATTTCCTGTTGTGGGAAATCGCTTTTGCCGAACTGTACTTTACACCGATTTATTGGCCGGATTTCAACGAACACGATTTAGACGACGCGATAGAAGCTTACGGCCGCCGCCACCGGCGCTTCGGCAACGTTACTCCCTAAAAAGTCGCCTTTTATAAATCTACGTCATCCCCGCACAAGCGGGGATTTTTTAATATTAAAAACCGAAAACTCATCGACAGAGGGCAAATAGTAGTAGTCGACGTCCCAAACGGTTGAACCCGATCGCACCTGAACTACTACCCTGTATATAATACGAACTACATCCACTCAACTTCGTACTTGTCCAATAAGGCTTACCTGTCGTGTGTGCCCATCCCGAACAGCTACCATAATAACTGTTTGCCTTAGCCGCCGCCAATTCTTCCGCCGTACACCCGTCCGTTAGCGGTGCTAAACTCTTCCCAAGTGCTTGACAGAAGTTCTCTGCTGCATGATAGGACATAGATCCTGTTGATGTTGTGCATGTTGTTCCGTTAATCTCTACTGTTGCAGTACTCATATTTGTGCACGTCCCAATCACCACATCACAACTATAAGTATTTTTACAATATTGATTATCCCCCGTACAATCATCATTTGTCATACATTTATTTGTTCCTAATGCGGATACACAGGTACCTATACCGGAACTATATTGACACTTCTCGTCTTTTCCACAACATTTGTCACCGCATGTAACGCCATCCGGACAATAGACGCAATAACGAGGATCGTATCCCCCGATTTGAGCACCTGTACATCTCTCACATGTATCCTCTATATCTCCCGTATGCGTTTCGACTGGATTTCCTTCTGTTGGACAAGCAATACAGGACGAAGACGCATATTTATTATAAAACTCACCTTCTTCACATTCCGGATAAAAATCTGTCACACATTCCCCTGTTGATAATCGATATTCATTCTCCCCACACTCTTGTTCTTCCGACTCACCATCTCCATCCCCTGAAATTTGGGAGCCGACCAACGCATTATGGAAAGCAAATAATATCTCGTTATCCTCTTGCTTTGTTTTCCCTTTTATGATACACAACATCTATAACAAAAAAATGTACATTAAATTGTTACACTTCATTTGACATCTGTTTGATTAATAATCTATATGTGAACTTCCCCAAAATCAAAAAAAGTAAAATAGGGATAGATTCGCGGACTAATGCCGTGAATAATGTTTTTGTGTGGTGATATGTAAAAACGCCCTGTTATCACAAAAACTTTCCTGCCCGACAAAAAAGCGTCCCGAAACGGAACGCTTTCTTAACATATCGGCTACGTCTATTCGCCATCCGCCGGTACGCCCTCATCATTATCCAACATTTGTTGTGATAAATCCTTGGCATCGTTGCGAATAATTGCCTCAACTTCATCGGCCATAGCCGGATGCGCCTTTAAATAAGCCCGCGCCGTTTCTCGCCCTTGCCCGATTCGCTCCCCACGGCAAGAAAACCAAGCACCGGCCTTTTCCACAACGCCTGCTTTAATCCCTAAATCCAACAATTCACCGGTTTTGGAAATTCCTTCACCGTACAGGATATCAAAGTCAACCGTTTTAAACGGCGGTGCAACCTTATTCTTAACAATTTTAACCCGCGTCTGATTCCCGATCGTATTGTCCCGATCCTTAATAGCCCCGATCCGCCGAATATCCAATCGAACGGAAGCATAGAATTTTAACGCATTACCGCCCGTCGTTGTTTCCGGACTACCGAACATAACCCCTAATTTCATCCGAATCTGATTGATGAAAATGACCAAGGTATTCGCACGCGCCACCGACGCCGTAATTTTACGCAAAGCCTGACTCATCAGCCGCGCCTGTAACCCCATGTGAGAATCCCCCATTTCGCCTTCCAATTCGGCTTTCGGAACCAACGCCGCCACCGAATCCACAACCAAAACATCCAACGTTCCCGACCGTACTAACGTATCCGCGATTTCCAACGCCTGTTCCCCCGTATCCGGCTGAGAAATCAATAAATCATCAATCTTAACCCCCAACTTTTTGGCATACGACGGATCCATGGCATGTTCAGCATCGATATAAGCACATACCCCGCCTTTTTTCTGAGCCTCTGCCACCACATGCAAAGCCAACGTTGTTTTTCCCGAGCTTTCCGGCCCATAGATTTCCACAATCCGTCCGCGTGGCAGACCACCGATCCCCAAAGCCATATCCAACCCCAAAGATCCCGTTGAAATAGCCGGAATTTCCATCGCGTTTTCCTGTTGCCCCAAGCGCATAATGGATCCCTTGCCAAACGCCCGTTCAATCTGTGCCAAAGCGGCTTCAAGTGCTTTTTCTTTTTCCATGTTTTGTTCCTCTTTTGTTCGTTTTTGGTAAGGTCACTATATCTTATTTTTTTACCCGACGCAACTTCTTTTTACATTAGACGATTCAAAAAATTAAAAAGCCCTTTTTCTGTAACGAAATAACCCCCGAAAAACAAAAGCGGACGCTTAACGCCCGCTTAAAAAATCAACCAATTGACACATGGCTCGCGCTCGATGGGATATTCGGTTTTTAACCGCTTCATCCAAAGCGCCGAACGACGCGTCATACCCTGTCGGCACAAAAATCGGATCATAGCCGAATAAATGCGTTCCCGTCGCCGTTCGGGCAATGGTACCATCCACCCGACCGGTGAACACATGCTCCGCTCCATCTTCGGTCACCAAAGCCAAACAACACATAAAATATGCCGACCGATCCGGATTATCCCCGATTAACCGTTGCACAACATCAAACACGGCCGGATACCCGCCATGCTCCGACGCAAACCGTGCCGACCGAATCCCCGGCGCATCCCCCATCGCCGCAATACATAATCCGGAATCATCCGCCAACGTGGGCATTCCCGTCTGTTGAAAGCCGGCCCGCGCCTTAATTAAGGCATTTTCCGCAAAAGTCGTCCCGTTTTCAGGTACATCAACCAACCCGGCCTCTCCCCCGCCGATAACCGTGATACCCAAAGGTGCCAACATTGCCCGCACCTCGGCCAACTTATGCGCATTTTGTGTCGCCAACACCAACCGACTAAGCATGCGCCGCATCCACCAAAGCCGATTTTTGGATCTGAATCAACGTTCCGATTCCCTTTTGCGCCAAAGCCAACAAAGCCGTCAATTCCGCCGGTGAAAAAGGCGCATGCTCGGCGGTTCCTTGAACTTCAATCAGATTGCCATGCCCGTTCATAACAAAATTAGCATCCGTTCCGGCGTTTGAATCCTCCACATAGTCCAAATCCAAAACCGGCACACCCTGTACCACACCACATGAAACCGCCGCCACAAAATCCGTAATCGGTAAAGTGGCCCAAGCCTTTTTCGCCCCCACCTTTTGTAAAGCCAAATATAAAGCCACAAAACCACCTGTCACCGACGCAGTCCGTGTTCCGCCGTCCGCTTGAATCACATCACAATCAATCTTGACCGTCATACCGTCCAAAGCCCGTAAATCGACACAAGCCCGCAACGCCCGCGCAATTAAGCGCTGAATTTCCTGCGTCCGCCCCTGCTGCCCTTTTTTAGCCTCCCGCTCCATGCGCGTTCCGGTTGATCGCGGCAACATACCATACTCTGCCGTCACCCACCCTTGCCCGGTACCCTTCACCCACAAAGGCACCTTTTCTTCTACCGAAGCCGTACACATGACATGCGTATCGCCCCATTTGATGAGGCAAGATCCCTCGGCATATTTATTGACATTTGGTATAATTTGAACAGAGCGCAATTCATTATCGGCACGTCCGGACGGTCTCGTCATTTTTTTCTCCTTTTAAAAAGCTGATAAGGATTGTCATTGTATGCCTTTTCCCCCGAAAAATCAAGCATTCACTGCCGAAATCCGTAAAAAGTCTTGATTTTTATTCCGAAAGTATTTACATATATGTATATATCAATATAAGGAAACAAAAATGGCAAAACATCAACATGAATCAAAGCCGGCCGCCGAAACCACGGCCGACAAAGATAAACAAACATCCGCGCCGACCGAAACACCGGCGCAACCCGAACCGAATCCGGCCGAGGAAATCACACACTTAACCGAAGAAGTCGCGCGTTGGAAAGACACCGCGGCCCGGGCCATGGCCGAAATGGAAAATCTCCGGAAAAGAACCCGGATTGATATCGAAAAAGCGACGCGCTACGCCAACGCTTCTTTTGCCAAAGAATTATTGCCCGTCGCCGATTGCCTGGAACGTGCCGCCGATTGCGCTCGGCAAGAGTTAGCTCAGGAAAAAGCAACCGGCAAAACCGATTGCACAACCGTTGAAAACCTACTGACCGGCGTCGATATGACCTATAAACAATTACAGGACGCCTTGAAAAAACAAGGCATCGAACGCATGGATTGCCTTGATCGGATTTTTGATCCCAACTTGCATAAGGTGATTCAGGAAGTCGATACCCCCGATAAACCGGCCGGAACGATTGTCCAAATTCTGCAACCGGGATACACCATCGGCGGCGATCGCGTCCTGCGCGAAGCAATGGTTGTCGTCGCGAAATAACCGATATCTGATGCATCAAGGGGGCGTTTCCGCCCCCTTTTTTTTCGTCACCCCTTATTATTAGTCCATCATCCCCTATAATTCTACGTCATCCCCGACCCCATAAGTAATCCGTCACCCCCGACTTGATCGGGGGTCTCATGACCATCTTACCCCCTTTTAAATTCCAACATCCGCTTGCCGGCGGAGACTCCCGCTGCCTTGGCGCGCGGTGTTTCATTGCCTTACGCGAAAAAACAATTCACCGGATTGTTTTTTCTTGCGCGGTATCCTTGCGTAAGCGAGGATCTCATGACACGCACTCCATCCCTTTATAAAAAACCCGCACGGCCACCCCCCGCGGGGAAAGGCGGGGCGGCCATAATGACCTCTTTGCCCGTGTCGGGGCTCTTAAATGCCCCGACACAAATAATTAAATAGGTAAAGGAGATATTAAAAAATCAGAACCTTAGCGACACAGGGCGTTGACGGCGCCGCCGCTCCAACCGACAGACCCGACCGCGCCTGACCAGGGATATACATAATACGAAGCACATCCACTCAATTTTGTTGCTGTCCAATAATGGTTAGAAAGACTACTATTCAACCATCCACTACAACTACCATAATAATTATTTGCCTTAACTGTTGCTAATTCTTCCGCCGTACACCCGTCTGTCACCGATACCAAACTCTTCCCGAGGGCTTGACAGAAATTAACTGCTGCATGATACGGCATATAATTCGTTGGTTCCGGGGGAGAGGGGAGAAGGTAATGACGAATCCGAAGTTGAAGTGTGTGAAGAGGGTGAATATCGGTTATCGACAGGAGAGTGTGTGATAGATTCACATCCGGAATGTGGTGATGGAGAGTTTTATAATAAATGGATATCTTCTTCCTGTATTGCGTGTCCAACGGAAGGAAATCCGGTCGAAATTAGTGTATCGGATGTGGAAGATAGTTGTGAAAAATGTGCGGGGGCGCAGTATGGTGGGTATTATCCTAATTATTGCGTCTATTGTCCATCCGGTGTTGTGTGTGGTGATCAATGTTGTGGGGAAGGACAAATGTGTCAATATAGTTCCGGTACCTATACCTGTGTATCGGAATTAGGTGACGGCGAATGTTGGACAAATGATGATTGTGCCGGAGCCAATCAATATTGTCAAAATGGTGGAAGTTGTGAAGTGACGATTGGGACGTGTGAAACGATCAGTAGTACAGCTGTGATAATTAACGGAAAAGAGTATACGGCTTCAACGGATTATGTATCTTACCAGGCAGCGGGAGTCGCCGCCGGCAAGCGGATGTTGGAATTGGAATGGAGTAAGATGGTCATGAGACCCCCGATCAAGTCGGGGATGACGGATTACTTATGGGGTCGGGGATGACGGACTAATGATAAGGGAATGGCGGAAAACAAAATGGGGATGGGGGAAGATGTGAGATAAAAAAATCCCCCGGGGAGGCCGGGGGATGGAGAAAATGACAGAAAACGTTAGTCTTCTTTGTCGTTGTTTTGAATCAACGTGTAGATTGCGTCGGCATCTTTGGCATGGCGCAGGTCGGCGGCGACGGTTTCGTCCCGCAACAGGCGCGACAAGCGAGCCAATGCTTTCAAATGATCGGCGCCGGCTTCTTCCGGAACCAGCAACAAAAACACGAGGTCGACGGGTTTATCGTCAACGGATTCAAAATCGACGGGTGTTGTCCGCACAAATGCACAGAAAATTTTATTCAGCGCATTCAAACGGGTATGCGGTAATGCCACGCCATGGCCGATACCGGTTGTCCCGAGGCGTTCGCGTTCAATCAAGGCATCCAAGATGAGGCGTTCGTCCAGTCCCGTTTTTTGAGCGGCCAAGCCAGCCAGCGTTTCCAGCAATTGTTTTTTACTACCAACGGACGCATCGCAAATAACCGCGTCTTTGGGTAAAATATCGATAATTTTCATGGGGCAAACCTATTTATGTTTCGGATCAACCCAACCGATATTGCCGTCCGCCCGACGATAGACCATATTCAAACCGCCGTGTGCCGTATTTTTAAACATTAAAGCCGGCAAACCCGCCAAGTCCATACGCATAACAGCCGCGCTGACCGTACAGACGGGTAATTCGGTTTGCATTTCCGCAATGATAATCGGTGCGTCGCCGACTTCTTCTTTATCCGCTTCGGACGCAATAACGGACATATCAACCATTTCGACCGGTTGCGCTTTGTGATCCGTCAGTTTGTTTTTATATTTCCGCAGTTGGCGGGCGATTTTGGCAACGGCATCGTCAAAGGAAGCGTATGCATCCGTTGAAGTACCCGTGGCCCGAACGATTGTCCCGGAAGCCGGATGAACCGTGATTTCCGTTTTAACGTCAGCGCCTTCTTTCGTTACGCGAATATCGGCGTTAACGGCTTCTTCAAAGTATTTGGCGACAGCCGCATCCAATGCTTTTTCGGCATAATCGCGCAGGTTTTCGCCTAAATTAATTTGTTGTCCAGTAATAATAATTTGCATTGTTCAGTCTTTCTTGTTAAAATTCAAAATACAAACTTTACCATAGCTTTTTTTATTGCCGGTGTCAAGGAAAACATGAAAACTTTACAAAAACCGTTCGGAATTTACATTCATTGGCCTTATTGTTTATCCAAGTGTCCCTATTGCGATTTTGCCAGTTGTCCGGCCGCGGACTTTGACGAAGCGGCTTTGTGGCCGGGGTATGAGCGGGATATTCGGGCTTTACCGGAAGAACGGCCGATAACGAGTATTTTCTTTGGGGGTGGGACACCGTCCTTAATGTCGGCATCGTTTTGTCGGCGGATGTTGGATTTGATTCGGGCGCGGCATCCGGTGGCAGATGATTGCGAAATAACGATGGAGGCCAATCCCGACGCGATCGATATGGACAAGATGGTGGCTTTTCGGGAAGCGGGTGTGAATCGCCTGTCTATCGGTGTGCAATCGTTGCTCACGACAGACTTACGTTTTTTGGGGCGGCGACACGGACGAGATTCGGCTTTGGCACGGGTGGCGGAAGCGGTGCGTGCCTTTCCGGAGGTCAGTATGGATTTGATTTACGCACGGCCACATCAGACGTTAGCGGCTTGGCAGATCGAATTGACGGAGGCTTTGGCGTTGGGGTTGCAACATTATTCGTTGTATCAGTTGACAATTGAAGAGGGGACGGCTTTTGCACGGCGGGGTGTTCAGCCGGCAGATGAGGAAATGGCGGCGGAATTATATCGGTTGACGGATCGGTTAATGGCGGCAGCGGGTATTCCGGCCTATGAGGTGTCGAACTATGCGGCGCCGGGGCATGAATGTCGGCACAACCTAACGTATTGGCGGGGAGAGGATTATGGTGCGGTCGGGCCGGCCGCGCACGGGCGAATCGGGTTGTGGGCCGTGCAACATCCGGCCTCGGTCGCAGAATGGTTGCGCGTTGGGGCAGAGCGGGTAAAATTAACGCCGGTCGAAAAGCAGGAGGAACAGTTAATCATGGGAATTCGGTTGCGGCAAGAGGGGTATCCGTCGGCCGGATTGTCCCGTGAGGCGGTAGCAGACGCAATCCGGCGGCGGTGGGTGGATGAGCGGGACGGTCGTTTATTCCCGACGTTAAGCGGTGTATTGATGTTAAATCAGTTGACACTTCTATTAATGCCTTAACGGGTATCGGGGTAGTGGATTTTTTTATGAAATAGGGGTTGACAGGCCTGTTATTTTGTGCTAATCTGAAAGTATAAGAAAAAAATATTGACAAAAATTGTTAGGAGACCTACGTATGATGACATCAAAAGATTTTTCGTCGAGTGAAACGATGGTTTATGCGAGTGGCTCTGACAATCGCAACAATGAGACGCGGCGGTATCCGTCGCCGAAACGTTTGGCGGAAACGGGTATTCGGTTCGTAAAGGAAGAGGCTAAGGTTTCGGCCCCGGTTCCGGAAACGTCTCGATAATCCGAGAGACCGTTATGATACGGCGGATTATTTTTATTTCTTTCATGATAGGTATTTGTTGTGCCGGCTTTTTTATATACCGGTCGGTAACGGCACCGCGGGTATCGGTTGTTATGGCGACATACAATCGGGCTCATTTATTACCGCGGGCGATCGAGTCGGTCTTGCGCCAGACTTTTTCGGATTTTGAATTCATTATTATTGATGACGGATCAACGGATGAAACGGCAGATGTTGTTCGGTACTTTCAAAATCGGGATCGGCGGATTGTCTTTTTACAAAACAAGAAAAACAAAGGATTGGTTGCTTCGTTAAATCGCGGATTGGCGGCGGCGCGGGGGCGGTATATTGCGCGAATTGACGATGATGATGAAATGTTGCGGGAGCGGTTGGCGCGACAGGTGGCTTATTTTGAAGAGCATCCGGAGGCGACAGTTTTGGCGACGGGGTATTACACGTACAAATATAAAACAAGGGCGGATGGGGTTAAAGTTCGATGGCGGCATCATTTGGGATGTCCGGCACCGACGGAGCAGGTATTTGTGAATATGATGCGGGCGACGGGGGGGGTGGCTCATCCGACGGTGATGATTGACGGCGCATACTTGGCGGCACGTGATATTATGTATGATCCGGATTTTAAAAGTGCGGAAGATTACAAGCTATGGTATGATATTTTATCAACGGGCGGGGAGATTCATTGTTTACAGGATCCTTTGATAGAGTATACGCGGGCGGGGGATAATCCTTCTTCTTTTTATCGGGAGCAAAACAGTAACACGCGGCGCATTCAGGTTTTATTTTTGTCGTTATTGGCGGATAATGCGGTTTTTTTGAACGAACAACACGAATGTGAAATTTTTCGGGAGTTGGTAAAGCAGAATAGTGTCAAAAGGGTTGTGGATCAAGAACGCTTGCTCAATAAAATAAAAGAGAACTGTCCGCCGGATGAGGTTGACTCTGTTTTGGTGGAGCATCCGGAATGGCGGGATTACGTTATTTTTACGGATGGGGGAAAGCGGTTGTATCGGTTTAAAAAGCCAAAACAGACGGCTCGGGTGGATTTATTGCCCGGTGGGCGATTGGTGGTTGCATGGGACGAATGGGCGCCGGAAACTTTTTTATGCGATTCGGCAATGACAAAATGTATATTGGAAGGTCAAAATGACGCAGGAACGACAAAAACAAATTGAAAAAATCATTCTCTTTTTATCGATTATAGCCGGTATTGTGATCGGGTGTGCCGGCGGGTTTGAGATGATGAGTCGCTATGTTCAAGCGAGGGAGGATGTTGTGGTATCGACGCGGCCGGCGGCTTCTGCTTTATATCAATGGGATATGGGACGCGAGCGTTGATAAAATAAATTTAACGGTCGGTGCAAAAAAGGCTTGCTTTTTTTTTGTATTCGGAGTATAAAGAAATGCGCGGCCGATTTAGCTCAGTTGGTAGAGCAACGCATTCGTAATGCGTGGGTCGGGTGTTCAAGTCACCCAATCGGCACCATTTTAACAGCCTCCATCGAGGCTGTTTTTTTATGGAAAATCCGGTAAATTGAGACTATTTTTGAAAAAAATGCCTTTTCGGAGAAAGGGATGTTTTTGATATGGTTGATAAATCAAACAGATGTCAAATGAAGTGTAACAATTTAATGTTCATTAAAATGTTATAAAATTATGTATCACAAAAGTGAAAACAAAGCAAGAAGAAAATATTTATATTATAAAGAGTTCCTGTTCATTTGGTTAAAAGTCATGTAAGGTGCAAAAAGTATAACAAAAAAGGGAACATTTTTTTGTTATAGTTGAAAAGGAGCGATAAATGACTGAAACAAAAAACAAAAACGGGAAAAGTGGTGTGTATCAAAATAGTGATTTAGGGGCATCGTGTGTGTGTCATAAGACCCCCGATCAGGTCGGGGATGACGGTTTAACAGTAGGGAGTGCGTGTTCAAAGATCCCCGCTTTCGCAGGGATGACGGGTAGTAACCGCGGGGAGCGGGGACGGAGCATGGTTGAGATGTTGGGCGTTCTGGCGGTCATGGGCGTATTGTCGATCGGCGGTGTGGCCGGGTATCGGTATGCGATCGATAAAATGAATGCGAATGACATTATCAATGAAGTGAAAAAAAGAGCCGTGACGGCGAGTCAACAACGCATCTTGGGACACGATATTAATTTATCGGAATACGGGGATAATGGTCGGATTAAGGGAATTCATGCCGTTACAGCGACAAACGATTATGCGGGGGATAAAGGGTTCTTTGCGTTGACGGTATCAAATATACCGCAACGGGTATGCGATGACATTCTGAAACAGGATTGGAATATGCCGGTGGAAACAGCGGTCGGAGGTGTTGTGGTTGATGATGATACAGCCTGCGCCGCCGGGGATAATGAAATGTTGTTTGCGTTTGCGAATACGTTGGACAGCTCTCTGGTTCCGGGAGAAGGGGGAGAAGATGACGGGGATGAAGAGGAAGTACAGGAATGCGCCGAGGGTGAATATCGGTTATCGACAGGGGAATGTGTGACGGATTCACATCCGGAATGTGGTGATGGGGAGTTTTATAATGGACTCACGGATTCTTGTACAGCCTGTCCGACGGAAGGAAATCCTGTCCATATTTATTCGTCGGATATGGAAGATACGTGTGAAAAATGTACGGGGTCGCGGTATGGTGGACCTTATCCCAGCTATTGTGTCTATTGTCCGGATGGTGTTACCTGTGGTGATCAATGTTGTGGGGAAGACGAAATGTGTCAACGCGATACAAGTTCTTGGCCATATACATTTACCTGTGTCTCTACATTAGGGGAAGGAGAATGTTTGACGAATGATGATTGTGTAGATAATCAATATTGTCGGAATAGTTATGGTTGTGAAGTGACGGTTGGGACATGTACGGATATTAGTAGTACGCCGGTAGAGATTAACGGAACAGAATACACAGCGTCAACGGGTTCTATGCTGTATCATGCGGCGGAGAATTTCTGTGATGCGCTTGGGAAGCGTTTAGCACCGGTGACAGACGGATGTACGGCGGAAGAATTGGCAGCGGTTAAAGCAAATGGTTCAGGTAGTTGTTCGGGATGGGCACAGACGACGGGTGAGCGTTATTGGACAGCAACCAAATTAAGCGGATGCGCTTCGTATTATGTATGGAGTAGTAGTTCAGGCGCGGTCGGGTCTGTCGGTTGGAACGGCGGCAACTACGCCCTGTGTCGCTAAGGTTCCCGCTTTTTGTGTGATAGGGCAAGCGAAACGGGGTGAAGATAGCTCTTCACCCCGTTTCTTGCCCCCTTTTTATCCCATGGAGCCTCTTCTGTATTCCGTGGAACAACGTTAGTATATACACCAATATGGTGTGTTGTCAATATCAAAACAATTTTGTTTCATTTTTTTTGAGGGAGTGAGATGGTCATAAGATTCCCGCTTTCGCGGGAATGACGGACTAATAATAAGGGATGACGGGATTATAATGGGATGCATTAAAAGCCCCCCCCCGAAACAAGTCCGGGGGTGACGAGGTTATCATAAAGGATAACACACTACTTATCCAGCAGGCGGGTCATATCCAAGAATTTATCGTGGCGGCAACGTACCAGTTCATCCGGTTTAAAGCTTAACCATTTATCCAGATGACGGTCAAGCGCGTCGGCGACGGCCGT
Organism: uncultured Alphaproteobacteria bacterium; assembly: GCA_944393195.1. GTDB lineage: Bacteria > Pseudomonadota > Alphaproteobacteria > CAAHEQ01 > UBA3637 > CALXZG01. The sequence goes on from CALXZG010000002.1 coordinate 87,080, forward strand.
CATTGTTTCCGTCGGAAAGCGGTGAGCCCCGCCAATCGGTTCCGGAACAATTTCGTCAATAATCCCCAAGCGAAGCAAATCCTGTGCCGTTAAGTTTAAAATTTCGGCCGCTTTGGGGGCAAATTTGAAATCTTTCCATAAAATAGAGGCGCAACCTTCCGGTGAAATCACGGAATAAACGGAATTTTCAAGCATAATCACGCTATTACCCGCAGCCAAAGCAATGGCTCCGCCGGAACCGCCTTCACCGATAATACAGGCGACAAGCGGAACGCGCAAATCCAAGCAGGCTTCCGTGGCGGTGGCAATGGCTTGACCCTGACCACGTTCTTCGCCTTCCAACCCCGGAAAAGCGCCAGCCGTATCCACCAACGTTATGACGGGAACACCGAATTGTTCGGCCAGTTTCATTAAGCGGATGGCTTTACGGTAGCCTTCCGGTTTAGCCATCCCGAAATTGTGTTCCAAACGGGATTCGGTGTCGTGGCCTTTTTCGTGACCGATAACCATAACGGTTCGGCCTTTCAGTTTTGCAAAACCGCCGATGATGGCTTTATCTTCGGCAAACTGACGATCGCCGGACAAAACGCAAAAATCGGTAAAAACGGTGTTGATATAGTCCCGTGTATGGGGCCGATTTTCGTGGCGGGCAACATTGGCTTTCTGCCACGGGGTCAGGTTTTTATACGCTTGGGTTAATGCTTTTTCGCGTTTGGCGGACAAGCGTTCCAATTCGGCGGCGATATCAATGCCGCGGGTGGATTGATTGAGTTTCAAGGCCTCAATCTTCGCATCAATTTCCATTAAATTTTGTTCAAAGTCTAAATATTGCATTATGGATCCTTTTCAATTTGATTTTTTGAATTATACAAGGTATAATCAAAAATGTCCAGCCTTTCCGGCTATTTGTCATAAAAAGGAAACACGAAAGTCATGTCCGATATTGAAAAAGTCTTTATTTTAGCCGCTACATTGTGGGTAACGGCGGTTGGTTTTATTATTTTTTCTTGGTTGTTAGAAGTCCGGCGGCAACAGGCGTTAGTCTTTATCGCACGGCGGTTGGAATCGATTGACAAGCGGTTGCGGCGTCTGACGGGAGAGGTTCGGCCGGAGCGAAAAGCATCTGTCGAACAGAGTGCCGATTCGGCAGAGGCTCAGACGGCGATCCCCGTGGTTGATATTCCGAAGAATATGCCCTTATCGGCCTATGAATCGGTGACGTTGCCGGATAATGCGGCGGTTCATTTTGTTGATGAGCATGCGTCTTAAATTTTGGTATTCGATGTTGTGTTGGCTATGCCTCGGGGTGGGGAGTGTGTCGGTATCGGCAACCCCCGCGACGGGAATTGCCATGCGGGGAGAGCCAAAGTATTCCGACGGATTTGAGGCTTTTGACTATGTTAATCCCGATGCACCGAAAGGCGGTGTGTTGCGGCAGGCGGCGTTATCGACGTTTGACACGTTTAATCCTTTTACGGTGATAGGGATGGCGGCACCGGGTGTCGGGTTGTTGTACGATACCTTAATGAAGCCGAGTTTGGATGAGCCGTTTTCTTTATACGGGTTAATTGCCGAACGGATCGATGTGGCGGCAGACCGATCACGGGTCACTTTTTTCCTGAATCCGGCAGCGCGGTTTTCGGACGGAACCCCGATTACGGCGGCAGACGTTGTTTTTTCTTTTGAAAAACTACGGGATGAAGGGTTACCGATGTATCGGGCGTATTATCGGGATGTGGTTCGGGTGTCGGCACCGGATGATCGGACGGTGGTCTTTGATTTACCGGCGGACGGCGGAAATCGGGAGCTGCCTTTGATTTTGGGAGAGTTACCTGTTGTCCCGCGTCATTTTTGGGAAAATCGGGATTGGGGGGCGACAACGCTTGACAAGCCGATCGGCAGCGGACCGTATGTGGTTGAGTCGGTCGAAGCCGGACGATCCGTTGTATATCGGCGGAATCCGAATTATTGGGCGGCGGATTTAAATGTCAATCGCGGGGCATATAATTTTGATGTGATTCGGTTTGATGTGTATCGGGACACAACGGTTGCGGTGGAGGCTTTTAAAGCCGGATTGATTGATATTCGGTTTGAAAATGAAGCCAAAAAATGGGCGGCGGCTTTGATGTCTGAACCGGTTCAAAAAGGAAAAATTGTGGCGCGGGCTTTTCCGCATCAAATGCCGGCGGGGATGCAAGGGTTTGTTTTTAACCTGCGGCGGCCTTTGTTTCGGGACAGGCGCGTTCGGGAGGCATTGGCCTATGCTTTTGATTTTGATTGGGTAAATCGGCATTTGTTTCATGGGGCGTACCGGCGGACGAACAGTTTTTTTGATAATTCTTTTTTAGCCGCCGAGGGGTTACCATCAACACGGGAGTTGGCGTTGTTAGATCCGTGGCGGGATATGCTTCCGCCAGAGGTGTTTGGGGAAGCTTATCGAGCGCCACAGCCGGATTCGGGGGATATACGACCGGCTTTGGAAAAAGCATTGGCTTTGTTGGGGGAGGCCGGATGGCATGTTCAAGACGGTGTGTTACGCAATGCGGCGGGGGAGGCTTTTCGGTTTGAGATTTTAATTGATGCACCGAGTGCGGGCACATGGGAACGTGTTATTTTACCGTTTACCAATCGGTTAAAACGGTTGGGGATTGAAGCGGTTGTTCGGGCCGTGGATGTGATTCAATACAAAACGCGGTTGGATCAGTTTGATTTTGACATGATTGTGGCGGTTTGGGGGCAATCACTATCCCCGGGGAATGAACAACGGTATTTTTGGGCCTCGGCGGCGGCAGAAACAGCCGGTTCGATGAATTATGCGGGATTTCAACATCCGGCGGCGGACGCGTTGATCGAAGCCATTGTGCGGGCGCGGACGAATGAAGAGCTTGTAGCAGCAGTACGGGCGTTGGATCGGGTTTTGTTATCTTATCATATTGTGATTCCGCAATGGCATATGCCGGAGCATCGTTATTTATATCAGGCGCATATCGGGGTTCCGGCAACGGTTCCGATGAAAGGAGCGGATCCGATGTTGTGGTGGGATAAACGGATGGAAAAGGCAGTTCAAAAATAAGGTGTATTTTATACTTGCTTTCTATCGGAAAAGCAGTTATAACAGAAAAAGCAGATGAAAAGGAAAAGCAGATGATGCGCAAATGGATATGGATAATCGGTTTAGGGTGCGGTATCGGTTTGGGAATGCCGGTGCGGGCACAACTGGCTTTTTGGAATTATGACGACATGGGGCGGGAATCGGCTATTCCGGCCGAATGTGACGGTGTGTTTGATGAAACGTTAGGGGGCGTTTTTATGCCTTCCGCCGATGAATTATACGAACGCGGGGAAGCTTTTTTATTGGCGGCCGATCCGATTGAACGGAACAAAGCCGGTTATTGTTTGATTGCGGCGGCTTTACAGGGAAATGTTCCGGCTCAGTATCGGGTGGCACAATTATATAATAAGGGTATAGTGTTGCCGCAGGATGAATTGAGCGCTTACCGGTGGGCTTTTACGGCATCGTTGAACGGTCATGAGGAAGCGGATCGGTTGGCTTTGTTGTTGGAGCGTTTTTTAACAACGGAAGATATTCGGACGGCGACGGAATCGGTGTCGTCTTTATTACCGGATATTGAAGCCCGGTATCGTCGAGAGTTGGAAGAACAGGCGGACAAGGTATCGGAAAAACAGGAAGAATTGGATAAAATCAATGCCGAAATCGATCGGATTTTAGGTATTGACACGTCAAAGATTGTGACACAGAAACCCGAAACACCGGTGGCGGTTGTTCCGGCCGGGAAAAAGGGCGCTGTTTTTTCGGAGGCCGATCGGCCCAAATAGAGGCATAACATGCGGTATGCGGCAATCTTGTTTTTAGTTATCGGCTTGATTGGCGGGGTGGTTGCGGCTTTTTTACCCGGGACGGCGGATGTCCCTTTAATGGAGGGAATGGTTGTTTCGGATGACGGGGAAAGTTTTGATTTTGACACGCCGGCGGGACAAATTTTAACGGTAACGGCGGTAACGGCGGCTACACCGGATCGGGTGCGGGCATTCTATCAGAAAACATTGCCGGCTTTGGGATGGACGCAACAACGGGACGGATTTTTTACCCGGGACGGGGACGAATTGACGTTAACAATTGACCGGCAAAATCAACAAACAACCGTTTCTTTTGAGATGATGTTGACGGGAACACGATAAGAATTTGAAAAAAATACTTGACTTTTAGTATTTTGAGGTGTATAAAAAAGACCTCTGTTTTTTTTAATATCATTCATTGGGGAATAAAATGGCCAATATCAAGTCTGCTAAAACGCGTATCAAACGCAACAAAAAACGTGAAAAAATCAATCTGGATCGCTTGAACGCTGTCCGGACGGAAGAAAAGAAGGCGCGCAAAGCAATTGCCGCCGGTGATAAAGAAGCGGCTAAAACGGCCGTGAAATCTGCCGAAGCGGCGTTGGCTCGCGCCGCCGGTAAAGGGACTGTTCATAAAAAGACGGCTTCCCGTCATACATCTCGGTTGGTGCAAGCGTTGAAAAAGTTATTCAGCTAAGCTTGACGATTTTTTTAGAAAAGCGTTCCGTTTCGGGACGCTTTTTTTTGTTGGGCAGGAAAGTTTTTGTGATAACAGGGCGTTGTTATTTTTCCGTCATCCCTGCGCAGGCGGGGATTTTTGGACGCACAACCACACCTTTAAAAGACCCCCGATCAGGTCGGGGGTGACAGGGTACTTGTGGATCGGGGATTTTTTTACATATCGCCATACAATAGAAACGGTATTCACGGCATTAGTCCGTGAATCTGTCCCTATTTTACTTTTTTCTGATTTTGGGTCACTCCCAATCTAAATGATTTATCAAACAGATGTCAAATGAAGTGTAACAATTTAATGTACCTTAAAATGTTACAGTTTTTATAACATAATCAGGAATGCGATGCAAGTCCTTTTTTATTAAGAATTAATCGGTTATCGATTTGTCATTTTTTGTCCAAACTGTAACACAAAAGGGTACATTTTTGTGTTACAGTTCGAAAGGAGTATTAAATGACTGAAATCAAAATGGAAAATGGTCTGAGTATGGTTGAGATGTTGGGTGTTCTGGCGGTGGCGGGTGTCCTGTCGATTGGCGGTGTGGCCGGATATCGGTATGCGATTGATAAAATGAATGCGAATGACATTATCAACGAAGTGCGGAAACGGGCCGTGACGGCAAGTCAACAACGCATCTTGGGACACGATATTAATTTATCGGAATACGGGGATAATGGCCGGATTAAAGGAATTCATGCCGTTACAGCGACAAACGATTATGCTGGGGATAAAGGGTTCTTTGCGTTAACGGTATCAGCAGTCCCGCAACGGGTATGTGATGACATCCTGAAACAGGATTGGGCAATGCCGGTAGAAACCGCCGTCGGTGGTGTTGTGGTCGATGATGATACCGCCTGCGCCGAAGGGGATAATGAGATGTTGTTTGCGTTTGCGAATACGTTGGATAATTCGTTGGTCCCGGGAGAAGGGGGAGGAGAGAACGGAGATGAATCGGAAGTACAGGAATGCGCCGAGGGCGAATATTGGTCATCAAGTTTAGAAACATGTGTGACAGACCCGCATACGGAGTGCGCGGATGGGGAGTTTTATAATGGATATACAAACTCCTGTACGGCTTGTCCAACAGATGGAAATGCCGTTCCAAATGATTCATTAGATATGGAAGATACGTGTGAAAAATGCGTAGGGTCGCGGTATGGTGGATCTCATCCCGGCTATTGTGTCTATTGTCCGGATGGCGTTACCTGTGGCGATCAATGTTGTGGCGAAGGACAAATGTGTCAACGTAGTGGTCCTTATCCGTATACATTTACCTGTGTCTCTGCATTAGGGACAAATGAATGTATGACGAATGATGATTGTACGGGAGCAAATCAATATTGCCAGAATGATTCTGGTTGTAGTGCGACAAATGGGACGTGTCAAACGATCAGTAGTACGACGGTGACGATTAACGAAAAAACATACACAGCATCGACAGATCGTATGTCGTATCATGCGGCAGAGAACTTCTGTGATGCGCTTGGGAAAAAATTAGCACCGGTGACAGACGGGTGTACATCGGAAGAATTGGCAGCGGTTAAAGCAAACAATTATTATGGCAGTTGCACAGGATGGGCACACACGACGGGTAGGTATTATTGGACAAGTACGAAGATAAGCGGGTGTCATTCGTATTATGTAAGCAATAGCAGTTCAGGCGCGGTCGGGTCTGTCCATCCGTTCGTCGGCTACCACGCCCTTTGTCGCTAAGGTTCCCGCTTTTTTAATATCTCCTTTACCTATTTAATTATTTGTGTCGGGGCATTTAAGAGCCCCGACACGGGCAAAGAGGTCATTATGGCCGCCCCCGCTTTCCCCGCGGGGGTGGCCGTGCGCGTTTTTTATAAAGGGATGGAGTGCGTGTCATGAGATCCTCGGGTCAAGCCCAAGGATGACAGTTTTATAATAAGGGATTGTGTTAAAAGATTCCCGCTTGCGCGGGAATGACGAGATATTTATATGGGATGACGTAGGAGGGGAGGAGTGAGGTGGTTGAAAGATCCTCGCTTACGCAAGGATACCGCGCAAGAAAAAACAATCCGGTGAATTGTTTTTTCGCGTAAGGCAATGAAACACCTCGCGCCAAGGCAGCGGAAGTCGCCGTCGGCAAGCGGATGTTGGAATTGGAAAGGTGTGTGCGTCATGAGACCCCCGATCAAGTCGGGGATGACGGATTACTTATGGGGTCGGGGATGACGGATTACTTATGGGGTCGGGGATGACGGGGTATTTATAGGGGGGGGTGACGGAGGCAGGGAACGAGGTGTGGGGGAAATCAGGTGAGAGGGGTACCCGGGGTGGTGAGGAATTTTTCCGCGCTGAGCGCTGCGATCGCGCCGGAACCGGCGGCGATGATGGCTTGGCGGTGGATGACCTCTTGGCAATCTCCGGCCGCAAAAACGCCGGCGATAGAGGTGGCACCCGTATATTTTTGTGTCATGAGGTAACCGTTTTCATCCATCGCGAGTTGTCCGGTAAACAGTTGGGTGTTCGGGATGTGGCCGATTGCTTCAAAGACACCGTCGGCATCAAGGGTTGTTTCCAGTCCCGTTTGGGTGTGCCGGCAGCGGACACCGGTTAATTTTTCCGTACCGAGAAAAGCGGTCACTTCGGTTTCCCAAATGATGGTAATTTTCGGTTCTTGATGGACTTGCTGAATCAGATTATGTTCGCCGGTTAAACGGTTGCCGCGGGCGATAATGGTGACGGAGGCAGCGACTTTGGCCAAAAAAAGGGCTTCGTATGCGGCTGTATTGCCGTCGCCGATGATAATGACTTTTTTGTTCCGATAGAAAAAGCCGTCGCAGGTGGCGCAGACGGAAATGCCTTTGCCGCGGAAGGTGTCTTCGCCGGGGGCGTGCAGCCAGCGCGGGCTGGCTCCGGTTGCGATAATCAAGGTATCGGCTGCCCAAACCGTGCCGGCGTTCGTTGTGATGTGGAAAGGACGTTTTGTCAGGTCGGCTTTTTCGGCGCGTTCCATGATGATGCGGGTGCCAACGGCTTGGGCCTGTTGTTGGAAAGTGGTCATCAGATCGGCGCCGGATATATTGGTATAACCGGGGTAGTTTTCGATTTCGTGTGTCAGCATCAGTTGGCCGCCGGGGGTTGATCCGGTCAACAGAGTGGTGGTTAAGCCGGCACGGGCAGCATAAATGCCGGCGGCGTAACCCGCCGGGCCGGCACCTAAAATTAAAACGTGTGTATCAGGCATGTGTTGTTTCCTTCTGATACGTTATATAGGGTGTGATCAGATGTATTGCACGGATAAAATTTCGTACGATTTTTCCCCTTTGGGAGTTTTAACCTCAACCAAATCACCGAGTTCTTTGCCGATCAGGGCTTTGGCCAGTGGGGAAAGCAGAGAAATCAGGCCTTTTTCCAAGTTGGCTTCATACTGACCGACGATTTGGTAGGTGGATTCTTGTTCGGTATCGGCATCAGAGAGGGTGACGGTGGCACCGAACAGGATTTTATCGCCCGACAGGGTTTTGGTATCGATGACTTGGGCATGAGACAGCGCGCCTTCCAATTCCATAATGCGGCCTTCGATAAAGCTTTGTTGTTCACGGGCAGAGTGGTATTCCGCGTTTTCGGACAAGTCACCGTGGCCGCGGGCTTCTTCAATAGCGGCCACAATACGGGGGCGTTCTTCGAATTTCAATCGTTTCAATTCCGTATTTAATTCTTCGTATCCTTTACGGGTCATGGGTACTTTTTCTTCCATGGTATTCTCCTTTATTTTCAAATTAAAAAAGATACCGCGGGCCTGACGGACAGGTCGCGATATATGTATGAATGATGTTAGTATAAGCCTTTTTCAAAAAAAATGCAACCCCTATCAAGACCGCAGAAAGGCTGGGGTTATTCATTTTTGTTGCTTTTTGTTTTATTTGCCTGTATACTAACCCCCTATACGAAAGGAACCAATGTATGAAAAAAATCAATCCTGTTTTAATTTCCGGAAAAGAAGTTATCCCTTTAATTGAAGGCGGTAAAGGTATTGCCGTATCCGATGGGCAATCGTCGGGCGCTTGGGCCGCGGCGGGGGCGGTCGGGACTATTTCCGGTGTCTTTGCGGACATTGTGGATGAGAAAGGAAACGTGGTTCCGAAGGTGTATACGCGCAAGTCGCGGAAAGAGCGGCATGATGAATTGATTGAAATGTCCATTAAGGGTGGGATTTCTCAGGCCAAGATTGCGCATGAAATTGCCGGCGGTAACGGGCGGATTCACATGAATGTGCTATGGGAAATGGGGGGATCTCTGCCGATTTTGGAAGGTGTGATGAATTCGTGCGAAAACTTGGTCGTCAGCTTAAAACAAAAGGCGCCCGAAAAGTATCAGGAACGGTTATCGGCCGTTGGGGAACGGGTTCAGAAAACGTTGGGGGCTTTGCGGTTTCAGTATCAAAAACGGTTAGGGGAAGCCATTCCGGTGGTGGATGGTGTTTTGGGAGAAGTCAAAAACTTAATCCACGGGTTAACATGTGGGGCGGGAATGCCGTACAAGTTAGCGGAAATAGCCTCTAAATACGGGATTTTTTATTATCCGATTGTATCGTCGGCACGGGCTTTCCGGGCTTTGTGGTTGCGGAGTTATAAGAATTGTGCCGAATGGTTGGGCGGTGTTGTGTATGAGGATCCTTGGTTGGCGGGCGGACATAACGGGCTGTCAAACTCAGAGGATCCGGAAAAGCCGGAGCGGCCGTATGAACGGTTGGTGGCTTTGCGCTCTCAAATGAATGAATACGGATTACAGACGACGCCGATTATTTTGGCGGGTGGTGTTTGGAATCTGAGCGAATTTGAGGACTACATTGATAATCCGGAAATCGGGCCGTTGGCTTTTCAATTGGGAACGCGGCCGTTGTTAACGCAGGAAAGTCCGGTGGCTAAGGCTTGGCAAGGATGTTTGCGGGGCTTAAAAAAAGGCGATGTGGTGTTGCAACAATTTTCGCCGACCGGTTTTTATTCGTCGGCAGTGCGTAACAAATTTTTACAGGGATTATTTGACCGGAAAGATACGGAAATGCCGTATACGGAAAAGCCGGAGGGAATTTTTGTTAAACCGTTCAAAGTGTCGGAAGCGCATACGGTCTATTTAACGGAACATGATCGGCGGCGGGCGGACAAGTACTTAAAAGGCGGAAAACCGCATGCGGTACGGACACCGGATTCTTCACTCATCTTTTTATCGGATGAGGAAGATGCGCAGATAAAAGCCGATCGGGCGGCGTGTGTCGGATGTTTGTCGGCGTGTGCTTTTTCGGGATGGTCGCAGGCAAACGGGCATTTGGATCGGTTACCGGATGCGCGGTCATTCTGTATTACCAAAACATTGACGGCCATTGCGCACGGGGAAAGCATTGATAACAACCTGATGTTCGCGGGGCATTCGGCGTATCGGTTCGGAACGGATCCGATGTATAAAAACGGACATATTCCGACTGTGGCCGAATTAATTGACGCTTTGTTGGCAGGAAAATAAAAATGGATCGATCGATTGGGCGGGACTACCTCATTGTGAGTGTGATGGTTATCGCCAGCATTTTTATTGCTATGGAAGGAAAGAAAACGGTTGAAGCCGAGGAAGCCGCGCGGCGGGCTAAAACACAGGCGCAATATGCGCAAGGTGCCGGTCGGAAGCAGGCTTGGTTGGCGGCTTGGAAAGCGCGACGGGACGGATTGACGGGGCCACGGCGGGTTTTTGTTCCGTATCAGGAACCTTTGCCGGCTATTTTAGGGGGAAAACCGAATAACGCGGCGCAGAAAGTCGCGGATCCGTTTTCAGAGATGATGAAGCCATGGCGGGTGTTGCGCGGGGGCTATTTCGGGGAAGAAAAGGCGATATCGGCCGGGATATTTTCGGAGTTGGTTCGGGAGTAACGAAACAGAAAAAGCAGCGGTTATTGCCGGTGAGAGGGACCGTCTTTGGGTGGGGGATGCATTAAAAGCTTGTATTTAAAAACAACTTATGGTATATCATGGTATGTTTTTTTAGAATGGAGGCTTTATGCTGAAACAAGTTGCGTTATCCGGTCGTTTTTTACCGTTTTGGGTGTCACATTTTTTATCGGCCGTTAATGACGGATTTATTCGAACGGTATTTTTATTTTTTGTCACGTATCAGATGACGGAAACGGGAGCGGCTTTCTTAATTTCCGCGATGATTTTGTATGCGATGAGTTTTTGCGTCGGTAGTATTATGGCGGGGCAGATAGCCGATAAAATGTCGCGTATCCGGTTGTTGCGCGGTATTCGGTTGGCCGAAGTCGGTATCATGTTATTGGCATTGTTGAGCCTGTCATTGGATTCACGGATATTGTTGACGGTTATTTTGGCATCTTTGGGGGTGACGGGGGCTTTCTTGCGGGTTGCCGAGTATGCGGTTTTGCCGACGTTGGTCGGGAAACGCGAGCTGACGTTAGGAAATATTTGGTTTAAGTTGACGACTTTTGTCGGATCGGGGTGTGCGGCATTATTGTTGTTATCGGTCTTAAAGTTTGATGCGGCGTATAGTGTGGTTTGCGGTATCGGCTTTATTTTTGCAATTGTTGGGTTTATTTTGGTGTATCGTATGCCGGCAGATAAAGCGGCGGATCCGGCGTATCAGGTCAGTTGGAATCCGATGCGGGCTTTTGACGGGGTGGTGCAATCGTTGCGGCATCAGTTTGATCGCTGGGCTTATTTGGTCGGTATTGCCTGGTTTTGGGTATTGGGCGGTTTGGTATTGGCCTTTTCGGCCGAATACGGGCGGTTTATTTTGCATGCCCGGTGGTCGGTCGTGATGTTTTTAACGAGCGGTGTCTTTACGTTCGGGTATGTCGTCGGATCCTGGTTATTTGCACGGTTATCCCGTGGACAGAATTTGTGTGCGCATACAACGTGGGTCGGATTGGGGATATCGTTATTCTTATTGGATTTGGCTTTGGTGGGGGGCAGTGTTGCCCCGGTAACGGTCAAAGGAATTACGGTGGCTCAGATGATTGCGGGGGACATTCAGTATTGGCGCGTTTTAATTGACGTGTTGATGTTGGGGGTCTTGTCGGCGATGTATTTGGTTCCGTTTTATGTGATGATTCAAAAAACAACGCCGTCGGAGATGATGGGGCGGATGATGGCTTTCAGCAGCATGATCAATGCAATCAGCATGGCGGGTTTTTATCTGGTCGTATTGAGTCTGCATTTAATTTCATTTGATTTGCTGACGATTTTGATGATTTTTGCGGCGGCCAATGTCTTGGTTTCCGTTTACATGGTTCGGTTGTTGCCGGTGGAAATGCGGCGGCGGGTTTTCCGGAAAGTGTTACGGGCTTTGTTTGATGTACAAATCAGCGGGTTGGAAAATTTGGCTAAGGCCGGCAATCGGGCGTTAATTGTGACGAATCACACGTCGTATTTGGATGTGTTGTTGATTTCGGCTTTTGTGGACAGAGAGATTGTCTTTGCGATTAACGACCGCTTAATTGACAAGACTTTTGTGAAGTTTATGACGAATTTAACGGATGTGCGGCCGTTGGATCCGAACAGTCCGTTTGCCGTTAAGGATATGGCGGAGGAATTGCGTCAGGATAAGTTATGCATGATCTTTACTGAAGGGATTATTGACGGCGGTAACACGCGGATGAAAATTTACGAAGGGCCGGCGATGATGGCGGTCAAAGGGGAGGCACCGATTGTTCCGATTCGGATTGAAGGGGCAAGTCATGCTTTGTTTTCGCGGGTATTGGGGAAAAAGGCCGATTTTCGGTTATTCCCGACGATTCGGTTGACGGTGTTACCACCGGTTTCTTTTGACTATCCGGCGGATATGCCGACACGGGAAGTGCGTGAGCGGTCGAGTTCTCGGTTATATGACATTATGTCGGACATGACGTTTGACAGCTATGAAAAAGACCTGCCGGTGTTTGAGGCTTTGACACGGTCGATGGCGATGGCGGGACGCTTCAAACCGATCATGGAAGATACGGAGCGCAAACCGGTCAAGTTTATGGGACTCTTTTTAAAATCGTTTATTTTAGGACGATTGATTCAACGGGCGGTACCGGATGAAAAATACGTCGGTTTAATGGTGCCGACATCGAACACGTGTGCTTTGACGGTGTTGGGGTTGCATGCTTTCGGAAAAGTACCGGCGATGATTAATTTCACGTCGGGACCGAAGCAGGTTTTGGCGACGTGTCGGACGGTCGGGCTGAAAACGATTGTGACGGCCAAAAAGGTTGTGATGTTGGCCAAGTTGGAAGGATTGGTTCAGGCTTTGGAAGAAGCGGGACTGCGGATTTTATACTTGGAAGATTTACGACCGACGTTAACACTTCGGGACAAGGTGTTCGGTATTGCCGGGGCGATTTGTCCGCGGGCAACCTATCGTCGGACAAGCGGCGGCAATGTTCAGGCGGAAGATCCGGCGGTGATCTTGTTCACGTCAGGATCGGAAGGTATGCCGAAAGCGGTGTTTTTAACGCATCGGAATTTATTGGCAAATGCGTATCAGATTCCGTCACGGATTGATATTTTGCCGACGGATGTGTTTTTAAATTGTTTACCGATGTTCCATTCGTTCGGATTAGGTGCGGGGACGATTTTACCGTTGTTGGTCGGGGTGAAGACAGTGTTGTATCCGACACCGTTGCACTATCGGATTATTCCGGAGATTTGCGCGTCGACGAAAGCGACGATTTTCTTTGGAACGGATACGTTTTTGGCCGGCTATGCGAAGTGTGCCAATCCGTATGATTTTAACAGTTTGCGGGTTGTTGCCTCGGGGGCCGAAAAGGTCAAGGACGAAACACGGAAAATTTGGTCGGAAAAATTCGGTGTTCGAATTTTGGAAGGATACGGCGCGACGGAGTGTTCTCCTTTCATTTCGGTTAATACGTTCTTACACAGTCGGAAAAATTCGGTGGGGCGGATTTTGCCGGGAATGTCGTATCAGGTTAAGCCGGTTGAAGGCATTAAAGAGGGGGGCGAATTGTGGGTTAAAGGTCCGAACATTATGAAGGGCTATATGCGGTATGACAAACCGCTTGAACTGGATCCACCGGTAGACGGATGGTATGACACGGGGGATATTGTTGAGGTGGATGAGGAACGCTACATTTTCATTAAGGGACGGTGCAAGCGGTTCGCTAAAATCGGGGGAGAAATGGTGTCCTTATTAGCGGTTGAGATGGTTATTGAAAAACGCTGGCCGGGCTTTATCACGGGGGCGGTCAATATTCCGGATGCGCGAAAAGGGGAACAGATTGTGTTACTTACCACGTGCAAGGACATCACAAAAGAGGAAATGATTGCGGCCTTTAAAGCAGCGGGGGTGACAGAGCTTGGGATTCCGAGCAAAGTGATTGTGACGGATACGCCGCCGTTATTAGGAACGGGCAAATTTGATTATGTGACGGCAAAAGAGCTTGCAATTAAGGAGGTTTTGGGCGGATAGGTATTCAAGCTGAAAATGAACATGGGCGGTCATTGGCCGCCCATATTTGTATGATACGCAGAAAACGATCGCCCGGATAGGGCTTTTTTTATTATCCAGACAGGTTATAAGTGTATTTATGTGTTACATATTAAACTGTAACAGTCGTTTTGGGAAGTGGTTGTTTTTCAATATATTATTTGATGAGTGTAACAATTTAATGTTCCTTAAAATGTTATAGATGTTGTGTATCATAAAAGAAGAAACAAAGCAAGAAGAAAATATTTATATTATAAAGGGTTCCTGTTCATTTGGTTAAAAGTCGTGTAGGGTGCAAAAAGTATAACAAAAAAAGGAACATTTTTGTGTTATAGTTGAAAAGGAGTAATAAATGACTGAAATCAAAATGGAAAATGGTCGGAGTATGGTTGAAATGTTGGGCGTATTGGCCGTGGCGGGTGTGTTGTCAATCGGCGGTGTTGCCGGGTATCGATATGCGATGGACAAGATGAATGCGAATGACATTATCAATGAAGTGAAAAAGAGAGCCGTGACGGCGAGTCAACAACGCATCTTGGGACACGATATTAATTTATCGGAATACGGGGATAACGGGCGGATTAAAGGAATTCATGCCGTTACAGCGACAAACGATTATGCTGGGGATAAAGGGTTCTTTGCGTTAACGGTATCGGCAGTCCCGCAACGGGTGTGTGATGAAATCCTGAAACAGGATTGGGCGATGCCGGTAGAAACAGCGGTCGGAGGTGTTGTGGTTGATGACGATACAGCCTGCGCCGCCGGGGATAATGAAATGTTATTTGCGTTTGCGAATACATTGGATAATTCGTTGGTCCCGGGGGAAGCGGGAGAAGATGACGGGGATGAAGAGGAAGTACAGGCGTGCGGGGAGAATGAGTATCAACTATCGACAGGGGAATGTGTGACGGATTCACATCCGGAATGTGGTGATGGGGAGTTTTATAATGGACTCACGGTTTCTTGTACAACTTGTCCAACAGAGGGAAGTCCTGTTCAAAATGATTCATCAAATATGGAGGATACATGTGAAAAGTGTTCAGGAGCACAATCCGGTGGAGGCTATCTTTATTACTACTGCGTCTATTGTCCGGATGGCGTTACATGCGGTGACAAATGTTGTGGAAAAGACGAGAAGTGTCAATATAGTTCCGGTATAGGTACCTGTGTATCCGCATTAGGGACAAATGAATGTATGACGAATGAAGATTGTACAGGCAATAATCAATATTGCAAAAATAGTGCTGACTGTGGCGTGACGATTGGGACATGTACAGATATTAGTAGTACACAGGTAGAGATTAACGAGAAAACATACACAGCTTCGACGGATTATCTGTCCTATCATGCGGCAGAGAACTTCTGTGATGCGCTTGGGAAAAAATTAGCCCCGGTGACAGACGGGTGTACATCGGAAGAATTGGCAGCGGTTAAAGCAAATGGTTATTATGGCAGTTGCACGGGATGGGCACACACGACGGGTAAATATTATTGGACACGCACAAAATTAAGCGGATGTGGCTCGTATTATGTAAGCAGTCGCAGTTCAGGCTCGGTCGGGGCTGACGGTTGGGGCATATACTACCACACCGCCCTGTGTCGCTAAGGTTCCCGCTTTTTTAATATCTCCTTTACCCATTTAATTATTTGTGTTGGGGCATTTAAGAGCCCCGACACGGGCAAAGAGGTCCGCTTGGCCGCCCTCGCTTTCCCCGCGGGGGTGGCCGTGCGTTTTGTTTTTCCCGTCATTCCCGCGTAGGCGGGAATCTTTTTAAAGGAGTCGAATCGTTAAAAGATCCTTGCTTGCGCAAGGATGACGGAGATGGGGAATGAAGCGAGTAAATGGGGACCGCTTTTTTACTTGCTTTTTTGAAAAAATTAATTTATTCTTAACAAAAAGAAAAACCTACCGTAAGAGGGAAGTATGCGTATTTTAATGATTGATGACGATCGGGCGATGTGTCAAAGTTTCAGCTTTTGGCTCAAAAATCAAGGCATGACCGTTGATACGGCTTTTTCGGGAGAGGATGGTTTTGAGTTGGCCCGGCTATATGAATACGACATTATTTTATTGGACTTAATGTTGCCGGATATATCGGGGGCAGATGTTTTAAAGCATTTACGGGCAAGTGGCATTATGGTGCCGGTTCTGGTTTTATCGGCTATTCAATCACCGGTTAAAAAGGCGGATTGTTTTGTGTTGGGAGCCGATGATTATGTGGTTAAGCCTTTCGACCGAACGGAGGTATTGGCGCGGATACGGGCGATTGTTCGTCGGGCGCGCGGGTATGGCAGTTCTCGGGTAAAAATCGGCAAGATGGTTGTTGACATGGAAAGTAAGATTGTGACAATCGGGGATCAGGTTTTGCCGTTGACGGCGAAGGAATACGCTTTAATTGAATTGTTATGTTTACGCAAAGGAATGACGGTCAGCAAGGCGCAATTTTTAAATCATTTGTATGGCGGGATGGATGAACCCGAAATGAAGATTATTGATGTTTTCTTGTGTAAAATCCGGCGTAAGATTCAACAGCTATCCGGCGGAGAGCAATATATTCAGACGGTATGGGGGCGCGGATACATTTTAAAGGAAACGGCCGGCGATACGGCAAAGGGGCGCGCATGAACATGATTTTGTTTCGGTATATCGTCAAGCAGTTTGCTTTGATTTTTTTGGCGGTCTTGTTTGCTTTGACGGCTATTATCATGTTGTTTGACGTGATTGAGTTATTGCGAAACGCATCGAAGCAGGAAGGGATTTCTTTTTTTGATGTCGGTGTGTTGGCTTTATTAAAATCGCCGCAGATGATTCATATGATTTTGCCCTTTGTCGTTTTGATTGCCGGGTTGATTTTCTTTTTTAAATTCAGTCGGTCTTCGGAGCTGATCATCATGCGGGCGGTCGGGCTATCGGTGTGGAATTTTATTGTACCGTTGGTGATGTTTATTGCCATTATCGGTGTTTTTGACATTACGATTTTTAATCCGATAGCGGCGATGACGGCGCGCCGGTATGAGCGTATGGAAGAACGTTTGAATATGACGCATTCAACGCCTTTTGCCTGGTCGGAAGAGGGATTTTGGCTACGGGATGTGCGGGCGAAAGAAGTGCTTGTCATTCGGGCATCTCGGGTACGGCAGGACGGGCATGACGTGGTGTTGGATAATGTGTCGGTGTTTGAGTTGGATCATCAGGATTCTTTCCGGCGGCAGAGCGAGGCCCCCAAAGGAATATTGCAGGGCGGGTTGTTAACGTTAGAAAATGCTTTCGTCATTGATTCGGTGGCCGAAACAGGGCGCGCGGTCGGGCGGTTGTTATTCAACACGGATTTAAATTTGGATCGTATTTTAGAAAAGTTTGATGAGCCGCAAACAATGTCTTTTTGGCGTTTTCCGCGCTTTATTCGCTTTTTAAAGGAATCCGGCTTTGTGGCCGCGGCGCACGAAATGTATTGGCATGAGTTAATTGCTTTTCCTGTTTTTTTGGTGGCCATGCTTTTAATCAGCGCGGTGTTTGCTTTACCGCCGACCAGTCGGCAAGGGAAAGTATTAATGCGGGTTTTATTGGCAATATTGAGTGGTTTTTTGCTTTATTTCCTGTCGCGTATCACAAATGTGTTAGGGCAATCGAACAGCTTGCCAATGGTGTTGGCGGCCTGGGGACCGGCGCTAATCGTGATTCCGCTTTGTTTGTCTGCACTCTTACATTTGGAAGACGGTTAGATAATTCTTGACAAAATTTTCAAAAAGGGTATACTGATTGGTATTGGCCCGACAAATGGGCGTGAAGCAATCGGAGGTGCGGTTTATGTTGACGGAAGCGGAAAAAAAGAAATTAACCTATGTAAAATTATCCCCTAAAACTTTTGTTTATTTAGATGACAAGGGGCGGGAAGTGTTACGTGTTCATCAGGGATGGTCGGCTGTTTTTATCCGGCGGCGGATGTATAATCAATTCGGGTTACGTCGGGAAGAGTTATTGAAAGAAGTGGATACGGCTTCGCCATCTCGGGTTGAATTATTGCGTGTTCGGACGTTCTTTCCGAATGAGCGGGTGGAAAAATCTTTCTCGCGCGGGATTATGACGAAAAAAATATATGTAAAAACCTTTGACAGCATGGGGCGGCGTATTCGGGAGACCAAAGCAGGGACAAAGGCCGCTTATGGTTGGGGATGGCGTAAAGTATATGAAGTGACACCGGATCGTGTGGTGACGGAGTACAATTTCAGGGGGCAAATCGTATGGGAAAGTTATCCGAACGGGCGCGAGATATTCTTGGCAGATTTAAAGCAATACCGCCGGTTGGTATTACGGGACGGTAAAACGGGTGAGCGAATTGAACGGTTCTTTGCTTCCGTTGATTTGCAGAACGAAGAAAAGGCGATGAACTGCCTTGAAAAAATATATCGGCAGAACGGAAAATTAAAGAGTATTTATGCGTATCAGACGCAACACGGGCGGATGCAACGCGTTTTATTCTTTGGTGAGTACGATGAATTAGGGCGAGCGGTTAAAGCGGTGAAATCGCATCACCTGAATTTAACGACGCAAAATAATTTACTTGGTCGTGAGCGGGAAGAATAGAGAGTGCATCATCAGATGGCGCAGTCAGAGCAACAGATCGGACGGGAAAAGGCGGACAAAGCGGTTTTGTCTGCCTGTCAACAGGCGGAGATTATTCGATATCGTCGGGAGTGTATGTCGCGTCGGTTTATTTGGCGGTTTGTTCAGGCTTTGGCGGCGGTGACTATGATCAGTGGCGGAATCAGAGGAATCGATGAAGCGGAGCGGTTGTCTTCTTTTTGCTTGGTCGGTGTAAGCGGTATCGGGGTGTTGGTTGCACGGCACAAGGTTCGGCGATATACGGCCGAAATTCGAGATTGCGACAGGCAAATAGGAATGTAACGGGAAAGTGTGCGAAAAATCCGGAAATGGTTCCGGATTTTTTTATGACTTGACCGGTGTTAAAACGGTATTGTATTCGGCGGAGAATAAATTAAATGGCGGTAAATGCTGTTTAGGGTTGCCAAAGGGCGGTTTTATTGCTATCATACTTTCGAAAGAAAAGAGGGTGTTATGAAACGAATCATACGGTTAACGGGAATTTTGGGATTATTGGGAATTATGGCCTGTTCGCAAACGGACGGAATTGTGGAACAGTCGCCGGAAGTTTTGTATCGGAAAGGGTACGATGCTTTTTTAGCCAAAGATTATGAAAAGTCGGCCGAATATTTTGACGAAGTGGAAAAACAACATCCTTATTCGATTTGGTCGGAGCGGGCTCAGATTATGGCGGCGTATGCTTTTTATCAGCGAAATGAATATGAAGATGCGATTTTGGTTTTGGATCGGTTTATTCAATTGCATCCCGGAAATCGCAATACGCCCTATGCTTACTATTTAAAGGGATTATGTTATTACGAACAAATTTCCGACGCGGCGCGGGAACAATCAATGACGGAAAAGGCGCAACAGACTTTTAATGAATTAGTTGCGCGGTATCCGAATTCGGTATATGCGGTTGATGCGCGGGCGAAGCAGGGATTTATCCTGAATCATTTGGCGGCGCAGAATATGGTTGTGGGGCGGTATTATTTAAAGCAGGGGGATATTATTCCGGCGATTAACCGGTTCCGGACGGTTGTGATGGATTATCCCGATACGAATCAGGCGCCGGAAGCTTATTATCGGTTGGCGGCCGGGTATATTTTGTTGGGGATGAATGAAGCTGCGCATGATATGGTGACAATTTTGGAGAAGCGTTGGCCGGATGATGCATGGACGGCGCGGGCGCGGAAAATGGTTCTTCGAAAAGAACAGGTAAAGCAAGGGTAACGGTATGCTGAATAGTTTATCAATCCGCAATGTTGTTTTGATTGATACGTTGGATTTGGAATTGGCCGGCGGTTTGAATGTTTTTACGGGGGAAACGGGTGCCGGTAAATCGATTTTATTGGATTCTTTATCGCTGGCTTTGGGGGCGCGCGCCGACAGCGGATTGGTTCGACACGGGTGTCGTGAGGCGGCCGTGACGGCGTTTTTTTCCGTTGGGTTATCGCATCCGGCGGGTGTGTTATTATCGGCGCACGGGTTTGATTTTGACGGTGGTATCATTTTGCGGCGGGTGGTATCGAATGACGGGCGCAGTAAAGCTTTCATCAATGATCAGCCGGTCAGTGTTGCTTTTTTGAAAGCGGTTGGGGATTCTTTGGTTGAAATTCACGGTCAGTTTGCGTCGCACCGTTTGTTAAATCCGGCGACGCATTTGGAAACATTGGATAACTATTGCGGATCGATTGAATCGCAGGCGGCTTGTCGGCGGGCTTTTCATCACTGGCAATACAAGAAGAAGCAGCGGGATGAAGCGGAGCGTATGTTAATGTGCGCTAAACAGGAAGAGGAATATTTGCGTTCGGCCATTGCGGATTTAGAACAGTTGCATCCGGAGGCGGATGAGGAAGAGCGCTTGGTCCAGCGGCGAACCATGTTGATGAACAGCGAAAAAATCATGGCGGCTTTAAATGCGTCGTATGCTATTTTGGGAGATGAGGCAACAGGGGCGGATCGGCAAATCGGGCGAGCTTTGACGCAATTGGAGCGGGCGAATCAATGGGCGGACGGATCCTTGGACGGTGTTTTGGAAACATTGGGACAGGCGGCAAATTTATTGGCGGACGGATTGAGTGCGTTGGAACGTGAAACGGAAAAGTGGGGTGATGTTTCCGAGTTACCGCAAATTGACGATCGGTTATTTGCTTTGCGGGATCGGGCGCGGCGTCATCAGGTGACGATTGCCGAGCTGCCGGGGGTATTGGTTGATTTTAAAAAGCGATTGTCGTGTGTTGAGCAGGGGGAAGAGGCGATTGTGGCGTTGCGCAAGGAAGAGGAGAGTGCGCGGTTGGACTACATTACGTGTGCGCAAAAATTATCGGCGGAACGCCGGGCTGCGGCCGTTAAGTTGGATCAGGCCGTTAAAGCCGAGTTGCCGGCTTTAAAGTTGGGAAAAGCTGTTTTTCAGACCGAATTGACAGATTTGGCGGAAGACGATTGGAATGAAAGCGGGATGAATCGGGCGGCTTTTTTGGTGTCGACCAATGCGGGAATTCCGCCGGCACCGATTCATAAGGTAGCTTCGGGCGGTGAATTGGCGCGCTTTATGTTGGCTTTAAAAGCGAATTTGGCCAAATCGGATCAGACGGGAACGCTTGTTTTCGATGAAGTGGACAGCGGTGTCGGCGGGGCGACGGCAGCGGCTGTCGGGGATCGATTACGGCGGTTAGCGGATATGTGTCAGGTTTTGGTGGTCACGCATTCGCCGCAGGTGGCGGCTTTCGGACAGGCGCATTATACGGTGCGAAAGGATGAGAATGCAACCAAAGGCGTTGTGACGCGGGTTGAAGCGTTAACGTTTGGAGAACGGTTGGATGAATTGGCGCGGATGTTGTCGGGAGAAAAGATGACACAAACAGCGCGAACGATGGCGCAGGAGTTATTGGATACATGTTCACGGATATCCGGCAATTAACGCCTGAACAGGCTTTGGTGGAAATGCGGGCGTTGGCCGATCGGTTGGCGGCTTTGGATATTGCCTATCATCAACAGGATGCACCGCTTGTTTCCGATGCCGAATATGACGCGTTGAAACGGCGGAATGAGGCTTTGGAAGCGGCTTTTCCGGCTTTGATACAGGCGAATTCACCGTCGCGGCGGGTGGGGGCGGCCGTGGCCGAGGGATTTGCCAAGGTACGGCATGCGGTGCCGATGTTGTCTTTGGGAAATATTTTTACCGAAGAAGATGTGTATGATTTTATGGATCGGATTCACCGTTTTTTGGGTATACCGGTCGACACGCCGATTGAAATGGTGGCAGAGCCGAAGATTGACGGGCTTTCTTTTTCGGCGGTATATCAGGACGGTGTATTTGTACAGGGGGCGACCCGCGGGGATGGTGCCGTCGGTGAGGATATTACGGCGAATTTGAAGACGATCGGTGCGTTGCCCCGGGTATTATCGGAAACGGGCGGAGATTTATTTCAGCGGCATATACCGGCACGGATTGACGTGCGGGGCGAGGTATATATGTCAAAGGCCGATTTTTTTGCGTTGAATCAGGCGCAAGCGGCGGTGGGAAAAAAGACGTTTGCAAATCCGCGGAATGCGGCAGCGGGATCTTTGCGCCAATTGGATGCGACGATGACGGCAAGTCGAAAACTCAGCCTGTTTGCGTATGCGGTCGGAGAAGTTTCCGATGCGACGTGGACGACGCACTATGGCTTTTTGGAACAGTTGCGCGCTTGGGGATTTCCGGTTAATCCCGAGATTCGGTTGTGTCGGACACCGGCGGAGATGGTGGCTTTCTTTCAGGATTTGAATGCGCGGCGGGCAGATTTACCGTATGATATTGACGGTGTTGTGTATAAGGTTAATCGGTTGGATTTACAGGCGCGGCTCGGGTTTATTGCCCGATCACCGCGGTGGGCTATTGCGCACAAGTTTCCGGCCGAACAGGCGATGACAAAGTTGGAGCGTATTCGGGTTCAGGTCGGGCGGACGGGGGCTTTAACACCTGTTGCCGATTTAACGCCGGTGAATGTGGGCGGGGTTGTGGTGCGTCATGCGACGTTACATAATGCCGATGAAATTGAGCGGAAAGATATTCGAGAAGGGGATACCGTTGTGATTCAGCGGGCAGGGGACGTAATTCCGCAGGTGGTGCAGGTTGTATCGGATAAACGGTCGGTCGATAGTAAGCCTTTCGTGTTTCCGGTTGTTTGTCCGGTTTGCGGATCGCATGCGGTTCGGGAAGATGATGATGCTGTTTTTTATTGTACGGGCGGATTGATTTGTCCGGCACAGAATAAAGAGCGGTTAAAGCATTTTGTGGCGAAAGAAAGTTTGGACATTGACGGGCTTGGGGATAAAAACATTGATTTGTTCTATGAGTTGGGATGGTTGCGGCAGCCGGCCGATATTTTCCGGTTGGAAGAACGGCATATGTTGGATGTAATCGGGCTTGACGGATGGGGGCAAAAGTCAGCAGTCAAATTGTTCGATGCGATTCGGCGGGTGGCGGCCGGTGTTTCTTTGCCGCGGTTTATCAATGCATTGGGAATTCGGGAAGTCGGGGTGGCGACGGCTCGTTTAATGGCGGCACATTTCGGGACGTGGGATCAGTTATCGGCGGCGATGATGACGGACGAGGCGCGGAATACGTTGGTGCAAATTGAGGGGGTTGGTCCCGTTATGGCGGATCACATCGTTAATTTTTTTGCCGAGCCGCATAATCGTGATTTGTTGGCTGATTTGGTTCGGTTGGTTGTGATACAGCCGTATGAACGACCGGCGGGCGTAATTACACCGTTGACCGGAAAGACCGTTGTTTTTACAGGGACTTTGGTAACAATGACGCGCCCGGAAGCCAAAGACAGGGCTTTACGGGTCGGGGCAAAAGTGGCCGGCAGCGTATCGGCCAAAACGGATTATGTGGTAGCCGGTGCCGAAGCGGGGAGTAAATTGAATAAAGCAGAGACGTTGGGAGTACGTATTATTGATGAAGATCTGTTTCGGCAAATGCTTGACGCCGGAGAAAAAACGGATTATGCTAAAACCGTAACAGGGGAGTAGAGAAACATGGCGCCAGAACAACAGGAATTTCCGTCTAATCCGATGAATCAGGATTTATACAGTCAGATTGCGGCGAGCGATATTGAGCCGGTCGTTAAAAAACCACGGCAATCTTTTGTCATGTCGTTTATGATCGACGTGATGCGCTTAACGTTATTATTGGATGAAAAACGGCGGGCACATCAAAAGTTATTCCGTTTCATGGGTGGTGTATGGGCGGCATTTATGGCGTTGTTGTATACATCGGGATTGGTCATGGTCGGTATTTTGGTGTACAGCTACATTCAATTTCCGAATTTGGTTCAAAATTATTTTGCCCGAAACGGTATTTTGTTTGAAAAAATGGAAATACCGGGATATGTCGTATCGACCGTTAAATTAAAGGGATTGCATGATAAAGATAATTCATATCGGATAGACAGTTTGACGGTTAATTCCAATTTCGGTGATTTTTTGCAGGGACGTGTGAAATCGGTGGTGTTGAACGGTGTTCGGCTCAGTTTGGAAAAGGTCAGTCAGACATCAAAACCGAATGTCTTAATTCCGTTATTGATGCATTTAAATGATACGCGTAAAACCAATTTAAGTGTTCGTGTGGATTCTTTGGAAATTCAAAATGCCGTTTTGACAATTAAGGGAATGGATTTTGAATTGCCTATTCAGTTTACCTTAACCGGTATTTACGGTCATGAAACGAATATGAGCGCTTATTTGACGGTCAATAAACCGGCTTTGGCTTTACAGGGACCGTTGTTGATTCGGGGGGATAAAAACGGGACAACGTTTTCGTTGGATGTTCATACGGGGCATGTTGCTATACCGGGGCGGCCGCCTGAAGATATGACGGGACAAATATCGTTATCGACTCAAAAAGAGCAGGTTCAGTCGTTTCAGGGGAAAATCAATTTGGTACAGAACAGCCAAGAAAAGGTGGCAAAATTAGATTTGACGCGTGACGGTGATAATACGTTCCGGGGGTCTTTGGATTTATCTTGGTTGAATGTGACGGATCAGGAAAAACGGGAAGAGCGAACGAATGTGGTTTTCAACCTGATGGGATTGCAATTTAACAAACAGGGATTGATTACGACGGATCGGCCGATTGCGGTTTCTTTCCGGACGAAAGACGGTCGTTTTCAAATCGGCCGGTTGAACACACAGTTAAAAGGCAAATTGGAATGCTTAATGTTGGATCATTGTTCGTATCGGTTAGAAGAAAATGCGCGTGTTTCCATTAGTCAGTTAAAATTTCCGTTCCAATCCGAACAGATACAGAGTTCTCGGGAAAGCAGTATTTCCGTCCGGCCGTCGGATCAATTGTTGTCGTTTCCTTTCCGGGAAGGACGAATTTCTTTTGAAGCGGGGCTTGGGGCGGTTTCCTTTACCGGTCGTCGCGGATCGGACAACGGATCTGTTTCATTCCGTGCCGGGCAAGGCGGTATTCGGGGTGAATGGAATGTCATGACCGATTTGGTGTCGGCAGCGTTAAATATGGAACGTGTTCATTATCAAACGCCGGATTATGAGTTTACGGATACCCGATTGGAAGCGGATAATGTTTTTAATTCCGATACGCGGATTAAAATCAACAGTCCCAAGGTTTCCTTTAAAAAAAGTCAGTGGTTTAAAAAGCCGTTTGCCTTGGATTATGAAACGCAAAAAGGGTTGGATCGGATAGCGATTAACTTCCCGGAAGAACGGGTTCGGATTTTGGTCAACGGTATTTTTAATCCGGCAACGGGGTATGTGGATGCTCAGGTGGCTATGCCGCCGGTAGAGTTGGCTAATTTCGGTTCTCCGTTGTCTGACTTTTCGGCCGTATTCCCGGCGGATATTCAGACGGCATCGGGACGAATTGCCATGACCGGACGATTATTCGGAACGATTAAAAACGGTGTGGCGGGACCGTTATCTTTGGCTTTGGATGGGGTGTCGTTAAAGACGGAGCGGCTTGTCGTGGATGGGATGAGTACAGTCTTACAGATACAGACATTGCAACCTTTTGTGACGGCTCAAAAACAACCTGTTTTTATTCGGCGTGTGGTGACGGCCCTTCCTTTTGATCGGATTATGGCGACGTTTAAGATTGATAATCAATTCCTGCGAGTCGATGATTTATCGGTTGATGTTGCCGGTATCCCGTTGCGGGCAAATCCGACGATCATTCCGTATCAGGATGTGAATACATTGTTGTATTTACGGAGTCAGGAAAATGATTTGTCAAATATCGTGACGGCGTTGGATATTCCCGATTGGCAGTTAAAGCCTCCTTTTAAAGGGCGGGTGTTATTGCCGTTGGCTTTCCGGAATCATGTTTTAACGGTTAATCGGGCGAATATTCAGGTTGATGATGGGAATATCGTATACACGGGAGAGGCCAAAGCTAAACCGCATGAATTGGGAACGGCGACGGCCGCGCATATTCAATCCGGCAATGTGAGTGTTGATCAGGCGTTTGATGACAAGGATATTGTTTCGTTCGGGGTCAGCTTGGAAACGGCGGTTCAGCCGGGCGGGCAGCATTGGCCGATTCGGGTATCCGAAAAGCGGAACATTCTGTCTTTATTTACGGAACCGGATGCGGTGATAACCGTACCGTCCGAGATTTCGTCGGCTATTCAGGCGGTATTCCGGCAAAGCGAATCGGCGATGAAACAATAGCAGAAGGCGAATATGCAAAAAAAGACTTGCAAAATAAATAAAAAGCGTGTATGATGACATCCTGTTTATATGTCGGCGGAACAGGATAAAAGCGAAGTCGACGTGGTTTAATTTGTTTAAAGAGAGTTTAAAATGGCAGTACCTAAGAAAAAAACATCTAAATCAAAAAAGAACATGCGCCGTTCTCATTTGGCTTTGGGTGCCAATACGTGCATCGAATGTCCGAACTGCGGTGAATTGGTTCGTCCGCACCATGTGTGTGAAGCTTGCGGCCAATACAACAAAAAAGAAGTTTTAGTCAAAGCAAAAGACGAAAAATAAGCGAAAGGGGTACCTTTGGGCGATACGTTGATCATATCCGTGGACGCAATGGGCGGGGATCATGCTCCGGCCGCTATTATTGAGGGTGTAGCACGCGTCGCTCGGGAAGACCCTTCCGTTTTCTTTTTTCTGTATGGGGATGAGGCGCGTTTGTTGCCTTTAACCGAGCAATTCGGATTAAAGCCGGAGCGGTTTAAAATTCATCATACGACATCTGTTGTGAAAGCTGATGACAAACCGTCGGCGGCTATTCGTAACGGACGGGAAAGCAGTATGTGGCAGGCCATTATGTCGGTCCGCAACGGATATGCCAAGGCGGTGGTGTCGGCCGGTAATACCGGGGCATTAATGGCTATGAGCAAAATCTGTCTGGGGACGTTGCCGGGGATTGATCGTCCGGCAATTGCGGCTATTATGCCGACGGCAAAAGATCCGGTTGTGGCTTTGGATTTGGGGGCAAATGCCGAATGCAATTCGCAAAATTTGGTTGAATTTGCAATTATGGGGCATGTGCTTTATCATGTTTTGTTCGGCGAAAAGCGGCCGACGGTCGGGTTATTAAACATCGGGTCGGAAGAAACCAAAGGTCGTGAAGAAATTCGCGAAGCCGCCGGTGTTTTAAAAAGCTTTGGCGATAAAATTAATTTCATCGGATTCGTGGAGGGAAACGATTTACCGATGGGGGCCAGTCATGTCGTTGTGGCCGACGGTTTTTCGGGAAACGTGGCTTTAAAAACGTTGGAAGGAACGGCCAAGTTTATTGCCGGCAGTTTGAAAAAGATGGTGAAAACGTCTTTGTTGGCCAAAATCGGATTTTTAATTGCGGCACCGGGATTTATTAAGTTAAAGAAGGCGATGGATCCGCGGCGGTATAACGGTGCGATGTTTGTCGGCTTAAACGGTATTTCCGTTAAAAGTCACGGCGGTGCGGATGCTTTTTCGTTTGCGTGTGCGATTGAGGCCGCTGTTCGAATGGCGCGTAATGAGTTGTGTGACAAGATTAAAGAAGAGTTGTCGCATATGATGGATACGCCGGACAGTGATAGTTTGTTGTCGTCTGATTAAGTATATAAAAAAGTGAGGAGTATATGAAACGGTCTGCAATTATAGGGGTGGGCGGGTATCTTCCTGAAAAAAAACTGACGAATGCCGATTTGGAAAAAATGGTAGATACGTCCGATGCCTGGATACGGGAACGGACGGGTATTGAAGAACGGCGAATCGCGGCGGACGGAGAGTTGACATCCGATTTGGCGATTCGGGCTGCGCAGGTTGCTTTGACCGATGCGGGCATATCGGGGCAAGAAATTGACATGATTGTTGTGGCAACGACAACACCGGATGATACGTTGCCGGCAACGGCTGTCAAAGTGCAGGAAGCTATCGGGATGACGGGCGGCTTTGCTTTTGATGTGCAAGCGGTGTGTTCCGGTTTTATGTATGCTTTGGCGACGGCGGATAATTTTATTCGGACAGGGGCTGTACGGCGGGCTTTGGTCATTGGAGCGGAGACGTTGTCGCGAATCGTCGATTGGACGGATCGAAATACCTGTGTGTTATTTGGTGACGGCGCCGGTGCGGTTGTGTTGGAGGCTCGGGAGGGTGTCGGGACAAAGGCGGATACGGGCGTGTTACAGGTTGCTTTGCGTTCGGACGGACGGTACCGGCAATTATTGGGGGCTACCGGCGGTGTTTCAAAAAATCAGCGCGCCGGGACGATTACGATGGAAGGGAGAGAAGTTTTCCGTCATGCGGTGACGAATTTGGCGGCGATTGCGGCTGAGGTCATGCAAGCGGCGGATGTGACGGCTTCGGAAATTGATTTTTTGGTGCCGCATCAGGCCAATGTTCGGATTATTGACGGAACGGCCAAAAAACTGGCTTTTGAGGCGGATCGGGTTATTTTGACATTACCCAAGCAAGGAAATACGTCGGCGGCATCGATACCGCTTGCTTTGTGGGAAGGGGTGTCGAGCGGTCGGATTCGGCGGGGTCATTTATTATTGTTGGAATCGATGGGCGGCGGTTTTACGTGGGCCGGAGCGTTAATTCGATTTTAAGCAAAAATAAAGCTTGCACATTTTAAAAAAGTGTGCCATTTTAGGAACATCATTAACAAAAAAGGATAAAAGACCATGACAAAAACAATCACGCGCGCCGATATTGCGGACGCTTTGTATCGCGAACTGGGATTTTCCCATGCGGATTCTTTTAAATTGATTGATCAGATTTTACAAAATATGATCGGGGCTTTGGCTGACGGTGAAGAAATTAAAATTTCTAAATTTGCTTCTTTCATACCGCATCAAAAAACACAGCGTATGGGTCGCAATCCGAAAACGGGCGACAAGCATGTGATTGCGCCGCGTCGGGTGTTGTCTTTTAAGGCTTCGAATACGTTGAAAAAAGCGTTGTTGGCGGATTAGAAAATGACAAAAGCCGACGGTGCTTACCGGACGATTGCGGAGGTGGCGGCTCAGTTAGAGTTGCCGGCCTCCGTTCTTCGTTTTTGGGAGACGCAATTTCGGCAAGTGAAGCCCTTAAAGCGGATGGGGCGGCGGTATTACAGCGCCGATGATATTGCTTTATTGGAGCGGATTAAAAATGACTTATATCGTGAAGGTTACACGATTAAAGGTGTGCAAAAGCGTTTGAAAGAAGATCCGGATCAGGTAGTGGATGTGATTCCGGTGCCGACACCCGAAGTGACGGAAGCTTTTGTACAGGAAGTGGCGGATATTCGGGATTATCTGGCGCGATATTTATAAATAACAGATGTTTTTTTGTGCCGCGGCTGTTGTCCGCGGTTTTTTATTTACCCTATTCACGAAAAGTTTGGTACTTTGGGGTGTAAAACATATATATGTGTTACATATTAAAATGTAACAGTCGTTTTGGGAAGTGATTATTTTTCAATTGGTTATTTTACGAGTGTAACAATTTAATGTTCATTAAAATGTTATAGATGTTGTGTATCACAAAAGTGAAAACAAAGCAAGAAGAAAATATTTATATTA
>CALXZG010000003.1 GCA_944393195.1 uncultured Alphaproteobacteria bacterium
GGGATAAAGGGTTCTTTGCGTTAACGGTATCGGCAGTCCCGCAACGGGTGTGTGATGAAATCCTGAAACAGGATTGGAATATGCCGGTGGAAACCGCCGTCGGTGGTGTTGTGGTCGATGATGATACCGCCTGCGCCGCCGGGGATAATGAAATGTTGTTTGCGTTTGCGAATACATTGGATAATTCGTTGGTCCCGGGGGAAGGGAATGGAGAAGAGAACGGAGATGATAACGAACCCGAACTTGAACCGTGCGGAGAGGGCGAATATCGATTGTCAACAGGGGAATGCATTACAGACCCGCATACGGAGTGCGCGGATGGGGAGTTTTATAATGGATATACGTATTCTTGTACAGCCTGTCCGACAGAGGGAAATGCAGTTGAAAATAATTCATCATATATAGAGGATACATGTGAAAAGTGTTCAGGAGCACAATCCAGTGGAGGCGATCTTGAACACTACTGCGTCTATTGTCCAACGGGTGTTGTATGTGGCGATCAATGTTGTGGTGAAGGACAAATGTGTCAACGTAGTGGTTCTTATCCGTATACATATACCTGTGTATCCACATTAGGGGAAGGAGAATGTATGACGAATGACGATTGTGGGGATAATCAATATTGTAAATCGGCCTATGGTTGTCAGGCAATGAACGGGACATGTAAAACAATTAGCAGCACGACGGTGACGATTAACGAGAAAACATACACGGCATCGACAGATCATATGTCGTATCATGCGGCAGAGAACTTCTGTGATGCGCTTGGGAAAAAATTAGCACCGGTGACAGACGGGTGTACGGCGGAAGAATTAGCTGCGGTTAAGGCAAACGATTATTATGGCAATTATTATGGTAGTTGCACGGGGTGGGCGCAGACGACGGGGCATGAATATTGGACAGCAACAAAGATAAATGGGTGTACTTCGTATTATGTAGAGAGTAGCCGTTCAGGCGCGGTCGGGGCTTGCAATTGGAGCATGTACTACAACCCCGCCCTGTGTCGCTAAGGTTCCCGCTTTTTTAATATCTCCTTTACCCATTTAATTATTTGTGTTGGGGCATTTAAGAGCCCCGACACGGGCAAAGAGGTCCGCTTGGCCGCCCTCGCTTTCCCCGCGGGGGTGGCCGTGCGTTTTGTTTTTCCCGTCATTCCCGCGTAGGCGGGAATCTTTTTAAAGGAGTCGAATCGTCAAAAGATCCTCGCTTGCGCAAGGATGACGTAGAATTATAGGGGGTGACGGGAAATTGGGGTATAAAAAAACGCCAAAAGGCGTTCAGTATGGCGGATGGGGCGAGATTCGAACTCGCGTTAGGCTTTAGACCTAAACACACTTTCCAGGCGTGCGCCTTCAACCACTCGGCCACCCATCCTTCGGAATAAGAAACCTTATACACCACTTTTAAACAAAAATCAAGAAATTTCTTTTGTTCGATGCGGTAATCGAATCATTCGGTCGTGCGGAGAGGGTATAAGTCCGGAAATCGGGTGTTTCTTTTTTACAAAAAAAGAGAATTTTGCTTGCATTTTGAAATCTGTTCGGGCTACAATAAACAAAAAAGTGAGGTGGCATGGCTAAAATTTTAATCGTAGAAGACAATGAATTCAATATGCGGCTTTTTTCCGACCTGTTGCAATCGCAGGGGCATCAGGTGATTGAATGTCCGGAGGGAACGGAAGCTTTGGCTTTGGTTCAGAAGAAACGGCCGGATTTGGTTTTAATGGATATTCAAATGCCGGAAATATCCGGTTTGGCGGTGACGAAGCTTATCCGAGAAACGCCCGAAATTGCCGCGACTAAAATTGTGGCGGTATCGGCTTTTGCCATGCCGGGGGATGAGGAAAAGATTTTGGCGGCCGGGTGTGATGCCTATATCGCCAAGCCGATTTCCGTTCCGTTATTTTTTCAGACCGTAGCGGATAACTTGCCAAAATAAAGGAGCCGGAGCGGGCGCAATGCTGATTAAAGAATATCAGGTTAAGAAGATTTTTAAAAAGCATGGTGTTCCCTTATTGCGGGGCGGGGTGGCCTATACCCCCGAAGAAGCGCGTCGGGTGGCCGAAGAAATCGGCGGAAAAGCGTGGGTGGTGAAGGCTCAGATATTGGCGGGCAGTCGATCGGCCGGTCGATTTTTGGACGGCGCGGAAGAGGAGTTGAGCGGGATTGCTTGGGCAAACGCCCCGATGATGGCGGCGGCTTTGGCAGAACAGATGTTGGGGCGGTATTTACAAACGCCGGAGACGGGCGGTATTTATCATGAAGTACAGCGAGTGTATGTGGAAGAAGCTTGCCTGGGGCAGGGTGAATATCAGATGTCTTTGCGCATTGACTTTTTGACCCAAAAGCTTATTTTAACGATTGTATCGGCGGGGAATATGCTTCACCGATATGAGTTGCCGGGGTATCGGTTGGATGTGCGAACAGAGCGGCGTGTCTTGCGTGAGTTGCGCTTAAAGGACGGAAAGGCCGATCAGATGGCGGATTTGCTACGCCGGCAGGTGGCTTTGTTTGAGGCGTACGGGGCTATCGCGGTTGAGTTTGATCCGGTTATTGAGACGGCGGGAGGCTTCGTCGTTTTGGACGGGCGGATTGTGTTTGATTCGGATTCTTTATTTCGGTATCCGGAGGTCGCGGGGATGATTGAAATTGAGGCGGGGCGTGAGCGGGAAGCGGCCGCGCGGCAACATCAATTTCGCTACATTCATTTAGAGGGAAATATTGCCTGTTTGGTGAACGGTATCGGTTTAGGGCAGGCGACGATTGATTCCATTCACCGGAACGGGGGACAGGTGGCTTGTTTACTGGATATCGGGACGGAACCGTCCCGGGATGCGGTGGCGCGGGCTTTGAAGATGGCTTTATCGGATCCGGATATTGACGGGGTTTTAGTGAATATTTTCGGCGGCATTACGCGGTGTGATGAAATTGCGGAAGGCTTAATCGCGGCGTCGGGAGAGATTTTGGCGGGGTTGCCGGTTGTGGTGCGGATGGATGGGACGAACGCGCATATCGGGCGGCGGTTATTGTTTGAGTCGCGGTTGTCTTTTACGGTGGTGCAAAAAATGGACGAGGCGGTTCGGACGATTATTCAACAGGTTCGGGAGGTGTCGTAATGTTGGTATTGCCGAATCAAAAAACGCCTATTTTAATTCAGGGTATTACGAGTGAGCTCGGGACGGTTCATACAGAATTAGCAATAGCCTATGGGACGCATATCGTGGCGGGGACGAGTCGAGATAAAAACGTTGATTCGTTTCAGAATATTCCCGTGTTTCGGACGGTTAAGGAAGCCGTGCGGAAGACAAAGCCTTTGGTCAGTGTTATTTTTTCATCACCGGCGCGGGCTTTGGGAGATGTTGAGGAAGCGGCGCGGGCAAAGATTCCTTTGATTATTTGTACGACGGAGCGAGTGCCTTTGCATGATGCTTTAAAAATGGCGGCTGCGGCGGAAAAATACCATGTAACATTGATCGGGCCGTCGTCACCGGGAATTGTGCGGGCAGGGGCGTGCATTGCGGGAACGATTCCGGCGCATTTATTTCCGAAGGGTAGCGTCGGTATTATGGGGCGGTCCAGTTCGTTGATTTATGAAGCCGTACAGCAATTGGCGGAAGAAGGATTGGGTGTATCGACGTGTGTGGCTTTGGGTGCCGCGCCGATTGTGGGAACATCTTTTGAGCCTATTTTTGATGCGCTATCGGTAGATCCGGCGACCAAAGTTATTTTGGTTATCGGGCAGTTATCGGGGCAGTTGGAAAATGATTTGGCGGCGGCCTATCATATGCGGCGGCGGAAAAAGCCGTTGGTGGTTTATATTCCGGGCGGAACAATGCGGCGGACGGTGAGGACGCCTTTAATCGGGACACCGGCATTTTCTCCGGCCGGGATTGTGGCAGAAAAGCGGGCTGTTTTAGAAAAGGCCGGTGCGGTATGGGTTGATGATCCGGCCGGGTTAGGGCAGGCGGTGGCTCGATACATTCGAAAAAAGGTGGTGCCGGCATGAAAATGATGTGGGTGGCAGCGGTTATCGGGATGTGTATCGGGGGTATCGTATCGGCGGCAATTGCGGCGCCGGCGGGGGATGTTGTTTTACGGTCGGCAGACGGATGTCAGATGCATTATGTAACGGAGAAAAACACGGTCGGGTGGCGTATCGACGGGCAAACGGGGGTGTGTCTTGACGGATGGATTGACGGGTATGCGGAGGTCACGATTTCGGATGCATTTCAAAAACCGGTTGAGCAAGTTTTCGGATATTTTCGGAATGGATTTTGGGTCGGATCGGAGCCGATTTCTTTTCCGGTAATGGATTTATCAACGCCGGCAGATGGGGTGCGGGCTTTGAGTGTTGCGTTGGGAGAGAGCGAAGTTGACGGAATTCGCTACGTCGGGCAATTACGGGCAGAACGGATGGCGGATGGGTCTTTTGGGGCTTTTACGGGATGTCCGACGGCGCGGGTGTTGGCGGTAACGGATCGAACGGATGTGTTTGAGGATGAAACGGTTCAATCCGTGTTATTAAACGAAGCGATACATCAGGCTCAGGTTATGTGTCCGGCCGTGGACGTGATTCATTTTTACGGAGCGTCGGTGGTTCAGCCGACGGATGCGGATGTTTTCTTTTTTGCCGAAATTGATTTAGGATTGCGACAGATTCAGGTTCGGCGGCTGCCGTCTTCTGCCGCACGGCGTGCCGAGGCAGCACGAATGGTGCGGGTTCGGGCGGAACCGTCGGGGGTACCTATTATGCGGGTAACACCGATTCGGCCGAATACAACGTCTGTTGAAGCGGCGCACATGTCGGAAGAGACGGATACGGCAGAGACACCGGTAGTTGATACACCGTTTGATTCCGAGGTGGCCGGTGGTGTTGAAACAGATGTGCATGCCTCGTCCGACGGTATGGTTTTGGCGGCGGAATCGCGCTTTATCGGTCAGACGGAGAGAATGGCGGAAATCGCAAAAGAGGAAGCGGCGTCGGGTGCGGAGCCGTCGGATACGGTCGGTGAGGTGGTTAATAATCAGGCTGTGGCGACAGAGGATGTTGCCGTACCGGAAGTGGTTTATGATGCCGTGCCACATTTATTGACGGCGAGTCGGTTATTGGGCAAGCCGGTATCGGGGCAGGCGGCGGTTCATGTCTTTCGGGTAGATTTATCGGGGCAGGCGTGGATTGATTTACCGGTGCCGATGAAGGCTAACGGTCGGTTGGTTCAGACAGGATGGAATATGGTATCCGGATTATTTTCGGCCGAGCGTCCGACGGGAACGAAGCCGGGGGCTGTGGCACCGATGGGAACGATAGTCATGACGGATGCGGTGGCTTGCGCCGCCGATGGATGTTTTGCGGATCCGGTGAAAGGAGAGGTTCCCTAATGCGGCGGTTTATTTTATTTTACGGGTTAATCGCGGTAGCTTTGGTCGGCTTAATTGTTGTGTGGTACATTCAATCGGGAGCGGAGGAAACGTTAGTTCGATATCAAAAGACAGCCGCTTTTTCGCCACGGGAAATGACGTATGTGTCGGCTGTTCATCCGTTATCGGGGGACGGGGTTGTTTTGTATAGTGTTCAATGGCCGGGGATATCGGCAACGCATCGGGCAGAACGGGTTTTAATGCGGGTGACATCGGATGAAATTGTTATCAAGGCAACCGATGTACAGGTTGATGTCGGGCAGGCTTTGGCCGATCGTTACGGGGATGATTTAGTGGCGGTGTTTCGGGCGTATCGGGCACCGGCGGATATCTTGACAAAGCCTTTTGAAACGGCGGCGTTGCTTGGGATAGATCGGTTGACGGGGGATTGGGAGTTGACGGTTCGGCCGCAGGGGGAAGCCGCACGTGTATCGGTGATTTGGAAGCGGGGACGGAAGCCTGTGGCGCAGGTGGACGCGACGGTATATATTCCGGCGATTGAGCGGGGACGTTTATGGGGATGGACGCGCGGATGGATGACGGACATGACGGTTCGGATTGATGATATGGATTTATTGCGGGCTTATGCGGGATATTTAACGGCATCAGGCAATGGTGTACCGGGTGGTTTGGCAGAGGCGGTGGCGCGGTCGGAGCCGTTGGCCATGCATATTGAATTACAACAGCCGTTGACGGTTGCAGATTGGGTTTTATAGGAGGAACGGATGGCAAAGAGTAAGGGTGATAAAGAGATTTTATTGTATGGTCGGCATCCGGTGACGATGGCTTTACAGAATCCGCGGCGGCAGATTCGGGAGATTTTAGCCGTGAAAGGGGCGGTTGACGGGCTATCGGTGCCGCCGAAAATTCCGGTTCGGATTGTCGGTCGGGAACAGATAGAGGCTTTGGTCGGTCGGGAAGCGGTTCATCAGGGGCTTGTCGCACGGTGTATGCCGTCAGCGGGGGTTCGATTGGATGATATCCTGACAGAATTAGGAGAAACAGCCGCCGGTGTTGTGTTGTTGTTGGATCAGGTAACGGATCCGCACAATATCGGGGCTATTTTACGGTCGGCAGCGGCTTTCGGCGCGTTGGCCGTTATTGTGCCGGAGGCGGGGGCTCCGGATGAAACGGGCGTTTTGGCTAAATCGGCCAGCGGGGCTTTGGAAGTGGTGCCGTTGGTTCGGGTGGCTAATTTGGCGCGCGCGATGGCTCGGTTAAAAGAGACCGGATTTTGGTGTATCGGTATGGACGGGCATGCGACGGGTGTAATCGGGGATCAAAAGTTGCCGGCTCGGGCGGCTTTTGTGATGGGATCCGAGGGGGACGGTATGCGGCGGTTGACGGCAGAAACGTGTGATTTTGTGACGAAGTTGCCGATGAGTCCGGCTATTGAAAGTTTAAATGTATCAAATGCGGCGGCTATTACGTTGTATGAATATCGGCGGCAATATCCGTTCGGAACACGGAAAGGATAAAAAATGGCAATATATGGAAAAATCGGATTGGCGGTTGTGGCTATGGTCGGGTTGGTCGGATGTGCGGCGATCCAACAGGGAAAGATATCGGTACCGACAACGGAAACAACGGCAACGGTCGAAGAGACGATGAGTCAATGTTTGCGGCGGGAGGCTATTGCCCAGATTCAAAACGGATCGGCTTTTGCCGCGTCGGTTCGGACGACGGCCAAAGCGGTTGTGACCGCGTGTTTGGCGTCGGATACGGACGGAACCGAAAATCAGGCGGATTTATTGCCGCAGGCTATCCGGATTATCAATGAATTGATGGCGGCACAATAAGTTGATCTATCGGATAAAAATAACCTGTTGCGTGGGTGTCGGTTTTGTTTGGTGCGCCACCCGTTTGGCTTGTGTCGTTTGGCGTTTTAATTGTTGGGCTAATTTTTTAATATAGTCTGCCTGAGTGTCATCGTAAGCGTGGTCCCGTTCCCGGCTGGGGAAAACATAGAATGTGGTTCCGTTAGTAATATAGGGGACGCGCCAGGCTTTGCCGGAATAAGTGATTTTAAAAGCCGCGACGTTATAGGTTTGCGGTTTCATTTCCCGGTTTTGGCGTTCACGCAAAGCAGAACTGTACGGTTCCGGAAAATCGGCAATTTCCGTTTCAACCAAGCGGATAAAGTCGGCGTTTTTCCGTTCGTTATCATGACCGATATATATTATGTTCCACGGTGTTTTTTGTGTTGCGGGCGGTGTCGGTATCGGTTCCGGCACGAGTGTGACCGGTGCCACCTTTTCGGTTAATTTTACCGTATCGATGCGATAACCGGCATCGATGAAAGCTTGTTTCAAATCCGGTATCAGTTGAATAGTCAGCTTCATTATTTTGGTGTTGGCGTAAATCAAATCGATCAATGTTTTACCGGAATTGTCCGGTGTATGCAGCAATTCAATGAATGTGCGGCGCATGGAGGGGGTCATCTTCTTAAAAAATTCTTTATGATGACAGGCGCAAATAACATGCCATGGTGTTCGGCCGGCGCTGTCTTTTTGACGCCAGAAAAACTCCCGTGTTTTGGCAGGCAGGTTATATTCGCAGAAAAAGTTTTGAATCTTAGTATATTCGCCCAGCTTGGCCCAGTGGTGCATGATGTGATAATGGGAGAACAATTTCAGTCGGGCGGCCGGTACCTGAACAAATTGGCTCATATCGTTCCAGTAGGCTGCCGGATTTTGGCGTACATCCGAGAACGTATCCAGAAAGCGCAGCGCTTGTGTGGGGCGGCCTTGAAAATAATCACGGAAAGCGATAAAAACCGGAGAATCGGCCGGTGGCAGTTTTTTCTTGGCCCCGAAGATAATATCTTCGTTTGATTGGTTTAGAGCACGTTCCGTTAATTGACGGGCATGTTGATCCGTATATGGGAGGGTGCCTTCATCCAACGTATGCCACAGCAGGGATTTGTCGGGGGTTTCTTTTGTTGTCAGAGTGGCTTTGAGGGCGGTATCGTATCCGTCACTTGTTGCACAAAGGGTATGAAGCAGAGTAGCCGATTGAGCCGGTGTGAGTTTGGATGCCAGTAAGGTATCCAGAATCGGTTGGTGTTGCGCATTGAGGCGAGTATAGCGGTTCGGCAACAACAGATCCGCAAACAGAGCTTGGTAAGCGGTATGGGGAGAGTGGTAGGCATGTTCCAAAAGCGGCAGAATATCGATTATTTTATGGGGTGGAATCGGATCGTTCAGCAGGCTGAAGCTTAGGCACCGGAAGAACGAGCGTTCTGTTTCGGGAGATAATTGGTCAAAGTACGCTTTTTGTTTTGCCAGGAGGCCTGTTCGAGTGGGGTTATGGATTTGGGCATTAACGGACAGGGCCAAGGGAATACCGTTCCCGAGAAAAAAGGAAGCAGGGAGGAGTTGCAGGGCGATGTCGTTAAAAACCGGGGACAGGAAGAAAAAGCGAAAGCGCATAGCATCTTCGTTTTTATCCGTATGACCGAAACGGTCGCTGAGCAAATAGGGGCCGAGGTATTTGGGGTTGGCCTGATATTGTTCGAGGGCGTAGCGGATTAAGCGAGAGTTATTTTTTTCAATGATTTTATCCAGAAAGGAGGTATGATGAAATAAAGCAAACAGGTTTTCGGAAGTTTCTTTTGATACGGCCGGCAGGTAGGACAGCAGTGTTTTTTCCGTTTTGGATGAAAGAGGTGTATCGGGGGCAAACAGTTGTCGTAAAGCCTGATTGATTTTTTGGGCTTTATCCATAGCCTTGGAAAAGGTTGTCGGATGTTGGGCCAGTTCGTCGATAAAAAAGTGATAAAAGGCATTCGCCGCCGTTTGTTCAACATGAGGCAGCGATTGATTTAACAGGGCGCACAGGTCTTTCCGTTGGCGACTTTCCGTTGACGTGTGCATGATATCACGCCATAAAGAGGGATAGTCAAACGGGTCGTTGTGTGGCATTTTTTTTGTTCCTTTGTTAGTCCGATAAAAGAACAGTATAGGAAATAAAAGACTTTTTGTCAAGAAATTTTATCGTTTGTCCGTTGGAGCTTAAAAGCGGGTGTGTGGGACAGGGGCGTGTTTTTACTTGACTTTTGGCAAAAAAAGAGGCATTCTGTCGGGCATATTAATCAAAGGAGTCAGGTATGAGTTTTAACGAGCAAACGATTAAAACGGTGGCCAATTTAGCGCGGTTACGGTTTCCGAAAGAAGATGAAGCCAAGTTTATGGCGGATATTGACAGTATTTTGGATTGGGTTGAACAATTAAAAGAAGTGGATGTGACAGGGGTTGAACCTTTGGTATCGGTGTCACCTCGGGAAACGGCTATACGGGCCGATGAAGTGCGTGACGGCAATATTCAAGCGGAATTGATGGCGAATGCGCCGGAATCGGTACAGGGATTTTATGTTGTCCCGCGGATGGTGGAGTAAAAATATGACGGATTTAGTGACATTACATATCGCCGAAGCGGCGGACTTATTAAACAAAAAAGAAATTTCGGCGGTGGAATTAACCAATGCGCATTTGGCCGAGATGGAAAAAGGGCGAATCTTAAATGCCTACATTACCGAAACGCCGGAACGGGCTTTGGCGGATGCCGAAGCGTCGGACAAGCGTCGGGCGGCCGGGTCGGCTTTGGGTGTATTGGATGGGATTCCGATTGCGAACAAGGATTTATATTGCACGGCCGGTGTTCGGACGACGGCGGCTTCCAAGATGTTAGCGAATTTTGTTCCGCCGTATGAATCGACCGTGACGCAAAAGTTAAAAGACGCGGGGACGGTCATGTTGGGAAAAGTCAACACGGATCAGTTCGCGATGGGCGGATCGACGATGACCAGCTATTTCGGGGTGACGAAAAACCCGTGGACGGATGAGCAGGGGGCTTATTCTTTGGTGCCGGGGGGGTCTTCCGGCGGATCGGCGGCGGCGGTTGCGGCCGGGTTATGTATGGGTGCGACGGGATCGGATACCGGCGGATCTATTCGGCAGCCGGCTTCTTTTTGTGGTGTTACGGGGATTAAGCCGACGTACGGGCGGTGTTCGCGGTATGGGATTGTGGCTTTTGCTTCCTCTTTGGATCAGGCGGGGCCGATGGCGCGGTCGGTCAAAGATTGCGCTTTGTTATTAGGGGCTATGGCCGGTGCGGACAAGTGGGATTCGACGGTGGCGGAGTTGCCTGTACCGGATTTTGCGGCGGCTTTGACGGGGGATATTCGCGGGAAGAAGATTGGTATTCCGAAAGAATATCGGCCGGCAGGATTGAACGAGCAGGTTGCCAAAGTTTGGGACAAAGGGATTCAGTTGTTGCGGGATGCCGGGGCAGAGATTGTGGATATTTCTTTGCCACACACGAAGTATGCGTTGCCTGTTTATTACATTATCGCTTGTGCCGAAGCGTCGTCGAATTTATCCCGGTATGACGGGGTTCGGTACACGGAGCGTGTGCCGGGGGCGACGTTGGATGAGATGTATGAAAATACACGGACGGACGGATTCGGTTCGGAAGTCATTCGCCGGATTTTATTGGGAACGTTTGTGTTGTCGGCCGGATTTTATGATGCGTACTATATTCGGGCGCAGCGGGTACGGCGGTTAATTTACGATGATTTCCAAAAGGCTTTTGAAACGGTAGATGCCATTTTGGCTCCGGCCGCGCCGACACCGGCTTTGTCGTATGAAGCGATGAAGCGCATGAGTCCGGTGGACACGTATTTAGGCGACGTTTTCACGACACCGAGTTCGTTGGCGGGGGCGCCGGCTTTGTCTTTACCGGTCGGGTTATCCGATACGGGATTGCCGATCGGCTTACAGATTATCGGCAAGCATTTTGATGAAAGCACGGTATTGCAGATTGGTGATGTATTGGAAAAAGCAGCGGGATTTGATTTAACGCCGCGGCGGGTGAAAGGATAGAGTGTCATGTATACGATTCAAGGAAAAACAGGTGATTGGGAGTTAGTCATCGGATTAGAGGTTCATTGTCAGATTTTATCGAAAGCAAAAGTGTTTTCAGGAGCTTCGGCGGAATTCGGTGCGGAACAGAACACGCATGTTTCTTTTATTGACGCAGGGTTTCCGGGTATGTTGCCGAAGGTCAATGAAAAGTGTATTGAACAATGTGTCAAGACGGGATTCGGATTGAATGCCAAGATTAATACTTTTTCACGCTTTGATCGCAAAAATTACTTTTATGCCGATTTGCCGCAAGGGTATCAAATTTCCCAGTTATATTATCCGATTGTCGGAGAAGGCTACATTGAAGTGACGACGGAAGAAGGAACGCGTCGGATTGGGGTTGAACGACTACATTTGGAGCAGGATGCGGGGAAATCCATTCATGACATGG
Organism: uncultured Alphaproteobacteria bacterium; assembly: GCA_944393195.1. Lineage (GTDB taxonomy): Bacteria > Pseudomonadota > Alphaproteobacteria > CAAHEQ01 > UBA3637 > CALXZG01. Next base: position 11,733 of record CALXZG010000003.1, read on the forward strand.
TGCCGGGGAAAAGCTTAATTGACTTAAACCGGTGCGGGGTCGGGTTAATGGAAATCGTATCCAAGCCGGATATGCATTCGCCGGCGGAAGCGGGGGAATACCTGCGGCAATTACGGGCGATTGTTCGGGCGCTCGGGACTTGTGACGGGAATATGGATGAAGGATCGATGCGGTGTGATGTCAACGTATCGGTGCGCAAAGTCGGCGAGACGGCTTTACGGCCGCGGGCAGAGGTTAAGAATGTGAACTCGGTTCGGTTCGTGATGCAGGCGATTGAGATTGAAGCGCAACGGCAGATTGACATTTATGAAAACGGCGGAGAATGTCGGCAGGAAACACGGTTATTCGATTCGGTTAATTTAGAAACGCGGCCGATGCGATCCAAAGAAAATGCCAATGACTATCGGTATTTCCCGGATCCGGATTTGTTGCCGGTCATCTTAACGGACGAATACATTGAAAACATTCGTCGGAATTTACCGGAATTGCCGGAAGCCAAGAAAAAACGGTATGTGGAGGAGTTGGGCTTAACGCCGTATGATGCGTCTATTTTAACGGCAGATGTGGAAACAGCGACTTACTTTGAAACAGCGATTCAGGGGCAGGATGCGAAAAAAGTGGCAAACTGGGTCATGGGGGATTTGTTTGCCTATTTGAACAAATCGGCCAAGACAATTGCCGAAAGTCCGATCCGGGCGATTGATTTAGGGGCTTTGGTCGGGTTAATTGCCGATGGAACAATATCGGGCAAGATTGCCAAGGAAGTATTCGAAATTATGGCGGAAACGGGAAAAGCTCCGGCCGTTATCGTGGAAGAAAAGGGGTTGAAGCAGGTATCGGATACGGGGGCGATTGAAGCTTTGATTGCCGATATTTTAGCGGCGAATATGGACAAGGTGGCCGAGATTAAGGCCGGTAAAGACAAGTTGAAAGGGTGGTTCGTCGGGCAGATTATGAAGGCGAGTCAAGGTAAAGTCAATCCGGCTTTAGCCAATCAATTGTTAGATAAAAAACTGAGCGAAGTATAAAAACGGGGCGGTTTTCCAGCCGCCCTTTTTCATTGAGAATATTGGAAGTTTAGTATGGTTATCATACGAAGAGAGCGTATTGATGAAACAAGTTGAGATGTTTACGGACGGTGCGTGTTCGGGGAATCCGGGTGCCGGCGGATGGGGGTGTATTTTACGGTATCGCGGGCAGGAAAAAGAGTTGTCGGGCGGTGCGGCGGAAACAACGAACAACCGAATGGAAATGACGGCGGTCATTATGGGGCTTCGGCAATTAAAGGAAGCGTGTGCCGTTCGAATTTGCACGGACAGCAAGTATGTTGTTGAGGGTGTGACGAAGTGGCTAAACGGATGGCAGGCCAGGGGGTGGCGGCGGGCGGATAAAAAGCCGGTGTTAAATGTGGATTTATGGCAGGAGATGTCGGATTTATTGGCGCGGCATGAGGTGAGTTGGATTTGGGTTAAAGGGCATGCCGGGCATCCCGAAAATGAGCGGGCGGATGCGTTGGCTGTTGCGATGCGAGATAAGTACAGAGACGGAAATTTTGGCGGTGCATAAAATCGTCAATGGGATTATCGCCGGAACGCATTTTTCAAATTTATGGTGTAAAAGAGCTGTCAAGAAAGCGTTGCAGGCGACGGAGGGTCAGGCTTTGCGGCCAGATGAAGCGTCGGCCGTCGGGGAGTAGCAGGACATAAGCGGGGGCGGTTCCCGCAGGTAAATCGTGTGTTAATGTTTGGGCGGCAGATGAGTTAATGTCGGCTGTTGCTATTTGGATGTTATGTTGTTTCAGCAGGCGTTGGGCGGTTGGTGTGTTCAGGGTGACAGCCTGATCCCAAGCGCAGGACCAGCAATGGGATTGGGTGATGGTGACCAATGTGGGGTGTGTGACGGGTGTGTCGGTTGAAAAAAGCGTCGGTTTATTAATCGTTCCGAGGAGAAGGGTGGTAATCAGCCAAAGGGTTAATGCGATATACGGTACGCGTAATAAGATGGCGTATGTCGTTGGTGTCGCGGTTGTCATGGCATGAAACCGAGACAGTGCTTTATGTGAGGCACGGCTTTTCAACCAGAAGGGTAACATGGCACCGCATAACCAGAAGAACCAAATCAAGAGAACGGTTGGATGCGTATAATCGGCAGCCCCTTGCCAAAAGGGTTTCGGCAGAATCAACAGGCCGGCGGCCGTGATGAAGATTGACGGTCGCGGTCGGAATAGAAAGAAAGCCAGAAGCAGCAAGATAGCGATATTCGCACCGGGTAGAGCGCAGAAGATTTGCATGGTACCGGACGTGGTGGCGGCGGCCGCTATCAGAACCCAAGGTGTCAGGTGGCGGATAGAAGCAGATATGTTTTGTCGGACGGTGGCGGTTGTTCGACCGATATTGGTCAGCCAGACGGGCCAAAGCGGGCTGAACAAAAACAGGCATAATCCGCCAAAGAGTGCTGTAAACCAAGGGAAAGGCTTGGTCGGTCGGGGGAGCGGTTGATCCGTGACGGGCAGGTTAATTTGGTAAAAGAGGTCAGGTGTTTTCAAGTAGAGAGGAATGGTATCGCCGGGGGTGACGGGTAAATCCGAGACAGGAAACGTCAGACGGGCTTCACGACCGGTGACGGTGGCAGCCGATTCCGGAGTTCCGTCCATGGTTTGGGCGTGGATGGACCGGACGGTATCGGGGAAAGAAATGACAGCCTGCCATTGTGTGTCGTTCAGGCGGGCGGCTTGCCCGATGACGTTTTGAGTATCTGCGGGAACGGCCGATGTGCTTAACGCATTTTGGATAAAGCCGCACCAAGGGGTTGGGCGGTTATGAACGGCGGGTAAAGTCAATGTTTGAAGAATGGTTTCTTTTTGGCAGACACCGATTCGGGAACAGGCCGTGACGGTGGCGATGACAGCGAGGGGCGTGTCGTGTGTCGGGGGTGTCGGGAAGGTAAAAAGAATCGGGAAAAAGGCAGTGTCACGATAATTGTTGCCCCACGGTTCGCCGGGGGTGTGGCGGAGGGGTGTCAGGCGCGTAACATGTGCGGTGTCGGCGAAAGCTTGAATAACGGGATGTTGAAGTGTCCAGCCGTTTGTGAGGGTAAAAAGGAGGCCCGTGGCGACGGTTCGGGTATCGCGCAGGCCGCCGGGGCAGGCCAGCAAGCGGACGCGACCGAAACCGAATGTTTGTTCGGTTGAAGCGCCGGCATCGGTGTCGGTCAATGTCGCTTTGAAATCATCGGCGATTTGTGCGAGGGATATGGCACCGGCCGGTTGCGCGGTGATTAAAAAGAAAAAAAGGACGGTTAAAAATGCTTTCATGAAAGCAGAATAGCAAAAAAAAGCTTGATTGTCTTGTAAAAAATGTGTAAATTAACGTCGTCAGTTCAACTTTTTTAATGGAGGTTCATATTAAACCGAATATTCAAGGCTCGTCAACGGGGAAAAATGATTTCCGGATGAATGAGCAAATTACCAATCCGCAGATTCGCTTAATTTTGGCGACCGGAGAAAATTTTGGGATTATTTCAACACGGGAGGCTTTGCGTAAAGCGGCCGACCAAGGGCTTGATTTGGTAGAGATTGCACCAGGGGAATTTCCGGTGTGTAAGATTTTGGAAGCGGGCAAGTATCGGTATGAGATGCAAAAGCGCAAAGCGGAAGCCCGAAAAAATCAAAAAGTGGTTGATATTAAAGAAATTAAATTAACACCCAATATCGGTGATAATGATTACGGTGTCAAAATGCGGGCGGCTCGTCGCTTTTTGGAAGGCGGGGACAAGGTTAAGTTCAACCTGCGCTTCCGGGGACGGGAAATGTCGTATTTGGATTTAGGGGCGGCTGTTTTAGAACGGGCTAAAGCCGACTTGGCCGATATTGCAAAGGTAGAGCATGCGCCTAAATTGGACGGTCGTCAGATGAGTATGACGATGGCGCCGGTCAAATAACGGTTTGAAATGACGTTTGAAATGAAAAACACCGGTATCATCCGGTGTTTTTTTGATAAAGGATATTGACAGTGCCCCGCCTTTTTGATACAGTATAAATGATAAATCCGAAAGGATTGTCATGGGTTTTTGTCTCGAGCAGAAAAAACCCGCTTATATTGCTTTTGAAAGGATATAAAATGACACAGGCAAATGCTTTATCTTTATTATACTCACAAAACTCCCTCTCTTTATATTTAGCGGAAATTAACCGGTTCCCGATGTTGGATGCCGACAAAGAGTATATGTTGGCTAAGCGGTATCATGAAACCGGGGATTTAGCGGCCGCGCATGAATTGACGACCTCTCATTTACGATTGGCAGCAAAAGTGGCTTTGTCTTTCCGGCATTACGGGTTGGCTTTGGCGGATTTAATTTCGGAAGCAAACATCGGGTTAATGCAGGCGATTAAAAAGTTTGATCCGGACAAGGGATTTCGGTTGGCGACGTATGCGATTTGGTGGATTAAGGCATCTGTATCCGAATTCATTTTAAAATCGTGGTCGTTGGTCAAAATCGGAACGGTGGCGACGCAAAAGCGGTTGTTTTACAATTTGCACAAGATTAAATCGCGGTTGGGGTTGTATGATGAAACGGCCTTGAACGAAGAAACGGCGACGCAGATTTCGCGGATGTTGGGTGTGACGAAAAAGGATGTGTTGGAGATGGAGCAACGGCTCAGCGGCGATTCGTCTTTAAACACTATGTTATCCCGCGATTCGACGACGAATCATCAGGATATGTTGGTTGATGAACATGAGTCGGTCGAAGAGCAATTGGGATCGTATCAAGATTTATCCATTAAAAAGAAGTTGTTGACGGATGCTTTGATGACGTTATCCGACCGTGAACAGGAAATTGTGAAGAAGCGGTTTTTAACGGATACGCCGGAAACGTTGGAAGATTTGGGGGCTCGATTCGGTATCAGCCGGGAGCGGGTACGTCAGATTGAAACGAAGGCTTTTGAAAAAATGAGCCGGCAGGTTCGGGCGGCGGCGCAGAAATTAGTGATTTAGAATCGGATAGGTAAGCATTGCAATATTTGGTCGGAAGCCGTGATGTGTCGCATCGACAAGGCGTACTTTTTGTTTGAAATCGGTTCAAAAATATGGCATACTGTCGAGCAGATTAATATACGGTTGACAATGAAGGGGTCGGATATGTCTTTGTGGCGGAAAGTGGTTGTGTGTTTGTGCGTGTTATTCGGTGTGAGCGGGGCTTTGGCCGAACTACGCATTGATGTGACGGGGGCCGTATCCGCGCCTTTACCGATTGCAATCCCTTATTTCAGCGGTAGTGGTCCGGCGGCCGAAATGACGGATATTATTGCCGCGGATTTAGAGCGGTCGGGATTGTTCCGGTTAGTGAATCGGGACGCCTACATTCAACAGATAACAGGGGCGAACGATCGGCCGCGTTTTGCGGATTGGCAGGCGGTTCAGGCGCATGCTTTGTTACATGGGCAGGTGGAGCAAGGTCTTGACGGTCAGATGAAGGTTTCTTTCCGGTTATGGGATGTTTTTGCGCAACGGCCGATGGAAGCAAAGGTAATGGCGGCGGATCCGGCGGCTTGGCGTAAATTGGCGCACATTGTGGCGGATACGGTATATGAACGGATAACGGGGGAGACGGGGTATTTTGATTCACAGATTGTATTTGTGTCCGAGAGCGGGGATCAAAAGCATCGGGTGAAACGGTTGGCCGTGATGGATCAGGACGGTGCCGGTTTTAAATATTTAAGTGACGGGAAAGAGATGGCTTTGACACCGCGGTTTTCGCCGAATATGCAGAAGATTGCTTATTTTTCGTACAAGAACGGGGATCCGAAAGTGTATCTGATGGATTTGCAGACGGGGGAGACGGAGCTTGTCGGACGGTTTGACGGAATGTCTTTTGCGCCGCGGTTTTCGCCGGACGGAACGCAATTGGTGATGAGTTTGGCGCGGCAGGGGAATTCGGATATTTATCTGTATGATTTACGGACACGGACGCAGAAGCGGTTGACAAATCATCCGGCGATTGACACGACACCGAGTTTTTCTCCGGACGGGAAAAAGTTGGTATTCAGTTCGGATCGCAGCGGGAACCAGCAATTATACCTGATGGATAAGGACGGCAGCGGTGTGAAGCGTATCAGTTTCGGGGAAGGAACGTATGCGACACCGGTCTGGTCGCCGCGCGGGGATTATATTGCTTTTACCAAAATTAAGGCCGGGCAATTTCATATCGGTGTCATGCGGCCGGACGGGAGTGGGGAACGGCTTATCGCTAATGGTTTTTTAGTGGAGGGGCCGACATGGGCACCGAACGGACGGGTGTTGGCTTTCTTTAAGCAAATTCCATGGGATCAGCGCGGGAAAAACGGTGGTGTTCGGTTATATTCAATTGATGTGACGGGGCACAACGAACAGGTGTTTGAAACGCCCGAGGACGGGTCGAGTCCGGCTTGGTCGCCGTTATTACATTAAGGATATGCAAAAAAAGTTTGCCTTTTTGCAAAAAAAGTTTTACAAATAAAATCAGGATTGTTTCATCGGCTTGAAAAAGGAGAAAAGGCATGAAAAAATTAGGCATTGTTTTGGCGGCTTGCGGGCTTGTGGCGGCGTGTACGTCGTATGAGCCGGATCAGGATATCGCGGCGGAAAAACGGCGTGAAGCGCAAGTGGCGTATCATCAGGATGTGGGATGTCCGATGGTGGATGATCATGAGGCGTATCGGAATTGTGTCATGAACACATACTATAAAAATTCACCGAAAACATTTGTGCCGGCCAAATTGCCGGATGGGCGGAGCGTGGCCATTATTCGGAATGATCAGACATCGTCGTATGATGAGGCGACGGATACATACAAAACAGAGCGTGTTGTGGTAATTGAAACGGTTGAAACAATCAGCGGGAAGCCGGCCGAGGCTAAAATGCCTGTGGTTGAAACGCCCGTGATTGAAACGCCGGCTCCGACACCGGCTCCGGTTGTTGCGGAACAGCCGAAACCCGCACCAAAGGCGGAATCCGTGATTGAAATCGAGGTGGAATCGACACCGAAGGCGGAACCGGTTCCGGCCGAAACGGAAGTTCGTGAACAGACATGGTGGGAAACGTATCAAAAGGAAAAGCCGGCGGAAGTTGTGGCACCGCAATGTCCGTGTCCGGATCCGAATGAACCGTGTCCGCAATGTATTGACAAGTAAAAAAATCCCCCCGTTTCGAACGGGGGTTTTCTTTGACCGAAACGGAATATTGTTGTTCGGTGAGGGGCGGTATCGGGAAGATAGAAAAATGCCGCCGAAAACAGAACGGCGGCGATGTGTATCATATCCCAATGGTTACAAGTCCGTTGAAAGAGGTTCACCGCCGAGAATATGGGCGTGCAGATGGGGAACCTCCTGTCCCGAATTTTTGCCGGTATTAAACACAATCCGGTAGCCGTCTTTGGCAACGCCGATCAGTTCGGCCGTTTTCAGAATAGCGCGGGAAAAAGCGGCGATTTCGTCATCGGAGGAGTGATTGATAAAATCGTTATAGTCGGTAAACATCCCTTTGGAAATGACTAACGCGTGGATTTTGGCTTTGGGATTAATATCATAGAAGGCGAGTGCATGGTCGTCTTCATAGATGGTTTGGCTGGGGATTTCGCCCCGCAGAATTTTGGCGAAAACGTTGTCGGCATTATATTCCATGTTATTGTCCTTTTCTGTTGTTTTTTGTTGCTCTTTGCTATGTCTTTTGCTAAAATAACGGAAAACGAAGAACGGTTCAACGAAAAAAGGATAAAAATGAAAAAAATTTGGATGGCTTTGGTCTGCGGGGTATGGTGGGCGACGGGTGTCGCGGCCGCTAACCTGTATCAGGTTGCCAACGTACCGATTGCCGCCGAAGTCGGAACAGCCATGGAAGCGCGGGACATTGCAATTGCCAACGGGCAGGTGGATGCTTTTTGGGTATTGTTGCGGAAAATGGTGCAAAGCGATGATTTGACAAAGTTGCCGTTAGTAGGGCAGGATGAGGTTGTGAACTTTGTTCAAAATGTGTCGCTATCGGATGAAAAAACAACGGCGACAAAATATATGGCGTCGATGACGGTAACGTTTAAGCCGCGTGCCGTTCAGGATTTCTTAACGGAAAATCAGGTTCCTTTTTTGGTGCAGGCACCGCCGACGGCTTTGGTGGTACCGGTCTATCGGCACGGGGCCGATGTTTGGTTAGTGGAGGCGGACAGCCCGGTATATACGGCTTTAAGGAATGTGGTTTCGGCCAACGGATTATTTGAATGGGTTTTACCGGAATCCGATCCGGATACGGCGGAGATGATTCGGGCGGCTTGGTCGGCACCGGAGAGTGATTTGTGGCGGGATATTTTATCCGGTGTGGGGGTCGGGCGTGTCTTTTTATGGGAAGTGATTCAGGCGGGGCCGACGGTGGCGGTCATGACGCGGGCTTTGCCGGCAGAACAGGACGGATGGGATCGGATTGTTTTTCAGACAATTGTGCCGAGTGGAGATATCGGGGCAGCCGTTCCGGCGTTGTTCGCGCGGACGGAGAGCCTGTTGGAAAAAGCCTGGCGGGCGGCAAAGACGAATAATTTGGAGACACCGAATGTGTTTTGGATTACGGTTCCGATTACGAGTGTGGCCGAGTGGGTGAATATTCGTCAAAAATTAAGCAAAGCCGGATTCTTGGACGGTTTGGATGTGCGGGGATTTCGGCCGCGGGAAGCTTTGGCGGCTTTACGGTTTAAAGGAACGGGGGAACAATTGGATGAAAAGCTGCGGCAAATCGGGTTACAGGTGCGGCCGGTTACGGGCAGCAGTGCTTGGGAATTGACGACAATTGATACGGACGCGGAAGGAGAAGCAGAATGACAAAGCGCATGAAAGCGAACTTAATTATTTTGGCGGCTGTTTTAGGAATCATCGGTTTTGTTATTTCGGTGGAGCAGATTTTATTGCCGTTTATTCTGGCTTTTGTTTTGGCCTATATTTTACATCCGATGGTGGTTCGGTTAGAGCGGCGGCATATCGGACGTGGAATGGCGACCAGTATTGTGGTGACGGGTTTTTGTTTGGCGGTTATTGCGATTGCCTTAATTGTGTTACCGTTATTGCAGGCTCAGATTTTTGATTTTATCGGGCGGGTGCCTTCTTTTTCGGCGGCGGTTTGGAATAAGATCAAGGATGTGATTTTATACACGCGGGAAAACGTATCGCCGGCGCAGATGGCGCGTCTATCGGATGCGGTCAGTCAGACGGTGTTCGGTGTGTTTAATGCCGTCGGGGCAGGGTTGACACGGATTTTATCCAGCGGTATTGCCATGTTTAATGTTTTGTCGTTATTACTCATCACACCGGTTGTTTTATTCTATGTGTTGCGGGATTGGCAGGAGGTTCAAGTGCAAGTTAAAAGTTTGGTGCCAAAAGATAAGGAAGCGGAAGTCACGTCGGTTTGGCAGGAAATTAACGGGACGTTGGCCGGTTTTATTCGCGGTCAGTCGATGGTGTGTGTGGTACTGGGGATTTTCTATGCATTAGGATTATCTTTGGTCGGATTAGAGTTTGGGATTTTGGTCGGATTCATTGCCGGTATTTTATCTTTCATCCCGTATTTCGGATTTGGGACGGGATTATTATTGAGTTTGTTTTTAGGATTGGTACAGGGATTAAGTTGGGGGCAATGGGCCGGTATGGCAGCGGTCTTTACCATCGGTCAATTGTTGGAAAGTTATGTGTTGACACCGTATTTGGTTGGTAATCGGGTCGGGTTGGGGCCGGTATGGGTTATCTTCGCTTTATTGGCCGGTGGTGTTTTATTCGGATTTTTAGGCATTTTAATTGCGGTGCCAGTGGCGGCGGTTATCGGCGTCTTGGTCCGGCGCGGATTGGCGTGGTATCGGACGACGTCTTTTTACACGGGAAAAAAGTAGGCGGATAATGTCGGAGTTTATACAGCTGCCTTTAATGTTATCTTACCGCAAGGCGTTCGGGCGGGAGGACTTTGTCGTGGCACCGTGTAATCAGGAAGCGGTATCGTGGGTTGATAAGTGGCCGAATTGGCCGGTGCCGGCCGTGTTGATTTACGGGGAATCGGGATCCGGCAAAACGCATTTGGCGAGTATTTTTTCCGAGTATCGGTTGGATGCGCGGGAATTGACGGATGATTTTATGCCTTTTTTCCAGAAAAAAATTGTGGTGGAAAATTTGGAAAATTTGAGCAGTGAAGTAGCGTTGTTTCACTTATTCAATTTCGTGCGCGATTTGGGGGGATCATTGTTATTAACGGCGCGAACGGTACCGACATTTACTTTACCGGATTTACGGTCGCGGATGATGGCGGTTCCGAAGGCTCAGATCGGGATGCCGGATGAAAATTTTGTGTTGGCAGTTTTGGCGCAGGCTTTTGAAGAACGGCAGATTTTGGTGGATGAATCGGTTTTAAGTTATGCCGTGCGGCATATGTCGCGTTCTTTTCGGGATATTCGGCGGGTCATCGCTGCGGCGGATGCGTTATCGTTGATGGGCAAACGGGGAATTACGGTACCGCTTATGCGGGAGGCGATCGCAGGCTTACAAAAACAGGAGGATGGGCATGTTTAAGAAGCGGATGTTAATCGTAGCGGGATGGATTGTCGGTATCTGGTTGGCGGTTTCGTGTATTTCTTATTCATCGGCGGATTCGTCCTGGAATACGGCAGGGGCCTTAGCGGTTCATAACTGGGGTGGTATGGCGGGAGCCGTGGTTGCCGACTTGTTGTGGCAGGGATTGGGGTGTATGGCTTTGTTGGTGCCGATGGCGATGATTGTCTGGGGGATTGTGGCCTGGCGGGGTGGTTTTGTCCGTCGGCGGATGTGGATCGGGTTGGCGGTTTTGGTGTTGGGGTGTTGGCTTTGTGCAGGATATGAACCGTTTACGGAAAGTCGCTTTTTAAAGGCGGGAGCGGGCGGCTTTGTCGGATTTTATTTAGGGCGTTGGGGTGTTATTTCGGTTGTTTGGATGCGGGCGGCCTTGTGGGGAATTTGGGGGCTTGCCGCGGTATATGTTTTTGCGGTACCGGTTCGGCGATTAGCCGGTTGGGCGGTGGCAATGTTGCCGATGCTTCGGCGGATGATGCCGGTATGGCAACGGGCGGAAAAGGTGGTTGCGCCGTTAAAGCGGGTACGGGTTAAAAAGGAGAAAGAGGCGGTCAAGAAAGCACCGGTGGCGCGGGCTAAATCCGCTTCGGTGAGTGTTAATCCGTATCAATTACCGACTGTGGATTTGTTAGCACCGGCAAAAGTGACGGGCAGTACGATTTCAAAGGAAACAATGGCGCAGATTTCGCGGGCTTTGGAGGCGGTCTTGGCGCAATTCGGTATCAGCGGACGGATTGTGGGAGCGCAGCCGGGGCCGGTGGTAACACTTTATGAATTTGAGCCGGCATCGGGGGTCAAGACGGCGCGGGTGATTGCTTTGTCGGATGATATCGCGCGGGAAATGCGGGCGGTATCGGTTCGAATTGCGGTAGTGCCCGGGTCGAATGTGATTGGGATTGAAATGCCGAATCCGAAGCGGGACACGGTGTATATTCGTGAATTGATTGAATCGCCGAAGTTTAGCGCGCATACAGGGGCTTTGCCGTTGGTATTAGGGAAAGACATCGGTGGTGTGGCGACGTATGCGGATTTAGCCAAGATGCCGCATTTGTTGGTAGCGGGGACAACGGGTTCGGGAAAATCGGTTGCGATTAACACGATGATTTTATCGTTATTGTATCGGTTTACGCCGGCAGAGTGTCGGTTAATTTTAGTGGATCCGAAAATGGTGGAGTTATCGGTTTACAATAACATACCGCATTTATTGACGCCGGTGGTGACGGAGGCGCCGAAAGCTGTGGTGGCTTTGAAGTGGGCGGTTCGGGAAATGGAAGATCGGTATCGGGCGATGAGTCGGTTGGGCGTTCGGAATATTGACGGGTATAATCAAAAATTATTGCAGGCAGCGCGGGACGGGCAGGTTTTGACGCGACGGGTACAAACGGGGTTTGATGAAGCGGGCCGGCCGATTATGGAGGAGCAGGCACTTGACCTGACACCGATACCGTACATTGTGATGATTGTGGATGAAATGTCCGATTTAATGGGGCAATGCGGGAAGGAAGCGGAACCGCCTATTTTACGGTTGGCTCAGATGGCGCGTGCCGTGGGTATTCACTTAATTTTAGCGACGCAGCGGCCGAGTGTGGATGTCATTACGGGGTTGATTAAGGCGAACTTCCCGACGCGGATTTCGTTTCAGGTGACGAACAAAATTGACAGTCGGACGATTTTGGATGAACAGGGGGCCGAGCAATTATTGGGACGCGGGGATATGTTGTATCGACCGGCAGGGTCGAAGCCGCTTCGGTTGCATGGGCCTTTTGTCAGTGATGAAGAAGTTGAGAAGGTTGTTGCTTTTTGGCGGACGCAGGGTGAGCCGCAATATTTGGATGCGGTTGTGACGGAGGTTGACGGCGACAGTGGTGTCGGTGCGGGTATCGGCGGTGCCGGAATATCGGGCGGCGGAGCGGATATCGGTAGCGGTGATTTATATGATCAAGCGGTTGCGATTGTGTTGCGTGACAGGAAGGTATCCACCAGTTATATTCAACGGCAATTGCGAATCGGATATAATCGGGCAGCGGACTTAATTGATAAAATGGAGGCCGAGGGTGTGATATCGAAGCCGAATATTGCGGGTAAGCGTGAGATTTTGGTTCCGACGGATTCTGTATAAATGTGGGGAGGCGAAATGCGTTTTATTGTTTTATTCATTTGTATTTTTATGATGCGGCCGGCTTGGGCGATTATTGAACCGGCCATTGACACGCCGGACAATCGGGCTATTTTAACGGCAGTTGAAACGGCATACAATCAGATACGGACGTTACGGGCGCAGTTTGCTCAGTTTAATTCAAAAGTTAAAGATGATTTACAGACGGGGACTTTATATTTAGCGCGGCCGGGGCGGTTGCGGTTGGTGTATGAAAAGGGGTCGCCTTTGGAATTTTACGCCGCAAACGGGTATTTAACGTATCATGACAAAGAGGCAAAAGAGGTAAGTTATTTTGAGTTGGCTCAGACACCGGTTGAGTTGATTTTAAAAGATCAGTTACGGTTTGACGATCCGGCTTTTGTCGTGACGGATGTCCAGGATATTTTGGATGAGTATTATGTGACGGCGCATAAGAAAGGGGCAAAGGAATTGGGAAGTTTGACGTTAATTATTGATAAAGAAACGATGCAATTGAAGCAATGGGATGTTGTGGATATGGCGGGCGTTAAATCGACGGTTTCTCTTTTTAAAACGGAAGTCAACATTCCTGTTGACAATCGATTATTTTTGTTTCAAAATCCCTATCAGGATTAATTGAGAAGGAGGTTATCATGAAAAAAGAGTTATTAACAGCAGTGGCGGTATGTTTCATTGCGGGAAGTGCCGTGGCACAGTACAATAAAGGAACAACGGTATGTTCCTATACGCCGATGCAGGATTTGATTCGGAATGCACGGAGTGCCGATCAGGTTCAACAGCTTATCAACAGCGGTGTTCAGATGAATGACGCGACGATTAAATGCGGCGGAAATTTGTTGCAATTGGCGATTCGGCGCGGGAATACGGAAATTTTGGGGTTGTTGTTGAGTCAGAACAAAAGTCAGATTAATGCAAATGTTTCGTTGACCGGTTTTGAAATTCCGGGAGCGCCGAAGGAAGTTCCTTTGGTTATGTTTGCCGCCTACTATGCCCCGTCCGAAGCGGTGTTTCAGACGTTGATGAATGCCGGCGTGGATGTGACGGTGTTGGATACGTCGAACAATTCAGCATTGTGGTACATGGATCAAAACCCGGTTTTGCGTGAAACACCGACAGCCGATCAGGTACGATCCAAAATTTTATACGGGTCAGCGTCAGCCAATGACGGAAACAAACAGGATAAGCAAGAGGCTCAGCCGGCTAAAAAATAACCCGTGGCATTGTTTTGAATCAGGGAATCGGCCTTTGGGCCGATTTTTTGTCGGAGTGCGTAAATGTGACTTTCTACCGTGTGTGTTTCGATATCGGGACGATAGTGCCAGACTTCTGTCAGTAATTGGGTACGGCTGACCGTTTGGGGGGCGGCGGCCGCCAAGCAGCACAGAACGGCGTTTTCTTTTTCCGTCAGTGGAATACGGCGATTATCATCCTTACAGGTCAGCAGGCGCAAGCGGCCGTCAAAGCGGAAAACGGCATTTTCGAACAGGGGTAAATTGGCCCGGCGAGAGAGAAAAGCCATGACTTGGTCGCGTAAATCGGCGGGGGATATCGGGGTCGGCAATATCAGATCGGCGGGTTGGGTGTCGGATCCCAGAGCTATGGTTGGTGCGGTTATCGGTTCTTCCGATACAGGGAGTGGCGGGGCAAGCAAAACGGCGGCGTAGGTTCCCGCGGGTTGCCATGCTTCGGCCGGAATGTCGCTCAACAGGTCGCACAGGGCATTCAGAACGGTTGTGTTTTGTGAAATGATTCCAATCATATGTTGCCTTTTTTATAAACTTGTTGTATGATAAGCCGGTTATTGAACCGGGAAAAATAAAATGGTTGCATTCATACTATATCGAATTTTTGTTGTCTTGGCAACGCCTTTCATTTTTGTGTGGTTGTTTATACGGAAAAAGAAAGGAAAAGAAGATGCCGTTCGTTTTCCGGAGCGGTTCGGGCGGCAATTACCCGATCGGCCGGCAGGACGCTTGGTTTGGTTGCATGGGGCGAGTGTGGGTGAGTGTTTATCCATGTTGCCGTTAATTAATCGGTTGTTGGTCGAGGATGCCGATTTGCATGTGATGGTGACCTCCGGAACGGTAACATCGGCGGCATTGATGGCAAAGCGATTGCCGGATCGGGCTTTTCATGTTTATGTGCCGGTTGATATGCGGGGAGCGGCCCGACGGTTTGTCCGTCATTTTCGACCGGATGCCGTATTGTGGTTTGAATCAGAATTTTGGCCGACTATTTTACAGGAAATTCGGGCAATCGGGGTGCCTTTGATTTTATTAAACGGGCGGATTTCCGATCGGTCTTTCCGGCGGTGGCAAAAAGCGTTATGGATTATTCGGCCGTTATTGGGATTGTTTACGTTGGTTTTCGGGCAGACGGAGGAAGATGCGCGGCGGTTGCGTGTCTTGGGGGCTTCGGAGGCCGTTTGTGTCGGCAATTTAAAGTGTGCGGCGCCGCCGGCTCCTTTTGACGCGGCGGAATTGGCACGGTTAACGGAGGCTATCGGAAATCGGCCGTGTTGGGTCGGTGGCAGTACGCACCCCGGAGAAGAGGCAATGATGGCCGATGTGCATCGGGCTTTGGCGGCAGAATTTCCGGACTTGTTGACGATTTCGGCACCGCGGCATCCGGAGCGAGCAGATGTGGTGTCGGCTTTTGAGCAACGGGGATTACGGGTTGCCCGGCGGACGGCGGGGGAAGCGATTACGCCGGATACAAATGTTTATTTCGCCGATACGTTGGGGGAGATGGGATTGATTTATCGGTTAGCCCCGATTGTTTTTGTGGGCGGATCTTTGGTTCCTTTTGGCGGGCAGAACATGTTGGAGCCGATGCGATTGGGACGGGCGGTTGTGATCGGGCCGCATGCTTTTAATTTTCGGGAAATTGTCGCGACAGCCAAGGCGCGGGAGGCTTTGGTGGAAGTATCGGATGTGGCCGGATTGACGGATGTGTTACGGCAATGGTTATTGTATCCGGCGGAGCGGGCGGCTATCGGTGAACGGGCAGAGGCGCAGGCGTGTGCCGAGATGGCTGTATTAGATCGGGTATGTGCCGTATTACGACAACAGGGGGTTATTGCATGAGGGCTCCGGCTTTTTGGCAGAAAAAGGGCGCTTGGCAAAGTCGGATTTTACGGCCGTTCGGGTGTGTATATGCTTGGTTAACGGCGCGACGGTTGCGGCGGGGTAAGCCTTGGGCAGCGGGGGTGCCGGTTTTTTGTGTCGGTAATATCGGTGTCGGCGGAACGGGAAAAACACCGGTGTGTTTGGCTTTGGGGGAATTGTTAACCAAGGCGGGTGTCGGGTTTTACTTCCTTAATCACGGCTATGGGGCCAAAGTTCAGAATGTTGTTGTTCGGCAAGGTGTTCATACGGCCGTAGAGGTGGGGGATGAGGCTTTGTTGTTAGCGGCGGCGGCACCGACGGTTGTGGATCGGCGGCGGAATCGGGGGGCGGCGACGGCGGTTGCAAATGGGGCGGCGGCGATTATTATGGATGACGGGTTTCAAAATCCGTCGTTACAAAAAGATGTTTCTTTTGTTGTGATTGATGGTCGAAAGGGGCTTGGCAATTTATGTGTGTTGCCGGCCGGACCTTTGCGGGAACCGGCGATTGTCGGGTTGCGACGGGCTTCGGCGGTTATTATTGTCGGAGAAGACACCTGGGGTGTGCAATCGTGGTTGGCGCAGCAGGGCATAATGGTGCCGGTTTTTACGGGGGCTTTTGTGCCGGATGCGGATGTGTTGGCCGGGTTACAGGGGCAGGAGGTTGTGGCTTTTGCCGGTATCGGGCATCCGGATAAATTTTTTGATATGTTGACGGCGGCGGGTGTGGTTGTCGGGCAGCGGCAGGCTTTTCCGGATCATTATTTTTACACGCGGTTTGATATTGAACAGTTGTTAGCGGAGGCCGGTCAGCGCCCGTTGGTGACGACGGCGAAGGACTTTGTTAAAATACCGCGGGATTTACAGGGACGGGTTATTGTTGTGCCGGGGGTGTTCCGGTTTGATGATGAAGCCGCCGTTTTACAGATGATACAAGGAGTCATATCATGACGGTAACGGAAGAGCAGGTACGGCAATCGCCGCGTAACGGTTTTCAGCGGGTTGTGTCGGATCCGGCAGTTGCAATAACGGCGTTGTTGTTTTGGGGGATGTTTAAGGTGTTGCCGGTTCGGTGGGCATCGGCTTTAGGCGGGGCTATCGGTGGGGTGGCCGGTCTTTTTTTACGGAAACGGAATCGGATCGCCCTTGTCAATTTACGAATTGCTTTTCCGGACAAAACAGAGGCCGAGCGACGGGCTATTTTACGGCGGTCGTGGCAACATTGGGGACGATTTTATGCGGAAATGCCGCATGCGTCGGCTTTGTTTCGGACGGCGGAAATTGTCGGAATGGACTATTTAAAGCAAGTGGCCGCCGCGGGGCGGGGCGGATTGGTTTGTTCGGCCCATTTGGGAAATTGGGAATTGGCCGTGTCACAACCTTTGTTCGATGATGTTTGTTTAAATCCGGTGTATCGGCGGGCAAATAATCCGTGGCTTGATAAATTGATGTTTCAACGGCGAACGGGAACGTTGATTCCGAAAGGGACAACAGGGGCGCGGCAGTTGGTTTCCGTGCTTCGGCAGGGCGGATTAGTGGTTATGTTATGTGATCAGAAGTTACGGGAAGGCATTACGGTTCCTTTCTTCGGCAAGCCGGCAATGACGGCACCGGCCATTGCGACGATGGCTTTAAAGTTTAACACGCCGATTGTGATGGCGCGGAGTATTCGCAAGCCGAGCGGGCAATTTTATGTGGAAGTATCGGCCCCTTTATCTATGCCGAACACGGGGGATATGGCGGCGGATACGGCGACGGTGATGGGAAACATCAACCGAATTATGGAAGGGTGGATCCGCGAAACGCCGGAGCAATGGTTATGGATGCACCGGCGTTTTGACAAATCCGAGTATTAATGTTTTAAGCTTGATTGTTGGCGGTGGTATTGCCACAAGGCTATGGCAAACAATAGCGGAAGGCAGGCTTCGCCGCCTTCTTCAACCAATTTAAACCAGATTTCGGTTGCTTCGGTCAGGTGCGTGCCGGTTGCCTTATAGTAATTACCGGGGAAGCGATCGGCGATTTTGGAGAGGATACCGATCCCGCCAAAGGTGCATATTGTCCAATAGATCGGATTACCGGCGAAGAAACCGCGGATGATTTTCGGGGTATATTGAATCAATAATTTAAGAATGATTGCGACGACGCTGAGGACAAGAATGGCCGTAATGATTTTTTCGGACAGTGGGTTATTCGGGTTGGTAAAGAAACGGATTTTGATGGCCGTGGTATCCGTTGATGTCAGAGCGTGTTGAATTCCCATTTCCCGCAACAAAGCGGCCAGCCAGAGAACCAAAAACAGAACATAAGATGTTTGTTGCGGTGTATTGATAAAATCACGATGGAGGGCGAGGGCGGTTATGAAGGCCAGTCCATACATGGTATAAGTGATGATTTCCAGTGCGCCTTCCGTTTCAAAAAAGGTAATGGGGCGGTCGGGGTTCAGGATAAAGCTGAGCCCGAAGCACAGTGTCAGAAATGCCAAAACAACGGCCGGTGCAAAAAGGGTAGGGAGAGAAAAATTCTTTTTCATTTTTTTAATCATGAGACAGACCTTTCATCAGAGGGATACTGATTGGAAAATACAACTGATACAGTTGGAAAGTCAAGGAAAAAATAGGATGGTATGCTTTGGACGGGGGGTGAAAAAGCGGTCGATGTGACGGGTCGGAAAAAAGAGATTTATCGGAAAAAACATATTTTTTTATTGTCAAACGAACAAAAACGGGGTATGTTGCCAACATTATTGCATATCGATGTATGATGTGTGTTGAATTGAATATCACAAAGCGGAAAGAAAATGATGCGGATCCGGAATCTTGTTTGTTATTTGGTATGCTTGTGTTTACCTCTGACAGTTGTATGCCCCGCGTGGTCGATGGGCGGAGAGGAGATGATTGGGCCGCTGGTCAAGCCGAGTATTTATGATCGGCCGTATTCCATTGACGAAAACGAGGTGGATAGCCGTTTGTTGACCCGGAATACGGTTGCTTTGGTCGGGACGGGTGTGGCGACAATGGGGTTTTTGTATTTAATGCCGTCCAGCTTTACGAATTGGGAAGATGACGGGAAAAGTCCGGCGAAAAAGTGGTGGGACAATGTTTCGCGCGAACCGGTTTGGGACAGCGATGATATTTTTCTGAACTATGTGACACATCCGTATGCGGGGGCGATTTATTATATGGGTGCGCGGTCGGCCGGGGCAAATGCCACGTATTCTTTGCTCTATTCATTTGCGTTGTCGACTTTCTTTTGGGAGTATGGGATAGAGGCTTTTGCCGAACGACCGTCGATACAGGATTTGATTGTGACACCGTTGGCGGGGGCTGTGTTGGGGGAATGGTTTTACATCAGCAAGCGCAAGATTATTGAAAACGGCTATGAATTATGGGGATCGCGAGGATTAGGAAAGACAGCCGTCTTTTTAATGGATCCGATGACGGAAGTCAGTCATTTGATATGGGGGGATGACAAGCCCGTCAATGAATCCTTTCAATTAAGTTCGCAGCCGTTTATGACGCGAAGCGGTAATATCGGATACGGGATATCGATGCAGTTCCGTTTTTAGAAAATGTATGAATCGGTATATATCAAAGGAAGCCCAACCGAAACGGTGGCTTCCTTTTTTGTGAGGGGTATTCGGGCGGGAAAAGAGGGAGAGGCGAAGGCTTGTTTTTATATTCTTTTGGGAGTATATAAAAAAGGAGATTGAGTTGACAATCCGATTGCCTGATGGAAAAAGGAAATGATAAAACATATTGTATCATTTGTCATAGGTATCATGTTATTGGGTATGTGTATTCCCGTTCGGGCCGATGGATGGGCGAAAATTGACAAGGAGTATGCCCGATCGGTTTATACGCCGTCGGCACCTTATGTAAAAGTGAATCCCTTTGGAACGTCGCCGTTATCGGCCATTTTAAAATTTTCCCTACCACAGCCCGCGAAGGTGTCTATTCGGATTAAAGGTAAAGAGGGGGCCCCGGATTTGGCAACGAATTTTTCGGCGTTTCAAACGGAGTGGGAGATTCCCGTCTACGGTCTTTATCCCGGTACGGAAAACCGGGTTGAGATTGTCGTGACGGATAACAAGGTATCAAAGACGTACCCGATCGTTGTGAAAACACCGTTACTATCGGGGGAGATGCCTTGGGTTGTCCCGTTTCAACATCAACAGGGGCAGAATGGTTTTTATGGGGCGAGCGGTGGGCGGAACGGCGGTTCTTTTTTTGTATTTGACGAGTACGGCTATATTCGCTTTGTCTTTTTAAATCCTCAAGATGCCGTATATCAGCAGGCTTCCTTGATTCATCATCGGTTGGTTGTTGATAAAGGAGATGGGAAAATAGCGGTTTATTCTTTGTTGGGGGAGAAAATACATGAGTGGCAGGTGCCGGATGATTTCAATAGTTTTCAGCATGGTATTTACGCCGGTCCCGGAAAGATAATTTTTTTAATCGGCACGTTTCCCGATACGTCCGTTATGATCAAGGGGCATTGGCAAAAGACAGCCAATGATTGGATTGTGGCATTTGATTTAGAAACGGGACGAATTGTCAAAAAATGGCATATGGCATCAATTTTAAATCCGGAGCGTTCTGTTTATTTTCAGAGCCCGTCCCAAGGATGGGGGGCCGATTGGGCACATGTGAATTCAGTTCAATACATACCGCGGGAAGAGGCTTTGCTTGTTTCCGCCAAGCATGTCGGATTCTTTTTAATGGGGTATACGGACGGGGATTTAAAATGGTTGGTATCGCCGCATTTGTCTTGGGAAAAATCGGGGGTGGATGGAAAAGGACCGGCTTTGTGGTCCCAACTTTTAACAGCCGTTGATGACAGATTGTTTCCTTTTGAACGGGAGGTGCAGCAGGGGCGGAAGATTGTTGATTCTTTTCATTGGCCGATGATGAATCATGATGTCAAAGAAGTAGGACCCGGGGTTATCAGTGTTTTCAGCAATAATGGGCCGTTGGCAGACAAAAGTTTGGTGTCTTTGGATAAAAGCGATGTGTTGTTATTCGAAATTGATGCGGGAAAGAAAACCGTTCGCTTAAAAAAGAGAATACCATTGCCGTATTATGCCGATATCGCTTCCGGTGTGACATATTTACCCAGGCAGGATGATTTTTTTGTCTTTCTGTCAAATTTACCCGATCAAAACACGCATGATGTTTTTCACAAAATATATCGCTATGACGGGCGGATGCGTGAGGTTCTTTTTGAAGCATCTGTATTTTATCAGTCTTATTTTTATCGGATTGAGCCGATATCGTTTTATCGGGCAAAACAGATGGTACCGGATACACGCATCAATTAAAGCGGAAGAGCATATCGGTAGCAGGGTTGTTATGATGACAGGTTCGTCGGAGATTATCGGACAAGGGTTGTGATGTCAATCGGTTCCATACGGTAATTCCAACCGGCACCATGAATGACGGCTTCGAACAGAACCTGATCGGTTATGCGGTTAACGCGGAACAGACGACCGTATTGCAGGTTGGAATTTTTATCCTGTATTTCGAATACATAGATGACTGCAATCTTATTATCCGGAAGAAAAGAGATATTGGAGCCGGGACCGGAGTAGAAATGTGTCGGGAAAGACCAGACCTGTTCAATTGTTTTTTTCTGTTCGTCAATTTTAAACAGCATACCGGTACTGTTTTGGTGGGCAATGATGCGTTTGTTATAGGCGAAGTTATCGTTATTAAAAATACTGAAATACCCGTTACCGAGGACTTTGGCGTCGTGGGTCGTTGTCGGCCATTGGAAGTGTGGAGATTCCGTCAACCCTTGTTGAACGGCGGTCGGCAGTGGTGTTCCCGATGAATCGACGGCCGTCAGAACTTTATCCCAGAGTGCCGGGCCGGTTCCGTCCCGACCGGATTTATCGTAGCCAAGTGCGGGACCGAACACCCATTTGAGGCGGCCGCTTTGGTAATCAAATTTGACCATCCCGACATGGCGACCGGATAGGACGATACTGTTATCGGAGGTATCGAATTGAACGGAGTTGGTATGAATCCAATCAATGGCGCCATAATCTTTTTGAGATGAGCGGACAATAACACTTCTGTCCGGATTGAGAATTTGAGCAATATCCCAGCGGCGGACTTCGTTCCCCGTTCGATAATCCATTTCCAAAATAATATCGCGGTGTGTCGGTTGTTCGGTTCCTTCGATGTTAGCTGTGGTTCCGGTTTGTGTGCCGATGACGAGAAAGTTGCCGTTGGGCATACGACCGATCCCGTGGGTAAAGGAGGTAAAGTCTTTCGGATAGGGATAGGATTGTTCTTTCCGACCGAGCAGGGAATATCGGGTTAGTCCTTTGGAGCGGTGTTCGGTAATGACTTCGCCAGGATACAGATAAGCCATATCGCCGGTATCTATGTTATAGCGAATAAAACCGTATTCATCATAGATCAGGCCGTCAAAGGTATAGTAAAAAAGATCTTGGGTATCTTGTTTGATGAGTGGTTGATAGACAATGCGGCGATTGCTGGCCTCCCGAGTTGAAATGGTCAACGGGTAGTCGTGTGTTGTGTGATCGGTGATGATGGTCAGAATGATTTGGTTTTTGTGTTTGGGGTATAATCCGATAACGGGCAGGGCGTGTTCCGTTGTGTTTTCGGGATAATCGAATGTCAGGTCGGCGGCCGGCGGGATACCTTTGACGGTGATACGGGCGCGGGTGGGAGCCGGTGTCGTAAATCGGATTAAAGCGGAAAGAGGTGTTTTGGCATACGGGTTAAGGACGATATAGGGGGATTCCGGTGTATAATCGGCCAGTTGGTATTCGGTGTCCATACGTTCGTCCGGTGTCATGAACTCGGAGGTAAGCCATTTATCCTGTTTACGGACTTTTATCGGGTGGCCGTCCGGATGAATCAGCATGAAGTGCGTCGATGTTTCGTTTAAAATGTCCCAGACATGATGATCTGTATCGGTTAACAGGCCATTCTTATTTTGTGTCAGGCAGATATTTTTTTGACGTAGGGGCAGGATGTAGGTACACGTGTTCAGGGCATCGTTTTGAACGGGATGCGGGATTAAGCGATCCTGACGATAAATATTAGCCAAACGTAACAGTAGGAGGCTTTCCAACAAAATCAGAAAAACAATACCGACAAAAGTCAACCGTTTTTTCATGGCGTATCAGAGTAAAAATTTAATTTGAACACTACTGATGATAGCGGTGTTGCGTTCTTTTGTCAAGGCGGGGTTGATGTATAATTGGAAATCCGGAATGATGGTGACAAAATCAGACACGCCCCATGCCCAATATGTTTCCAAAACATTTTCCCACGGGCGGACGGCTTTGGGGTTCAGACCGCTGACTTTATTGGCGGCAAAACCGATGCCGATTTGATCCAATTCATTGCGTCCCAATGGGTTGTTATACATCACATCCAGAGCATAGCTTTGTTCGATGCACATACGGTTGCCGGTGGAGCCGTTAATTTTGCCGAACAGCGTCCATTTCCCGATATCCTGACGCATGGTCAAAACCCAGCCGTCGGCCGGTTTTTTAAAGGCTTTATTAAATTGGCCGGAATATTTTGGAATGGCAGGGCTATGGTAAATCCAACCGGTGATGACTGTTTTGCCTAAATCCGTCATATGGGGCGACCATGAGGCGTATAGAAAGTTGGTCCATTGGTTATCCGAGATATTTTTCACCGAGATATTTTGCGGGAAATAGTTCGTGGTACTTTGCGCCCCCGTAATTAAAGTCAGGTTGGGGAGCGGGTTATAGGTAATATAACCGCCGACACCGCCGGTCGGATAGGCTTTGGTCATATTCTTGGCCAAAGAAAAGTTATTAAAGTAGTAAAGCGGTTTGGATTTATAGGAGGCTTTACCGAAGGAGCCGATCAGAAATTGACCGGCAGACAGGCTGAAATTTTTCAGCTTGCCGGGCAGGCGGTGTGTATATGTCAGGCGTTTGAAGTATTCGCGGCGCAGAGCGTCGTCGTTAATCGGTTCGACAATCCCGACGCGTTGTCCTAACTTTGTCGCATCCAAATGAGAATAATTGATGTCTTCGTACAGAAGTTGGATAGAACCGGAACCCCATGTGTCGGAAGAAAACATATCCCAGCCGGCTTCAATTTCGTATTTATCCCGAAAGGCGGTGTTTTCTCCGTTCGGGGCAGCACGTTGTGCCATAAAACCGGCACGAATCCGATAATCAAAACCGTATTTGTTGTGCAGATTTGCTTTCCAGTTTGTATATGTTTGCGGCTTTTCCGACAGATTTGTCCAAATATCGGCGGGGGCGGCTTCATGTGCGGCGGCCGTTTGGGACAGGCCGAAAGAAAGTCCGGCCACAATAACCGTTACCGCGCAGCGGGAGAATGTTTTTTGCATTAGTGTATCCTTTTAATCCAGTGTGTATTCGGTATCCGTGACGTATGGGTTGAAGCGTTCGACACGGTAGACCGTGTTATTGATCATCCCATCCGTTTCGGCTTCAAAAACAACGGTACCGTCCTTGACCTCAATAATTTTAGCAAAGGATTTGGCGGGTTGTTTGGCCGGGTTTAAAGACGCTTCGACGCTTTGGATTGTTTCATCCCGATCCGCAACGATGTCCCCGAAGTTCATCAGGTAATGGCCTTCGGCAAATTTATCCACGTCCCCGAGGTAATGATTATACAGTTCGGGACCGCGTTTATATTGCCAATGAACGGAAACGGTCATGTCGGCTTCGTTGACTTGGAATTCAACGCCGCGTGACCAGCTGTTACCGGGGGTGTAATCGTCTATTGGGCCGTTGGTTCCTTTATCATAAATATCGCGATAGAGGCCGTTATCGAGGACGGTAAAGCGGTTGTTTCCTTGCGGTTTGGCGGCATGAGCGCCGTAGATGTAGTCAAAATCCGGCGTTGTCGGTTTAAGCAATTTGGCACGCATTTTGTCGGGAATCCAAGGGTTGTTCGGGTTCGCCAGAATCCATTTAACGGTCTTTGTTTTCCGATCGATTTTGAGCAGGAAGTTAAAGAAGCGCGCCGTCATAATCAGGCTATCGTCCGACGGATCGTAATTCAATGAATTGAGGTGCATGGCGTCCATTTTGGCACGGCTGTAATTATCTTTATAGAGGTAATGTTCCAATGTTCGGGGAATGCGTTCGTTTTCCACACCTAGGATAGCGTCGACATCAAAGCGATCGACGACTTGGTTATCCGGTGTTAATTCGACGACGGTGTCGGCAATGGTTGATTTACCGGTTGCGTTGACAAGAGCCAGATAGTTGCCGTTCGGCAGTTTGACGATATCGTGTTGGATATCGTCTTCGGCCTGAATCTTATGATGGATGCGGCCGAGCAAATCCAATTCATACAAGGAGTGGTATGCGACGGTATATTTAGCGTCGTGTTCTTCCGATCCCATGAGCAATGTTCCGTTCGGTAAAACGTGGAGCGGGGACATTTTTCCCATAATCGGGTCGGTTAAAACCCAGCGCACGTCGCCGTTTTTATCGAAAGCAAAAGCAAAGCTGCCCGGATTGACGATCACGCCGGGGGTAACGAATGTCAGGCCGGGTTTCATTTCGGACGGAACCGCTTTCAAAATGGTTACTTTGGTTTTCAATGGAATTTGTTCCGTTGTGATTGTCAGCGGGATATTTTGTGTTCCCCGATTCGATGAAATATGCAGGGTGACTTTATTTTCCCCTTCATACAGGCCGTAGACGGGGATAATATGTTGTTGGGAGATTGTTTTAAATTGATGGGAAATGGTTGTATCCGCATCTTTGCCCGCGACCGTAATCCCGACGGATGACGGAGTCGGTGTTGTAAAGGAGATTAGTGCCGTTAACGGAGAAATACCGTAAGGATTGACGAGAATCAACGGATGTTCCGCGGTATAGCCGGTTTGTTGTAATTCGGCCGCGATGTTGGCATTCATTTCCCGTTGATCGGAAATATAATCGGCGGAAACGGGAGCCGTCCAAATCAAGGTGGTTAGCAGCAAAAGGGTTGTGTATTTCATTTATTCCTCCACGGGTTTTTGTTGGTACAAAAGGGTTAAGTTTTGGGTTGCATCCTTGGGAACTTCAAAAATAACGGTTCCTTTACGGGTGCCCAATTTAATTTTCAGGCGGGTCATCGGGACGATGTTATAATCCACCAAAAAAGTATCGTCGGGGAGACGGTTTAAAACGGTATTACCGGCTTTTAATTGAATAGCGGCGGCATTGAAAGCAGGGGCATCCTGATCAACACGAACGGCCGTTATCGGAACAAGGACGTAAACGTGTTCCGGTGTCGGTTTTTGTTCGATATGGTGAAGCATGATATCACCGGTGTATGTTTCAACCTCTTGCTCCAAGGACAATTCGGGGCGGATATCAAAAGCACCGGGGCGAATATCCCAGCCGTCAATAACGGTAGCGGAAGCGGCGGATGATATCAAGAAGCAACAAAACATCATAATTTTGGTTAAATGAAAAGGCATTTGTTCCTGCTTTCAGTTAAGATATGTTCCATTACATCGTAATCCGATAGAAAATGCAAGATTTTTTTATGGCTTGGGGTGTTATGTTGAAAATAGTGGGGTGCTTTGTTGGTCACATTGTGTCAAAAGCGGGAGGGATTTATTGACGGAAAGCTTGTTTTTCCAATAAAAGGGCGTATAGTAGAAAAAAAGGAGAGAGGCAATGTCAGATACGGATTTAGCCTATGCTATTTTATCTGTGGTTGAAGAGGTGCCGGCGGGTAAGGTGGCGACTTATGGACAGATTGCACGATTAATCGGACGACCGAAAAATGCCCGGCTGGTCGGTCAGATTTTACATCGTTCCCAGTTATATGGTGAATATCCATGTCATCGGATTGTCAATCATAATGGGCGGTTGGTTCCCGGTTGGGAGGAGCAAGCCGATTTGTTGGCGGCGGAGGGCGTTGTCATGAAAGATCCCTTCCACGTTGATTTAAAGGCGTGTTTATGGGATGAGTAGGGGGGAAACAAAATGTGTCGGTATCGGTGGCCGATGTATGTTGCGTGAATCCGTTCATTAAACAAGGGGCGTTTTCGTTTTGAGAGTGTTTTAATTGTTTTTTTACCAAATAAAAGATGCGTTTTAAAAACATCTTTTATTTCAATATGTTATTTAAAACAGTGCAACGGTTTAATGTACATTAAATTGTTACACTATTTATAACATAGTATGATTTATAATGCAAATTCTTTTTTGTTAATAATTAATTAGTTGTCGTTTTGTCATTTTTTTGTCCAAAATGTAACACAAAAAGGTACATTAAGTTGTTACAGTTTAGTAAAAGGAGAAAAAAATGAAACAAACGATAGCGACTATTTTTGTATTGGCGCTTTTGGCGGGGTGTTCACCCTATCATCGCGGAGTAGAAAGTATGAATTTCAAACATACGGACATTCAAGTTCGTCCGTTGGAGGCGCATGTTCGTGTGGGCGAGCGCATTCAGGGTCGGGCAAAATGTAAGAGTTTGTTTGGAATTCCTTTGCAATCGCCGGCCAAAGAGGCTTATGGTGCAGAATTGCAAACAACCGAGGGAAATATTGCCCCAAATGAATGCACAAGGGGTGCTATTTATGAAGCCATCAGTAGGTCGCATGCAGATATTATTGTGGCGCCACAATATGTTGTAGATGGATTTAATTTTTTGTGTCTTTTCGGTACGAGTGCCTGTTTATATAAGAGTTCCGATATTGTTGTGACCGGATATAAGGGAGTGTATTACGGACTTAAAGATATGGATGAAGATGTTGTGCGGGAGCGTTATAAAAATCAACCGATTGAAAATAAATCAAGTGGATTTGCTTCGGGTATGATTTCACTTATCAAATAAACCATCCATTTCATCATCGGTGAAATTCTTCTAACGTTTTTTAAGCCCCGTATCAAGCGGGGCTGTTTTTTAATAGAGTTCGGCGTTATGTTCGCGGTTTAAACCGCTCCCGTCCGAACATGGGTTCGTCCGCCTCAACCCTGACCATAAAAAAACCGTCCATAAAGGACGGTGTTTTTTAAATGGTGAGCGCGGAGGATTGTCAATTGCGAGGCAATTTATCCTTCACTAACGTTCAGGACCGCCTCCGGCGTCTACTCCGCTGACGCTTCGTGAACGAACCCAGGGCCACCTGATTAAAAGAAGATTATCATAAGTGTCATAAAAAATCACAAATGATAATGAATGACTTGATTTTATTAAATAATTATATTATTATACCGTTATACATCATAACAAAAAAGCCCGTAAAATCATCTGAAAAAGCGGGACAGGAGCGGGACAAAATGGTTTGTTGGTTGAAAACAAAATACACGGGTGTGCGATACCTTGGCGCATATTTTTTCCATGAGTCAATCGCTTTTTGTGCACTGAGAGGAAGAGGGTTTCTCCCAACCCAGACATAATGAATTCGGTGTGGAATCGGAGTGGGGCGAATGAGAAATACTCCTGATACAAGTGTTATGATGATCATTAAAAACAGTGTTAATTTCTTCATTTCTTACTCTGAATCATAAAGTTTATAATAAGGGTTACATATTTCTATCATACCTATTGAGTGTTGTTATATACTACAACTTCCTTGATAAAGTCAAAAAATAATACCACTGTTTCTAATCCCCAAAGATTGCCCAAATTGGTAGGGTAAAAAGATTTGTATGGAAAATGGAAATTGATGTATGCTATACAAACGATGCTATCACAGTGATGACTAATTGGCAATCGTTTTTTGAATGTTGTTTAAATGATTCGGACAATCAAAAATAATAAATCCCTTTGATTGAACCGATGTAATTTTGATAGCGGTGGCGAAAGGCAGCCTCTGCACCTAAGCGACATTCAAATTGAGACCCAAAGCGAGCGGTTAATCCCAGCGATAAATCGGCTTGCCACGGAGATAGCTTTTGGCCGGAAAGAGTATAGGTCCGTGCATTGTTTAAAATAACGCGACTGTTGTCTTTGTCAGAGGATAAATCGTAAGAGGCTCCGACTTCAAAAGACGGAATAATGGTCGTGTCCGATGTGGGTTTCCAACTTCTTTCAATGGAAAGTTTTGTAAAACCTGTTAAAAAATGAAGGTTGTTGGCAAGAATCTTTTGAGTCGCACTATCGGTTGATGTTCGGCGACGAATGAACGCATATTGTAGTCCGATTTTCGGCGTTACCATCCATTGTGATGGCGTGAAAACATATCCGATATCACTACGAATACCAGTTGTATAGGCTGATGGACGATTTATGACTTGATATCCTCCGACATCTTTATTTTCTTTTAGGCGGCTATAAAAGAAAGAAAGCTTTGTGTTCCAGATGAAATTATTGGGTGTGTAAGATGTGTAAAAACCAAAACCATGTGTCGGTGTTTGAATACTTCTTAAGTGATCTTTTAGTCGATTGAATTGGTATAAATAGGCGGCTCCTACTGTCCAGTCATTTTTAATGTACTCTGCCCCGAATCCAATGCCGTATCCATAGATATGAAGTTCAGGGTAGGCCGTCGTTGCATCCAGACGGGATCCTGAACCAAAGGTGTCAGCCCACAAAATTCCTTGACCGCTACGGTATTCTTGGCGATTAGATCTATCCGTCATTTTTTGAAAATGATCAAGATAGGAAAGACCGAGAACTTGTAAAAGCGGAGCCGCAGAGGGAGCTAATGCCGTTAAAGCTTGAACATACTCATCACCGTTGTTTTGGACTAACATATCCAACTCTTCATAGATTGCATGCGCTGTCCCTGATTGCGTGGGAGAGGGATCTGTTTGCCACGCTGTTGCCGTGTTCTGGTTGTTTTGTGTGCCTCCGGATTTTTCAATTACATCTCGATAGGTCTGGCTTTGCTTTACCTCGTACCAACCGTCTCCCAATTTTGTGAATGTATACAAATTGTTCTCTATATTGGGCGAAAAGGCATCAATGAAGCTCTGCGTACTTTGTAACAAATGAAAAGAAAGAGAAGAATTTGATCCTAATACCGTGTTGGAGAGAGTAACTTTTAGCTTTGCTCCGGGTGTAATCGAAATCGAATCGGCGGTTAAAAATCCATAAGATGTACTGTCTTGAATGGTTAATGCTAAAACAGAGTTGGCGTCAAAAACGGCGTTTCCAACGGTGGCTTTTGTGCTTCCAATGTCCAGTGTTCCGTTTTCTACCGTTAACGAAGAGGCATTGAAAAAAGTGCCGTTGTCTTGAACTTGAGTAAGGCCGTCTGCAATAACGACCGAGCCGGTATAATCACTCATATCAGCGTTGAGTGAAATTGTTCCTCCGGTCGGAACATTCTCGCCGTTAATGACGTAGGGGCGATTGATAAATATATTGCCGGATCCGGTAATCGGGTCATTAAATATCACGGCTTGATCGGGAGAGGCATTTAAATTTAAAACGCCGTTTGTGGAAATTGCATTCGGTGCTCCGTTGGCGGTATTCTCGGAAAATAAAACATCACTGTTTTCTGCTACAATCGTCAAAACACCAGAGTTAAAAATAGCACCTCCATCCCCGCCTGCCGTGTTCTGTGTCAGGATACTATCTACAAGATACAAAACATCATTATTATAAATGGCTCCACCATAGAAAATAGCTGAATTATTCGTAAAAGAGGCATTCTTGACAAGTGCATACATATCATCGCCCAACATACCGACATTGCCAATTGCTCCGCCATCAAACCCACTGTTGCTTATAAAAGTGGCATTATCAATCTCTAGTGTACCGCTGTTATAGATGGCTCCGATATCGGTTGAAGATGAGTTGTTTTCAAAATAGACATTTTTCAGTGTTGCCGTCGTCGCACTGTAAAGAGCCGAACCACTGGATCCTGTGTTTGAAATAAAACTAGCCGTATCAATCGATACAGTTCCATCGTTAAAAAGGGCTCCGCCGTAACGATAGGACGTGTTGTTTTCAAAAAAAACATTGCTGAATGACGCCGTTGTCCCGAAGTCACTGCTTAAAACACCGCCATTTCCCAAAGACGCTTTATTCCCTTGAAAAGCACTATCCGATACACTTAATGTAGCATTGTTTGTCAGAGAAAAGACCCCGCCGCCGCGGGAGGCTGTGTTGTTTGTAAAGGCTGAACTTGAAACTGATAGAGTTCCGCCACCATTTTGAAAAACGCCGCCACTTGGCGATTGGACAAATCCGGTATAGGCCGTGTTGATAGAGGCTGTTTTATCCAAAACGGAAAAACTTCCTCCGTTTGTGAGAGAAAGGGTTTGATCGGACAAAAGAATAAATCCGTTCATGCTGTTTCCTAAAAAACCGAAAGATGAACCGTCTATGTTTGTAACAGATGAGCCGGGACGTCCGATGGTTGTGTCGGCACTTAAAGTACCTGTGATTGTCAGATTATTTTCGGGTGCTTCGTATGACTTATATGCGGCGTAAAAGGAGTCATAATCAGAAACGTCTGTTGCTGCCGCAGAAAAAGCCGGAACGAGAGAGACTATCAGAACAAATCTTTGAAAGGTATTTAACATAATGACTCATTATTCCACTTTTAATGATGTAACTTATGTATGGTTTCGTAAAAGGGAATTCAAGAGAAAAATAAGCCGAAAATCATAGACTTTGGTCTTATTAAGGCGATTGTTTTTATTTGTTTCTGTGATGACGTCCGAATAAAAATGACACTCGTTGAATTGGTGATACAAAAAAAACCGCCCAAACGGACGGTTCTGAAAATGGTGAGCGCGCTGGGATTGGGTATTCCCAAATATGAGCACATATTTGGGGCCCTTTCGCATCGTAAGATTCAACTGCGTTTTTTAGAAAAACTTGTTTCATCAACTAGCTGCTCGAACCGATTGGGTTCTCGACCCCTGCGCATATCACATCTATAAAAAAACCGTCCTGACGGACGGTGTTTTTATAAATGGTGAGCGCGCTGGGATTCGAACCCAGGGCCACCTGATTAAAAGTCAGGTGCTCTACCAGCTGAGCTACGCACTCATGCTCTAACGGATGAGGAGTATAGCAAAGTTCGTTCGGGTTGTCAAGTACTTTTTGCGGTATCGATTATTTTTTATTATAGGGGTACCAAAAAGGGATGAAATGTATCGGAGAAGGTGGGTGTCGGCAATTCAAATAGGAGGGGTGGGTGCTTTCTTTTTTTATTGCAATTTAAAACAAAGGGCGGTAGAATGAGCGCAACAGCGAAAGGAGTCCGGTGTGCGGATGGAGTTATCTTTTATCAATAAATTGGGGCGGGTTGTCCTGAACTTTTTTGAGGCGACGGGACGGCTTGGTATTTTTTGCGGACAGACGATTTATCATTGTGTGACGCCGCCTTTTTACCTGAAATCTTTGGGACGGCAATTAATTGAAATCGGATTTTATTCGTTGCCGGTGGTGGCTTTGACGACGTTGTTTTCCGGTATGGTAATTGCCTTACAGACCTACACGGGATTTTCCCAATTTTCCGCGGAAGGCGCGGTGGCTATGGTGGTGTTGGTGGCCGTGACGCGGGAATTGGCGCCGGTTATGGCGGGCTTAATGGTTGCGGGACGTATCGGTGCGGCGATGGCGGCGGAAATCGGAACGATGCGCGTGACGGAGCAGATTGATGCGCTATCGACTTTATCGACGAACCCATTTAAATATTTGATTGCGCCGCGGGTTGTGGCCGGTGTTTTAATGTTGCCGGTTTTGGTTCTTATCGGTGATGTCATCGGTATTTGTGGCGGGTACATGATTGGTGTGTACAAATTGGAGTTTAATGCGACGACGTATTTGGTCAACACATGGCAATATTTAAAGCCGATGGATATTATATCGGGCTTAACAAAAGCCGGCGTTTTCGGTTTTATCATTACGTTATTGGGATGTTATAACGGGTTTCAATCGAAAGGCGGGGCGCAGGGCGTCGGGCAGGCAACCACGAATGCGGTGGTATCGGCCAGTATTTTGATTTTAATATTCAACTATATTTTAACCGAAGTTTTCTTTAATGCATAAGGAGGCGTCAAATGGCTTTGTTTAATCATTCTGTTGCGCCGCAGGTTCCCAAGATACGAATGGTCGGGGTGTCGAAGGCTTTTGGTCGGAAGAAGGTTTTGAGCGGGTTGGATTTGGATGTGTATCCGGGTGAATCTTTGGTGATTATCGGCGGTTCCGGCACGGGAAAATCCGTAACGTTAAAATGTATTTTAGGGTTGTTAAAGCCGGATGCCGGTCGGATTGAAATTGACGGACGGGATGTGGCGCAGATATCGGCCAAGGAGCGGGAAAAAGCGCTTTCGCAAATCGGCATGTTGTTTCAGAACGCGGCTTTGTTTGACAGTTTGAATGTATGGGAGAATGTGGCTTTTTCCCTCCTACAAAACAAAAAAATGGGGGCCAAGGATGCGCGAAAGATCGCGTTAAAAAAGTTGGCTCAGGTCGGGTTAAAAAGTGATGTGGCGGATGTGTATCCGGCGGATTTGTCCGGGGGGATGAAAAAACGGGTCGGTTTGGCGCGAGCGATTGCGACGGATCCGGCGATTATCTTTTTTGACGAACCGACGACGGGGCTGGATCCGATTATGTCGGATGTGATTAACGAGTTAATTGTAGATACAGTCAAGGGCTTGGGGGCAACGGCTTTGACGATTACGCATGATATGAATTCGGCGCGAAAAATTGCCGATCGAATTGCGATGTTATACGAAGGGAAGATTATTTGGGTCGGTACGGTCAAGGAGTTGGACAAGACGAAAAATCCGTATGTGCGTCAGTTCGTTGCGGGAAGTGCCAAGGGACCGATTCAGATGGAAGTTAAGGTACCGAAGTAGGAACGGAAGATGGTCAAAAGAAGCAGTCAGTATGTGTGTCAGAGTTGTGGTGCCGTTTTTGCGCGGTGGGCCGGTAAATGCGAGGCATGCGGGGAATGGAACACGTTGACGGAGGAAGCTGTTCCGTCGGCGGAGATGCCGCATATGACGGCGGGTAAAGGCGGGCGTAAACTGACTTTTCAAGATTTACAGGGCGCGCCGGAAATTATTTTTCGCCTAAAATCCGGTATCGGGGAGTTGGATCGGGTTTGCGGTGGCGGGTTGGTGCCGGGGTCTGTCATCCTTGTCGGTGGGGATCCGGGAATTGGAAAATCGACTTTGTTGTTACAGGCGACGGCCAAGTTAGCGGCCGGTGTGAACAAGGTTGGTCGACCGACGCGGTGTGTCTACATTTCGGGGGAAGAATCGGTGGATCAGGTTCGGCTACGGGCTTTGCGGTTAGGGTTGGCTTCGGCATCGGTTGAATTGGCGAGTGCGACAAATGTGCGGGACATTGTGGCGACGTTGGATGTGGGGGAAGCGCCGGATGTGGTCATTATTGATTCGATTCAGACGATGTATTCGGATACGTTGGATTCCGCACCGGGAACGGTTGGTCAGGTTCGGGCGGCGGGTAATGAGTTGATACGATTGGCCAAACGGCGGAACTTTACGTTATTTTTGGTCGGGCATGTGACGAAAGAGGGGACTTTGGCGGGGCCTCGGGTATTGGAACACATGGTGGACACGGTGTTATATTTTGAGGGAGATCGCGGGCATCATTTCCGGATTTTACGGTCGGTCAAAAATCGGTTCGGGGCAACGGATGAAATCGGGGTTTTTGAGATGACAGAGCAAGGGCTTAGCGAAGTTAAAAATCCGTCGGCTTTGTTCTTGGCCGAGCGGCGCGGTAATATTGCGGGCAG
Organism: uncultured Alphaproteobacteria bacterium; assembly: GCA_944393195.1. Classification (GTDB taxonomy): domain Bacteria; phylum Pseudomonadota; class Alphaproteobacteria; order CAAHEQ01; family UBA3637; genus CALXZG01. The sequence goes on from CALXZG010000003.1 coordinate 46,257, forward strand.
TTGTGTTTTTTGCGGGATAGAGGGGTCGCGGCCGTTATTGGTTGAGATTCAGGCTTTGGTCGCGCCGATGAACGGGCAGGCACCGCGGCGGTCGGTGGTCGGGTGGGACGGCAACCGATTGTCGATGATTTTGGCGGTATTGGAGGCCCGTTGCGGTATTGTGGTCGGGGCGAAGGATGTGTATTTAAATGTTGCGGGCGGGATGAAAATCAGTGAGCCGGCCTGTGATACAGCGGTGGCTTTGGCGGTTATTTCGGCGTTGACGCAAAAGCCGGTACCGGCGGATATGGTGGTGTTCGGGGAAGTCGGTTTATCCGGTGAAATACGTGCCGTTCCGCAGCCGGATTTACGGTTGAAGGAGGCGGCTAAACTTGGGTTCACACGGGCTTTGATACCGCTACGACGGGCGACGAAGAAAGCCGTTCCGGAAACGGGTATTCGGGCGATAGAGGTCGGTCATTTGCGGTCTTTGGCGGAATCTTTTATGAATCATGAGGAGAAAAAATGTTAGGCGTTATTGATATCTTAGTCATCATCACGGTTGTTTTATCCGTTTTGTTTGCTTTGTATCGCGGGTTGGTGCGAGAGTTGTTAGGTATCGCAGCGTGGATTTTGGCCGGATTTGCGGCGTTATACAGCTATGGATGGGTACGGCCGATCATGGGAAAGATGATTGACAATCAGACCATTGCGGGGGTTGTCGGCTCGTTAATTGTGGCGTTGGTTGTTTTGATTTTAATGACGTTGATGAACTCGTTTATTGCCAGCCGGCTACGGGAGAGCGCTTTGAGCGGATTGGATCGAATTTTAGGATTGGTATTCGGTGTTTTTCGGGCGGCTTTATTAATTGCGGTTATATATATCGGAGCATCGATGGTGTTGTCGGAAAAGCAGTTGGCGGAGATGGAAGATGAAAATCGGTCTATTCCGTACATTCATGTGATGGCCGGGTGGTTGGAACAGATTGTTCCGGAAAACATCAAGGATGACATGAAAGCGTATGAGCAAGGTAAGTTGCAATCGGAGAAGATTCAAAAAATCGGTATTGATCTGCAAAAGAAAGTGGTTGATGAATTGGTTGAGTATCAGGAAAGTGACAAGCAATCATTGGATGATATGATTGAGTTGATTGCTGCGGAGGAGGAGCCATGAAACCGGAGAAGTTGATTCAACAGGCGCAAGAGTTAATTCGGGCGCGGTATTGTCGGGAAGGGCATCATGCCGTTGTGGCGGCGGCTTTGGTAACGACATCGGGGCATGTGTATACGGCTTTGAATGTCGGGACGACACAGCCGTCCGTGGCAACGTGTGCGGAAATTATTGCCATCGGAATGGCGCACCGGGCAGAGCCGGATATGGTGATTGATATGATTGTGGCGGTTCGGGATCCGGCGGCTTATGTCATATCGCCGTGTGGCAAGTGTCGGGAATATATTGCAGATTACGGACCGACGGCTCGGGTCATCGTACCTGCGGATAATCCGGCGGGATACGAGGTTGTTGCGATTGGTGATTTATTACCGAACAAGTATGAGAAAAAAGCATGCGTATGTTAATCTCGGCAATCGGGCGAATGAAAAAGAAAAGTCCGGAGGAAACGTTAATCGAAGAATATATCCGCAAGACGCGTTGGCCGGTGACAGTCCGGGAAAGTGAAGAAAAGCGGGCTTTGTCGGGAGATGCGTTAAAAGAGGCCGAAGGGCGGTTATTATTGGGAACCGTGCCGACCGGTGCGAAAGTTGTGGCTTTGGATGAGCGGGGAGAGATGTTGTCATCGTGTGAATTGGCGCGTAAGGTAGCGCATTGGCGGGACACGGGCGTTGAGGATGTGGCTTTTTTAATCGGTGGTGCGAACGGGCATGCCGAAGCGGTTCGACGGCGGGCGGATTTAGTTTTGTCTTTCGGTCGGATGACGTTGCCGCATATGTTAATGCGGGTAGTGGCGGCAGAGCAAATTTATCGCATTCGGACGATTTTGGACGGGCATCCCTACCATCGGGAATAAATTTGACGGAGAGAGGCATATGAAACAATTTTATACCGAAACAATAGAGGCTGTTTTGGCCGCTTTTAAGACGGACGGCCATGCCGGATTGACAGAGGATCAGGTTATGGCGGCACAGGCAAAATACGGGATGAATCAGATTCCCGCCCCCAAGAGAAAAAGTGCCTTGATTCGGTTTTTGCTTCAAATACATCAACCGTTAATTTATGTCTTAATTTTATCGGCGACGATTGCTTTGTGTTTAGGGGAGTATGTGGATGCGGCCGTGATTTACGGTGTGGTTATCGGCAATGCCGTTATGGGCTTTTTTCAGGAAGACAAGGCTTTGAAAGATTTGTCGAAATTAACACAAACAATTGAATTGAAAACGCACGTGGTGCGGCATAATGATGTTCGGTGTATCGCAGCATCGGAGTTGGTTCCGGGGGATGTGGTTTTACTCTATTCGGGAGATAAGGTGCCGGCGGATATCCGATTGATTCAGGCAACGGATATGAAGGTGGAGGAGGCTTCTTTGACCGGAGAATCGGTGCCGGTAGAAAAAAACATTCAAGTGTTGCCTGCGGATACGGGCCTGGCCGATCGAACAAATATGGTGTATTCATCGACTTTGGTGACATTTGGCAGCGGTAAGGGGGTTGTCGTTGCAACGGGACGGCAGACGGAAATCGGCAAGATATCGCAAATGATTCATGAGGCGACGGATTTAAAAACGCCTTTGACGCTTAAAATTGAAGATTTTAGTCAAAAATTGCTTTGGTTAATTGTCTTTTTTTCCGTATTGGCTTTTGTTGTGGGATGGATGAAGGGGATGCCTTTTGTCGATACGTTTATGTCGGGTGTGGCTATGGCGGTCGCGGCGATCCCGGAAGGATTACCGGCGGCGGTGACGATTATTTTGGCTATTGGTGTTAACCGGATGTTAAAGCGGCGGGCGATTGTCAGAAAATTGCCGGCGGTTGAAACGTTGGGCAGCACGTCTATTATTTGTTCGGATAAAACCGGTACGTTGACGGAAAACAAAATGACGGTACAAAAAATCGTGGCGGGTGGTGTTTCTTTCCGTGTGACGGGAACGGGGTATGACGGTGTCGGTCAAATTTTGCCGGAAGAGCCGAATGAGGCCTTAGATATGTGTTTAAAAACAGGTGTGTTGTGTAACACAGCTTCTTTGGGACATGAAAAAACGCATGCGGATGCCGAGGGAGATCCGACGGAAATTGCGTTGTTGGTATCGGCTTTAAAACGCGGATCCGGACAATTGGAGGGGAGAGCCGATCATACCTGTTTGTCGGCTATTCCGTTTGAGTCCGCTTATCAATACATGGCGTGTTTACAGGAAGACGGTGTTATTTATGTTAAGGGGGCCGTGGAGGCTGTTTTGCCTTTTTGTGTCGGACAGATGGATGCGTCGGGTCAAGTGGTTAAGATAGATAAAGATTCGATATTACAACAGATGGAGACGTTGGCCGGAGAAGGCTTACGTGTGTTGGGGTTTGCTATTCGCCGCGGATTTAAGGGACGTTCCATTCAGCATAAAGACGTTCAAGGAGATTTAATCTTTATCGGTATGCAGGCAATGATTGATCCGCCGAGAGAGGAAGCCGTTAAAGCAATAGCGGCCTGTCAAGCGGCGGGAATTCGTGTTAAAATGATTACGGGAGATCATGTGGTGACGGCGCGGGCGATCGCCGAGAAAATGGGATTATGCGGGTCATCCCGGTCGGTGTGTGTGATGAACGGAAGTGATATTACGCGCGCCAGTGATGCCGAACTAAAACGGGTGGCCCCTTCAATTGATGTTTTTGCACGAGTGACACCGGAAGATAAGTTACGTTTGGTTAAAGCATTGCAGGGAACGGGGGCTATTGTAGCCATGACGGGTGACGGTGTTAATGATGCGCCGGCTTTAAAGCAGGCGAACATTGGAATTGCCATGGGTAAAAACGGGACAGACGTTGCCAAAGAAGCGGCCGCCATTGTCTTAATGGATGATAATTTTGCGACAATTGAATCGGCCGTGGAAGAGGGACGGGGTGTTTTTGATAATTTAGTTAAGTTTATTTTGTGGACGTTACCGACCAGTTTTGCCGAGGCTATGATTGTGATGTTGGCCATTTTTTTCAATTGGACGGTTCCGATTTCGCCGGTACAGATTTTATGGATCAACATGGTGACAACAATTTTGTTGGGTATTATGTTTTCATTTGAGCCGATTGAAAGAGGTATTATGAATCGCCCGCCGCGTCAGCCGAGCGCCCCGATTCTGACACCGGCGGTATCCTATCGTATTATAAGCGTGATGACGATGATAACGATTTTGTGCTTTATGGCTTTTGAGTGGGCCCGCGAGGCGGGGGCAACGGTTGCCGAGGGGCGAACGCTTGTCGTCAATGTCATTGTGATGACGGGAATTTTCTTTATGTTTGCCTGTCGATCGTTTCGTCAATCTGTATTTAAAACAGGAATTTTGGCGAATAAACCGATGTTGTTCGGTGCGGTCGGGATGATCGGCCTGCAAATTGTATTTACGTATACTTGGTTGTTTCAGCAGGCTTTTAGGACAGCGGCAATCGGTTGGCGGGGATGGATGGTCGCATTATTGTGCGCAACAATCGTGGTTGTTATGGTTGAATGTGAAAAGTGGGTCTTGCGCCGGATTGCCGTTTCGGCGAAAGAATGCCGATAATCGCTTGACAGACGGGGAAAAATCTGTAATAGTAGCAGGCAGACTAGCGAAAGGATTTAAAACATGCATTCTAATTTATTCCTACGGATTGTGTCGGCCGTTATTTTGGCGCCGGTTGTCTTGGGTTCTGTTTGGTTCGGGCGCTTGGCGTATGAAGATTACTCCATTCCTTTGTATTCAATTTTATTGGCTGTTTTCGGGACGGCTTTGGCCTGGGAATGGGGGCATATGTTTAAAAAAGAAGGAGCGGCCAATCAGTTGTTGATTGCTTTGACGGCTTGTTTGGCGGCTTTTTTGACGGAAGGAAATCCGTTGTTCGTTTTATGGATTGTTTTGGTCGGAACGACGGCGGTTTTTTGGAAGTCGGGGTATCAGTTTAAATTTGCTTTGGGTGTTCCGTATATTTGTCTGCCGATTTTATCGTTGGGGTACATTTATTATGTGAATGAAAGTATCAGCCGGGAGATTGTTTTGTGGTTGTTCTTTGTGGTTTGGGCAACGGATATCGGCGGGTACATTGTCGGCAAAACAATCGGCGGGCCGAAGTTGGCACCGAAAATCAGTGCGAAAAAAACATGGGCTGGTTTGTTCGGCGGTATCTTTTTTGCCATGGGTGTTGCCTATGTCTTTGCGTTGTATTTAAAGGCAAACGGATTAATTCCGCCGGGCGCCGAATACTTTCATCATTTGACGCGGGTATTGGTTTTGTCCGCAGGCGGCTTGGCCGTATTATCTCAGGCCGGGGACTTTTTTGAATCGGCGATTAAGCGCAAGTTAAACATCAAAGATTCCAGCAACTTAATTCCGGGACACGGCGGTGTTTTTGATCGGGTGGACGGATTGTTGTTCGCGTCCGTGGCAACGGCTGTGGCGTTGGCTTTGGTCAATAACGGGATTGTCTAAATGTTAATGACATTGTTGTACATATTCGCCTTTATTCTGGTTTTATCTTTGGTCGTCATTGTGCATGAGGGTGGGCATTTCATTATGGCCCGGTTATGTGGTGTGGCGGTTGTGGAATTCTCTTTGGGATTCGGAAAAGAATTGTGCGGATGGACGGATAAGCATGGAACCCGGTGGAAGGTTTGTGCGTTGCCGTTTGGCGGATATGTCAAAATGTTGGGTGATGAGGACGCGGCAAGTGCCAAGTCCGGCGTTAAGGAAGTGGCTCCGGAAATGCGCCCCTATACGTTTATGGCGCAAAAGTTGTGGAAGCGGGCGGCGATTATTTTTGCCGGACCGGCGATGAATTATGTTTTTGCGGTTTTCATTTTAACGGGTATTCTATGGACGGTGGGGCAGGTTGTGATTCCGCCGGTAATCGGTTCGGTTGAGGATGGTTCGGCGGCGGCCGAGGCCGGATTAAAGCCGGGAGATGAAATTGTGCGCGTTAACGGGGAAAAAGCTGTTGAATTTTCGGATGTGCAGCGCATTGTGCGGTTGGCGGAAAAGGATGAGGCTTTGGTTATGCGCATTCGGCGGGACGGTACCGAGTTTGACGTGACGGTTCGGCCGCAGTATGATTCGGCGGCAGACTATCCGCGGGTTGGTGTGATGTCGGCCATGGAGGCAATCACGATAGATGACGATATCGGTTTCGGGCGGGCTTTTGTTTTGTCGGTTCGGGATGTGGCGCGAATGACGACGGATACGGTGACGTATTTAGGGCAGGTCATTACGCGGGAGCGGTCGGGCAAGGATATGCGTGGGCCGATCGGTATTGCCGAAGCATCAGGAGATGCGCTGCGCGGCGGATGGTTAAGTTTAATGGTCTTTATTGCCCAGATTTCGGTCGCGATCGGGTTTATGAATTTATTGCCGATTCCGTTGTTGGACGGCGGTCATTTATTCTTTTATGCAATTGAAGCGGTTCGGCGCAAGCCAATGTCGGACAAGGCGCAGAATGGCTTTTTGTGGGTCGGTCTCGGCTTTTTAATGATGTTATTGGCGTATACTTTATTTTTGGATATCCCCCGTATTTGGATGAGGATCATGGGATGAAGAAAATTATTGCCGTTTTATGTGTGGGAACATGTTTGGCTTCGCCGGTTATGGCGGAGGTATTAAAGCGGGTTGATATTACGGGGACGCGGCGAATTGAAAACGCGACGGTGATGAGTTACTTGCGCTTACAGGTGGGGGATGATGTATCCGCGGCGGATTTGGATACGGCGACAAAGACTTTGTTCGCGACCGGATTATTTTCCGATGTCAATATGAAAATGGCGGATGGGGTTGTTTCGATTCGGGTGGAAGAAAATCCGATTGTTCACACGGTTTATTTTGAGGGAAATGATTCGTTGGATGATCAGGTGTTGCAGACGGAAGTTTTATTAAAATCCCGTATGGTATACACACGGCGCAAGTTGCAGGACGATGCGGCTCGGTTAGTTGAGGTTTATAAACGGAACGGACGGTTTGGGGCGCGGGTAACGCCGAAGATTATTCCGAAGGATCAAAATCGGGTAGATATTGTTTTTGAAATTGATGAAGGTGCCAAGACGACGATTCAGAAAATCAATATTGTCGGGAACAAAGCTTTCAGCGGGGATGTGTTGCGGGACAAGATGATTTCGAAAGAAAAAGCTTGGTACCGGTTTTTATCGTCGACGGACACATATGATCCGGATCGGTTAAACTATGATCAGGAATTATTGCGCCGGCATTATTTACAGAACGGGTATGTTGATTTTAAGGTCAAAAGTGCGACGGCCGAATTAACGCCGGACAACACGGGATTTATCATTACGATTGATATTGACGAAGGGGTACGCTATCGTTTTGGTGATGTGGCCATGTCGGTGACTTTACCGGATTATCAGGGGGCGGACAAAATTAAGGATTTTGTGGCTTTTAAAACCGGGGATTATTTCAATGCGGATTTGGTTGAAACGACGGTAGAACGGATTACGGAAGCGATTGAGAATGAAGGATATGCTTTTGTGGAAGTTGTACCGGACTTTACGAAAGACGATACGGGGCGGACAGTGGCCATTTCTTTCCGAGTCAGTGAGGGACCGAAAGTCTTTATTGATCAGATTCAGGTAAGGGGAAATTCCCGAACATTGGATAAGGTTATTCGGCGGGAGTTTCGCTTAAAAGAGGGAGATGCTTTTAACGCGGCGCGCTTACGGCGGTCAAAGCAGCGGGTTGAGGATTTGGATTATTTCAGTCGGGTTGATTTGCAGACGCAGCCGACGAGTCAGCCGGATCGGGTAACGGCGATAATGGATGTGGCGGAAAAATCGACGGGGGCTTTTAACATCGGGGTCGGTTGGTCGTCGTATGACGGGATGTTATTTGAAACCGGAATTCAGGAGCGCAATGTTTTAGGGACGGGTAAAATCATGGGGATTAACATGATGTTGTCCCAGAAAGAAACACAATATTCCATCGGCTTAACGGATCCGTACTTTATGGATAAAAATTTATTGGCCGGGGTGGATATTTTTCACACAACGCGGGATAACAGTGATTCCAGTTCGTACAGCTATACAACGACGGGTGGCAGTATTCGTTTCGGATGGGATTATACCGAACGGTTGCGGCAATCGGTGCGGTATACGCTACGGCAGGATGATGTGAACGATATTGATGATGATGCGTCGATTTATATTAAAGAGCAACGCGGGAAAAACATTGTTTCTTTGATCGGGCAGGAATTAATTTATGATCGGCGGGATAGTCGTATCAATCCGACGACGGGGTATTACACGTCATTGGGGGCGGATGTGGCCGGATTGGGCGGTGATTCCAAGTTCGTGCGGTTAAATGTGACGGGTATTCGATATTTTCCGGTTGCCGAAGACGTCGTTTTGTCTTTGCGGGGAGATGCCGGTCGAATTTGGGGAATCGGTGGTCGAGATGTTCGCATTAACGATCGGTATTTTTTAGGCGATGCTTCTTTGCGCGGGTTTGAATACGGTGGTGTCGGCGCGCGGGATCGGGCGACGGATGATGCTTTGGGCGGTCAATGGTATGCGACGGTTAGTGCAGAGGTAACATTCCCGATCGGATTGCCGAAAGAATTAGGAATTAAGGGTAAGTTGTTTACGGATGCGGGATGGATCGGGCGACCGGAACATTTTGATTCGGCAACAATGGTTTACTCCGATAAAACGCGTATGGCGGTTGGAACGGGTATTTTGTGGCAATCGCCGATGGGGATGATTAACCTTGACTTTTCATACCCTGTCATGAAAGCGAAAGAAGATAAGACAAGGGTATTTCGTTTGAACTTTGGGAAAGGATTTTAGATATGGTAAAAAAGAAAGAAAAAGCGGTTAAATCACCGGTTGTCGCCAAAGCCGCGGCAATGTGTTCTCGTATCGGACAGCGGTGTCGTACGCGGTGTGCGGCGGTGTTGGCGGCGAAAGCTGCGGGCTTAATCGGCGTGATGGTTTTGGTCGCTTTGGGAATGAATGTCTGGACGGAAAACCGGGTTGTGATTCTTGAAGCGGATCGTGTCACGCAAGAAGTGACGGCTTTTAAACTGATTCGGGCGGAAGAGGGAAAATACGTCGCCCAATGGAATGCCGAAACCGATGTTGAGGTACGGGCTTTACAGGCAGAACAGGACGAATTGAATAAGGAGAAGTCAAAACTGAGCGCGGCGCAATATAAGAAAAAGCAGGAGGCCTTAGCGAAGAAAATTGAAGTTTTGAAACGCAAGAATGAGTATCGGGTACGTCAGATTGCGACGGCTTCCCGGCAGGCGGCCTTATCAATACAAAAAGAGATGGGGGAGGCTATCAAGCGGGTTGCAAAGCGTGAACACGCCGGTATCATATTAAATTCGAGCAACGTTATTTATGCGGATGATGAAACGAATAATATAACGGACGCTGTGATTAAAGAGATGAACAAGGCGATTACGTCAGTTACATATCCGAATCCGTTAACGTTTCAATTTACTTCGGGAGAAAAATAAATGGCAGACCCCCGTTTCTTTCAAAAAATAAATCAATTAACTTTGGCACAAGTGGCTTCCCTGGGGGAAGTCGCTTTGCCGGATACAGCGGACAAAGAACGTGTTTTCACGGATGTGGCGGATTTAGACAGTGCCGGTCCGGATGATATTTCGTGGGCTTTTATCCCCAAAGTACGCGAGGCGTTAAAAAACACAAAAGCCGGTGCCGTGATTGTGCCGGAAAAATTTGTGTCTTTGGTGCCGGAGGGATGCATTCCGTTGGTATCGGCGGATGCGCATCGGTCGTACGGATTGGTGGCCAGTGCTTTTTACCCGAATCGGGTAGAGGCTTTTATTTCGGAGAAAGCGATAATTGATCCGACGGCGGAGATTGGTGACGGATGTCGGGTTGAGGCCGGGGCTTTTATCGGAGCGCATGTTAAATTGGGGGCGCGGTGTTATGTGCAGCCGAATGCGGTGATTATGGCCGGCGTCCAAATGGGGGATGATTGCGTTGTCGGTGCCAATGCGACGGTGTCGCACTGTATCGCGGGGAACAAAGTGTACATCTATCCGGGGTGTCATATCGGGCAGGACGGATTCGGTTTTGCGATGTCTCCGGCAAAGGGGCCGCAAAAGGTCCCGCAGTTGGGACGTGTTGTCATCGGTGATGATGTGGAAATCGGATCATCGACGTGTGTTGATCGCGGGGCGATGGGTGATACGGTGATTGGCAGCGGATCGCGCATTGATAATTTGGTTCAGGTGGCGCACAATGTCAAGCTGGGCAAATGTTGCGTGATGGTGTCTCAGGTCGGGATTGCAGGCAGTTGTGAATTCGGTGATTTTGTGGTGGCCGGCGGTCAGGTCGGTTTTGCGGGACATTTAAAAATCGGAACGGGCGCGCAGATTGCGGCGCAATCCGGGCTGATGAGTGATGTGCCGGCGGGGGCTATTTTAATGGGGTCTCCGGCCGTGCCGCATAAAGAATACATGCGGCAAGTATTGGCGATTAAAAGTTTAACCAATCGAAAAGACGGCAAGCCTAAATTTTCATGGAAAGTTTATTTTATCAATCTGATATCAAAAATAAAAAAGAAAGGATAACTTATGACAGAAGAAAATCAACAACAAGTGAATCCGGTTATACCGGAAGTACGCATCGGTGAAATTTTAAAATTATTACCGCATCGCTATCCGTTTTTATTAGTGGATAAGATGAAGGATGTGGAGCCGGGTGTATCCGGTATCGGTGTGAAAAACGTGACAATGAATGAACCGTTTTTCCAAGGGCACTTTCCGGAAAACCCGGTTATGCCGGGCGTGTTGCAGATTGAGGCGATGGCGCAATCGGCGGGAATTATTGTGTTATTATCTTTCCCGGAAGAAGAACGCAGCGGCAACAGTGTGTATTTCATGACGGTAGATGAAGTGAAATTCCGCAAGCCTGTTTTACCGGGGGATGTGGTTGAATTCCATGTTCGGAAAGAACAAGCGGTTCGGAATGTGTTTAAGTTTCGCGGGGAAGCCTATGTCGATGGTAAGTTGGTGTCGCAGGCTATTTTCAGCGCGATGGTTTTTAAGAAGGCTTAGAGAAAGGAGTTTCCCCCCTATGGTTCAGATTCATCCTTCTGCGATTGTTGATCCGAAAGCCGAATTAGCCGATGATGTGGTTGTTGGACCGTTTTGTACGGTCGGACCGCATGTGCGAATCGGTGCCGGGTCGCGGCTTATTTCTCATGTTGTGGTAGACGGTTATACGACGATGGGGGAACGTAATACCGTTTATCCGTTCGCGACGTTAGGGTTGTTGGCGCAACACAAGCGCAGTAATGCACCGGATGCGGTGTTGATTATCGGAGATGACAATACGTTCCGCGAACATGTGACGGCGCATGTCGGGTCGGAAGTTGACAATAAAATCACGCGTATCGGAAACCGTAATTTATTTTTGGTGGCGAGTCATATTGCACATGATTGTGTATTGGGCGACGATATTGTGATGAGCAACAATGCGACATTGGCGGGGCATGTACATGTCGGAGATCGGGCGACGATTGGCGGGTTGGCGGCTATTTTGCAATTTACCCGTATCGGTGCCGGTGCGATGATTGGCGGTATGTGCGGTATCGTGCGGGATGTGATTCCGTATGGGTTGGTGATGGGCGGACCTCGATCAGGGTTGGCCGGATTAAACTTAATCGGATTACAGCGCCAAGGTGTGGCAAAAGAGGATATTATCACTTTACAGCAGGCCTATAAGACCTTATTTAACAAGGAGGATGCAACACCGTTTGCAGAGCGGTTGCAGGCTTTGGCCGCGAGGGAGGCTTATCGAACTAACGCCTTGGTTCGGCAGGTGATTGATTTTGTCTTACATCCGTCCAAAAACAATATTTTGCAGCCGGATTAGAGAACGAGGAGAACGCCGATGCGAAAATTAGGGATTATTGCCGGAAACGGTGCTTTGCCGCGCGGGTTAATTACCGCTTGTCAGACGGCGGGGCGTCCCTTTTTTGTCATCGGATTAAAAGGTCATGCGGCGCCGGATTTGTTGACCGGGGGCATTCCGGGAGCTTTTGTTCGGGTCGGATCGGTCGGTCGGACCGTGCGGCTATTTAAAAAAGCGAAAGTTCAGGATATTGTCTTTATTGGTGGCGTTCGACGGCCATCGATGGTTGAGGTCATGCCGGATGTCGGCGGGGCTTTGTTGTTGATGCGGCTTGGATTCCGGATGTTGGGGGATGACAATTTGTTGCGGGCGATTGCGGCGGAAGCGGAGCGGCATGGTTTTCGGGTTGTCGGGATTGATGACTTGATGCCGGAGTTGGTGGTGCAGCCGGGAGTATACGGATCGGTTGTACCGACGAAAGCGGATCAGGCGGATATTCGGCAAGGGTATCAGGTTGCCAAATTGTTGGGGCAAGCGGATGTCGGGCAAGCGGTTATTGTTCAGCGCGGATTGGTTTTATCGGTTGAAGGGATTGAAGGAACGGCGGCTTTAATTCGACGAACGGCGGAGTTAAAACGGAAAGGTGGCGGCGGTGTTTTGGTTAAGGTAGCCAAGCCGCAACAGGATCGCCGGATGGATTTACCGACGATCGGGCCGGCGACGGTTCAGGCAGTCTTTGAGGCCGGATTAAAGGGGATTGCGGTTGAGGCCGGCGGGGCTTTGTTGGCGGAAGCGGACAAAACGGTGGCGTTGGCGAATCGGCTTCATATTTTTGTCGTCGGGGTAAAGGGGGAATAGAGAATGAGTCAGTTACGGGTCTATTTAATCGCAGGCGAGCCGTCGGGAGATTTATTAGGGGCGCGTTTAATGCGGGCGATGAAGAAACAAATGGGCGATTCGGTTGTGTTTGACGGTGTCGGCGGGGAGGCTATGGCGGCCGAAGGGTTACACAGCTTATTTGATATTCGGGATTTGGCGGTGATGGGCCTTGTGGAAGTGATTCCGAGTATTCCGAAAATTTTGCGTCATTTGGATGAGATTGTGGCGGATATTCAAGAAAAAAAGCCCGATATTGTCATGACGATTGACAGTTACAGTTTTTCGGCGCGGGTGCATCAGCGATTAAAGAAAGCCGGATATACGCAGCCGCATGTCCATTGTGTGGCACCGCAGGTGTGGGCTTGGAAAAAAGGGCGGGCGAAAAAAATCGGTCAATTCGTGGATCATTTGTTTTGTCTGTTACCGAACGAGCAGGATTATTTCACGCCCCATGGAATGCCGACGACTTTTATCGGGCATCCGGTAATCGAAGGCGGGGCGGACAAGGGGGATGGTGCGGCTTTTCGGGCGCGCTACGGTATTGCGTCGGATGCGACGGTTTTGTGTGTTTTACCGGGCAGTCGTAAGAATGAAATCAAATATTTGTTGCCGGTCTTTAAGGAATCGGCAGAGCTATTGCAAAGTTACGTGCCGAATTTGTTTGTGGTTATTCCGACGGTCGCGACGGTGGCCGATCGGATTCGGAAAGAGTTGGCTTCGTGGCCGGTACCGCATGTCATCGTTTCCGGAGAACGGGAACGGTATGATGCTTTTGCAGCGGCAACGGTGGCTTTGGCTGCGTCGGGGACGGTCAGTTTGGAATTGGCGATGGCGGGGGTACCGCATTTAATTGCCTATAAGGTTAGTCCGTTAACGGGGGCAATTGCCCGGCGCTTATTAAAGATTCGGTTTGTCAATTTATTAAATTTATTGGCGGATCAGGAAATCATTCCCGAATTATTGCAGGAAGATTGTACGGTTGACAATGTGGTGGAAACGCTTCGGCAATTATTGGAACATCCGGAGCAGGCAACGACGGAGAGCCTGAAAAAATTAGGGTTGGGAGATCCGCATTCGCCGTCGGATAAGTTGGCAGAAGAGCTGCAAAAAATAGCGCGGCAGAGGAAAAAAGAATGAGTATTGAAGAACGCAGAACGTTGTATCATTTTCCGTTGTGTCCTTTTTCACGCAAGGTACGCCTTGTCCTGTTTGAAAAAGGAATTCCGTATGCGTTGGTTCAGGAAACGCCTTGGTTACGGCGACCGGATTTTTTAAAACTCAATCCGTTGGGCGATTTGCCGGTTTTGGTGGAGCCGGACGGGCATGTGTTGACGAATCATCAGGCGATTTGCGAGTATTTGAATGAGGTTTTTCCGGTGCCGACGATGTTGGGGGAAACGGCACGAGGGCGCGCCGAAATCCGGCGTATTGCAAATTGGTTTGACACGTCTTTTTACATGGATGTGTTTAAGCCGTTAGTCGGGGAGCGGGTGTATAAGGCTTTGAAAGGCAGCGGTGCGCCGAATTCATTATTGATTCGGGCCGCACGGGAAAACTTAAAAAACTATATGGGATATGTGGATTGGTTGGCCGCACGGCGGAGTTATTTAGGGGGGCGTAACCTGTCATTGGCGGATTTAACGGTCGCGGCGCACTTGTCCGTATTGGATTATTTGGGGGAGATGGCATGGGAAAATTATCCGGATGCAAAGTTGTGGTATGCAAAAATTAAGTCCCGACCTGCATTTAGTTCTTTACTTAATGATAAATTAGCTGGTATAATGCCATCAGAAACGTATACCGATTTGGATTTTTAAGGAGTTACCGATGAAGCGTTTGAAATTGATGATGTTAATGGGGCTTTGCTTGTTGGGATTGAGTGCTTGCGGCGGCGGGCAGAAAGTCTTTTATTGGGAGCGTCCGAACACGGGGGCCGTTTGGTTTGCCCGGGATCACAATTATTGCATCGGGGAGGCCGATTATTGGCCGTTTACATGGCCGGGGTTGCCTTGGGGATGGGGGGCTCCGCCGGAATTGAATTTACGATTTGACAATGACTCCGATCATGGGGTGTGGGCACAATTCGTGCCGATGCCGGGGGCTCAACCGGTGTATGTCAATACGACGGTTGGAGACTGGTCGGTATCATACAGTGATTATGAGGCGTGTATGGAGGCTCGGGATTACGTTCAACGGAAACCGGCAACGCAAAACAGGCAGGTCTTTTATCAATAGAGATGAAATCTGACAAATGAATCAGAATCCGGTTGTCTTACAAGTTCTGCCGACTTTGGAAATGGGAGGCGTTGAGCGGGGAACGGTTGAAGTAGCGGCGGCTTTGCAACAGGCCGGCATTCGTAATTATGTGGTTTCGGCAGGTGGTCCGATGGTTCGGGAACTGACCAAAATGGGCGTAGAGCATATCACTTTGCCGGTTCAGCGTAAAAATCCGTTGGTGATATGGCGGAATATCAGTCGGTTGGTGCGGGTTATTCGGGATAAAAAAATCACCTTGGTTCATGTGCGATCTCGGGCACCGGCTTGGGCAGTCAAGTATGCCTGTCGACGGACGGGGGTACCTTTTGTGACGACGTATCACGGTGTGTATGGCATTGAGCCGGCTTGGCTTAAAAAACCCTACAATCGGGTCATGACAGTCGGAAAGCGGGTTATTGCCGTATCGGATTTTGTGAAGCGTCACATTATGACCGAATACGGGGTGCCAGCCGATCGGATTGTAACGATTTATCGGGGAGCGGATGTTCGGCGGTTTAATCCGGATCGGGTGATGTTGGAGCGCGTGACGGATTTAATGCAGGCGTATCAGATATCGCCGGAAAAGCCTGTCATTACGTTGGTCGGTCGGTTGACTAAAATTAAGGGACACGGCGTGTTATTGGCGGCTTTGGCGCAGATGCGGCATAAGGATGTGACATGTTTGTTTGTCGGGTCGGATCAGGGGCGGTCGGCATATGTGGCCGAATTGCGGGAGCAGATTCATTCTTTGCCGGCGCAAACATCGGTTCAAATGATTAAATCGTGTGCGGACATGCCGGCGCTGTATTTAATGAGTGATGTGATCGTCAATGCATCGATTGTACCGGAGTCTTTCGGGCGGACGGTAACGGAGGCTCAGGCAATGGGGCGGATTGTTGTGGCGAGTGCGCATGGCGGGGCGTGCGAGACGATTCGGGACGGAGAAACGGGCTTTTTAGTGCCGCCGGGAGATGTGACGGCTTTGGCCGAACGCTTGGATCAGGTGTTGGATATGTCGGTCGGGGATCGCAAGAAGATGCAAGCGGCGGGAATTGCGTCGGTGCGGGAGCGTTTTTCCGTGCAAAGTATGTGTGCGCAGACGATTGCTTTATATCAAGAGGTATCTTTATGAGAAAGAAGAAAGAAAAAGAAGTCAGAGAAATGACACCGGAGGAGCGCTACTCGCAATTGGAGCAGATGGCATCTGTATTAGAGCGGATGCGGATTGGCGAATATGTCAATAACTTTAATCGGCCGATGCGGATTATTTGGTTGAATTTGTTGAGCGGAATTGCGAAAGGGGTCGGCTTGACAATCGGGGCGACGTTGGTTATTGCAATTATCTTTAAGTTATTAAGTGCGTTGATTGCGATGAATATTCCGTATTTAACGGATGTTTTACAGGATGTGGTGCAGATTGTCAAAGCTACGCCGGGATTAGATAAGATGCATTCGTTGACGACGGTTGAAACGCATGTCGGGGATCAGCAGGTGGATGTTATTGTCATGGATCCGAAGGAGGCAGAAAATGGAGCAAAATCAAATTAAAGTCGGTATTATCGGGTATGGTGTCATCGGGGAAACATTCGGTCGGTGGTTACAGGCGCATACGGCGTGTCGGATGGCTATATCGGATCCGCCAAAGGGGTTAAACGATGATTTGACGGGATGTTCGATTTTCTTTATCGGGATTCATATTCCGACGGAGGCGGACGGAACGCAGGATTTAACGACCTTGAAGGAAATCATTCGGGGATTGCCGGCAGGACCGGTGGTGATTCGGACGACGTTATTGCCGGGGACGTGTGATGCTTTAACGGCGGAGTTGGGACGGCCGGTGTATTTTATGCCGGAGTTTTTAACGGAGCGGACATGCTATGACGATTTTTGTCAGCAGGATGTTATTATCACGGGGGCGACCGATATTTTGGATGTGATTTTTGCCTCCAAAAGGCGGCAATACATGAGCAATATTGAAGCGGAAATTACCAAATATGCGCACAATGTGTTTGGGGCTTTGGCCGTTACTTATTACAACGGTATTTATGAATTATGTCAGAAGAGCGGTGCCGACTATCAAAAAGTGCGGGAAGGCTTTTTATTGAGCGGTTATTTAAGTCCGACGCATACGTTTGTGCCGGGTCCGGACGGCAAGTTCGGTTATGGCGGTAAGTGCTTCCCGAAAGATGTGAATGCTTTTGCGCAAATGAATCAGGGAACGCCGTTGGGCGAATTGTTGGCAACGGCCGCACGGCAAAATGAATATTATCGCGCTAAGCCGGTTAAATCGTCAGAGAAATGATATTGTTAAATCCCCGTCGGTCGGCGGGGATTTTTGTTGAACAACGGTGCAGATATTTTAACGTGTACCGTAATGGGGAAAAAGGGCGGATAATTGATCTTGCAAAGCTTGGTCCCGAAAAAAGGAGCGAATGGCGGATTCTTCCGGCGGGTTAATGTCACCGTCGAAAGTTCGGTAGGTTTGCAAGACATAGGTTGAAACGTTGGCGGCGGCCAATTCTTTACCGAGGCGGGCGATGTCATCGATTGTCAGGTACCGCGGATCGCATGTGGTGCGGACTTCAAAATCAATCCGATTATCCCGAAGAATGGTCAGGCTTTCCCACACTTTGTCCACCATATGCGGGCGACCGGTCAGCAGGTCATATTTATCGCGGGGTGCTTTCACATCCAAGCCGACCCAATCAATCAGGGGTAACAGATCGCGCAGGCGGTCGGGATAAACGCCCGATGTATGGATGGCCAGTTGGTAACCGAGGGATTTAATGTATTCGGCCAAAGATGTTATACCGGGCATCATCAGTGGTTCTCCACCGGACAGGACAATACCGTCCAAGCGATTTCGACGGCTTTCCAAAAAGGCAAAAATATCTGTCCAATCGGTATCGGTCGGGGTATCGGGCGATTGTAGTGCCGGATTTTGGCAAAACGGGCACCGAAGCGGGCAACCTTGCAGAAAAATAACAGCCGCCAAACGGCCGGGAAAATCGATGGTGGTAAAGGGAACCAGTCCCGCAGCGTGTATCATGGTCTTTTTTATCGTGAAAAAAAGGGGGCCGATATGCCCCCTTGTCGATTTTTATGTTAACCGGCTTTCCGCATTTCACAGGGGCAGGCATTGCTTTCAACAAACCAAACGCGTTCGTCAAATTCGCTTTTTTTCCCTTTATTGAATTGACTGTACGGACGAAAATAACCCATAACCCGTGTCCAACATTCAACCGGTTGCCGTAAAGATGCGTTGGCTTCCAAAATTTCTTTATCCGTCATTTTTTTTCTCCTTTTTGGTTTGTTGTTAAATGGCTTCCAATTCTTTTCGTTTTTGTTCAATCAATTCCTGATCACAGAGCGGGCAGAATTGGTGTTCCCCGTTCAGGTATCCGTGCTTGGGACAAATGGAATAAACCGGTGTCACCGAAACATATGGCAGGCGGTAGTTTTCCAAAACGCGGCGAACCAGCGACTTACACGCGTCGGAGGAGGAAATCCGCTCATTCATGTACAGGTGCAGCACGGTGCCGCCTGTATATTGTGTTTGCAGGTCGTCCTGATAATCCAAGGCGGTAAACGGATCATCCGTAAAGCCGACAGGTAATTGAGAAGAGTTGGTGTAATAGGGCGCTTCGTGTGTACCGGCTTGCAAAATATCCGGGAACCGTTTTTGGTCTTCGCGCGCGAAGCGATAAGTTGTTCCTTCGGCCGGTGTTGCTTCCAGATTATACATATTGCCTGTTTCGGCCTGAAAATCGACTAATTTATTCCGGATATGGGTTAACAGCTTTTTAGCAAATTCGCGGCCGAACGGTGTTGTGATATTATTGCGGTCGTTTGTGAAGTTGCGAATCATTTCGTTAATCCCGTTCACACCGATGGTGGAAAAGTGGCTGCGGAATGTGCCGAGGTATCGTTTTGTATATGGATACAGGCCGCGATCCATGTGCATGGAAATGACTTTCCGTTTGATCTCGAGAGAGGTTTTGGCCAGTTCGAGCAATTCGTTTAAGCGTTTATATAAAGCTTCTTCATTATTTTGATACAAATAACCAAGGCGGGCGCAATTGATGGTAACAACACCGATCGAACCGGTTTGTTCCGCCGAACCGAACAGCCCGCCGCCGCGTTTCTTTAACTCGGTCAGATCCAAGCGCAAACGGCAGCACATGGAGCGTACGTCGCTGGGCTTCATATCCGAATTGACGTAGTTGGAGAAATAGGGCAGGCCGTACTTGGCCGTCATTTCAAACAGCAGGTCGATATTCGGTGAATCCCACGGGAACGCATCGGTAATATTATAGGTCGGAATCGGGAAGGTAAAGGGACGACCTTTGGAATCCCCTTCACGCATGACTTCCAAGAATGCTTTGTTAATCATATCCATTTCGGGTTGTAAGTCGCCGAAAGTAAAGCTTTGGACTTCGCCGCCGATGATCGGATGTTTATCGGCTAAATCCGCCGGGCACGTCCAATCAAACGTCAGGTTGGTAAACGGTGTTTGGGTTCCCCAACGTGACGGAACATTCAGGTTGAAAATAAACGATTGCATGGCTTGTTTAACGTCGGTATAGCTTAAATTTTCAATCCGAATAAACGGTGCCAGATACGTGTCGGCAGAAGAGAATGCCTGAGCTCCGGCCCATTCATTTTGCAGGGTGCCGAGGAAGTTGACCATTTGGCTGAACGCGGAAACAAGGTGGCGCGGCGGTTTGGATTCGACTTTATTCGGAACACCGTTAAAGCCTTCTTCTATTAAAACACGCAAGGACCAACCGGCACAATAACCGCACAACATGTCGAGGTCGTGGATATGGTAATCACCGTTTTTATGGGCTAAACCGATTTCCGGTGTGTAGACATGATTCAGCCAATAGTTGGCAACCACTTTGCCCGAGACATTCAAAATAAGACCGCCGAGAGAGTAGCCTTGGTTCGCGTTGGCGTTGACGCGCCAGTCGGAGCGATCCAGATATTCATTAATAGAGGAAACGGCATCGATAACGGCTTTTTTGTCTTTACGGGCCTTTTCCCGTTGTTCGCGGTAGACAATATAGGCACGTGCCGTTTTGTAGTAATTGGAGGAAATCAGCACTTGTTCCACGACATCTTGAATTTGTTCGATTGTTGGGGTAACGGCGCCGGCAAAGCGGTATTTTAACACTTTAATGACCTGTTGTGTTAACAGCCACGCTTCTTCGGAGCCGAATTCAGCGGTGGCTTCACCGGCCTTGGTAATGGCAGCGGCAATGCGGGAAGCATCAAAGGCAATTCGTTCGCCGTCACGTTTAATGACGTCCGATAACGGGCCCAAATCTATCGGTGCGGCGATTTCTTCTTTTTTTTGAATGTCTTCCAACATTTTGTGATATCCTTTCGTTGTTTTTACTATATCTAGTAGTATTTATTTCTTTTTCTGTTATTCAAAAGAGACTATTTTTTGCGGCGCGTCAACCCTTTTTTTTGGACAAAAAATTTTAAAAACGCTCATATGATTGTAAGTGATTAGAAAAGCGTATTTCTTTTTTTTTAAAGATAGGAAAAAAAGATGCCATCAAAAGAGGTATTTTCGGGAGATATGAAATCCGGATAAATGACCCGTCAAAAAAGGGGTGTTCGATAACGGCTGTTTTTGGGGCTTTTCGGTTCGTTAACCGATTCGGATTTCGGGTATATGTCGATTTGTATTCCAGGCGTAAAATTTTACAGAATAGGGCTTGACATTTCGGGCGGTATCGGGTAAGATACCCTTGATTTTTGCGGGTGTAGCTCAATGGTAGAGCGGAAGCTTCCCAAGCTTAAGACGAGGGTTCGATTCCCTTCACCCGCTCCAATTCAGACCGGTTGTTCCGGTCTTTTTTTTATTCGGGAAATACCGCCTTGGGATTCTTTAACCCCAATATCAATTTGGTAAGCAAAGAGAAAATACATGCGCTTGGTTCGGTTGACAATGGGGCGGGTGGTGCCTAAGTCAACAGAGGGAATAGTCCCGATCAATTTGTATGATGAGAGGAGGGGGATTATCATGCCGGGTTGTGGTTGCGGTACAAAGAAGAAATAGTGTGTTCAGTCATCTCTGTTTCGGCAGAGATGATTTTTTTATGGAATGGGTGGCGGCGGTGCAAAAATAAAAGAAATGGCCATACATACAAACGGATGGGATATCAAAAGGAAACCCGCCCACGGGAATGGGCGGGTTGATGATTTTCCCCGAATGGGGAAATCCTTTCCGGCATTTTGGTTAGAAATGCCAATAGACACCAACGGAAACATCCGTTAAATCGTCAACGACATCGGCACGGCTGTCGTGCAGGTTCACATACCGAACCATCCCGCGCACGGACACGTTATCCGTCATGTGATATTGCGCACCGGCACCGATCCGCCAACCGAGGTTGTTTTCTTTTTCGGAACCGGCCAACACGCCCGAATAGTCGGCTTTGAACCAATAATAGCCCAAACCGACTGTTCCGATTAAATCAACTTTATCGTGAACGGGTACGTATCCCAACACGTCAACACCGGCCGCCTGAAAACCGGTTTCGGTATTGAGCATGTTGCCAAACGTTTTATCTTCGTCTTTGGACAGTTGATAAAAGGCTTCCACACCCCAATTTTGGTGCGGACGCACACCGGCGGAAATAAAACCGGCGTGGTGTTTGCTTTCGGCCAAGGCATCAAAACCGCTTCCGTATCCGGCGTCGGCGAAGGTGTATCCCGCCCCGACATACGGATTGAGTTCGGTTGCCTGAACCGCCGTTGCCAAAGTTGTTGTTAACATGAAAGCCGATAAAAGATATTTTTTAGTCATGTAAGACTCCTTGTTGTTTATGAAACAAACACCTTTGTCCGAATTGACAAAGGTGATCGGGGAGTTAACAAGTCTAATTACACAAAAGACCCCTGTGGCCTTTAAGGCTACGTCCTAGGGGCAATGCCCGAAGGAGCATAACCCCTGAACATACGCCACAGGCTCCCCGACCGAAGTCAAGGAATGGTTTAAAGGATAGCATTTTTCCCATAAGAAAAAAATGCCACCTTTCGGATGAGGTGGTTCGCTCACCCATGTGTAATTTTGAGCTTGTTAAGGCCCTTTTGCACCTTACGGTACGCAGGATACAGGTTACCCCGCATCCGTTCGTTAGTATATATGCGTCCTATGTGAAAGTCAATCTGTTTTTAGGGAGGGGAAATCGGGGGATTTTTAAGGTGTGGAATGTGTTAAAAGATCCTCGCTTGCGCAAGGATACTGCGTAAATCAAAAGTTGCCGGTGGCAAGTTTTGATGCGCAAAGCAATGAAACACCGCGCGCCAAGGCAGCGGGAGTCGCCGCCGGCAAGCGGATGTTGGAATTGGAAAGGGAGTAAGATGGTCCAAAGACCCCCGATCAAGTCGGGGATGACGGGGTGCTAATTGATCAGGGATGACGGGAAAAATAAAAAGCGCAAGGATGACGTAGAATTATAAGGGATGACAGTTTTTCGGTATAGATAAAAAAATCCCCGGCCGGGTGGTCGGGGATTGAGACGTAATGGATGGTTAATCCATCGTCATTTCGTCCGCGGAACTGTCCGCAATCACTTCACGCACCGGTTCGGCGGTGTGATGGTCGTGGTGATCGTGGTGCCGGTCTTTCCGATCTTTCCGATCCCCGCGGTCTTTACGCGGTTCTTCCGGCAGATCAATCGTTTCACCGGTTTCTTGGTTGACACGTTTCATGGACAGGCGGATTTTGCCGCGATTGTCCTGACCCATGTATTTGACCCAGACTTTGTCGCCTTCTTTCACCATATCGGTGACTTTTTCGACACGGTGCGGTGCCATTTCAGAGATGTGGACAAGGCCGTCCGTTTTTCCCATGAACGTCACAAAAGCGCCGAAGTCCATAATTTTACAGACCGTGCCGTAGTAGTTTTGGCCTTCTTCCGGTTCGGCTACAATGCTTTGAATCCAATCATAGGCAGCTTTGCCCGCGGCCTGATCAACAGCCGCAATCCGGACGGTACCGTCGTCTTCAATATCCACTTTGGCACCAGTTGTTTCGACGATTTCGCGAATGACTTTACCACCCGTTCCGATAACGTCACGGATTTTTTCTTTATCAATGACAAACGCCTGAATCCGAGGGGCATTCGGGCTGACCTCCGGACGCGGGGCGGCCAGCGATTCCGCCATTTTACCCAAGATAAATTGACGGCCTTCGTGCGCTTGCGCCAAAGCGGTTTTCATAATCTCGGTCGTGATGGAGGTGATTTTAATATCCATCTGTAAGGCCGTGACACCGTCTTTGGTACCGGCGACTTTAAAGTCCATATCGCCCAAGTGGTCTTCGTCGCCCAAAATATCGGACAGAACGACAAAGCGATCGCCTTCTTTAATTAAACCCATGGCGATCCCCGCGACCGGTTTTTTCATCGGAACGCCGGCGTCCATTAATGCCAAGGTTGAACCGCAAACCGTTGCCATGGAGGAGGAGCCGTTGGATTCCATAATATCGGACACAACGCGAATCGTGTACGGGAAGGAATCGCCCTTGGGCAACATCGGATGAATGGCGCGCCATGCCAGTTTTCCGTGGCCGATTTCGCGGCGACCCGGAGAACCCATGCGGCCGACTTCGCCCACCGAATACGGCGGGAAGTTGTAGTGTAACATAAAGGATTCTTTATATTCACCGGCCAGCGAATCAATGATTTGTTCGTCTTCACCGGTACCGAGGGTTGCCGTGACCATGGCTTGCGTTTCACCGCGGGTGAACAGAGCGGACCCGTGCGCTTTGGGCAACAGACCGACTTCGGTTTCAATGACGCGGATGGTTTTGGTATCGCGACCGTCAATCCGAACGCCCGTTTCCAAAACAGCGTCACGCATGATGCGAGCTTCCAATTCGTGGAAGACTTTGTCACAGACGGCATCTTCGGCTTCACGATCGGCAAAGAGGGCGTGCGCCTTTTCCCGAACGGCGGCAACGGCGTCTTGACGCGCCAGTTTTTCATGAATTTGGTAAGCAGCCTTAATATCGGCACCTAATTTTTCCATGATTTCCGCACGAACCGTCGCGTATTCGGCGGGTTCGGCCTGAACTTCCCAGGGATCTTTGGCGCATTCTTCGGCCAAAGCGATAATCATTTCAATGACGGGTTTAATGCTTTCGTGACCGAACGAAACCGCGCCCAACATGATGTCTTCGGACAATTCTTGCGCTTCGGATTCCACCATTAAAACGCCTTCCATCGTACCGGCGACAACCAAGTCCAATTGGCTGTGCTTAATGGCTTTCATGTCCGGATTTAAGACGTAGGCTCCGTCAATATATCCGACGCGGGCGCCGGCGATAGGGCCGAGGAACGGCAGGCCGGAAATGGTCAGGGCGGCACTGGCCGCAATCATGGCGACGATATCCGGTTGTGTTGACAAATCGTGGCTGATCAACGTACAGACGACCTGTGTTTCATTATTAAATCCCTTGACAAACAACGGCCGAATCGGGCGGTCGATTAAACGAGATGTTAATACTTCGTGTTCGGAGGGTTTTCCTTCACGTTTGAAAAAGCCCCCGGGAATCCGGCCGGCCGCGTATGTTTTTTCCTGATAATTAACGGTCAGCGGAATAAAATCTTCAAAAGTTTCCGGTGTTTTTTTGCTGGCACAAACAGCGGCGTGTACCATGGTATCGCCGTACCGGACGATGACGGCGCCGTCAGCTTGACGAGACATTTTGCCGGTTTCAATCGACAATGTTTTGCCGCCCCATGTCATTTCTTTCTTAAATGTTTTAAAAATACTCATATTCTTTCCTTTCCTACATATGAATGGGGAGGACATCCCCTGACGTCCTCCCGGCGGATCTTATTTCCGCAGACCCAGACGGGCAATCAGGCTTTCATAGCGGGCCTGATCAGCATCTTTAACGTATTTCAGCAACCGACGGCGTTTTTCCACCATTTTCATTAACCCGCGACGGGAATGGAAATCTTTCGCATGCGTTTGCATGTGGGCGGCCAAAGCCGTGATCTTTTCCGTTAAAATCGCGATTTGCACTTCCGGTGAGCCGGTATCTTTGGCCGTCGTAGCGAAATCTTTGATAATTTGTTGTTTTTGTTCTTTTTGTAACGACATCGTTATTTTCCTTTCTATGTTAAGTGTTCTGCCTTTTCCTCCGGCCACAGCGGCACGAACCGAGATATCGATCAGTCCGGTCATCAGCGGCTTTCGCCGAAAAAGACCGTGACAGTATACTCTATCTTTTTTAAAAAATCAAGTAATTATTTTAACGGGCGTGGGGTGATAATGGCGCATGATTAAATAGCAGGGGGCAGGATATCGATGGTTGTCAGACGGTTTTTATCCCGGCCGACGACAGTTAAGGTATATCCGTCAATAACGAATGTTTGTCCCGGTGTCGGGATACGTTCGGCGCGATACAGAATCAGTCCGGCGATGGTGGCGGCCTCTTCATCCGGTAATTCCCATTTAAAGTGACGATTCAGGTCGCGGATAGTAACGCCGCCGTCGATTCGCCAAGCACCGGCGTTGGTTTTAGTAAATTGCAACGTCGATTGTTCGGGGGTATCATTTTCATCCGAGATATCGCCGACGATTTCTTCCAGAACATCTTCCAAGGTAACGACACCTTGCAGATCGCCGTATTCGTCGACGACAAGGGCAAAATGTTCGCGGCGTTTTTTAAAGGCGAGTAATTGATCCAGCAGGGATGTTGTGTTGAGAACAAACCACGGTTTTGTACAATAATCCAGAACGCGCAGGTTAGGATAGCCGGCGGTGAACGCATTCATCATTTTTAAAACGGCTTTGACATGCAAAATACCGACAATGTTATCGCGTTTGCCTTTCCAAAGGGGGATACGGCTGAACGGTGTATGGCTGACAAAATCAAAAATTTCACGCGGTTTGGCGGCGACGTTCAATGAGACCAGATGGCTGCGATGAACCATAATATCGCCGACCGTCACTTCGTCCAGATCCAGAACGCTTTTAACCATGCCTTTTTCCTGAGTCAGGGTGTTGTCATCATCCATATCAATGGCACCGCGGATTTCGGCTTTTAATTGTTCTTCGGTATCGGTTTCCTGTTTGGCTTTCGGTAATAGGTAGATTAAACCGCGGGCGATGGTATTCAACGCCCAGGTAAATGGGGCGAAAACTTTAATACAGAGGGTGAGCAAAGGGGTAACCCGCATTGCAAAAGAATAAGGTGTACTGAGCGCATATGTTTTTGGCAGAATTTCGGAAAAAATCAGGATGACAACGCTGACGACAAAAGTTGCCATGATGACGCCCCAGCGTTCCCCGAAGATATCAATCATCAGGCTTGTGGACACGGCGGTTGCCGCGATATTGACGACGTTATTGCCGAATAACAGAGTGCTGAGCAGTTTGTCGCCGTTGGCTTTAATTCGGTTCAGTTGACGGGCACGTTTGTTGCCTTGTTTTTCCTGATCATGCAACAGCGGGGCGGAAACGGCGGTGACGGCTGTTTCGGTACCGGAGAAGAAAAAAGAACAGCTGAGCAGAAAGAGGAGGGTTAAGTAAGCAGACATGATTATCCTTTCTTATGCAAGCGGTGCCGAACCGGAGACGGGGAGTCAATCGGTGTGATGAGACCGCGTTCTTCCAATTGTTTCAGCAGGCGACCGGCGGTTTTGGCCGGATGTTCGTCGTAAGAGGAAACCGTTAAATCGGCCAACGCGTACAACGGGTAGCATTCTTGGACAAGGCGTTCGATGACTTTTTGGTTGTCGGCCGCCGGAACAAGGGGGCGATGCGTTCGGCCTTCCGTCCGACTGGAAATAACGTCGGCTTCGGCCTTAATCCAAACGGAAACGGCTTTGTCGGCCGCGACCTGTCGGGTTGCTTCGGACAAAAAGGCACCCCCGCCGGATGACAGGACGCAAGGTGTACCGTTGAGCAGGCGTTTCATGACACGTTCTTCGCCGGCGCGGAATTCTTTTTCCCCGTATCGGGCGAACAGATCTGAAATGGAAAAGCCGGTCATTTGTTCGATTTCGCGGTCACTGTCCAAAAACGGCAGTCCCAATCGTTTGGCGATAATGCGTCCCAGGCTTGTCTTGCCGACGCCCATCATGCCGACCAGCAAAATTATTTTGGATGTTAACAGACGGTATGTCATTGTTCTTTGTCTTGACAAAATCATTTTTACGGAATACTCTTGAACATATAACATAACATGATTTTTATCTTGTGTCCAGTCAAGGAGTGAAAAATGCGTCAAAACAGTGAAAAAAAGCATACGATTTTAAAAATTTTAGCCGTCATCGGTGTCGGGTTTTTAATTTTTGTTGCCGTGGCCGATTTTGCGCCGGAGCAGACACCGGTGGAAAAGGCAATTGCGTATGGCGATATTCAATAGAATCGGTTGGTGTGTCGTCATCGCGGGGTTATTTATCGGACGCTTGGGAAATGCGACTGTCCGGATGGATGACTTACCCGATTTAGCTGTCGACGGAATTGGGGTAACGACGGTTTTTCCGGCCTCTATTTGGCAGGGGGGCGGAACGATATCGGATTTAACCGAACAGGTTCGGGGCGCCGGTAGGTTATCTTTATTGCCGGCCGAACGGGAGATTTTGCGGCAATTGATTATGACGGACACCAGTGCCGAGCCGGCTTTGGTGGGCGGGGACGGTTCTTTTTGGACAGCTCGGGCAGATGCGTTGATGGCGCAGGGGTTGTTTGAAGATGTGATTGAATTGGTTGATCAGGTGCCGGTTGAACAACAGACGCCGGTTATGAAACAGCGTCGGTCGGCGGCGTTGTTCGGTGCCGGTCGGATAACGGAAGCGTGTGCCGAAAAGACGATGGCGGTTTGGGAGGATCGGGAAAATGCCGTACGGGCCGCGTGTGTCTTTTATCAGGGATCGCGGGAGGCCGCTGCTTTGGCGTTCGATGTTTATCGGGAAGGCGGATCGGATGATGTGTGGATGACGGCCGCGGGCAGTCGGTTGTTTTTGGGGCGCGGGGAGCAGCCGGCGGATGAGCCGGATCTGTGGGCGGTCGGGTTGGCTGCGGCGGCTTTCGGCGTGGATGGTATGGAGGGATGGTCCCGCGGATTGTTGCGGGCAGCAGCATTGAATCCGCAAGTGCCGGTAGATGTGCGTTTGGCGGCAGCCGAAAAAGGAGCTTTGCAAGCGAAAGATTGGCAAACCGTTTTAGAGGCGGTTGCAACGGCGGATAAAGCCGATCATTCGAAAAAGGTATCAGAAGTTCGGGAACGGGCGCGATTGTATCAGGCGGCCGTTGCGGCTTCGGACAAGAAACGGTTTGAAGCCGTTCGGGATTTATTGGCGGCTTTGCGAAAGGCCGGGGTTATGGAAGCTTGGGCACCGGTTGTGTCGCCGTTGGCTATTTCCGTTGAGGTGCAATCGGAACGGGCGGACACGGCTGCGGATATGATTGTGGCGTGCACTTGGGCGAACGAATTAACGGCGGCACATGCCTGGTATGTTGTATTGTCGGAAAAAGATGCCGTGGCGGCTTTGCGGTTATCTGGTGTATTAAATGCAATGGGGGCCGGGGTTCCAAAATCGATTGATCCGTTGATTCGGGCGTGTGTGGCGGCGGGGAATTGTGCGGAAGCGTTGCGCGGTATTCCGTTTTATTTTCCGGCTTCACCGGCTATGGCGGTGCAGGTACCGTCGATTCAGGGGGGGTATCCGGGGTTCGTGACGGGGGCCGTGTGGCAGCAAATAGCGGATGGCGCGGTCGGTGCAGGGTTATTAAACGGTTTGGGTTTATTGAGTCGGTCGGCGGCGGTTGAGCGGCCGTTGGTTGAAACGATCATGAAGGCGGTACCGCGCGGAATGGGGGAAGCCGTATTGCGGGAGCGATTGTTGCGTGGCCTATAATCCCGATAAATATATTGATTCCTTTTTGGAAATGATTGTGGCCGAGCGGGGGGCTTCGCCGCGGACGGTTGTATCGTATCGGCGGGATTTGGATGATTTAAGTGCGTATTTACGAAAAAATCAAAAAATAACGTTGGTGCGAGCCAAGCATGATCATTTAAAGAATTATTTGCGGCAGTTGGCGGCGCAGAATTTAACGGTTAAGACACAGGCACGACGGTTGTCGGCTATCCGCGAATTTTACCGATTTTTATTTTCGGAAAATATCGTTGTTTCCAATCCGTCGGATTATTTATTATCGCCGAAGTTAAATAAGCCGCTGCCTAAATATTTGACGGAAGAGGAAGTGGTTCGGTTGTTGGAAACGGCCCGTCGGGAAAACAAGCGTATGTACACAATGTTGGAAGTGTTATATGCGACGGGAATGCGTGTCAGTGAATTGGTTGAATTGCCGGTATTGGCGTTGACACGGGATTATCGAACCTTGACCGTTATCGGTAAGGGGAATAAGGAACGACTTGTGCCGTTGAATGAGCCGGCGGCTCGGGCTTTGTCGGATTGGTTGACGGAGCGGGAAAAAGACCTGCCCCCCGGGCGTGTGAGCAAGTGGCTTTTTCCGTCGGCATCTCGAACAGGACATCTGACACGAGATGGATTTTTCAAGCATTTAAAGCAGGTGGCTTTGTTGGCGGGGATTCCGCCGGAACGGGTATCACCCCATGTTTTTCGGCATTCTTTTGCAAGTCATTTAATTGCGCATGATGCGGATTTGCGGTCGGTGCAAAAGTTATTGGGGCATGCGGACATTGCAACAACGGAGATTTACACGCATGTTTTAGCGGATCGGTTGAAAAAGGTAGTTGAAAAATCTCATCCTTTAGCGTATAGTAAGGGCAAAGGAATGAATAGATGACGATTTTGGACAAATATATCTTAAAGCAGATATTGGTCGGGTTTGCCCTTGTGTTAATCAGCATGACGGTGTTGGTCTGGTTAACGCAATCGTTACGCATGATTGACATGATTGTGACAAAAGGGGTTTCGGTCGGTGTTTTTGTGCGTATGACGATTTTGGTATTGCCGAATTTTATGCAGATTTTGTCGCCAATTGCTTTGTTTGCCGTGACATTATTTACGTTTATTCGCATGCAGTCGGACAAAGAAGTGATGGTGATGCAGGCCGTGGGGATGAGCACGGGGCAAATTATGCGGGCGCCTTTGATTTTGGCAGGTATATTGGCCGCCGCGGGGTATTTGTTTTCGATTTTCGTCATTCCGGCGGCAAACACGGATTTACGGGAATTGCAATGGAAAATTCGGAATGATTTGTCCCATTTGTTATTACAGGAAGGGCAATTTAATTCGTTTAAGAACGGGTTGACTTTGTATGTTCGGGAGCGAACGCCGGACGGTAATGTCAAAGGCGTATTCGCGTATGAGGCCAAAGGGAAAGGGCAGAATCAGGTTTCTATCTTGGCGGCGGAATCCGGTACTGTTTTTCAGGAACCGGCGGGTGTGCGTGTTGTTTTTAATGCCGGTGCGCGGCATGAATATAATCCGGAGACCAAGCAGTTTTCTATTTTAAAATTTGACAAGTACACGATGTCTTTTGCCGATAAAAATCAAAGCACGGGAACGCGGCGGGCGGATGTGCGCGAGTTGTCTTTGCGGCAGTTATGGGCGGCAGAACCGACAGATGCGGCGAATATGGCTCAGTACCGTAAGCATAAAGTGGAATTAGCCAAGCGATTGTTGCAGCCGTTGTATAATTTCACGTTTGTCTTTTTGGCGATGTTTGGGATTTTATCCGGATATTACAGTCGGCGGGGACAAGCCGGGCGAATTAACTTTGTTGTCGGGGCAGCCTTAATCGTGCAATCGTTGGCGCTTGCTTTTGAAAATATGGCCGGTAAAAATTTATGGTTTTTAATCCTTGTTTTTTTGAATGTTTGGATTCCGATGGTTATTACAGGGTGGGCTTTATTTCGGTCACGGAAAAAGAAGCGGAAAGCACCGAAGTGGTTCTTTTGGGCGACGATTCTGATCATCGGTGCGGTCAGTTGTCCGGCGCGGGCTTTGGTTGCGTTGAATGATGTTTCTTTTGATAAAGATATGCCGGTTGATTTTGAAGCGGATCAGGTGTCTTATAATCAGGCCGCGAATGAGGTAGAAGCGCATGGCAATGTTGTTTTGCGGCAGAATGGGACGACGGTAACGACGGAAGAGATTCGGTTTAATCGGAACAGTAATCAGATTTTTGCGCCGAACGCGGTGCGGATGGCGATGCCGGACGGGACGACGGCCGAGACGGAGGGCGTCGTTTTGTCGGGAGGCATGACGGATATGTCAACGGGTCCGATGCGCGCCCGATTATATGAGGGGACTCGGTTAGCGGCGGATCGGATGAAGCGGACGCAGGACGGAAATCGGGTTTATTTACGGGAGGCAACGTATACGCCGTGTGACACGTGTGGGGATGAGGCACCTTTGTGGCGATTGCGGGCGAAGAATTTAAAGCATGATAAAGCAGCGCAGGAAATTGTATTTAAGCATGTTTTTTTAGATGTAAAAGATGTACCGGTTTTATATCTGCCGTATTTACAGATGCCGGATTTTACGATTAAGCGTAAGACGGGATTTTTGCCGCCGAGTTTGGCGAGTGGGACGGAGATGAAAGGCGGAATTGAGCTGCCTTTGTTTGTTAATGTGGCGGACAATCAGAATTTAACGATAACGCCGGTTGTTTCCCCGTCACATTTTCCGTTGTTGTTGGCTGATTATCAGGGGATCTATGACCGAGGGGCTTTTAATTTACAGGTGAGCGGAACGCGGGATAAAGACGACGAGCATAATCAAGCGCATATTAAGGCCGACTTTCGATATGATATGACGGATCATTGGCGGATGAGTGGGCAATTGTTCCGAGTGGCGACGGATACTTATTTCCGTAAGTATCGGATTCCGGGCATTGATGATTCGCAATCTTTTTTAACGTCGGATATTAAAGCAGAACGGTTTGGCAATCGCAGTTATTTTAAAGTTCAGGGATATTCGTTTCAAAGTTTGCAGGATAATGTGGATTCCAAATCGATTCCCGTTATTTTGCCGGTGATGGATTATCAATACAATACAGCGCCTTTGACAGATTTCGGGATGTATGCTTTTACCCGTGTGAATGCGGCTTTAATCAACACACGGCAGCATTTCAAATCCAATCGGTTGTCGGTGACGCAGGGAATCAGCGCGCCGTGGGTGACCCCGATCGGGTTATCTGTCCGAACGACGGCTTCCGTTCGGGCGGACGGATATGCGGTGGATACGGGGCGGTATGCCTTTGCCGATCGACGAACAGAGGATAATTACACGGCCGGTCGGATTTATCCGAATGTGGCGGTTGAAATGTCCTATCCGATGTTTTCGGCGGGTAAGCGAACTATGCAGGTGTTGGAGCCGATTGTGATGGTTGTCGCCGCGCCGAACGGTGGAAATAATGATAAAATTCCGAATGTGGACAGTTTAGTCTTTGATTTCGATGATACAAACTTATTTTCGGCCAATCGGTTCGCGGGGTATGATCGGGTCGAGCCGGGAACACGGGTCAACTATGGGGTTAAATGGTCGTTGTTCAGTCATCAGAGTAATCGGTCTTTGTCAGCCTTGTTTGGTCAGAGCTATCGGTTTAACGATAATGCAATGATGACGGAGTTAATGGGGTATAACCCGCACTTTTCCGATTATGTCGGGCGCGTTCAGATTCAGAATCAGTATTTAGCTTTGGCATATCGGTTCCGGTTGGATCAGGCCGATTTTTCCATGAAAAAAAGCGAGGTGTCTTTGTCCGGCGGGACGGATCCTTTGCGGTTGGGAATTGATTATGTTTATTTAAATTCGTATCAAATCAGTGATAATTATTACCCGACGCGGGAGGAGGTTGTTTTTTACGGGAGCAGCAAGTTGACGAAAAGTTGGTCTTTGTCGGGGTATTACCGGTATGATTTGTCGGGGGACGGCGGACCGATTGAATCGGGTGGGGCTTTACGGTATGACAATGAATGTTTGGCTTTGGTGTTTGAATTGGACAAGTCCTTTACGCGGGACCGCGATTATGAGGGCGGAACGTCGTTTATGTTGAAAGTTATTTTAAAAACATTAGGGGGAGAGTAATGCAAAAATGGCAATATATGGTAGCGGCGGTTTTAACGATGATCGTATCGACGGCGCGGGCGGAATCGATTGCGGCTGTCGTAGATGATGTCCCGATTTCTTCTTTTGATGTGGCGGCGCGCGCGCGGTTAATGATGTTGCAGGAGGGGCGTGAGGGAGAAAAAGCCTCGGCCGAGCAGAAAAAAGCGGCGTTGGAGGCTTTGATTGAAGATCAGATTAAACGGCAAGCTGCCGAGCAACAGGGGATTCATGTGTCGGAAGATGAGGTGGCACGGGCCGTTCGGCATTTGGAGCAACAAAACCGGATGGCCGAAGGTGGTTTTAAGGCCGTATTGGCACGGAACAATATTCCGGAGTCAGTGTTTGAAAATCAGATTCGGGCGGATTTGGGATGGTTACAGGTTATGCAACGGCAGGGCAAAGGTGTGACGGTTCGCCCCGAAGATATTGTGGCGCGGCAGGCAATGATCCGAAAGGAGTTGGCGCAAGAATCGTTGCATTTTGCGGAAATCGTTTTACCGGATGAGGAAACGGCTTTGGACGTGGCGGCGGAATTGGCAAATGGGGCGGCTTTTCGGACGTTGGCGGAAACGAAATCAATTGCCGATACGCGGTCGCATGGTGGTGAGGTTCGGGACGCAACGCGTTTTTATTACGGGGCGGAGGTAGCTCCTATTTTAGCGCAAATGGCACCGGGACAGTTGTCTCGGCCGATTAAGGTACCACAGGGGTATGCTTTGGTTTTAATGATCGGGCGGCGGGACGCGATTACAACGGATACGGTGACGGTGTGGGATTTAATGCAGGCGGTTGTGGCCCCGGATAGTCCGGTGGTTCAAGTCTTAACGCCGAATTTTTCGGGCGGTTGTGAGGCTTTTGCAATGGCGGTTTCGAAAACGGCCGTTCCGGGGACGATGCAACGGGGGCAGGTATCGCCGACGCAGGTGCCGAGTGAGTTGAAAGCGGTATTGACGGAAGCGGCTTTTGAAAAACCGGTGGGGCCCGTGATGACACCGGCCGGGGCTTTATATTTAATGAAATGCGGGGAGTCGGTCGAACGGGTTGTTCCGGATGAGGCGGAGCTTCGGGAACAGATTGAAATGGAGCAAATGGGACGATTATCTCAGCAATTATTGGCAGAAGTCCGGCGGGATGCGGTCATTGAATATAAATAGGAGGTTGTATGGGGGCGAAAATCATTGATGGAAAAGCTTTGGCTGCCGAAATACGGCAGGCTTTGGCGACGCAGGTGGCGGGATTTGAACGGGCGCCGCGGTTGGCGGTTATTTTAGTTGGAGATGATCCGGCAAGTCAGGTTTATGTTCGGCATAAAACGGCGGCTGCGGCCGAGGTCGGAATTCAATCGGAAACGTATCAATTGTCGCCGGTCATGACGCAGGATGCTTTGATTTCTTTTATTGTCGAATTAAATGAAAATCCCGATGTGGATGCGATTTTGGTACAATTACCGTTGCCGCCCCACATGAATGCGGCCGCGGTATTGGATGCCATTCATCCCGACAAAGATGCCGATGGGTTGACCAGTCGTAATTTAGGAAAATTGTTTGCCGGTTATCCGGCGATTAAGCCGTGTACACCCTTGGCTTGTTTGGCTTTGATTAAAAGTGTCATGCCGGATACGGAGGGGGCGAACGCGGTCATTGTAGGACGATCCCGCTTGGTGGGAAAACCTTTGGCACAGTTATTATTGGAAGCGCAATGTACGGTGACGCAGGCGCATTCACGGACACGGGATTTGGCCGATGTTTGTCGGCGGGCGGATATTTTGGTGGCGGCAACAGGGCGGCCGGGATTAATCACGGGCGATTTCATTAAGCCGGGTGCGGTTGTGATTGATGTTGGGATTAATCGGACGGCGGCCGGTAAATTAACAGGGGATGTTGTTTTTGATGACGCCGTGAAAATCGCCGGCGCGATAACGCCTGTTCCCGGTGGCGTCGGACCGATGACGGTGACGATGTTGTTGCAGAATGTTGTTGATATCTTTTTGAAAAAAAAGCTTGCAGGTATTTAAGGTTGTGATATAATAAAATTAAGGGAACAGGAAAACGGATTGAGCAGAGGAGGCATCCGATGAAGGGAATGTTATCTAAATGGATTGTAATCGGCGTTATCGGTCTGATGAGTGCTAACTCCGTTTCGGCTCAGGAACTGGTGAGTTCTCTCAGTGAATATCCGAGTTTGATTGCGTTGGTATCGCAGGCGGGATCGGCTGTGTCGGCGTATGATACGTTGGTGGAAGCCGGTGTGACGATGAATAACACATTGGGCGGGATTAACCGTTATGTGTCGCCGGTGTTGGGTGCGGCCGGTCGGATTGCCGGAGAAAATTACAGTTTGACCAGTAAAATGCCGACATCCGTAAAAGGGTTAATGTTGGCGAATATGTCGCCACAAGAAGCGTCGGACGCGATGACGGGGTTGTTAATCCTGGACAAGACAATGACATATACGGATGATGCTTTGGCAAAAATTCGGGAAAACCGTGTTGAGGCCATCAATGATACGGCGATTACGTCTATGGCGTATGCTTTGGGAAATGAAGCGGCCATTAAAAAAGAACAGGAAACAGACGGGTTGGTGGCACAGGCCTTGGGAAATGCAACGGATATGCAGGCTTTGTTCCGGACGTTAACGGCGGTTGATCGGCAGACGTTGGTCGTCAGCTTACAGAATTCGGCAATTGAATCAACATCGGCTTCCGTTAAGGCTATGCGAGCGTTAGACGGTGTTGAACAGTCGGCGGCTACAGCAGCGGAAGAAGCGGCCGAAGGGGAGTCTTTATTGGATAATGTGGCTTCCGGTTTAGGGGCAGCGGATGACGCGGCGGCGGCAGGATTAGGTTTATTGAGTGATACGATGAAAGGGGTTTCCAGCGGTGTCGGAAATGCGGTAAAGGGGACTCAAAACGCGGTCAGCAGCGGTTCAAAGGCGGCCACCGAATGGGTTGTGGATGCTTTTAAATCGTCCGGTGATGATGGTCTGGCGGAAGCGGACAAAGGAGGGGCGTCATGAAGAATATTTGGACATATTTAGCGGCGAGTATCGCGGTTGTCGGGTT
This sequence comes from uncultured Alphaproteobacteria bacterium, assembly GCA_944393195.1. Classification (GTDB taxonomy): domain Bacteria; phylum Pseudomonadota; class Alphaproteobacteria; order CAAHEQ01; family UBA3637; genus CALXZG01. The sequence goes on from CALXZG010000003.1 coordinate 82,531, forward strand.
TGTCGGCGCGGCGCATGCCATTCCGATTGTGAGTCCGCCGGAAACGATTGCAACGATTAAAGATTTGACGCAGAACGAAACGATCAAAGGAATTTCCGATATGCATCAGGAATATCAGGATGCCAGCAATAATATCATGAAATTGCAGACGGCAGCCGGACAGTTAAAGCAATATACTTCGGTGAAGGATGCGTTATTGGGACGGTCGAATGTTTTATCCGGCGGTATGGGTGTTTTGGGAATTCAGTTAAACAATCCGATTAATGCGTTGTCGGATACGACATTGCGAAACATGGCGAATACGATTGCTTATCCGACGAGTGAGGATGCTCTGCAAAACATGGCGGATCAGGAGTTGCAACGGTTGGCTTGGAAGCAGGCGGAAATTGCGGGAGATTTAGCGGTTGAAGGAATTGCCCGGGCGTGGATGACGCAGACGGAAGCGTCGGCCAAAAGTCAGGCATTGAGTGAGTATGGGAAAGAAGTAGATAATGCGAAGACGCAGTCGGATGTTTTGTTGTCGTTGATTCGAATCAGTTCGGAAATTACGTCCGATATGAACACGCGGGTTATTGTGACATCCGGCGGGGTGGCAACGGGTAGTGCGGCTGTGTTGCGGGACATTAAGATATAGAGAGGAGGCGAGCGCGATGAAAATGGTATCAAAAGCAATAGCGTTGATGTGTTTGGCGGTTGTCGCGCCGGCTTCGGCCAAGGTGACAATCGGGCCGATCAGTTTGGGAATTGAGGTTGCTAATACGGCAGAAACGCTTGGGCAGATTGAACAATTCAATACGGTTATGTCGTACAAGAATTCGGTTTGTGAAGTTTTGGGGGCCGGATTATGTGATGCCGTGGTCAATCAAATTGCGGCGTGTACAAAGGCCGCGGTTAGTAATATGGGTAATATTGATGCCTTGCGGGAAGGAGCGGCGCAAGAGGCTTTTGTCCAAGCGGCACAGGGATGTGCGGGCGATTTATGGATTACGGATTGTTTAAACGCGACGACGGGGTCTTTGACCGATTTAAAACGGAAGACGGATACGTTGTCGACACAGCCGGAAAATTTACAGCGTATTGCCGAACGGCAGATTGTGGATCCCCTCAGTGGTGAAACAATCAGTGCTAAAATCACATCGGTTCAACGGGCGGAAAGCAGTTTAGAGTCGGGATATGATTTATTAACCGGTAATGGTGCGCAAACGGCATTAGGGGCGAGTGCGTTATCTGCTTTGCGTAATGCGACCGCCGAGACAAGTAATATGAAAATGTTGCAGGCTTGTTCACAGGATGCGTTGAATGCGACGGAGTGGGTGCCGGCGATCAGTGTGCCGAGTCCGATGGATTTGGCGCCGTCCGTACCGTCTTCGGTTCAGGAGATTTTGACGGCGACGAAAGAGGGGGCCGAGGATTTGTTATCGAAGGCCAGTGCCGCCAAGGATAAAGCCGTGGATTACACCAAAGCGACACGGACGTATCAGGCGATGCGCAGCGGATATGAGGCGGCGAATGACGGTATGTCCTTATATTTAGAAGGGGCAAATGCGGCGAATCAGCTGGACCGTAATTTAACGGGGTTGAGTGGATTACGACCCGAGGTCAGTCGGAGTTTCGTGTCAAGTGGTAAACAGGGTGTGTTGCAGACGGCCGATTCGATTGATGCTTTGACAGATGTAGCGGGTAAGGCGTATGAGCGGTTTGGCGGTTCGACGTATATTGATCCGTTATTGGATAAGGCCGGAGATGCCACTCAGTCGTATGTGGATGGGGCAAAGGATATGGCCTCCGGAGCTTGGGATTCTATCAGTGGCAGCGGTGTCGGGCAGAGTGTCGGCGGCGCTTTAGGGGCTGTGTCCGATGGCGCAAAAAGTGTGTGGGGCGGTATCGGTACCGGCGTCGATGCGACAAATGCGGGGATTGATGCCGTCGGCGGTGCCGTTACGGATGCCGGTGGGGCGGTCAGTGATACCGTCAATGATGCGACGGCGGCGACGGCCCAGTTTATGGATGACAAAATGACGGCCTTACAGAACAAAATTACCGGATTGATGAAGGCGGGTGCTGATACATCGATTGAGATGGTTCGTAAAAATCAGAATGACATGCAGATTAATTCCAATTCGAACGGTATCGGTGGCGGGCAAAGGGCTTCGGCTTTGGTTACCCAAAACGGGGCCAAAGAGTTTGAGCAATTGTCGGATGGTGCCAGTTCAGCCGAAGATATTATGAATTTGTTGAAGCAAATTGCATTGGTTCGGGTACAGGCGTTACAGAAAAATACGGCCATTACGTCGTTAAAGTCTCAGATTGCCGAACAGGATGCAATTGACAGTGTGATTGTCAATGGTGTGATTGATCAATTCGGGACGGATGAAACGGAGGGGTAAGATGATGAAATCGATGATTGAAAAGATTTGTGTCGGGCTTATTCTGACGGGGATGGCGGTACCGGTGTCAGCTACTTTTGTGGTGGGCGATATCATGCGTGGTTTGGAAAAGACTTTGGAAGGCGTGGATCGGACGGTTCAATCGGTTAGCGAGCAGATGAAGAATCAGAATTTGGAAGAGCAGATTCAGACGTGGAGCGGGACGGTTGAGGTAACGACCAAGCCGTCATGGCAAATGTATGATTATTTATTAAAGACACCGTTTAATACGTTGCCGTCCAGTAAAATCGGCTTGGCACAAGAGGATATGGCCGCGGCGCGGGAGTTTGTCAGATCAACGTTCTTTTTGCCGGCGGGGTCGGATCCGACGGATGCGGAGAAGGAAGCTATTTTAGCGTTGCGGCGGGAATATGTGTCGACGTTGGCTCAGGAGCAGACGACTTTGGCGACGGGTATTCGGGAGAATGTGGCGCAGGATTTAAAAAATACGCAGGAGGCCGAAGGGTCCGGTGGCGGTATTTTACAGGAAATTCAATTGGATACGCAGACAATGCGGTCGTTAACGATGTTGTCGGCGGCGAATGTGATTATGGGTATTAAAATGATGGAGTTGGAGGCGGCTCAGATGTTATTGGACAAAGATGTCGTTTTAGAGACCGCTCCGACCGGTAAGTAGGGAGGCAGACATGAAGACGATACGGACAATAATAAATGGTTTGGTTGCGGTCGGAATGGTGTGTTTCATGTCTATGCCGGCTAAGGCCTTTTTGTTAATCGACTTTTTATTGGCGCCGGAACCGACGCCGGTAAGCGATCCGGTCAGTATTGCGCCACAGACGGTTGTGCAAGGTATTCAAAACGTCTTGTCGACGTATACGGCGGTTGAGCAGGAATTGCAGGGACAGTTACGAAACCTGCATTTTGAGCCGGAATTTATGGGAATTAAGTTAACGATTGAAGCCAATAATCAGATGGCGCCGATTGCCAAAGGATTATTGACGGCGGATCCGTTGACGGAAAAGTATGCCGGGATGAGTGCGAAAGATTTGGCGGCGGATGCTCAGACTATTTTGACAACAGTATCGGGAACGATTGATTCTGTGAGCAATTATATGCAGACGCGCCGATATGAGGAGCAGGCTTCGGCAATTGAAATGTTGGCGGCGGTTTTGGTTTTTAAAAGCGGAACCGAGCAAGTTCAGGACATGTTGCGTAAATTTGATATGGGAAAATATGAAACGGCGGAAAATTACAAGGCGGCTTTGGAAGGAAATTTGGCGGTCAGCACGGTATACAATCAGATGTTGAGTTTGGAACAGCAAGTGACGGCGATGCGCTTAAATACGTTGAGTTCCCAGCGTATGATTACGGCTTCACCGATTTCCAAGGGATTATCCGGTCAGTAAAGGGGAGAAGAAAAGATGCGTTCTGTTTATTTAGCGGCGATGATGTTAGTGGCAACGGGCATGGTAATGCCGGCTGCCGCTTTGGAATTTACGGTGGCTAAGCCGACGGTTGTTGCCAAGCCGATGACGTCGGTCGGTGTTGATGATACGGCTTTACAGAAAGCGTTGGCGGTTCACAATGCCATGAATGAGATGCGGACGCTGTTGCAAAAGCAGAAAAATCAGGAGGTCATGCAGAAAAATTTAGAGCTGCAACAAAAAAAGATGAAGGCTATGCAGCAATGTAATATTAAGCGGTTGGCCAAGGATTTTAAAAATCCCGAAGATGTTTGGAAGAAAATGACGGATGAATATGATACGCGGGAACGGGATTTGGCGATTTACATTAATTCGGCCGATGATATGACGGACGAACAGCGGGCGACATTGAAAGAGAATTTGGAAAACGGTTATTTTTCGGATGAGTCTTTGGCAGAGGTAATGGCGTATTGGGATATCGGCAACGATATTTTAACGGATGTATATGCGAATCAGGATAAATGGGGGGAGCGTCTGTCGCCGGATGCGGCGTCTTTACCGTTGTGGGAAGATCAGAAGTATATCTTTGACAAAGAGTGGAATCAAAAGTATGAGGCAATCAACCTGTATTTCGGGGTACCGCCGAACGGACGGCCGCTTATCGGAGAAGAGCGATATGACTATAAAAATACCGATCAATTACAAGCGGCGCATGATGCTTATTTAGCGGCTTTAACAGCCAAAAATCCGGTTAAAGCAGCGTTGATGCCGCCGGAAATGCGGGAAGCGATGGTGGCACCGAAGCCTTTGCCGCCCAAAGAAGAAAGTGTCATGTATATTGAAACGGATGATCCGGAAAAGCGGGTTTATCCGGCTTTACCGGAGCCATGGCGTCAGTATCAGGCCGATCATTTCCGGGACATTAATCCGAATGGGGAGATGGCATCGGATTTTAGTCGGGGGTTGGAGTTAAAGGATTCGGCTAAAAACCGGACATCGGCGGAGCAAAACAATCGATTGACGGTTTATCAGGCTTTGAAAAAAGAGTTGGACGGTGCGGAAAAAATGGATTTAGCCATGAAGCAGAGTGTGGATCAGACTGCCGCCTCCGTTCAACAAAAATTGATGAATAATTTGGATTTGTCGGGCGAGGTTGATTTGACGGATTCCAAGGCGGTTGAGGATGTTATGAATCGGTTACGGGCCGAAAAAGACAGGATGATTGCTTTGGCGGAAGCACAGTTGGCCGAGGAAGCCAAGTGGGAGGCTTTGGCATGGGATCAATTGGCGGATAAACAACGGTTGGAATCTTCGTCGGCAATGGTTGAGCTGTCCAAGACAAATCCCGCGTATTATGAAAAGGTTAAGGATGTATTGGGGACTTCTGTCGTGCAACGGAATCGTGAATTGTTGACGGCTTTAAAAAAGGATACGGAGGCTGTGGTTGCGATTACGCCGACAAACGCAAAGGATATTGATCGGAAAATCCGGGAAGCGCGGGCCGAAGAAGCGTTGTTACAGAAGCGGGACGAATGGGAGAAGGAGTTAGCGGCCGAGGAAGAACGTCCTATTGATGATTTATGTATTAACGGGGGCGTATAAGGTGCGGCAATTTTCTTTACGTGAATTATCGTTGCGCGGGTGGTTGATTATCACGTCGGTGGTGATGGCGGTCAATATCTTTTTGGCATTGACATTGGTTCATTTTGCCCCCCAAATTCAGGTGGTGGCGCAGTTGTTTTCGCCGAATATTATGAATTTCGGGCAATTAACGGAAGCGACGAGTTTTGACGGGCAGGTCAGTGACAAGCGGTTAATTGATGAGATGTTGGTTCGGTACTATGTTCGAATGCGAAATGATTTTATTCGAGATCAATATGAATTATCGAACAGATGGGGGCCGTCGGGGCCGGTTGCACGGCTATCTTCGTTGAATGTGTATCAGGATTTTTGGGCGCAAAAAGGGGAGATGGAGGAATTAGCCAAAAAATATCCGGGAACGGCCGCGACATATATTACGTCGGTATCGCGTCTGGATAATATTTTTACCGTTGATTTTGATGTATATGAGTGGGTGAACGGCGGCGTGGCGCGTGTCAGTGGTCGCAGGGCCGTTATCCGGGTTTCGGACATACCGACGCGCCGTTCTTTTGCGACAGATATGGTTAATCCTTATGGGTTGACCGTCCTGCAATATACCGAAACAGAAAAAAAACGCGGATAAGGTTTATTTTTTTGTTGGCTATTTTATTTTTATGTGCTAAGTTGAAGTCAGTTCTGTATTTTTAATGAGAGGAAGAGGAACAAAATGACAAAATATTTGGCCATTATTTTGGGTGTTAGTGCTTTGATTTTAGCGGCTTGCGGGTCGGTTTATGAAAAAGAAACCGTCGGTATCGGGCCGGATTATTCCGAACTGAAAAAATCGCCGTGTGCTTGTTTGCAATTGGAAAAAGCGCCGGCTTTGCCTGTTTGGTTTTCGTAATTTGAATCGGGAGAACGGCGCATGGACGTCCGTCAGCAAGACCAGCGTGCGGGGATTTCTGCTTCCGGGGTAGGTCCGGAGGAGGTATCGCCGGAAGCACAACGTGAACGCAGTTATTTGTGGATGTCACGTGTTTTCGGGCTTGTCAGTATGGCAGCGTTGATTGCCAATTTAATCTTAATTGTGGCTGTATTTTCTTTGCTACCGATTGTTCGGGTGCAACCGTTTTATGTTTCCACGCAGGATAAAGATCAGCAGATTATTACGATACAGCGACCGGCACCGGAAGTTTTATCGTCTAAGGAGTTGCAGGAATCTTTTGTTCGGCAGTATTTGGTTGCGCGGTTGGGTATCGGGTCGGATGTCAATGAATTGGAACGCCGATGGGGCAATGACGGTTTGGTGCAATGGATGAGCGGCGAGGCGGTGTTCAATGAGTTTTTACGAACGGCACCGGCGTTGGTGGCTCAGGCACAGCAGGAAGGCTTGACGCGGAATGTTCGCATTTTAAATGCGTCGACGTATCCGGTGCAGGGCGGCGGTATTGTGTGGCAGGCCGAGGTTGAGTTGGTGGATATGAAGTTGGACATGAAAGAGCTGGTTAAAACAAAATGGGCTGTTTTGCTTGAAATCAGGTTCGGACAATTGCGAGAAGGATTGCGTTGGGATCAGCGTTTGAAGAATCCGCTCGGGTTTTCCGTAGTGCGGTTTAGTATGCGGGCTTTGGACGGGGAAGGAGCGGATGGTGCATAAAAATGATAAAATTATCATTTTTTTGTAGACTTTACGACTGTTTTTGTTTAGGATAGCAACAGAGGTATTTTAATATAAAGAGGAGAAATCTGGAATGGGAATGAAAAAAACGCAAAAAATGCACTGGTTGGGTGCCATCAGTTTGGCGGTTTTGACGGCGGTTTCTGCGCAGGCGCAGCAAATGTTGCCGACGGATACGGAAGCGGCTCAGTTGGAGGATGCCATTGCCCAAACGACGGGTGAGTTTGATCAGGTTAATTTAGGGTATATTCACTCGCTCGGCATGCAGCAAAAAGCGTGGAATGACCCGTTGTCTCATATGGGAGAAGGACAATTAAAGCCGGGGTATTCGCGGTATAATTGGTCCCCGGATGTTATTTTGCCGATCCGCCTGCGGGAAGGGATGATGACGCTTATCAACCTGCCGGCTTGGGAATTGATTGAAAAAGTGCATATCGGATCTCCGGAATCTTTCGGTGGTGAAGTGGCGGCGCCGAATTCTCTCCTCTTGTATCCCGATCCGGCTTATATCGGTGTTGACTGTAACATGATTGTATTCGGGCGTTCCGGTAACCGGTATGTTTTCTATCTGCGGAGTGAAACGTATAATACGGACAAAATCACGCAATCCGTTGTGGATGTGTTGGTCGGGCCGCGGTATACACCGGCTTCGGCAGGGGGGAACCTCGGAAATTTTAATGGTGCCACGGCGACGGCGGCGGCGACTTCCGGCTATGGATCTTCTGCGCCGGGTTGGTCGGCTCGTGGCAATTTGACGCCGGGCGGATCACAAAATCCGCAAATCGGGTTGAATACGGCTTCGACGGGGCCAAAAAATTGGCTGGGGAGTATTCCGGTTGATCCGGAACAGTTCCGGTTTGATATTGAGATGTATTTGCCGAACCCGGAGGATGTAGATATCGCGCCGGATAATGTATGGCGGGACAATATTTTTACCTATATTGATTTAGGGCCGAAAGCTTTGACGATGACGCAACGGCCGGTTGTTAATTTAATTGTGCAAGATTCCGAAGTACCGGTCGGTTTCCGGACGCGGGGACCGAACAGCCGTTTAATTGTTGTTGAGGCGGTTGGTGATTTGGTGTTGCGCAACGGTAAAAAGATTATTTGTTTGAAGTTGCGTCGGGATCCGGCTTCGGGCTTGGAATTTGTGGATTACAGCGGTTCGAACGAACAGACGGGTAATTGGAATGCGCCGGCGGTACCGGATAATTATCCGCAGGGCGGAGCGACCGGTGCGACAGATCCGGCACCGGCCCCGGTTGATACGGATGCTATGTTAATGCGTAAGCAGCCGGTTATGACGATGGACGGCGAAGTGATTACGACGGAAGCGGTTGTTGACGGTTGCACGGAAGAATGTCCGGATACGGATGCGTATGAGGTCATGATGCAACAGGAAAAAGTCGAAGTGATGGCACCGTTACCGACAATTCCGACGGCTGTGCGGTATTCTCCGACAGCCAATGCGGGAATTACGGGTGTGATTAACCAGATCATGACGCAACCGGCCGCGGCGCCTAAGGCTCCTGTCAACAGGGCGGCGACGGCGGTATCGGAAACGATTTCCGTTGAGTTGGGATCCAATGCAAATATTGCCGATTTGGAAAAAACGTGGAATGAAATCGTGGCACAAAACGGTGATATTTTAAAGGGGTATGAGCCGTATTATTCTGTTGATACAACGGCGGACGGTGATGTGCGGGAGTTGTTCCGGTTGCGCGTCGGGCCGATGGCCGATGTAAAGACAGGTGATGCTTTGTGCCGGAAATTAGGACGGCGGGGCGTATCTTGTTCCGTTATTCGGGTACAGTAAAGAGGATTAGTCATTATTTTAAGATAGGGGCATGCTATGCGTGAGAGATTAAGCTCGTCCGAGCAATATGCTAAGAAAAGTAATCGCAACCTTTTGTTAATGGGGTTGGGATTGCTTATTCTGTTTATTGTCGCTTTGGTTTTGATGTCAGGCGGCGAACAGACGGTACAGCAGCAATCCGAGCTTAATTGGAACTCGAATGACTTTGAAAAAGCCGTTCAGGGGGATGACGGCGGCGTTGGGTTCGCCCGCGGAACGGCCGAATTGACGGCTAATCCGCCGGCTGTTGTGATGGATGGCGTCGTGTTGGGGGCTCAGGCCGAAGCGATTGTCACGTTAACGGCCAAAAATGCACCGATTGAATTCATCGGATTAGAGATGCAAGAGTCCGTTGCCGGTGGCTTTTTGTTTAACGGAACATGTACCCCGAACTTAAAATTAGCGGAGAATGATTCGTGTACGGTGCGGGTGTCTTGGAATCCGACATCTTTGCGGCAGATTCAAAATACGTTAAACATTCGGTGGCGGGAGGATAATCCGGCTGTTTTCCGTGAAAATACGCTGGCTTTACAATTACGGGCGCAATCGACGGATTCTAAGGATTGTGTCATTTGTGAAAGTCCGTGCAAGGATGAAGAAGCCGTTGAAAAGAAAATGGCGATGGGTTTGGACGGCCAATTGTATGAAGTAGACGATGATGGCTATGTGACGATTAACGGCAAACGCTATAAGGTAACGGAAAACGGTTTAATTGTTGATGAAAACGGCAATATTATCGGTATTGTTGTGCCGGATAAGATTCCGATGGGGTTGGATAACAAGGTCTTAGGAACGATTTCGAAAACACGGGATGTGTTGGCGGCGGACGGAACGGGACTCGGGCGGTTGTTGGGGGATGATACGATTGCGGATTCCTCTTTGAAAATCCTTGGTTCGGCGATACCGGTTGTTTCGGTCATGGATACGCAAGGACGGGTTATCGGAAAGACGTTGCCGGACGGAACGGTGATTGACGGAACGAATACGGTTATCGGGCGGCCTTTGGTCGACGGATCGGTTGTTGATTTAAACGGAGCGGTCATTGGGTCGTTGCGGCCGTGGGGCTTGGTCATCAACTTTACGGGGGATATCATCGGCGGTATTTTACCGGACGGCAGTATCGGTAATGCCCAGAATCAGATTATCGGTACGATTAAACCGACTGGATTGGCGGTTGATCCGCAGGGCGAATTAATCGGTGGTGTCATTCCGCAAGGTGTGGCTGTCGGGGCTTCGTGTAAAGCTTTGGGCAGTATTGCTTTAAACGGTCAAGTAACGGACAGTTTCGGTCAAAAAATCGGTAAGGTCTTATTGGACGGATCTGTCGTTGATGACAAAATGAATGAGCTTGGGTCGGCTGTGGCGCAAGGGCTTGTCATCAATGAAAAAGGAACCGTTATGGGGTTTGTGAACTCGGAAGGAAAAGCGGTCAATGGTTCGGGGCAGGTTATCGGGTGTGTGAATCCGGATGGGTCGGTTGCCGCCGGGAACAAGCCTGTCGGCGCGGTTATGGCCAAAGGTCGCGTAATCGGTCAAGGATGCAGCGTTATCGGTTCCGTTTATCCGGACGGGGCGGTGATGAATGCCGCCGTGGAAGCGATCGGTCGGGTACGGGCGGACGCCTATGTAACCAATGCGAATAACCGGATCGTCGGTGTTGTTATTCCGCGCGGAACGGCGATTGCCGAAGGGTGTCGGTTATTGGGGTTAATTACCTTAGACGGTCAGGTTGTTGATACGACCGGTATCAGCGTCGGGTGTGTCACGATGGAAAAGCAGGTTGTGAACCGGCAACAGGAAGTAATCGGTGCGGTTGCAATGAAGGGGCAGGTTGTGGATGCTTCCGGTAAAATCATCGGGCGTGTTCGGTTAGACGGAAAGGTTATGGATGCGTCCGGAAAGGTTATCGGATGTGTTAATCCGGACGGAACAGTGACGGCTTTGGACGGTAAGACGGTTATTGGCTCTGTCGTTAAGAATGACGGTGGGGTTGTCTTGGACGAAAACGGCGATCCGTCGGGATGGACGGTTGTCGGTAATGAAGTATTTGATGCGAACGGCAACAAAGTTGGTGATTTGCAACCGAACGGTTGGGTGACGAATAAAAATGGTGAAATTATCGGTGTGATTCCGCCGGATGGTGTTATTTTCTCTAATGATGGGTTAATTTTAGGGCGGTATACGCGTAAAACCGGTGTGGCGGTGGATTTATCGGGAGAACGGTTAGGTGTTGTGTTGCCGGACTTTACGGTCGTCAATTTGGACAAGACGAAAATCATTGGTGCTTTGATTGCGGATAAAACGCCGTTTATGGATATGGCGGGGCAATATTTGGCGACAATGAACGTTGAAGGGATGCTTGTCGGGTCGGCCGGTGAAACCATTGGTGCGATTAAGGCTGACGGTTCCGTTATTGACAGAAGCGGCCGGACAATCGGTGTCCGTATTCCGCAAGGTAAAGTGCTTTCGGTTATTGGGCGTGAAGTGGGCTCGGTCAATGACAAAGGGGAAGTGTTATCGCCGGCACAGACGGTTATCGGGCGTGTTTTAGCAAACGGGTTGGCTATTTCCAATGATGAAACGGTATTGGGTGGGGTTTTCCCGGATGTTTCTCTGCCGATCGGGCCGTCGGGTGTTATTGGGGCAATGACGTACCAAGGGACCGTCAATGATGCAAAAGGCCGGAAAATCGGTGTTATTTCTCCGTTCGGAACAATTATCGGTAACAAAAACGAAATTTTGGGACGGTTGGTGCGAATCGGGCCGTACACGGATTTATCCGGTCAATTGATGGGATGGGCTTCTTTTAAAGGGGAGTTGAATGATCGGACGGGTAGCAGTATCGGAACCTTGACAATGGCCGGGTTGGCGTTGGATGCGGATAATGTGGTGTTGGGATCTTTGATTCCGCGCGGCGTAGTCGTTTCCGACAGCGGGGCTTATCTGGGGCCGATCGCGCCGAATGCGCAGGTATTAAGCGGTGCCGGGCAAAGTTTGGGTCAGATGAATGCTTCTGGTTTTGTGGCAAATGGACAATCCGGTGTGATTGGTCGGTTGTTGGTGCCGGGGATTGCCGTGAATGCGGAAGGTGTCGTAATCGGTTGGACGCGGTATGACGGCTCTGTTGTTAAAGGGAATGATGTTGTCGGGCGTGTCGGATTAGATGGTAATGTGTTGCATGCCAATGGCAATGTTATCGGCACATATGTTCCTTTGGGAACGCCGGCTGTGACGGAAATGTCGACGGCGATGGGTGTTGTGGACGGTTCCGGTCGAGTCGTTAATGCACAGGGTCAGGTGCAAGGTATCGTCATGAATCACACGTTTGTGATCAATGATGGAGCCGTGGTCGGTCGGTTAATGACGGCTTCGCCGGTTGTGAATGATGCGGTCAGTGGTCGTATAATCGGTATGGCCGGTGTCGGGTCGGTCTTTAACGCCAATGATAACAAAGCATTGGGAACGGTTATGGCAAATGGCTTGGTCGTGGATTTAACGAAAAAGGTTGTTGGCGGCTTGGCGCCGGTCGGGTTACCGATGACAACCGGTTTAAATGTCATGGGCCATGCGATTGCCAGCGGTCAAACGGTTGTTGACGGTAAAATCGGCGGGTTTGGATTAGGGACGCAAACCGGTGCGGTTTACAATACTTCCGGTGTGTTGTCGGGGGCTATTTTGCCGCCGGGGACGTTTATCGATCGGAACGGGGCGGTTATCGGGCGCAGCTCGGGAACGGCTTTAATTGTGGACAAGACAGGTAAAAAATTGGCCGAATATATGGCTTTCGGTTCGGCATTAACATTGGATACTTTGTGGGCCGGCGGTATTATGCCGATGGGTGTTGCCATTAATGATGACGGATATCATATCGGGTCGGTTGTATCGGATGGGATGATTGTCGGTAAAGGCGGGGCTTTGATGGCTCGGATTATGACGGACGGAACGGCTGTCGGTGTGACGGACAGAACGGCCTTTACAACAATGCCGTATGCTGGACATACGGTTAAGCAAGGGTTGCCGTACAGTTATAAGAATTTTGTGCTGGGTCGGACGACGGTCAGCGGGGACATTTTAGATGCGGCCGATAAGAAAGCCTATCGGATGTTGGATGACGGGACAATTTTAGGTAAAGAAATGCCGTTGGACGGTGCCGTGTTGTCTTTCAATCCGGCTACGGGGCATGAGGGCGAAGTCCTTGGCGGTTTGAACGGTGAAGGAAAGGTTGTGACGGTTGACGGTGAAGAAGCCGGAACAATTGCCGTGAACGGATCCGTCAAAGGAAACCACAAGTTGAAGATCTTGGGGGCTTTGGTGCCGGAACCGTTAGTTGCCAATGATTGTAAAATGGTTGGTCAGACATCTTACAACGGTCAGGTCATTAATGGAAAAGGGGATGTTGTCGGATGGGTTACGCCGGATAAATGGGTCGTTAATGCGGCCGGAGAAAAAATCGGACGTGTTGTTCGGAACGGGGCGGTTTTATCGCCGACGGGAGACTTCTTGGGACGGACTTTGCCGGATTCGACGGTTGTGGATACGCAAGGGGCCAATCTGGGATGTGCGCGGAACGACGGATCGGTTGTGGACAATGCCGGTAATGTGATCGGGCATGTGTTGGAACGCGGCCTTGTATTAGACAAAGACGGTAATCCGATCGGGCGTGTCAAGTTTGACGGAACGGTTGTCAATAAAGACGGCGTTGTCATCGGTAAGGTATTGGGTGACGGAAAAGGAACGGTCGTTGATTTGGACGGCAATGTCATCGGGCGTGTCGTATCGCCGGATGAAGAGTTAATGTTTAATGAAGACGGAACTGTTGCCGGTACTTTCGGGCGTGACGGTTTATATAAATCGCCGGACGGAAAGCCGCAGTTCCAAGTCTTACCCAACGGAGACATTATTGATCCGGTGACGGGACGTAAGATTGCGACGTTAACGGATGACGGTCGGTTGTTGGACATCAACGGCAATGAAATCAGTGATGTGCGGATTTTACGGGATGCCGACGGAAACTTTATCGGGTTGATTGATGATCAGGGGAATATCCTGAACTTTGACGGACAGAAAATCGGTCAGGTTTTGCCGGATGGTCGTATCGTAGATAATAACGGAAATGTCATTGGTCAAATTAACAGTGACGGGACGGTTTCCTTCGGGAATGATGAATGCCAAAATGCGCAATACAATGGTGAAGTTCGCGATGTGAATGGTGAGTTATTGTACACGATTAAATGCGGAAAGGTCTATGATAAAAATGGTAATTTAATCGGAACGATTGATGCAAATGGCAATATGTATGACCTAAGCGGTAATTACATGGGGCGGATTGATGAAAACGGCAATGTGTATGATAAGGATGGTAATCTGATTGGTCAGTTTACGCCGAATAATACGGGGGCGGATAATCTTGGCAGTATCGGTGGAACAGGTGATGCGTGGAAGAATATTCTGACGAATCTGGCACCGGGAAGTACGGGAGCCGGGGCTTCGGGACGGCGTATCTTTATCGGAGACAAAGTGTTTGATATCACGCCGCGCGGATCTTTGTTGGACAGTAACGGAACGGTTGTCGGGTACATGGGCAATGACGGACGTCCGTATTCGTTAGACAATCGGTTGTTAGCCGGTGGCGGTGATGCGCAGGGACGGACGCGTCCGAACCTGAATCAAAAGGTTGAAACGCATCCGGAACAATTGGCGCAAATGCAGCAATTGTTGGCTCAACGGCGGCAACAAATGCGGGAGAAAATGAAAGATTTCGCCCGGATTAAACCGGATGGACGGACTTTGGCGCGGGCCAAAAAGAAAGAGGATCCGGATTGGGGTGAGCCGAAGATTGTGTCCAGCTATCCGGTTGATATGTCGCGTATGATCTTAAAGGATAAGGCTATTCCGGCGGTTTTGGTTCACTCGATCGATTCACGGTATACTAATATTCCGGTGACGGCGATTGTGGAACGGCATATTTATGCCGAACAAGGGCGTAATATTATTATTCCGGCCGGCAGTCGTATTATCGGAAAAGCCTCGGGTGAAGGTGGAGAAAACCATGTCGCCAAGTTGGAAATTTCTTGGGAACGGTTAATTCGTCCGGATGGTTCGGCCTTTAAATTCTCGGCGCAATCCGGTGACGCGCAGGGACGTGGCGGGGTTGCCGCTTACCTGGATGAGCAAATGATTAACAAGTACGGAAAACCGGTTATGACATCTTTGTTAACGTCGGCAACGGCTTATATCTCTGCGACAAACAGTGATATTACAACGAAGGAAAGCGGTGATCAGGTACAAAGTGATCGGAGTCAGGCGGCCAGCGATGCCCGAACCAGTTTCATTGACGCAATGAACGGTGTGTTCGAACAGTTGTTGGAAGAAGCGACCAGTATTAAGCCGATCGTGTTTGTGCCGGCCGGAACGCGGTTAACCATTTTCTCAAACGAAGATTTGTGGTTGCGGACGGAAGTTGAAGATGAGCAGGATTATGATGCTGCTTTCGGCGGACAATCGGATCAGGTACAGGGGACTTCCGGCGGAAATTGGATGGACAACCGGTCGGGTGAATTAATGGATGCCGCGGCGAATGACGGGATGGGGGCTGTCGGTGGGGAAGCGCCTACGGCCGAAGATGAAGCCTATTATGATCCCGACAATCCGGCAATAGATCCGATTTACGGGGCCGAAGTTATCGGGCCGGGTGGTGTTGAAGGTGAAACCGATGGGAAAGCTACGGTTACGTTGCCGGATGAAGCGCAATCCACAACACCGTCCGAAGCGGATTTGGATACTCGGATCACACAGCCGGTTATGCCGCGACGAGCGTCGTCAGCGCGGATGTTCTAACAATTTTTCACAGGAGGGGGCATGGGAACTTTATCGATGACAGATACCTATCGTGTTCTGGAATCGGCTTTGCGTCCTTTGTCCTATTGGTATAATCAGGATAATGTGGAAGATTTGGCGGTCAATGCGCCGGGCGGAGTGTGGTTGCGCCTACGGGGGAGGCATGCTCATCCGTGGCATTATTATGAAGATCCCAAATTAACGCGTGAATATCTGAATAATATTTTATACATTATTGCAAACACGTATGATCAGGCTTTTGATCCGCAGAGTGGTAATCCGGCGGTTTACGCGACTTTGCCGGGCGGTCATCGGTTTACGGGAATTGCCGGGCGCAACGTTATGTATGACAACGGGGATTTGACCGGCGGGGTGGCCTTAGATATCCGTGTCTATCGTGAAGATTTGGATATTAAGATGAGTCAGTTCGGCCTTGAAGAAGGGGGACGGCTACGGCATATCAATAAATTAAAAGGGGTTGAAGATCCGGATGATCCGTATGACCGGTTGGTGTTATCGATTAAGCGGGGGGATCATATTTTAGTCAGCGGGGGAACGGCAACGGGTAAGACGACTTTTTTAAACAACATGATTAAGTTGTTGGATTCCCATAAACGGATTGTGACGATTGAGGACGTGCGGGAATTAATTGTGCCGCATAAAAACAGGGTTCATTTGGTTTTATCCCGTACCGAACAAACAAATGCTTTTGATTATAAGAAAGTTATTGACTTGGTCGTGCGTTTTACGCCGGATGCCATTCTGGGTGGGGAAATTTCCGTTCAAAACGCCGGTGCTTTGTGGGAGTTGATGAACTCGGGGCACGAAAACTGTTTCGCGACAATCCATGCGGATTCGGCCGAGGATGCGTATAAGGCTTTCCTAGGTCGTATTTTACACAGTTATCCGACGACGGATCGCGAACGAACGTTGCGTGAAATGCATGAAAAACTGCGGGTTGTTCAAATCAGCCGTGACGGAAATATCCGTGCCGTAACGGAAATCACCTAAATTAACAGGTAAAAATACCATTTCAAAAAGCGCATTGAAATCAATGCACTATGCGATGAAGTGTAACAATTTAATGTACCTTAAAATGTTACAGATTTTATAACATAATCGGGAATGAGACGCAAGTCCTTTTTTATTAAGAATTAATCGGTTATCGATTTGTCATTTTTTGTCCAAAGTGTAACACGAAAGGGTACATTTTTTTGTTACAGTTGAAAAGGAGTATTAAATGACTGAAATCAGAATGGAAAATGGTCGGAGTATGGTTGAAATGTTGGGCGTATTGGCCGTGGCGGGTGTGTTGTCAATCGGCGGTGTTG
>CALXZG010000004.1 GCA_944393195.1 uncultured Alphaproteobacteria bacterium
GTGATGGGGAGTTTTATAATGGACTCACGGTTTCTTGTACAACTTGTCCAACAGAGGGAAGTCCTGTTCAAAATGATGCATCAGATATGGAAGATACGTGTGAAAAATGTATCGGTGCACGAATTGGTGGTGCGGATCCGACTTATTATTGTGTCTATTGTCCGAATGGTGTTGCTTGCGGTGATCAATGCTGCGGAGAAGGACAAGTATGTCGGGAAGATGTAAGCTCTTGGCCATCATTTATATACACCTGTGATTCAACTTTAGATGTGAATGAGTGTACAACGAATGATGATTGTGGACCGAATCAATTTTGCTTGTCTGAGTATGCTTGTCGGGCTTCGGTTGGTGTGTGTACAATGCTTGATAGTATGACCATTACCTTAGATAATGGAAAAGAATATACAGCCTCGACGGATGAGATGTCTTATCATGCCGCAGTTAATTTTTGTAAGGCTTTAAAGAAGAACTTGGTCACGCTTGAAGAAAATTGTACGGTAGGGGAGTTGGCGGAGCTTAAGACAAATGGATATGTACGTTGTTCAGGGTGGAAAAAAACAGATGGTAATATTTTTTACCGTTATTGGACGAATACCAAACGAGGAGGCTGTCATTCGTATGATATTACTCCCCATGGTGTATTTTCATCTTTTGGTTCTGTCGGGTCTCATAATTGGAATAATACAGGACGGGGTGACCATGCCCTTTGTCGGTAGGGGGATTATTTCGAGGGATGGTATTGGCCGCCGGTCATGGGGGTGGTGACACCGGTGGTTGTCGGGAAAGCTATCGGCAATTCCATTAATGATCGGACGGCCAGAAACGCATAGCCGGCGGCATCCAGATTGTATTGCGGCATACCGGCTTCGCTTATCGTTTCGGCCGTTGGTCCCAATGCTTTTTTCAGCCACAGCATCAAGGTCGGGTTGAGTGTTCCACCGCCGGACAGTAGCCATTTGGCGGGCGGTGTTGTCAGAAATTGTTGCGCTTGGACAATACTTTGAACGATAAAAGCCGTTAATGTTGCGGCCCCGTCGGCGGGGGAACATCCTTCCACCTGTTCCAACAGGTGATTAAAATCGTCACGATCCAATGTTTTCGGCGGTGTTTGGTGGAGATACGGTGTTTTAAGCAGGTAAGTCAGCAATCTGTCGTTAACTTGGCCTTTAATCCCCAACCGGCCGTCAAAGTCCATTTCCAAGCCGGCATGGCGGTACACCCATCTATCCAGCAACAGGCAACCGACACCGATATCAAAGGCCTGTAATTCACCCAGTGCTCCGATTGTTGTTAAGGTGGTCAGGCCGCTGAGCGATAAAAAGGCGAGCGGTTTGGGTTGCGAACGGGTAATGGCTTCAATAAATGTCGGTAAAATCGGGCCCCCGGTGCCGCCGGCTTTCATATCCATCTTGATAAAATTATCGATGACGGGAATGCCAAGGGTATGCGCCAACGTTGATCCGTTGCCGAGGGCTATGTCTAATTTATCCGGAGCGTGGTGGCGGACGGAGTGATTCGAATAGCCGACGATATCCACGTGGGGAATGCGGCGGTTGTTTTGATCCAGCAATTCTTGCGCAACGGCGGTATGTTCGGCGGTAATCCGATCGTCCAATGATTTCAGCAAGGCCATATCCGTAAAATCACGGGGATAGGACAATGCCAAAATATCGGCGCGTAATTCGGCCGAGTAGGGGCGGGTCAGGGTAATCGGTTCGTCCAAAATATCCAGTCCGTCTGTTTTTAACAGGCAGGCATTAATATAAACGGCGGACGAATCCGAATAGAGACCGAGGGCGGTTTGCGCTTCAATCGGTTTCATGCTTTTTCCGTTTCAAACGGGTTGGGGAGGGTATCCTGAGCCTCTTCAATCCGGCGTTGCAATTCTTGTAAAAAGGCGCGCCGTTCCATGCCGGGGGCTATCGGTTTTAAAAAGCGGATCGTGACGGTGCCGGGGTATTTCACGATTTTATTTTTCGGCCAGCAATAACCGCTGTTGAGGGCAACGGGAACGACGGGGACTTTGCATTGTTCGTAGAGAAAGGCAATACCGGGCGAGTATGGTTTTTTGGTGCCGGGTGCGGTGCGGGTTCCTTCGGGAAAGATAATCAGGTTCATGCCTTCCGCCAATCTTTTTTGGACATGTGTCAGCATGGAGCGCATGGTTTTAGCTCCGCCGCCGCGGTTAATAGGGATGCAACCGACTTTCAGGAAATAGAAACCGGCAAACGGAATCAACATCAATTCGCGTTTCAGGACATAGAATGTATTGGGAACAATCCGGTGAAAAACGGTTGTTTCAAGGGCGGATTGGTGTTTGGAAGCTACAATATAGCCATTTTGTTTCGGCAGGTTTTCGAGGCCTTCGAACCGGAGGCGAACACCACAGAAAACGCGCAACAGGGCGTTGGTCAATCGTGTCCACAAAATAGGAAACCAAATGGCCCAACGGCGCGGCATGAAAAGGGTCGGCAACATCACGATAAACAGG
Source organism: uncultured Alphaproteobacteria bacterium (assembly GCA_944393195.1). Classification (GTDB taxonomy): domain Bacteria; phylum Pseudomonadota; class Alphaproteobacteria; order CAAHEQ01; family UBA3637; genus CALXZG01. The sequence continues at coordinate 2,492 of CALXZG010000004.1, forward strand.
AACAATGTTGTGAGGTAGAAAACAAGTGTAAAAGTCAGGGAGCGAAACTTTATCATGGTAAAATCCTTTCAAACAAGTATTGTAAATGAACGACGATAAATTTGTTATATTCCACAAACAGCAGCCAAGTATAGCGGGTGCGTATCCAATCGACGGAATCGCCGAATGATTTGGGGAAAACGGGCAGCGGAATGATTTTCAGATCCGGATTTTGGTTAAGCACTTCAAAAATACTGCGCGGCATGTGATAAAAGCTTGTCACCAACAGGATAGAATTGAATTTCTTTTCATGAATCCAATCGGCGGTTTCACGGGCGTTGCCTTTGGTATCTTCGGCCCGATATCCCAAGGTCACGTTTTCGGCCAAGTTCGGCGGCAGGTCACGGATCAGGTCTTGATGACGGACGGCTTTGTTGACACCGGAGATTAACAGGTGGGGGGCGTATTGGTCTTTAAGCAGGCTTAACGCCGTATTGATACGGTTTCCGCCACCGGTCAGGACGACGATGGCATCCGTCGGTGTGGCCGGGGTGAAGCGGAAACTGAGCGCATACAGGGAAAACAGGCAGAAACCGATAACCCAAATGCTTAATCCGATGATTAGCAGGTAGGCGGAAAGTTGACGCAACAGTTTCTTCTTTTTCATCAGAGGAATCGTTTCAGGTAGGCTAAAACCGTTTTAAAAGTTGTGATAAAGGCCAGAAAAGACAAGACAAAAGGAACGGTTATCAATGTTCCCCATTGCATGAGGGTGAGTGTCGGTTGAATGACGAGCTCCGATGAAACGCCCCGCAAGAAAAAGGAAGCGCCGGCCATAATCGGCAAGGCCAGACCGAAACCGAATAAAGCACCGGCCAAGGTTAGGCGAAAGCTACGATTCGCATATTGGTTCGTGACGTAGAAATCGTTGGCTCCCATCATATGGACGAGGGAGATAACCGGTTCGTGAACGCTCAGGCTTGTCCGCGTGGCATAAATAACGGTAAAAGATGTTGTCAGGACGAGCAAAAGCAAGATAAAACCAATCAGCTTAATAATACCGGATGACAGGCGTAACAAGGGTGTCAGCCAAATTCGATGACTGTCCAACGTTGCCGCGGGAACCTGATCGGCTAAATCGGCCTGAATTTGGGCTAAATCCAATTGTGCGGTCGGGTCGACGGTGACATCGATCAGCTTGGGCAACGGTAATTCGGCCATGACGGCGTTGTCACCGAGCCACGGAGTCATTAAATCGGCCATTTGATTGTCGGACAGGACGGTAGCCCCTAAAATACCATCGCTGGCCCGTAAAATGGTCAGTGCCGTTTCGATATCTTTATCGACCAACTCCCCCCGAGCGGCGCCGAGTTCGGTGTATGTCGGGATTTGGACGGTCAGAGAGCCGGACACACTCCTCTGCCAACGGGTGACGGAGGTATAGGTTAACATACCGGCCGCCAGGATTAAAACGGCGATGAATGACATCAACATACTCATCCACGGCAAAAACAATTTAGCCGGATCGGTTGCAAAGAAAATATTCGGTTTGTTCATTCTTTATCCCCCCGGTTAAATAATTTGGCCGCCATATCGCGATACGGCGTGCTTGATTGAATGACCGACAGCCGCCCTTTTTCCAAATGCAACTGTGGAAAATTAAAATGTTTAATCAGGCCTTGATTGTGGGTGGCGATAACGACGGTGGTGCCGAGTTTATTTAATTCAAGAAACAAATGCAATAATCGTTTGGCCATCGCATCATCCACATTGCCGGTCGGTTCGTCGGCCATAAGCAATGTCGGCCGGGTAATGACGGCGCGGGCAATGGCGACGCGTTGTTGTTCGCCGCCGGATAAAGCTTCGGGCAACAGACGCATGCTTTTTTCCAAACCGACCCATGTCAGCATTTCCGATACATGGCGGCGGATTTCGGATTCTTTAACGCCGGCGATACGTAACGGTAAGGCGACATTATCAAACGCCGTTAAATGAGGCAACAGGCGGAAGTCTTGAAAAACAACGCCCATTTGTCGGCGAATACGGGCTTTGGCCCGACGGGATAATTCATCAACCGCGTAACCGAACAAACGCACACGGCCTTTGGTCGGCAGATGGGCCATATACAACAGGCCGAGCAGGGATGTTTTTCCGGCCCCGCTTTCGCCCGTCATAAAATAAAAAGAGCCGGGATCCAGCGCAAATTGAATATCTTTTAAAACTTCAGGGCCCGAACCGTAACGGAGAGAAACACCGTTAAATTCTGCAACGGGGGAAGAGAGTTTGTTTTTTTCGCTCATATCATCCTTATCAAAATGTGTTGTATCTTTTTTTGAAATCGTATATAGTGACTGTACACCATTTTTTATAAAAGGAAAAGACAAAATGTTGATCATATGCCCAAAATGTTCTGCAAAGTATTGTTTACCGGACGATATTACCTTGAAAAATGACCAAAAATTAAAGTGTTCCGCGTGTCGGTTTTTGTTTACGGCCGCAGAAAGCGCTTCATTGGATTTGACGCAACAGATGCGCGTGGCCGAAGATGAAGTCGAAACACCGGCTATGCGGAATAATCCGCCGCCGATGTGGGTGGCCCCGATTGAACGGGCGGAAATGACGGATGGAAAGTCGGATGTACAAGACGAAACGGCGGACCGGGTGTTGGCCGGTCGACCGACAGATATTTTAAATGCCGGTATCGGAGCGGAAGAGGCTTTGCCGGAAGCGTTTGTTCCGGTTGCGGCGGATGAAAAAACGGAGCCGAAAAAAAATTGTTTGTGGATTGTGTTGATATACGTATTGGCAATTGGCGGTTTTTGTTGGGCTGCGTGGTCGTATCGGGATATTTTAATGCCGTCTTTTTACGGATTTGCGCCGGCTAAAACAGAAGTTGTCAAGTCGGCCGTTCAATCGGATGCGTCTGTCAAAACGGTTGGGGCACAATCAACCGGTGGGGCGGCTTCATCGATTCAGTCCGCAAAGCAGTCGGAGCGTCAGGGGGGGGGCTTGACCGCCAAAACAAAACCGACGGAAAAGGCTTCGGGGCATCGTGTTCCAACGAAAAAAAATGAGGTAGCTAATGCAGTTCCTCCCGTGGCAGATGTGAAAGAGACAAAAACGGCCGAGGATTCGCGGGCCGACGGTCGAATTCGGGTGGTCGGCCTTACCCCGGCGCATCAGATTGAATCGAAAGGGACGGTGATTGACACAACGAAAAAGGCGGTTTTACCGGCCGTTAAAACCGATGTGACGACAGAAAAGTCGGCGGCTTTATCGACGAATGAGAAAAAAACGGCGGATCAAGCGGTTTCGGAACCGAAAAAGAATGATCCGTCAAATGATGTTGTCGCAGGGGCGGATGCCGGGAATACAACCGTCGTGAAACAGAGGGTAACCGATTCGGATGTTGATGAAATCCGGAAAACGGATAGTGGAAACGATGTGGGGGAACTGGTCGCCGATATGACGTCGGTGGCAGAGCAGCCTTTGTTGGATATTGTGGCAGAGCCGATTCCGGCCGCTTTGGAGAATGAATTGGTGATAGAGAATGTTCGGTTTCATATTGCGCCGAATGAACAGGGCGTTTCCCAGATGTTGATTGAAGGCTCTGTTTTGAATCGGGCGGCCGCTTTACGATCGGTTCCTGTACTCACCGCGACGGTATGGGATGAAAACAGTCAGATTTTGGAGCGGAAAAAGGTTCATGTGGCGCAAGAGCATCTGAACCCGTCGGAATCGGTTTCTTTTTACACGAGTTTAGTGCCGGCACCGGTCGGGGCGCATCATGTGGATGTGACTTTTTAGGGGGAATCGGTGAGGCGCTTTATCGTTTTTGTCGGGATGATGTTGGTATGTCGGGGGACGTTTGCGGCGTGCCCCCGGGCGGAGGAGATCGTGCGGCAAGAAGGATTGGCGGCGGCGATGCCTTTGTATGAACAGTGTGCTTTGCGGGAAAATGATGATGAAACGCAATACTATTTGGGACAGGTATATGAGGTCGGGCGGGATGGCATTGTTCCGAATGTACAGCGGGCGTTATTGTTTTATCATTTAAGTGCCGAGGCCGGTAATGCCGAAGCGCAGGTATCTTTGGCACAATTGTTGACGACCTTGGATAACAATGATGCTTTGCGTCCCGAAATAGCGATTTATCAGGAAAAAATCGGGAGCATGTTGCAAAAAGGCGGACAATCATCGTTTCGGGGAGAATTGTTGCATCCGTATGCTTTATTAATGTTGGCGGCGGAAAAGCCGGATGCAAAATGGTTTTATGACAGCTCGGTAGTGCGGTCGGCGCGGGCGGCGCAAGCATTCAAGCAGTATCAGATTACGCCGGATAAAAAGGAGGCGGCGGTACAGGCGGCAACAGCATGGAAACAACGAAAGATGTTGGAACGGGCCCGGGCGGTTTTATCGGTTGAAGAATATCGGCAGTTTTACGAAAAGCTTTATCCCGAACAGGGACGAAGCGATGATTTCACACGGGCGCGTTTATTACAGAAATTAAAAGAAAGAATAACGGAAAGCAAATGAAAAAGGTATATATTAAAACGTTCGGATGTCAAATGAACATGTATGATTCGGCGCGGATGGGGGATGCGTTGGGTGTTTTGGGATATGTCAAAACCGAAGTGCCGGCCGAGGCCGATATTTTATTGTTGAATACGTGTCATATTCGGGAAAAGGCTTCCGAAAAGTTGTTTTCCGAAGTCGGGCGGATGAATGAAGTAAAGCAGGCTCGGCGGGCACAGGGATTGGATACGTTGTTAATTGTTGCCGGATGTGTGGTGCAGGCCGGCGGGGAAGAGTTGTTACGGCGGGCGCATGCAGTTGATATTGCCGTGGGGCCGCAGAATTATCATCGGTTACCGGAGTTGGTGACGCAATTTAACCGGAAAAAAGGGCGGGTAGTTGTTGCGGACTTTCCGGCCGAATCCAAGTTTGACTTTTTGCCGGAGACGCGGGCGCGGGGGGCTTCGTGCTTTTTGGCGGTACAGGAAGGGTGTGATCATTTTTGTTCGTATTGTGTTGTTCCGTATACGCGCGGGTGTGAATATTCCCGGCCGGCGGATGAAATTTTGGCGGAAGCGCGGCAATTGGTGGCGACGGGTGCCAAAGAAATTATGTTGTTGGGACAAAACGTTAACGGTTGGCACGGGGAAGGCGCACGTGATTTAGGGGATATTATTCGGATGATGGCGGAAATTGACGGATTGGAACGAATCCGGTATACGACGTCCTACCCCTCCGAAATGACGGATAACATTATTACGGCGCATCGGGATGTGCCACAGTTAATGCCGTATATTCATTTACCGATTCAATCGGGTAGCGATACGGTCTTAAAGGCGATGAATCGGCAATATACGGCGGATCAATATTGTGAGATCGTGGATCGTTTCCGTGCCGTTCGCCCGGATATCGCCATATCGTCGGATTTTATTGTCGGCTTTCCGGGGGAAACGGAGTCGGATTTTGAACAGACAATGGCTCTTGTCCAACGGGTCGGATATGCCAGTTCTTTTTCTTTCAAGTTTAGTGCGCGGCCGGGAACGCCCGCCAGTTTGATGAAGCATCAGGTTGCGGAAGCGGTAAAAACAGAACGTTTAATGCGGCTACAAGAATTATTGTTGGCGCAACAAAAAGCATTCAATCTCGGTACAATCGGCAAAACACTTGATGTTTTAATGGTCGAGCGAGGAAAAGAAAAAGGACAGATTTCCGGTTATACGCCTTATTTGCAAAACACACACGTTGTGGCGGATAAGGCTTTGTTGGGACAGATCGTTCGTGTCAATATCACCGGTGCTACCGCCACATCTCTGACCGGTCGAATAGTAGACTAGCCTTTTGATTTTGGGGAAATTACCCGACGGATTCAAACCGATGGTTTACGGTTTGGGTGGTGGCGGCGGTGGAATTTTGCCGGCCCGATGACGGGCAAAATCCGGATGCAAGCTTTCGGCGTATGAGAAGAATTGTTCCAATTCAAAGTTTTTGAGTTGCTTACTGCTGATCACATTTCGGCCGAACGGATTAACCGTTTTATTGTTTTTCCAGACTTCAAAGTGGACGTGCGGACCGGTTGAACGACCGGTACTACCCACATAGCCGATGACTTCGCCGCGTTTGACTTGGGAGCCGACTTTTAAATCTTGACGATATCCGTTCATATGACCGTATGCCGATTGATACCCGTCGGCATGGCGGATACGGATATATTTGCCGTAGGCGCCTTTCCGCCCCAGTTGGGTAATGGTCCCGTCGGCGGCGGCCTGAATCGGTGTATTCATCGGTGCGGCCAAATCGACACCATGATGGAAAATTTCGTACATTAAAATCGGATGCCGGCGTTTGCCGTATGGAGAAGAAAGACGGGAGCGTCCTTTCAAAGGGCGCTTCAATAAGCTTTTTTCCCCGCTTCGGCCGCGGGCATCATAAAACATGGGGGTGCCGGTGGCATCCGTATAAGCATACCGATTGTATTCTTTATCCCCGACTTTCAGGCCGATAAACAACAGTTGTTTTCGACCGATTTCCAAACCGCCGGGGGTTGTTTTCGTTTCAAATATGACATCGAATGTATCACCGGGTTTTAGGTCGCTGTAAAAATCAACCTCACCATCCAAGGCGGCGGTAACCTGAGCGATAACCGATCCCGGAATACCGGCTTTGGCGGCCGATCCGGAAAAGGTATGTTCGATAGAACCTTGTTTCCGAATCGTTTGTGTTTCAATGCGTCCGGCCGCGGAAAAAGGTGTCCAGCCACCGTCTTTTTCCCGTAAAACGGCGATGTTTTCCCCTTCTTTGACTTGAATGGACAGACCGGCCAATGTGCCGTCTTTTTCCCAAAACAGGATAAAGCCCATGCCGGGGCGGAGGCTTTTCAGGTCAATCATGATTTCCAGCGCGTCGGCAATCGCCATGCGATCCGTCACGTTTACTTTTTCGTCGGATAACAAACCCAGCAGGCTATCGCCCTTTTCGAGGGTTTGCAATGTCATGTCGATTTCGCCCAGTTGTGCCCGTCGTTCGATTTCATCCAATGATGCCAAGGTGCGCGATTCGACCGGAGCGTCGCCTAAATCGGTGTGAACCTTTTCGACGGCATCGGGATTTAAGGTTTGTTCTACCGGTGTTGTGCCGCCTGTTTCCGATGTTGTCGACGGAAGAATAAAGAAGGGAAATGTGGCCGCACATAACATAAACATTAAAAACAGAGATAAATCTATTTTTTTACGATGTTTGGCAACACCGACTTTTTTATACGCTTTATACCTTAGAACGCGTGAGCGTTGGAGAGCTTTATACATTTTGGGTTTTATTGTCATGCTGGGTATTGTCGCCGATTTGGTGACAGAAGTCAAGATAAAAGATGTTTGGCTATTTTAACGGCGTTCAGGGCGGCACCGGTACGGATGCTGTCCGACACGACCCAGAAGTGCAGGACATGCGGGGATGCGGCGTCTGTTGTTGGGTGTTCGATAAAGATACGGTCTTCGGTTTCAACGTCTTGTGTCGTAATGGTGATATAGTCCATTTCGCCGGCCAAAACGTGGCAACAGGGATGTTTATCAAACAGACGTCGCAATCGTTTAGGGGAGCAGGGGCGGCGGGTTGTCAGGGTAACGGCATAACATTCGCCGAGGAGAATGGGTGTCAGGCACCCGGCAATAAAGGTTGGAAAAGACAGCAATTGTTCCATTTGTTTCATGCTACGGCGGGGGAGACAGGGATCGGCTTCCGGAATTAGGTTGAAAGCTTGAATTTTGCGAAAAGGGCCGAGAGGCGGTTCCTGACGCGTATAGAGGCAGCGCGTTTGATCAATCAGGGCCTGTGCCGATTCGAGGCCGAATTCGGAAGCGCTGAGCAAAGCGGTAACGGTAGCGTAATCAATATGAAAGGAGCGGTGAATCGGGGAAAGAATTTGCGCCAACGTGACGGTCATACCGGTCGGATTTGCAATTTGGCGGTTGGGGGCTTGTTCGGCTTGACGTATGTTCAGCGAGGGAATAATAACCGGAGCATGGGTTAATAAACCGGCGCAGTCAATAATCCAACAACCGTGGTGGGCGGCCTCTTCTTTATATTCGGCCAAAATGGATGAAACGCATAGAAAGACCAGCTCTACATCGGCAAAGTTAAAATCATCCAAGGCTTCAACGGTCAGAAAGCCGTCGCAATACGGAATCATGGTGCCGGCGTTTTGGTGGGCATCCAAAGCATAGACGCGCGCGGCTGGAAAATCACGATCGGACAGGCAGGCCAAAACGGCTTGGCCGATATGGGTTAACGCGCCGATAACGGCAACGGATTGTTTGGGCATACCGCCTTCCTCCTTTAATCAATTATTGGTTATATAGGATGGAAAAGAGTTTTGATTCAACGGCTTCTTTGGTCGATATTTCTTTGTAACAATTTGAAATAATCATTGATTTGCTTTTTATGTCGGGGGTCGGTATGATGACCCCATAACAAAACCAAGGGGGTTTGATGAACGCGGAAATTAAAATGATGACATCTTATAAATATTGTGAGAAAACCTTACAGAATGCTATTCCCTGTTCCGGTATCGGGTTGCATGGCGGGAAAAAAGTCAATATGACGTTGCATCCGGCTCCGATCGGAACGGGTGTTGTCTTTCGGCGCGTTGATGTGACCGATCGGGATAACCTGATCCCTGCGACGTATGACCGTGTCGTGGATACGCGGATGTGTTCTTGTGTCGGGAATGAGGCCGGTGTTACGGTTTCGACGATTGAGCATTTAATGGGGGCTTTGCACGGGTTCGGGATTACGAATGTCATCATTGATGTCGACAGTCCGGAAGTGCCGGTATTGGACGGTTCGGCCATGGGCTATGTGACGTTGATTGAATGTGCCGGTATTTTAGAGCAGGATGCGCCGCTTAAAGCCATTAAGATTTTAAAGGATGTCAGTTTCGCAGACGGAAAAGGGGCCGAAGTTTGCTTATATCCGGCGGACGAGGGGTTGAGCCTGGACTTTATGATTGATTTTAAGCAATCACGGGCGATCGGGCGGCAGGAATATTCGATTCGGTTAACGCCGCGGACATTTAAGGATGCGATCGCGTATGCCCGGACTTTTGGTTTTGCCCAGGAAGTTGAGATGATGCGTTCTATGGGATTGGCCAAGGGCGGATCATTGGATAATGCGATTGTGGTTGACGGGGATCAGGTTGTTAATCCGGAAGGATTGCGCAGCGATAATGAATTTGTGGTTCACAAAACGTTGGATGCCGTCGGTGATTTGTATCAATTGGGTATGCCGATTATCGGACATTTTTCGGGTGTCAAGTCCGGACATATGCATACAAACACGTTGTTGCGCCAATTAATGGCGGACGAAAGCGCGTATGAAATTGTTACGTTGGATGCGTATGAAGCATCTTTGTTAACGGCATCACGTCGGTCGGCTTAGACGTCGGATATCATGGTGACGAATCTTCGGTTTTAGGAACCGTATCGGGTTTCATCGGGAAAAGAGGGAGCGCAGCTTCCTCTTTTTTTTTAAAGAAAAAAGATTTTCTTTTTAAAAGAATGTTTGACTTGCGGGATAAAGAATGTTATTTTGACAGAAAAGATGGCCATGAAAGGGTATAACATGAAACAGATATTTGTTGTTGTTATCGGATTGATGTTGTTGGGGGGATGTGCTTCGTCTGTGACGGAAAACCGGGAAAGTCGGTCGACGGTATACGAGGGGCAGACAACGTGGGATTTGTATGAAAATTTCGGTGTGCCGAGTCGGGCATTACAAACCGGACCGAACGAGTTTCAGTTTTATTATCATAAAGAGGCCATTACGCGTGATTGGACGCGGATGTATTATGATTATTGCGATACGGTTTTTGTGGTGGTGGATGATCGTGTCGTGGATTGGGATCAAACGGGTAATCAATGTTATATCAATGTAGCCGAAGGTGTTCGGGATACAAGCGGCCGTTTGACCGAGGAAGAGGACAAGGGTTACTATGATGAAACGGCGGTCGAGGATGGTTATGATGCGGATGAATCAATGTCCGAAAATGATTATTATGTGAATGAAAGACGTAATCGGCAGCCGACTGTTTCGGAGTATGATACACCGACGTTGTTTTAACCGGTAAACAATCTGTATTTCAGGCGGGGAGACCCGCCTTTTGTTTATCTTGTGATTTTAGGGAAATCCCTTATATGAAAAACAGGGAGGGGTTTTCATGTTGAAACGGGTTGCATTGGTTGTGAGTTTGTCTGTATTATTCGGATGTATGTCATCGGAGGCGATTTACCGGCGAAATATGCAGGCATGGGTCGGACGGACACCGGAACAGCTTGTCACCGAATGGGGAACACCGACGCAGGTTATGACAGACGGAGACAAACAATTCTTTATTTATCGGACGGAAAAACAAGCTCCTTTGCCGAACCAGATGGTTTATGACACGACGGCTAATCCGCCGATTTTGTTGCCCATCAATGAAACAACCACATATCAAGAAACATTCTTCTGTGAAACCACATTCGTTGTGCAAAATGACCGCATTACGGATTGGCTTTCCGAAGGCAATGCCTGTCGGGCTGACTAAACGGTTCCTTTCTTTTTGTCATCACAGGTAGCGTCGTCGTTCCGTTCGGGGCGACGATGTCTTTTAAGGTTGGGTATCTTTTGAGGATACTATAAAATTTACTTGCTTTTTCATTAAAATATCGGCACAATGACGGCATGAAAAAAGCGTACTTTTTAAAACGATTGGCTTTGATACCGGTGACGTTGTTCGGTATTATGGCCTTAAATTTTATATTTGTTCAGGCTGCACCGGGCGGGCCGGTTGAACAAATGATGATGAAGCTGGACGGTCAATCGGTCAGTGCAACGGCACGCATCAGTGGCGGTAGCGGTGATATGGCGCGGGGTGGGGATCCCTCCTCTTATCGCGGTATGCAGGGGTTACGGGAAGAATTTCGGCAAGAATTGGCCGTTCGATTCGGGTTTGACAAGCCGATGTGGGAACGGTTCGTGATGATGATGAAAAACTATTTGACATTTGATTTCGGCAAAAGTTTTTATCAGGATAAAACCGTGATGGCTTTGATTGTCGAAAAAATGCCGGTATCGATTTCTTTGGGCGTTTTCAGCACATTGGTTATTTATTTGATTGCTATTCCGCTGGGGATACGTAAGGCGGTACACCGCGGTTCGCGGTTTGATACGATCAGCAGTTGGGCTTTGACGGTCAGTTATGCGGCACCGGCTTTTTTGTTGGCTATTTTTTTGTTGATTGTATTTGCGGGCGGGCGGTATCTGCAATGGTTCCCGTTGCGGGGATTGGTGTCGGATAATTGGAATGATTTATCGTGGCCGATGCGGATTGCGGATTATGTGTGGCATTTAATTTTGCCGATAACGGCTATGGCGGCCGGTGGGATAGCCAGTCTGGCCTTTTTGACCAAAAACGCTTTTTTGGATGAATTGGGAAAAGCGTATTGTCGGACGGCTAAGGCCAAAGGGGTTGGTACGCGGGGAATTTTATACGGGCATGTTTTTCGAAATGCGATGTTGATTGTTATTGCGGGATTTCCGTCGTTATTGGTGGGTATGTTGTTTGGCGGTTCGGTTTTGATTGAGGTTATTTTTTCGTTGGACGGATTAGGCTTGTTAGGGTTTGAGGCCGTTCAAAATCGGGACTATCCCGTTATTTTCGGAACATTGTATTTATTCGGATTAATCGGATTGGTTTTAAATTTGTTGAACGATTTGGTTTATACTTTGGTTGATCCGCGTATTCATTTCGGAGCGCGTCGGGCATGACAGGATTGGCAAAACGGCGGTGGCAACAATTTCGGGCAAATCGACTGGCGTATCGTTCATTGCTTGTTTTTATCGGCATGCTATTGGTTTCTGTATTGGCGCCGATCTTGGCGAATGATAAGCCGTTAATTGTTCGGTATCAGGATACTGTTTATTTTCCGGTTGTTGAGGTTGTTTGGGATAATCAATTGGGCGGTTCTTTACCAACGGAAGCGGATTATCATGATCCGGATACGCGGCGACAAATACGGCAAAACGGATGGATGATTATGCCGCCGATACCGTGGTCATACGATACGATTGATTTTGAAGCGACGGGTGTTTTTCCGGGAGCTCCTGACCGGCGGCATTGGTTGGGGACGGATGATCAGGGACGGGATATTCTGGCACGATTATTGTACGGGTTACGGTTAAGTTTGGTGTTCGGCCTGATTTTAACGGTTTGTTCGGCCGGTATCGGTATTTTTGTCGGGGCCGTTCAGGGGTATTTCGGCGGTAAAACGGATTTGTTTTTAGGTCGGTTGTTGGAAATGTGGGGATCGTTGCCGCAGTTGTTTATTTTAATTATTGTATCCAGTTTAATTGTCCCGGGATTTGGAACGTTATTGGGCGTTTTGTTGTTTTTCAGTTGGACAACATTGGTTCCAGTTGTGCGGGCGGAGTTTTTAAGAACGCGTCATTTGGAGTATGTTCAGGCGGCGCGGGTATTGGGGGTATCCGATCGCGTCATTATGTTTCGACATATTTTACCGAATGCATTGGTGGCGACAATTGCCTATTTGCCGTTTATGATGTCGGGGGCGGTTGTGGCTTTGTCCGCTTTGGATTTTTTAGGATTGGGTTTGCCGCCGGGCACACCGAGCCTGGGGGATATGATTCGGCAGGGCAAGGAAAATTTACAGGCACCGTGGATCGGTGTGACGATTTTTGTCACGTTGACGGCGGTTTTATCGGCTTTGTTGTTTATCGGGGAAGGGGTACGGGATGCGTTTGATCCGCATCGGGAGGTGCGCTCATGAATTTATTAGCATTACAAAAGGTGTCCGTCCGATTGTCCCGGTTTCGACCGGTGCGGGGTATTTCCGTTGCCGTTAAAAAAGGGGAGTTTGTCGGCTTGGTCGGTGCCAGCGGATCGGGTAAGTCGACAGCGGCTATGGCGATTTTACGATTACAGGATCAAGCGCGATACAGCGGTCGGATTTTATTTCGGGGACGGGATTTGTTGGCTTTGTCGGAAAAGGAAATGCAACGTATTCGCGGGCGGCGGATTGCCATGATTTTTCAAGAACCGATGACAAGTTTAAATCCTTTGCATACCGTCGGGCGGCAGATCGGAGAAGTTTTGCGGTTGCATATCGGAAAAGTGTCGCGCCAACGGATTATGCAATTGTTACAATTGGTCGAATTATCCGATGGTGATCGGATATATCGGTCGTATCCGCATGAACTATCGGGCGGACAGCGGCAACGGGTTATGATTGCAATGGCTTTGGCCGGTAAGCCGGATTTGTTAATCGCGGATGAACCGACAACGGCCTTGGATGTGACGGTACAGGCTCAGATTTTGAGGTTGTTAAAAAAGTTACAAAAGAAAATGGGGTTGAGTATTTTATTCATTACGCACGATTTATCCATTATTCGCCGGTTGGCCGATCGGGTATATGTGATGAAGTACGGTAAAATTGCGGCAACGCGCATTCCGCCACCGCCTCCGATTCAACGACGACAAACCTCTGCGGGTGGAGCGACGGTGTTATCCGTTCGTGAATTGACGGTTCAATATGGGCAAATGACGGCGGCACGGGCGGTTTCTTTTGCGTTAAAAGCCGGTCGGACAACGGCGATTGTCGGAGAAAGCGGTTCCGGAAAATCAACCGTGGCCCGCGCGTTGGTTCGGTTGGTACCGGCGATGGGAGAGGTGATATTAAACGGTCGGGATTTTTGGGCTTTGCGGGGGCGGGAGCTTGTTTCCGCCAGAGCCGGTATGCAAATGGTGTTTCAAGATGCCGGAGCTTCGTTAAATCCGCGTTTATCCGTTGGTCAGTTGATTGCCGAAGGGTGGTCTTTATTACATCGCGGTTCGGCCGAAAGAGCGGTGGCAGAGGCTTTGCAGGCCGTTGGTCTTGATCCGGAAATAATGGGACGCTATCCGCATGAATTATCGGGCGGACAACGGACGCGAGTTGCTTTGGCACGGGCTTTAATCATGCGGCCGTCGGTGTTGATTTTGGATGAAGTGACTTCGTCATTGGATATTCGGACGCAACAGCAGATAATGGATTTATTGAATCGGTTGCAGGCGGAGTTGGGGTTGGCGTATCTTTTTATTTCACATGATATGCGGGCGGTACGCGCCATGGCCGATGATGTTTTGGTCATGCGGCGGGGCGATGTTGTGGAAGCCGGTTCGGCCGATCAGGTGTTTCAATGTCCGCGTCATACGTATACACGTCAATTGTTGGCGGACAGTTTTTGGGATGACGGGGCGGAGACGTCTTCCTATAATTCACGACCGTGACGGCGCAACCAGATTTCGGCATCGGCCCGTCGGTCGGTCAGGCGGGCCACAACGCGCCAGAAACGGTCGCTATGGTTCATTTCCTGTAAATGGGCGACTTCGTGTGCAATAATATAATCCAATACAAACAGCGGGGCGAATCCCAACCGCCAACAAAAATTCAGGTTGCCTTTGGCGGAACAACTGCCCCAACGGGAGGTTGTGTCTTTCAGATGAATATCCCGAAACGAAACGCCGATTTCAGCGGCTAAATCGCGGGCTTTTGTTGTGATATAGGCACGGGTTTGGCGTTTGACGAAATCCGTTATGCGGCGCGTCAGGAAATCGACTTCACCGGAGACAAAAAGGGTATTATCCCGAATGAAAACACCGCGGCGCAAGGTAGGATCGTGTCGAATGGTCAGGTCTTGGCCCAAGATACGGATGGTATCGCCGTTTTGCCATCGGGTGGGGGAGGGCAGACGGTTTAATTGATCGGCAATCCATTCCTGATGTTCGTCCAAAAAAGATTGGGCCTGTCGTCGGGTACAAAACAAAGGAAGAGAGAGAACAACCCTGCCTTTGCGGTCAACACGCAACCGCAGATATCGCGATAAACGATTCCGGCGAACAAGGATGTTTTTTGCTTGACAGGATAATGGTTTCATCCTTATACTTATACCATAAAGCGAAAGGAGAACGCAATGGAATTTATCGGACGTTTAGTAAAATTGGTTATTCGATTGGCTATTTATGCCGTGGTGTTTGCTGCGTTTGCGTGGTTATTGTTGGATATCGGACCGGCCGAAACATGGCAGCGGTCGGTTGAAAACCTCGGCAATATCGGTGCGCGGATCAGCGGTGCCGCCAGTACGACGGTAAAAACGGCCGGAGATATGAAAGATGTGGCCGGGTATCATCTGCGGGAGGCGGCCGATCGGATTGAGGGGAAAGATCCGTATGAGGATTTTGCCCGTAGTTTGGATGCCCGTATTCAACAGGATCTACAATAATACATTGACTTTCGGCAGTGTTGCGCTTGCCGGCGGAGAGGCCTATATCTGAAAAAAAAGAAAGGAAAAGGATATGGGAGAAACTTCGGCCGGCGGGCGTTATTTATATATCATGCGCCATGGTGCCGCAGAAACGGACAGCGGTGTTTTGAATGATTTTAATCGACCCTTGTCCCATCGGGGTGTTCAAGAAACCATTCGTTTGATTGAGTTGATGCAACAAAAAAAGTTGCGGGTACCGGATTGTGTGTTATGTTCGACGGCTTTACGGGCTAGACAAACGGTTGAGCTTGTCCGCCGATTATTTCCCGAGGCGCCGATTTTGTATCGGGATGCGTTATATTTGGCCCCTGTTTTTCGGTTATTAAACACGTTAAATGAGCTGGACAGCATTTTTGAAACGGTTATGATTGTCGGTCATCATCCGGGATTAGAACAGACGATTGCTTATTTGGCAGAACCGCGGGAATCACCCGTTTTAAAACCGTCGGATTGTGTTGTTATGCACCTGCCGTATGCGGGCGGGTGGCATTCATTATCGCCGGGAACGGGAGAATTGCGCCTTTTTTTAAATCAGGCAGGGTTAAAATAGTCGTTAAAGCCTCTTGAAAGTCCGGCGCGCCTGTGGTACAAAAAAGGCAGAAAGGCGGTCACATGAAACAGGAAACAGGCGTATCGACTAAACGAAAGCGGAAGTTGGATGTGGTGGTGGAAAGTGTTGAGCCTTTGAACGAGGCGCAACAAGATAAGCTTTATCAGAAATTAAAGCAGGCTTTTCCCTATCATGCCGTTCAGATGAAGTTGGCATTAAATCCGGATTTATTGGGGGGAATTTCCGTTAAAATGGGATCCATGTTGTTGGATGGCTCTATTCGGGGACAGTTGCGGCAATTTCAACGTGAAATCGAATCGTATCGGGCTCCGGTATCGAATATACAGGGATTGACCGATCTGTTTACCGAAAAAATTGCTTCTTTTCAAGGGCGACCGGTTTTAACCGAAGTCGGGGAAGTTGTTTCTGTATCGGATGGAGTGGCCAAGGTGACAGGCCTGCAATCTTTGGCGGCCGGTGAACAGGTTGTGTTTGCTTCGGGGGCAGTGGGAATGGCTTTGAACCTGAACCCGGAGGATGCGGATGTGGCGGTTTTTGAAAAGGCCGATACGATTCGGGAGGGTGATCATGCGTATCGAACGGGGCGTGCGAACACGGTTCCGGTCGGCGTGTCTTTGGTTGGGCGTGTTATCAATCCGTTGGGACAGCCGTTGGATGATAAGGCCCCTTTGGATCAATTGGAACAACGTCCCGTCAACGTGCCGGCACCCGGGATTGTTGATCGTGAAAGTGTGCGACGGCCGGTTCAGACGGGAATTAAGGCGATTGATGCTCTGGTACCGATCGGATGCGGTCAGCGTGAATTAATCATCGGGGATCGCCAGACGGGAAAGACAACATTAATTATCGATACGATTATCAGTCAACGTTCCCATAATGAAAAGAGCATCGGTTTAAAAGATAAAATTTTTTGTGTTTATGTGGCAATAGGGCAAAAGCAATCGACGGTTCGGGAGGTTATGCGAACGCTGCAAAAATATGGAGCAATGGATTACACGGTTATTGTGTCGGCAACGGCTTCGGACAGTGCCGTGATGCAATATTTGGCCCCGTATGCGGGATGTGCGGTCGGGGAATATTTTCGGGATAACGGAATGCATGCGATTGTCTTTTATGATGATTTAAGTAAGCATGCGGTGGCCTATCGGGAAATGTCTTTGTTATTGAAACGACCGTCGGGACGAGAGGCTTTTCCGGGGGATGTTTTTTATTTACATTCACGGTTATTGGAGCGGGCGGCCCAGATGAGTACGGAAAAAGGGGGCGGATCATTGACGGCAATTCCGGTTGTGGAAACGCAGGAGGGGGATGTGTCGGCCTATATTCCGACGAATGTTATTTCGATTACAGACGGGCAGATTTTTTTGGAAAGTACGTTATTCCATCAAGGTGTCCGGCCGGCCGTCAATGTCGGGTTGTCGGTCAGTCGTGTCGGTTCAGCGGCTCAGGCACCGGCCATGAAAAAAGTATCGGCATCGTTAAAGTTGGAGTTGGCGCAATATCGTGAGGTGTTGACGTTTGCGCAGTTATCATCCGATTTGGATACGGCTACACAGGCGTTATTGGCGCGGGGTGCGCGGTTAACGGAAGTCATGAAGCAAAAGCCGTATCGGCCGTTGACAATGGCGCAGGAGGTTGTATCTTTATTTGTCGGAACGCATGGCTTTTTGGATGATATTGAGGTTCCCGAGATTACCGTCTTTCTGCAAGGGCTTTTGGATCGGTTACGGTTACAGGGGGCGGATATATTGGCCGATATAGAAAAAAGCGGTGCGTTAACGGATGAAACGGCGAATCGGTTGACGGCTTTTGTTCAAAAATACGGTGAATCGTATCGGGCACAGGCGGAAATGGCGGCGGATGATCAGGCGGGACAGGCGGCATGAGTTCGCTTAAAAAAATAAAAGATCGGATACAATCCGTCACGGCAACGCGACAGGTAACATCCTCCATGAAGATTGTGGCTTTGGCGCGGTTAAAAAAAATGCACGCCTCTTTTTTAAAAATGAATCCGTATGCCGAAGAGATGAATCGGATGATTCGTCGGTTGATACGGGCCGCGACGACACGGCAGGAGGATTTAATTTGGCAGGAATCGACAACGGTTTTGCCTTTACCCTCTTTATTAAAAGGAAACGGCAAAGACGAACGATATGTCGTCGTGGTGGTAACGGCGGACGACGGGTTGTCGGGTACGGCTAATTTAACCGTGGCGCAGCAGGCGAAGCGAACCATTGACTATTTAAAAAAACAAGGGAAATCCGTTTATGTATTTGCTTTCGGCATGCGGGGTGCCGCTATTTTAAAGCGGTTTTATCCCGATATGGAAATGGTTGTTTTAAAACGAAAATCGGGGCGAGAAGGGAATCCTTATCTGGATGCGGAACGATTGGCCGGAAATGTCATTGATGCTTTTTATAAAGATCGGTTTGATGCGTGTTTGGTCATCTACAATCAATTTAAATCCATTGTGTCCCAGCGACCGGTGATTGAACAATTAATTCCCAACAAATTGTTTGCATCGGAAAATCCGTGGGCTTTTTTGTTAAATGAGGATGCGGATTATGTTCGGCGGGATGCCCTCGGGCAACGGCAAATCAGTTTAAAGCAGAGTTCTTTTTTAAAGGCGATTGGCGGGGCGGATATGTTGTCTTCGTTGGGGGCTTTGAATGACGAAACGATCAAGGAAGGAAAGCGGCCACCGGAAGCGTATGATTACGAACCGTCGGATATCGGTATGTTGGATTTAATTTTGCCGCAATATATTGTGGCGTACATTTATCGGGTATTATGGGAAGCGGATGTGTCGGATAATGCGGCGCGGTTGATGGCAATGGATAATGCGACGCGGAATGCGGGGGATATGTTACAGGATTTAACAAAACGGTATCGGCGGTTGCGTCAATCCAAAATCACGACGGATTTGGCGGAAAGTTTTACCGGACAGGAATAAAGGAGAATGCTATGGCAGGTCAAAAGAAAAAAACGGGTGTGATTCATCAGGTGCGGGGATCGGTTGTTGATGTGGCTTTTGCCCCAAAGGACATGCCGCGGATTTTTGATGCCTGTGTGGTTCGGAATCAGGGGAAAGAGCTTGTCTTAGAAGTGGAACAGCTTTTATCCGATAATGTCGCACGGTGTTTGGCTATGGCGGATACGGACGGGCTTGTCCGCGGGCAGGAAGTTGTTGCGACGGGACATTCGATTGAAGTGCCGGTCGGCGTCGGGACGTTGGGGCGGATTATGAATGTGACGGGGGATCCGTTGGACAATCGGGGGCCTATTCCGGCAGAGATTAAGCGCAGCATTCATCAACCGCCGCCGGATTTTATGGATCAGGCGCCCAACACCGAATTGTTGGAAACCGGTATTAAGGTAATTGATTTATTGTGTCCGTATCCGAAAGGTGGAAAAATCGGTCTGTTTGGCGGTGCCGGTGTCGGTAAAACGATGATTATTATGGAGTTGATTAATAATGTGGCCAAAATGCACGGGGGCTATTCCGTGTTTACCGGGGTCGGGGAGCGGTCGCGCGAAGGTAATGATTTGTATCGGGAAATGATTGCTTCCGGCGTGATTGACTTAAAGGGAAAAAATTCAAAAGCGGCTTTGGTTTTCGGGCAGATGAATGAAGCGCCGGGTGCGCGAGCGCGTGTTGCATTAAGCGGGTTAACGGTGGCGGAATATTTTCGGGATTTTTTGGCGCAGGATGTTTTGCTTTTTATTGATAACATTTTCCGTTTTACGCAAGCGGGTGCCGAGGTATCGTCTTTATTGGGACGGATGCCTTCCGCCGTCGGGTATCAACCGACTTTGGCAACCGATTTAGGGGCTTTGCAGGAACGGATTACTTCGACGAAGAAGGGATCCATTACATCGGTACAGGCGGTATATGTTCCGGCGGATGACTTGACGGATCCGGCACCGGCGACGACGTTCAGTCATTTGGATGCAACGACGGTTTTATCCCGTGCAATTGCGGAACAGGGATTGTATCCGGCGGTTGATCCGTTGGAATCGACGTCGCGGTTATTAACGCCGGAAATTGTGGGGGAGGAACATTATCGGGTTGCCGGAGAAGTGATTCGGTTGTTACAGGTATATAAATCGTTACAGGATATTATTGCGATTTTGGGAATGGATGAATTATCGGATGAAGATAAAAAGACCGTTTCGCGGGCGCGCAAACTGCAACGTTTTTTGACGCAACCGTTTACGGTAGGGGAGACTTTTACGGGGCAACCGGGTGTGACGGTTGATTTAAAAGATACGATTGCGGGGTGTGCGGCCATTTGTGCGGGACAGTATGATGAATTGCCGGAACAGGCTTTCTTTATGATCGGTCGAATAGAGGATGCGGTTCGAAAAGCCAAGGAATTGTCAAAGCGGGAGGATGAGCATGGTGGATGAGCCGTCACCTTCGGCCGGTCGGATTCGGGTTAAAATCATCTGTCCGTTGTATTCTGTTATTGAAACGGAAGCGGTACAGGTTTCCATTCCCGGATGGATGGGGGAGCGCACAATTATTCCGGGGCAGGCACCGTTATTGACGGCGGTTCGGCCGGGGCGTGTTTTGATTTATCGGGATGAGGAAAAAGCGGATACCTATTTAATTTCGCAGGGATTGTGTGAAGTTCGGCGGGATATTTGTGTTATTTTGGCTTGGGGTGGAGCCGAAAACAAAATTTCTTTGCCGATGATAGAGCAACAATTGGCCGAGGCAGAGGAAACCATGCGGTCGGCCAGTGGTGTGTTTCGGCGGGAAGTTTCCGATCGGATTGAATTTTTCCGGGTTTTGCTTCAAAAATTAAAAGAAAAGCCGCATGAATAACGGGTTATGGTTGTTCGTCTGATTGATGTAAATGGGTTGGTCGGCGGCGGTATAGTACATCATGGGGCGACGACCGGCAGCAAAGAGGACGGGGGTATGCCGTCGATCGTCGGGCGTCAATAATCAGGCGTTGGCGGGTTTCGCATTACCGACATTTAACGCCAGGATATCAATTCCTTTTTTGATGGTGGATAAGACGGTGTCGTCTTTTTTCGTCGGGGTCAGAGCGCTGAGAGCACTGGCACCGCTGATAATCGATGAAATGGCAATTAAGATATCGTTCCAGGATGAGATGATAAAATCCAGCATGGTGTTTCCTTTCATTTTAAAATTAAGTTAAAAAAAGCGGCACTGAGAGCCGTTACGGTTGTCAGGGCAATCATCCCCGCAACGGCTTTAATCGGTGCCAATTCCGACCGCGGCATATATTCTTTGGCCAGACGATCGTGAATGGTTTGACAGGTGCTTTTATGTTGGACACTTCCCATGAAATTTAATAATTCTTCATGCACGTCGGCAATTTGTTTTTTGCTTTGGGAAATATCCTTTTTAATTTCGGTCAATTGTTTTTGCAGGGTTTCAACCTGTCCCATCAATTTACCGATTTCCATGACAAGTGTCGGCATGAGTCCTCCTTTATAAACAGGTATAAAATAAACGATTCCCGATTTGTGCGCAGGGAATCAAGGCCGAGGCCCAGCGCGGATTCGTATCCAAAGAATGATAGTGTGTTGCGCCTTTGACCGTATCCGGCAGCAAGCCTTTAACAGCGCGGGTGGCGACGCGGCGGCAAATGGCAAAAACGGCATCGGAGGACAAATCAGCCGTCATTAATTGTCGGGTCGCTTCGGCCGTTTTCCAACACGAAAACTGAAACGGTTTTCGGCAGACTTCCGATATGGTGGTACCCAGCCCGGCGGTTTGTCCGCTTCGGGTATATCGGATACGGTTCATAATGACGGAGGCGACGGCTTCAATACCGGGTAAGCCTTCATCATGAGCCTCTCCGTACAAGGTGCGGGCTAAAATATTTGTTTCGTAATCCATGTTAGAATCTCCATTCCAAATGTTGTTTAACGGGGTGGGTGGCCATTCGTTTTAAGCGAACGGGTTCGCACAATAAACAGCCGGCTAAGGCATCCAGACCGTCATCATGTGTATTGCCGGCGATGGTAAAATCCGTCATTTCCTGTAATAACGGTGTTTGTTTCAGGGCGGATCGGATAAACAGGCTGCCGTTCATCAGGGGTGCGTCGAGGGCGGATAGAATCCGGCGAGCTTTGTTTTGGCGGGCGGTTTCTTCAATGACGGCACAGGCTGTGCGGGTTCGGGCCAGTTCCTGACGCAACAGGGCGGGCAGAAATTTACCGATTCCGTTGGTTTCCAAATGAATGGCCGGAACGAAGCAGTCGGTAATCAACTCCCGAACGCGGGCGCATTGCCAGGCTGTTGCTTCCTGTCCCGACGGAACGGTTAGGTAATCCAGTCGGTGTAGGTAAATATTGCCTTCGTCATCAAAAAAGGTACAGGCAACAACGCTTTTGTCCCCGTCGGGTGATCCGAAAGCCGGATCCCACCAACAAGATACGCCGCGCATTTGTTTGTCGTTCAGGGTCAGAATGCCTTGTCCGTTGGCCTCCCGATAGGACAGATCGCCGCTGTAATAGCGCAGGCGATTGATATCCAATCGCGTGTCGCCAAGGGAAACGGGTTCCAGCATCATTTGACTGCGGAATTTATTCGGACCGGAGCGTTGGCGGAGCGCTTGGATACGGTTCAGGTTGAATCGTTCCGGCCAATTGGATTGCCCGTCGGGTGTCAGCAGCGGAAGGCGCAAGGTTGGCCAGTCGGCTAAAAATCCGTCCGGAGCGGATTGATAAATCGTATCCGCCGCATGGGGTGTTCCGATATACAGTATCAGGCCGCCCGGTGTCAGAATATAATCCAGTTCGGATAATTTTTGGCGCAGATCCCGCCGTTTTTTGGGGGTGTCGCATGTTTTGGGAACTTCGACATCATCGCACAGGATAATATCGGCACGGCAGCCGGTCATATTGGCGGTCAAACCGCGCGCCAAAACGGACGGATCGCGCATACCGCCGGTTCGTCGGACGGTAAAGCGGTCAGAGGCCCATTCTTCGGGCGTGTCCGGTTTCAGGCGTTGTGTCAACGGGTGGCGTTCAATAATTTGTTTAATGTGGTGAACCATTTTTTTAGCCAGCATGTGGTCGGCCGATAAGATCAAAATCCGAGTATCGGGATGTGTATACAAAAGCCATGCCCCGAACAAGCCGACCAGTGTGGATTTGCCCGAGTTCCGGAATGCCATCAATAAACCGCGCCGATGATCGGGGTGATCGTGAATGGCCTGTAAAAAACGGGCTATTCGAATATGATGGCGGGGTAGGGAGAGGCCTTGAATCTGATCCCAAATCCAAATAAATTCAATCAAAGAAAGCATTGTCGGTCCATTCCTCGGTCGGTAATTGTTTCAGGGCATCACGGGCTTTGCTCAGCCAATCGATAGCGGTATCGTTTGTTTTATCTTTGGATAAGCGGGGTGTTGTTTGTATCAGCTTGACCAACAAAGCAATATGCAGTAAGGCCGATTTACAGGCATTATGCCAAGCCGTAAAGCCTTTGGCATCGGTCGGGATGTCGCCCTGTTCAAATGTTTGATAAGAAGACAGGGCGCGTTGTAAGTCCCGAACCAAATGTTCAGATAAGTCCGGAAAAGTGGGATTATCTGACATGGGTATCTCCTATTTGATCATGGTTCGGCCGGCTTGTGTTCCCAAAGAGGTCAATGTATCGAACGCATTGGCGGTTTGTTTGTTGCGTAATTCCTGCATTTTGAGCAGGTTCAGGGTGTTATTTTTGTTAATGCCGTTCAATAACGATTCCAAAGAAATATTGGCTTGTTCCACCAAATATTTATCTTCGATATCGTGTTCGCGTTGCATATTGTCCAAGACCGCCTGAGCGGAACCGGATTGACTGCTCATACCGCCGGCACCAAGCCGTGCTTTATAGGCCGATTGTTGTTGTGCCAACAGGTTACGGTTTTTGCGTTGTTGTTGTTCCAATGCCAATTTTGTTTGGGCAACGTTCAAATCGTATTCTTTTTGGGCGGCGGCTTTGGCGGCTTTGGCCTGTTTTTTTTGATTGTCGATTGATTTTTTGGTATAAAAGGCCGAACTGACAAGTGAGACGGCTGCGATGATTGGGGCTGCTTCCATATTATCCTCCTATTTGTATATCACTGGTGACACTGACAAGTTTAAATGGTTTGGGGGTATCCCCTTGAATACGCCACAAGGGTTGAACCGGTGATCTGTTCCAACCGAGTGAGCGTACGACAATATCCGTTGTTTTGGTTTCGGGAATGCTGTCCAGTTTGTATGAGGCCAGCGGGCGGGTCATTTCTTGGTGTAAGCCGGTGCCGGTATCGATTTCCAACGATGCGGTATCGACGACACGGAAAGAGGCTTTGACAAGGCGTGCCGACGAAACGGGAGCTGCCCCGTTGCTGGCTCCGACAAGAGGCGGCAGCGGGATGACGATGTGTGTGTAGGCCAACCCGACTTCAACCGTTGTTGCCGGATAATCCAGTGTGATTTGTCCGTTCGTCACGATTTTATCCGGTACGGTAATGTTATCCGCCGTTATTTTAACGGTGCGGCCTTCCAACATATCCAAGCCCGAAAAGACCGTTTGCGGCGTATCGGTCGTTAAACGGACGGCACAATCGGTGTGATAGTCTTCATTCAACTGTTCCAGAAAGAACGTGTCGTCGCGGCGAATCAAAAAGTATGTTTTTGTACCGCTGACGGCAACGGATGTGAACAGGCCGTCGGTATACATACGCGTCCAACTTTGCAGGTCTTCGGAACGAAAACTTGTCAAAACGCTGATGGTGCCGTCGGCCATGATGATATACGCTTTACGATTTTGTTTGTCGTAGGCTTGATCAATCGGTGTGTTGATCAGATGACCGGCCAACAGAGATAGGTCGGTTGCCTGATACGCTTGTTCGATATCGGCAAATAAAAATTCGCGGATTTCGTGACCGTTGGCGGCCGGAAAAATAGTGGCTCCGTCGATACCGACAGGCGGGACAAAGCGGGTATCCGTTGAACCGACCTGCGTTTGTCTTTTTAACTGAATATTGCTTGGCGTCAGGGGATCGCCGGAAACCATCCACTCGGCACTTGTCGTAAAAACCTGTAAGTGGCGGCCGGCAAACAGAGCGCAAATCGCGTTGGATTGGTCCGACAGGATGTTAAAATCAATCCCTTCGGCATCGTATCCCGATCCTAATTCAAAATTGGAAAGGTCTCCGCTTTGACTGAACCACAGGCGATTCGGGAGTGATGCGCTCCCGCCGAAAACCAGACGGGATTGATAAAACGCGACGCAGGTCGGCCAACCGTAATCGTCGTCAAAGGCGGGTTCTCCCCAACTGCGTGTCGGTTCCAATTTTGTGCTGTCATCGCCGTCGGTAATCAATTGTTTTAAGACGGTTCCCGTGGCTTCTTTGGCACTGTTAATTGTTTCGATTTCAACGTATCCGTCCCCGATTTTAAATTGCCGCCCGATATGTTTTTCCTTAAAAACGTCGGATGAGGCGGTTAAGGTTACGGATCCGCCGAGACCGGAAGAGGCGATTGTTGTTTCATCGCTGCTGAATTTATGGTACGGTTGTCGAATACATTTATCTTCGGTCAGGAAAACAAATGCGGACAGGGACCATCCGTCACTCGTTTTTACCAATTTTTGCGGGGCAACATTGGGGTGTGTCAAATACAGGGCGTCGGTTCCTTGTGCCCACCGAACGGCGTTGATTTGGTCAGAGGACCAAGGGGA
Organism: uncultured Alphaproteobacteria bacterium; assembly: GCA_944393195.1. Classification (GTDB taxonomy): domain Bacteria; phylum Pseudomonadota; class Alphaproteobacteria; order CAAHEQ01; family UBA3637; genus CALXZG01. The sequence continues at coordinate 28,105 of CALXZG010000004.1, forward strand.
TTTCAACGTTGTGATAAGGGTTGCATCCTGATAAATCAACAATTTTTTATCTTGTAAAATAACAAGGTAGGCATCCGATGAACTTTGTTCGTAGGCGATTAAACGACCTCCGTCGGGAATGGTTGTCAGGTATTTCAAACCGGGGCGGCGATAAATGCCGCCGGTGGGTTGAATAAATACGTTTTGAAGTGCCAAGGCGCCGTTGTTATAGGACACCAAATCGACACGGCCGAGTAAATCATGTGACAATTCACCGGCCGTAAAATTTGTTTTGGTTGTAAACAGGTTTGTCATGAACGTACCTCAATCAAAGAGAAATCTTGAAATGCCCGGGGGATAATTTGTTGACTGTCGATTAAGCGTGCTGTTTTCAGGTCTTCTTCGGCTATTTTGCGCAAATAATCGGTTCGGGTTGTACTTTCCGTCAACGGTAGGCAGAATTCGGCGGCCAGACGGCTGATAAGGGCTTGCGTAAAAAAGGGCGGAAAGGTGGATTCATCCGGTCGGGCAATATATGTCAGGATGACATTTTCCTGATTACAATGCAGTTGGTTTTGAAATAGGCGGTAGATAAGGCCGCTGCTCCTGACCGATGAACCGGCGGATAAAATACGGACACAGTCTTTGGGAAGAGCGTACGCGTATTGATATTCGGTGGCCGGTGTGGTTGCCAATCGGGCCAATGATACCTGTGATAATGCAAAACGCCAGGGGTATGAGGCCAACAATGCGTTAAGTGTCGGATCGTACAGTTGTTCCGCGATGTGGGCTTCGGTGGTTTCTTCCTCAAATGAAGAAATGCTGTCAGCCCCTAATTTGACTAAGGCCCGAGAACAAAGGCCGGTAGCTGTAAAAGTCATGTCAAATACTCCTGTTTAAAAAAGAAAAGAAGAGGGACGGCGAACCGTCCCCCGCTAAACGCATGATCGTCGGATATTAAGCCGTCATTGCCGTGTCCAAACATTCCATTTTGACGACACCTTTATCATCGATTAAGCAAGCGCCCTGACTCATCATATTACTGACAAAGTGGGCGGCGTAATCTCCGTGCCATGAAATATCCGTTTTGATGTCTTGACCACAGGCATGGCCGACGGCTGTTTTGTGATAGATAAAGCATGTGTGTGTGGTATCCGTTTTCGGTAAGCCCGTGTGCATGATCCACACAATGCCCATCCATTTCCGGCTTTCGGAACCGGTCAACATCGGGTATGTTTCACCGACATAATTGGCGGACGAAAATTCTTCAATGGACAACAATTGATTCCATTGCGCCGGGGAAACAAGGGCGTAGCGTTCCCCGTCATCCGGTACATCGTTGTTGTTTAACAGAGTAAAGGCTTCTAAAATACGGGATTTTGTTAACGGTTCCGTCGATTCTCCGACCGTTTGCGTGGCCGTTTTTAACGCGTCGATAATCAATTCATCCGTTTTGCGACCGAGTGCGTAAGCCCCGGCGGCGGCCAAAGCTTTCCGTTCATCGTGGCCGGTCTTCAATTCATCCAACGAATCGACCCATTCACCGGCGTAGTAATCGGTCAGCGAGCATTCGACCGGCACGTGCGTGACACTGGACGGTGTGATTTGTTGATTCCGCGTTTTAGTTTGTGCGGACATGGCACCGATGACTTGGAATGTCGTGGAGGCACCTTTAACGTTGTTTTTCGAGCGAACCGTATTTTTTAATTTAGACCCTTGTTGTTGATAGGCGGTATGGACATCCGCTTCAAAATGTTTCATAAAAGAAGCGCTAATCGTTGTATTTTCTGTTTCTGTAGACATGTATATTCCTTTCTGTCAATATGGTGATTAAGAAAAAGGGGTGGACGGTTCCAGAAATTTTCTGCCGTTATACCCCCGTTGGGAATCGATAGATTCCCAGGTGGTATCGGGTAGGCCCAAAGGGTTATCTGCCGATGGAAAGAGTTTAACCGTAGAGGCGTTTAAAGCCGTTTTCGATACGTTTCGTCAGTTCGGGATCCTGATATTTCCAATATTTCGGATCTTGCATAAGGCGCCGTAAAACTTCCTCGCTGTCGGGCGGGGTGGCTTCCCGACGGGAAGGCAAAACATCGGCTTCGCGGCGACCGTTCATCATACGGTATAAGGCCATAATCCCGTCTTTATGGGAGGCAAGCAGGTCGAAAACGGATTTGTCCAGATTCTTTTCTCCCCAAGCCGATATTTGACGGGCAATGGTATTGAACTGTTCCGGTCCGCCGAATTCCTGTTCCAATGCTTGTAAATCCCGTTCGGCCTGATAATCCATGGAAAGGGATTGCAATATCGGAATGATTTTTTCGGCAGCCAGATCATAAATGCCTTGAACCTGTTCGTTGGTACAACCCAGATCGAACAACCGTTGGTTAACATCCGCATCAATTTTCATCAGGTTGTTGGGCAGGGTAATTTGGTATTCTGCCGGAGAAGCCGGGCGATCGGCTATCGGTTGAACGGATGGGCGGGTACTCATTTTCTTTTCCAGGGCCAGATACGACTTAACCAAGTCAGCCCAGTTGACATCACCCGTTTCAGGATTGATGAATTTATCAGGAACCATATCCAAGACAGCGGCGAGATTTTGGGCAGCAGAAGTTTCATTGTCAGCCTCCGGTTGATAAGCGTTTTCGTTTTTTTGAGTCATTTGATTTTTGGGATTCATGATTATTTCCTTTCTTGTTGACCTTGTTGAATCAGGTTGAGTATTTGGTTGACCAAAGCACGTTGGCCTTCCAAAAAGCGTAGTTCGGCATCGGTTGCGTCCGGCATCAGAACGCGTTCCATTGTTCGGTGTTTCAGCCAGGCGATAACCTCCGCTCCTTCGGGGCGGCCGAACAATCGGGCAAAGGCGGCGGGAATCATCGGCCGACTCCTTGCAAGGCGGGCAATATCGATGTGTTGAGCGGAACAGCCTCACGGATGATATTTTCCGGTACATTGAGTTTACACCCCAGCCATTTTACAAAGCCGCCGATGTCGACATGTTGCAGGCCGGCTTCCCCCAATTTTATGATGGATGACAGCCACAAGAGGGCGTTGTTGGCGTCAATTTGCGCCTGCTTTTCCGCCCGTGTGGATTTATAGCTGACTTTTAATAATCGGCCATCTACAAAAATTTCGGGAATTTCACCACGCTTACGCAGTAAATTGACGGCTCTTTCAATCAGAGGCATTAAAAGCTCTGTTTGCAGGCGGCCGTACGTCGCCCCCAAAATTCGCATCATTTCATCCGATCTTTCCAGAACTTCGGTCGCCGTCATGTTGGGGGATTTAATTTCGCCCAGACGATCGCCCAACAAGGCATGTTGAATGCGTTTGCGCAAATCTTCGATCATCAGTTGCGAAACATCAAACTTGCCGGGGGCTTCCAATGGCGTTAAGCCTTTGGATCCCATGGCTTTCGGAATGATGGCGCCCGGGGTTAGGTGAATGTTTGCCGGATTCAAAACCCCGTCATCTTCCGCCAACCAAATACCGGTAACGGCAATGGAGGCATTTTTCAGAATCAGCTCGACAACTTTATTGGCGGTTTTAATGTCGGGCAATGCTTTCATGACGGGGGAACGGCCATAGACCTCCCCGGGTGCTTTGAGCCAGCGGAACGAAATAAACGGTGAGGTTTCGAAAAAAGCCTCTTTTAACACGCTATCCGTGCCGTTTAGGGAATCATGCTGGCTATCGGGATGCAGAAATGCCGTGTAGGTATAGCCACCTTTCGGGGCGGGAGTGACGGCTTCAATAACGGTGACGGTTTTGTCCTGTGTCGGTTTGTCTTTTTCCGGTATGGTCGCTTGCGGGAAACGGGCGCGCAAGGTATCGGTATCCATTTGCGATTCACGGAACGTTGTATCTAAACGACCGGAAGGACCTTCCGCCAAATATACTTCGGATAACGGAATCGCCGTAAAGCGAAAGGCCGACGGGGCGCCGAGAGGGGCCTCTTCAAACAACAAACAGGCTGTTCCGGCCGTGATTAAATCCAAATAACATTGATGTACTTCCAAAGCGAAGTTGGATCGGTCAAAGTTAGTTTGCAGTGCTTCGGAAATGGTGTTGAGCGTCGGTGCGATTTGGTCGCTTTCTTCGGCAGATAAATCACTCCCGGCCGTTAATTGAAACCACCGCATCCAAGGCGGTGTCATTTCCGATAAAATCAGAGCAGCTAATTGATCGACGCTGTCCGGTGCTGTACCGTCGAACAAATGGTCAATCGGTGAATGCGTCGGGTTAAACATACTTTCCCGATGCGGCAACGCGTATTCATAGCATTCCTGCCATGGTGTTTCCCAGCCGCTACGTGCCGATTTGGCTTTTTGAAAGCGGTGGTACAGAGTTTGAATATCCGTCATGGAGTCTCCTTTAATAAAAATAAACCGAAGGCTAACAACAAAAAAACAGGCCCCGTTGCAGGAGCCTGTCTGACAGAAGATACACTTCCGGTTGTTAACTGAAAATCAATATAGCATACTTTTTTTGAAATGTCAAGGATTATTTTCCTTTTTTAGGTTTAAAAATCGAAAAAGTTGATAAGGAGTCCAAATTCCGGCCCGATTAATGCCTAAAAAACGTTTGACGGTTTCGACGCATGTATAGGGACGGAATTGGGTGTTTGTCAAAGGCGGTTGCGTGGGTGTCGTTCGGACAAGGCGATAGCCTTTTTGACGTAAAATATCCAAAACGGGTGCGTTTTTCATCATAATTAAATCCGTGAAATGAATCAGCGGATCAATCAAAAGCCATTCATGTCCATTGCCGATAATTAAGGCACAATGATAGAATCCTTTTTTTAAAAAACGCATCCACCAACGGGTTCGGGTACCGCCGAAGGCAACGTAAGCAAACGGATAGCGATAGCCGTGTGAAAGTGTTTCCTTCATTCGTTTTTCCTTTGTGTTTTTCAAATGATTAAATTAATCTGACAATTCCTTTTTGCCGAAGAATTATGTCCAGAAACCCCATGGCTTCATGCCATAATTCGCAGATGCGGCGGCTGGCGCCGAAATGCGGATGAGGTGGGGCTTGTTCCGCCCCGTATCGTTGTAAAATACGCATATGATCAGGGTTAATTTTTCCTTTGTTTAATAATTTTTTGACAGCGATAATGATATCTGACGATTCGCAGGGGCGGGCAATATTCGAATCGCCGCCACGGGCGCGCAAATGGCCCAATTGTTCACATAAACAATACCAGAACCAAGCTTCCTCAGATGATTCAAAAGGCGTTGTTTCGCGGTTGTCCGTTTGCGTTTGGTATTTATTCCTCATAACCTCCTCCTTTCGTCTATAAAATGAAGAACAAAGTAAGAACTAATCTAAAATAAAGCGTCTGTCAACTAAAAATATGAAAAAAAACCTATTGACAGGATAAAAAGGATATGGTATAGAGATGTACAACTAAAAGGCGCATATCTATGTATGTTAGGCGGCATTCTTTTTTGTTGCGGCGGAATGTTTGAAAAGAAAGGAAAAACAATGCAATTAACATATTCTGAAATTTGGACGGGGATAGAGAAGCTGGCGGAAAGTAAGGGGTTGTCGTTATCGGCTTTGGCGGTAAAAGCGGGTTTGGATCCTACCAGCTTTAACAAATCCAAACGAATCGGGGCCGACGGGCGAAAGCGGTGGCCGTCAACAGAAAGTATGAATAAAGTTTTGCAGGCAACGAACACAACTATTTTCGAATTTATGGAGTTGGCCGGTGAACCGTATCGTCCCAAAGCACAAGTTATTCCGTTGTTGGGTTTGGCTCAGGCCGGTCGGGACGGCTATTTTGACAGCGATGGGTATCCGTTGGGGACCGAAGCGTGGGACGGTATTGAATTTCCTTTTTCTTTAAATATGCCTGTGTATGCTTTGGAGGTGTCGGGAAACAGTATGGAACCGGCCTATCGGGACGGGGATAAATTGGTCGTTTCTCCGGATTCGGAAATTCGCAAAGGGGATCGGGTGGTTGTTAAGTTATGTTCCGGGGAAGTTATGGTGAAAGAGTTGCAATATCAATCTGCCCGACAATTGGAGTTAAAATCGTTAAATCCGTTACATGCGGATATTTCGTTACAACGGTCGGAAGTGGTTTGGATGGCGCGTGTGATTTGGGTCAGTCAATAGTTGGGGTTGAAAGCAGATGAAAAAACGCATATGGTTCGGTGTGGGGGCAATATTCGTCCTTGTATTGATTGTTGGTTTAGGCTTTGTTTTTATGCGACGGCCGATGATATCGGTTGTCATGGCGACATATAATCGGGCGGATACTTTTTTGCCGCGGGCGATTGAATCAATCCTATCCCAGACGTATGATGATTTTGAATTTATCATTATTAATGACGGGTCAACGGATGGGACCGCCGATGTTTTGGCCGATTATGCCGCCCGGGATGACCGTATCAAGATAATCACAAATTCCCCGAATCAGGGATTAATTGCCAGTTTGAACAAAGGGTTGGCTGCGGCTCGGGGAAAATATATTGCCCGAATGGATGACGATGATGAATCCTATCCGAATCGTTTTGAACGGCAAGTTGCCTATTTGGAGGCGCATCCCGACATCACGGTGGCGGGAGCGTGGGTTAGTCCGCCGGGACGTTCGCGGCCGTATTCTTTTCAACGTGAAACGGATCCCGAACGGGTCAAAATTCAATTATATTTGGGAATAGCGCCGGTTTGTCATCCGGTATTGATGATGCGGCGTGATTTTTTACGGCAGCATGATATTTGGTATCGGGATGATTATCCGGCCGCCGAAGATCGGCCGTTTTACGGGGATATTTTAAATGCCGGCGGTGCCATTGCCAATATTCCGGAGGTTTTATTGTATTATCGATTGCATGGAAGTAATAATCGTCAATATTATTCCAATCAGACGAAAAATGTCCGGCGTTTTCATGCCGCGTTTATCAATCGCTTTTTCCCCTTTTCCATTGACGATACTTTTCGTAAGTGCGATTTATTGCCGCGTATGATTGAAGCAAATAAAGTCAAAGGCATTGTCGATCAGCAAAAACTATCGGATATGTACTTTGAATTATGCGGGTTGCCGGCGGAACGACAGATACAATTGAGCCATCCTTTTTGGCAGGATATCGTTGCGGTGAATAACGGGCGGGTTCGTCGGTCGGCTCAGAAAGGGGAGTTTGGTCATATCATTCGGGAAACGGAAGATGTGCTGACAATTAAATGGGATAATTGGGGGAATGAAACATTTGTTCGGAATGGTGACGGCGTGTATGTATTGCAGGGGGAATAGATGAAAAAAGAAGTAAAATCGGCATGGGGAACGGCCGTTTTAATGGTGTTAAGCGGCGGGATAAGTAGTCTTGCTTTTGCACCTGTTTATTTTTGGGGAGTATTGCCAATCACGTTATCGTGGCTGTTGGGACGATTGAATCGGGAGATTTCTTTCGGAAAGGCTTTTAAAATCGGCGGATTGTTCGGATTCGGATTGGGTATCTGCTCCCTGTATTGGATTTCATACGCTTTGATGATTGACGAGGGGCGTTTTATGGCGTTGATTTTGCCGGCCTTAATCGGTATCGGCCTTTTATTCGGTCTTTTTTGGGGATTATCCGGCGGCTTGGCCGTTCTTTTCCCGATCGGATACCGCCGATGGTTGGCTTTTGCCGCTTGGGTTACATTGCTTGAATGGGTGCGTAGTTGGTTTTTAAGCGGATTCCCTTGGAATTTAATGGGATCGGTTTGGGAAAATGAACTCGGTGTTTTACAATCGGCTTCCGTTTGGGGGGTGTATGGCTTATCGTTTATCACGATACTTGTTTTTTCGGCACCGGCTTTGGGAATCAAAAAACGAATCGTATGGGGTGGGGCTATCGGTTTGGCCTGTATTGCGGCCATGGGGTATTGGCGGTTATATGATACGCCGCGGGAAGATGTGTTCGGGGTTCGGTTGCGAATCGTTCAGCCGAATATCCCCCAGACGTTGAAATGGCAGCCGAAAGCGGCGGACGATTCACTGACAAAACTCATCCGGTTGTCGCGTACGGATAATGCCAAGATTACACACGTGATTTGGCCGGAAACGGCGGTTCCTTTCTTGGTGAATTGGCATGATGATGAGCGGTTACGTTTGATGAGTGCCGTGCGACAGGGCGGAACGTTGATTACAGGGGGGATGCGTGCCGTTAATCCCGACGAGCGGACAGTCGCAAACAGTTTGTTTGTTTTAAATGACTTGGCGGAAATTCAATATTTTTATGACAAGTCGCATTTAGTACCGTTTGGGGAGTATGTACCGTTGCGTGGAATATTGCCGCTGGATAAAATTGTGCCGATACAATCTGATTTTGTGGCGGGACAAGGGGTGCGGACGATTCGAATCCCCAAAGCGCCGCCGGCCGGTCCGTTGATTTGTTATGAAGTTATCTTTTCGGGACAGGTTGCGAATAAAAAGCGGCGACCGGAATGGTTAATTAATGTGACGAATGACGGGTGGTATGGGATGTCCGCCGGTCCGTATCAGCATTTGGGTATGGCGCGTATGCGGGCGGTGGAAGAAGGATTACCGGTTGTTCGTGCGGCTAATACAGGAATAAGTGCGGTCTTTGACGGTTGTGGGCGGACGATCGGAACGGTGGCTTTGGGAACGGAAGGTGTTTTGGACACGGCTTTGCCCCGTGCTTTGGCACCGACCACGTATGCTCGTTTCGGAGCCGGTATTCCGGTGGGCATCAGTTTGTTAATTTTGCTTTTTTCTGTGCGTTGGCGAAAATAGTCCTTGACAAACGGATTTTTATTCTATATAGTACAAACTCGGTTTTATATAGAAAGGGTAGCGTCATGAAAGTTCGTTGTTCATTAAAGTCCGCCAAAACGCGCGATAAAGACTGCAAAGTCGTTCGCCGGAAAGGTCGTGTTTATGTCATTAACAAGAAAAAGCCCAAAATGAAGGCTCGTCAAGGTTAATGGTTTTTAATCATCAATATTAAACCCGTCCGATTGGGCGGGTTTAATTATATGTGTTACGGTTTATACTGCTTTGAAAACGGTATAGACCGTATTTTTTATTGTTTTCAAACGGATATTTTTTTAGTGTTACAAGAAAAAAACACCCATGTGATAGGGTGTATCAAAATAATGATGATTTATGAGTATGTTAGGAAATGAGTGTAACAATTTAATGTTCATTAAAATGTTATAGATGTTGTGTATCACAAAAGTGAAAACAAAGCAAGAAGAAAATATCGATATTATAAAGAGTTCTCGTTCATTTTGAAAAAAGTCAGGTAAGGCGCAAAAAGTGTAACAAAAAAAGGAACATTTTTTTGTTATAGTTGAAAAGGAGTATTAAATGATTGAAATGAATAAAGAAACCGGTCGGAGTATGGTTGAAATGATTGGTGTTTTGGCCGTGGCCGGCGTATTGTCAATCGGTGGGGTGGCCGGGTATCGGTATGCGATGGACAAGATGAATGCGAATGACATTATCAACGAAGTGAAAAAGAGAGCCGTGACGGCAAGTCAACAACGGATCTTGGGTCATGATATTAATTTATCGGAATATGGGGACAACGGGCGGATAAAGGGAATTCACGCCGTTACAGTGACAAACGATTATGCGGGGGATAAAGGGTTCTTTGCGTTAACGGTATCGGCAGTCCCGCAACGAGTGTGTGATGACATCCTGAAACAGGATTGGAATATGCCGGTAGAAACCGCCGTCGGTGGTGTTGTGGTCGATGACGATACAACGTGCGCCGAAGGGGATAATGAAATGTTATTTGCGTTTGCGAATACATTGGATAATTCCCACTTACCGGGAGAAGGGGGAGGAGAGAACGGAGATGATAACGAACCCGAACTTGAACCGTGTGCAGAGGGTGAATATCGATTGTCGACAGGGGAGTGTATTACAGATCCGCATACAGAGTGTGCAGATGGAGAGTTTTATAATGGACTCACGGATTCTTGTACAACTTGTCCGACAGAGGGAAGTCCTGTCGAAAATAATCCATCATATATAGAGGATACGTGTGAAAAATGCGTAGGGTCGCGGTATGGTGGAGATTATCCCCGCTATTGTGTCTATTGTCCAACGGGTGTTGTATGTGGCGATCAATGTTGTGGTGAAGGACAAATGTGTCAACGTAGTGGTTCTTATCCGTATACATATACCTGTGTATCCACATTAGGGGAAGGAGAATGTATGACGAATGATGATTGCACAGGGGATAATCAATATTGCCAGAATGATCATGGTTGTGAAGTGACGGTTGGGACGTGTGAAACAATTAGTAGCACGACCGTGACAATTAACGGAACCGAATACACAGCATCGACGGAGTATATGTCGTATCATGCGGCAGAGAACTTCTGTGATGCGCTTGGGAAAAAATTAGCACCGGTGACAGACGGATGTACGGCGGAAGAATTAGCTGCGGCTCAGGCAAATGGTTATTATGGCAGTTGTTCGGGATGGACGCAGACGACAAACAAGTGGTATTGGACAGCAACCAAATTAAGCGGGTGTAGTTCGTATTACATAACTAGTGACAGTTCAGACGAGGTCGGGTCTTACCCTTGGGGTAGCGTCGTCAGCTACGCCCTTTGTCGCTAAGGTTCCCGCTTTTTGTGTGATAGGACAAGCGAAACGGGGTGAAGAGGTGTCTTCGCCCTGTTTTTTATAAGAGTGAGGTCGTCACGAGATCCTCGCTTACGCAAGAATGACAGACCGCTTATGGGGTGACGAAATACTTAAAACGGGATGGGTGGGTAAAGCGATTCGTGGGGCAAGTTTAGGGATACTGTATAAATCGCAAAATCCCCGCCGAAGCGGCGGGGATTTCATGTTGTATTCATTATTTGATGATTTTGACGATGTCTACGTCAACTTCCGTCGAAAACCAATCTTTATTAATTTCACCGAGGATTTGAATGGTATCTTGCGGTGTGACGTCGACACCGGCCCAATCTTCGGGGTCTATTTCAACCGTGATTTCACCGGTTTTGTCGGCGAACAGGTATTTGTCTTTAGATACTTGTTTTTGGATGTTACCTTCCAGGATAACCATGGCATCATCCCGCATTTTTAATGCTTCCGCGACTGTGGAAACGGTATTATTATTGCCGATGAAGGCTGCGGAGACTGCCCCGCCCATCATGACGGCAACGGCTGTTAATACGATTTTTTTCATATTTGTACTCCTTTCATTTATTGCTTTTTCAGAATAGTGGTGTTTTTGGCAAAAGGCAAGCATTATTTTAACAGGGTGTCGGCCCATTCTTTTTCCCGAAAACCGATCAAGACGTGATCGGCGGTTATCAGCAACGGTCGTTTAATCAATATACCGTTTGCAGTTAATAAGTCCAATTGTTCGGATTCCGGCATGGCGGGCAGTTTTGATGATAGATTCAAACGGCGATACAGCAAACCGGATGTGTTGAAAAAACTTTTTAACGGTTTGTGTGACAGGGATAGCCATGATTTCAGTTCGGCTTTGGTCGGTGTTTCCGTCACAATATGGCGTTCGGTAAACGATAGGTTGTGTTTTTCAAGCCATGCTTTGGCTTTTTGGCACGTTGAACATTTCGGATAGCAGATAAATAACATTGGGTTACCTCCTTTTTTTGGTATTTTACTCAAAAAGGGCTTGACAGTCAATTCATATCCTTCTATGATATTATCGATAACAATTACTAATAAGGAGGAATATGCAACGACAAACGATACAGCGACAGATTGTCTTGACAGCGGTTCAAACACTATGTCATGCAACGGCTGATGAAATTTATCAGTATATTGTCGCATCTCATCCCAGAGTTAGTAAAGCAACCGTTTATCGGAACTTGGGTGTTTTAGCGGATGATGGCCAAATCGGTCATATTAAAGCGACAACGGGTGCCGATTATTACGATTGCACAACAACACCGCATTATCACCTGCAATGCGATCGGTGCGGGAAAGTGTTTGATGTCCCTTTCCTATACTTGGGGGAATTGAATCACATTCCGACGGATCCGGGATTTGTCATCACGGGGCACACGGTTTTATTTCGGGGGATATGCGCAACTTGTAATACAGAAAAGAAAGGAACGTAATATGGAATTCAAAGGATCTAAAACAGAACAAAATTTAAAGACAGCTTATGCCGGGGAATCGGAAGCTCGCAACAAATACACATACTATGCGTCTCAGGCTAAAAAAGACGGGTATGTGCAAATTGCTAAAATTTTTGAAGAAACGGCCGCTAATGAAAAAGAACATGCCGAAATTTGGTTTAAGTTATTGCATGACGGCAAAGTGCCCGATACGATGACGAACCTGGCCGATGCCGCCGCCGGTGAAAACTATGAATGGACAGATATGTATGCCGGCTTTGCCAAAACAGCACATGAAGAAGGCTTTGAAAAAATCGCCCTTTTGTTTGAAATGGTGGCTAAAATCGAAAAGGAACACGAAGAACGCTATCGCAAGTTATTGAATAACATTAAGGAAGGGATTGTGTTTTCTCGTGAAGGGGATACAATTTGGCAATGTTCAAACTGCGGTCATATCGTTATCGGCAAAAAAGCGCCGGAAATGTGCCCGGTTTGTTCACATGCAAAGGCTTACTTCCAAATCAAGGCCGAAAATTATTAAGTTATTTAAAACCGTCTTTCGGTATTTGAATGACTTGAAAATCCCTCCGAACAGGAGGGATTTTTGGTACTTGTCTTTTCATCGGAAACATCCCATATAAAACCTGTATTTTTACAAGGGAGGATGTATGAAAAATATTTGGCTTTTAATTGTCAGCTTAATTTTAATTATGTGCGGAATCTATGTCCTGTTTAGTCCGGCAACGGCTTTGGTTGCTTCGGCGTTAATTGCCGGTGCGGCTTTTATCGCCATGGGGGCGGGATATTTGATGGCTTTTCGATACACGCGGTCCTATATGCATGTTACGTTAGGTGTTTTGGATATTGTGGTCGGATTGATTTTGTTGGTTAACCTGGGCGTTACGGCGGCCAGTATGCCGATTATCTTTGCTTTTTGGTGTTTGTTTGTCGGTATTACCCAAGTGGTGGCCGCGTTGGAATTGCGTGAAGTCGGCGAACCGATTGAAAAGTGGTTGTTGGCTTCCGGTATCATCGGGATTATTTTTTCGTTACTCATTTTCTTTAATCCTGTTTTCGGAGTGTTGACGATTTCTTTCCTGATGGGAGCCTATTTGATTTTATATGGTGCTTTTGAATTAAATCGATATTTAAGACAATAGAAAACAGTGTCAATTAACCCCGGTTTCGGCCGGGGTTTTTGTTATGGCGTAAATATCCGCCCTATCTTGATAAAAAAGCTTGTATTCCGGATCGGTTTCGGGTTATGATAAAAGAAATGAAAGGATAACGGATGACATATATTACGGGGCAGGATGTATCGACAGAGCATATTTTACGATTGGCCGACCAATTGGCGTTGACTCCTTGGCCGTCGGCAGAGCAGCCTCAGTTATCCGGGATGACACACAAAACACCGTTGCCGGATGATTTGGTGGTTGTGACAAGTCATTTGACGGAAAGTAATATTCAGGCGTTATTACAAAAATCGGTCAGTTATATTATTGATGCGGCGGCGTTAGATGAATCGATTCAAAATTTCCTTGGGTATGCGCGGGAACATTCATTGGATCACGCCATAGGGGTTTTGTTGACTTGTCCGGTTATTTATGCCTGTGATGTGGCTAAAATTTTTACGGAAGCTTTGGATCATTATTTAAACTTTTCCCGAAATCGGTATGAAGGGATTCATTTGGCGTTACACGAATCGATGGTTAACGGGTTGATTCACGGTAATTTACAATTATCCAGTAATCTGCGCCAATCGGCACGTGATTTTATCGAATATGCTCGGTTATTGGATGAACGTTTGAATGATCCGGCGTATGCCCAAAAATCAATGGGGGTGTGGGCGACATGGGATATGGAAAAGTTGGAAATTAAAATTCGGGATGAAGGTGCCGGATATAGTGCAATGCCGATTATGAGCGCACAACCGACACTGCGTTCTAAATCGGGACGGGGGCTTCGGATTATTGCGGGAACGGCGGATTCATGTACGATTGATGATTTCGGTCGGGAAATCACGTTGTCTTTCTTACGGGGAGAACGGGAAATGTATCCCGTATCGGGGGATGCCGGGGATGAATTAGTGTCGGAACAACGGCTACATGCACCGGATTTATCGCAATGTCGGGTTTTGGTTATTGAAGATAATAAGAGTAATCAGGCGGTATTGAGTCGGCTTTTGAATGTGATTGGCATTGTGAACATTGAAATGGCGGCGGATGGGATTGAAGGGTTGCAAAAAGTACCGACCTATCGGCCGGACTTAATTATTTTGGATTTAACTATGCCGCGGATGAATGGGTATGAGGTTTTATATCATTTAAAATCGGCCCCGGAAACGCGATCGATTCCTGTTTTGGTGCAAACGGTTTCCGATACGCGGGAAACACGGGAAAAGACGTTTAGTTCCGGTGCGACGGATTTTATTTCCAAGCCGTTGAATCCGTTGGAATTTTTTGCCCGGGTCAAGGTACATTTGGAAAATACGTTATTGGTTCGTCATTTGGAAGGAGAGTTGTCCCGTATTGAAACAGAGTTGCATGCAGCCCAACGTATGCAAGTTGGTATGTTACCGGATTCCGATCATGTGGATGAAGTGCGAACCATGTTTCATGTGGATATTGCGCAGTATTTTTCGCCGTCATCGGCTTTGGGCGGTGATTTTTGGCAGATGTTTCCGATCCGCGGTAAACTATTGGGATTTTACATGTGCGATTTTTCCGGACACGGGGTAGCGGCGGCTTTGAATACGTTTCGATTGCATGCCATTATTGCGCAGACGGATAAGAAAAAAATCGTCAGTCCGGCCGCTTTTTTGAAAAATATCAATACGCAGTTATATGATTTATTGCCTCGGGGACAGTTTGCGACGTTTTTCTTCGGTATTTATGATCGGGAGGCCGGGGTGTTGACGTATGCCAGTGCCGGATCTCCGCCACCCATGATTAAATCCGGCCGCAAAGTCAGTTTTTTGGATACGGCGGGAATGCCGCTCGGGATTATGAAAAATCCGGGATATAGCGATAAAGTTTTATCCGTTCGGTCTGGGGATATGCTCTTTTTATTCAGTGATGCATTAACGGAAAGTCCGAATAAAGCCGGAGAACGGTTGGGAAATGCGGGGTTGAAAAAATTGATTATGCCGCATTTAAAGAAAGAAAATGCCTATGTGTCGTTAATGGATATTATGCATGATTTCTTCACGTTTGCGCCGCCCCCGCCGCCGGATGATGTGACGGCTGTTTTAATGCGATTTGATCCGGAGTCATGATGATACGTTTGTTTGTTGACCTGTCCTTAGCGGAAAATCAATCCATTCCGTTGGATGAGAAGCAAGGCCATTACCTAATGCATGTGATGCGGTGTCGACCGGAGGATCGGATTTTGGTGTTTAACGGTCGGGATGGGGAATGGGAAGCCCTTATTCAAGCGGTTAGTAAAAAAAGTTGGGCGGTTGTTCCCGTTCGACAGGTGCGGAAGCAGGTGTCGGATAAGCCGGTTATTTTGTGTCCGGCCCTGATCAAAAAAGAAAACTTTGACTTTGTTTTACAAAAGGCAACCGAATTGGGGGTTACGGATATTCGGCCGATTGTGACGCAGCGGACGGTTGTGCGGCAATTAAACAAGGCAAGAGCCGAAGCAACGGTGCGTGAAGCGGCCGAACAATGTGAACGTTTAACGGTTCCGACGATTGCCGATCCGGTTATGTTGCCTCAGGCGTTGGCGGATTTACCAACCGATGTCAGGGTTGTTTATTTATCCGAGCGCGGGGTTACGACGGCACCCGTTCCAAAGGATGATATTGTTGCTTTTGTGATCGGGCCCGAGGGTGGTTTCACTCCGGATGAGATTGATTTGTTGGCGCGTCGAAAAGGGAGCCTTTCCTGTCATTTGGGAACGACGATTTTGCGGGCCGAAACGGCGGCAATTGCCATATTAAGTTGTTATGCCTTTCATATTTTTGATCGGTCGGATGAAAAATAGCACGTATCGGGGCAGCGTATTTAGGATGTATATTATTTGAGATATTGTATGGTAAAAAGGACAAAACTTGTCGTTCTGATCATCGGTTGTATTTTATTGTGTCCCTTGTTTATTTGGGGCGGGAATGTGTGTCGGCATCGCCTTGTCTTTGCGCATGTGATTGAGCCGGTCGTTGTGACGGTTAACGGGTACCGTTTAATGCCCGATTTTTCACCGGAGCATAATATATATGAAGCCATGACATTGAATACGATGTATGAAAATATCATGCAAGTAAATGGGTTAAAGAAGGCATTTCGGGTGACTTCTTTCATGAGTAATGATTTATTACCTTTTTCCATTAACGGAAAAACGTATTATTTGCGAATCAGGCCGCGTCGTTTGCCCCGTATTGATGTGCAATCGAACGGTGCAACGGATGGTCATATCTTAACAACTTTTGCCGGAATCAGTAAAAAAGCACAAGGGTTCGCCGTTATGATGAATACACGGGGTGATGTGTTGTTTTACTATACGAATCCCAATCCCCGGTTGAACGTTTCGGATTTTAAAAGGTATATTCTGCCAAACGGGAAGATACGGTATACCATGATGGTCCAAACGACCAGTTGTTGTTCGGCGTATTGGTATGGTGAATTGCTTGTGATGGATGGAAAATTCAGAAAGATACGCTCCCTTCGTCAACAAAAGGATATCAAAGGGACCGGATTGATCGACAATCATGATTCGCTGTTATTATCGGATTATCACTATATATTGCCGCGGAATCAACATGAAGTCATGGTTGTTGACGGGGAAGAAAAGCATGTGGCGGCTTCAATCATGCAGGAAATTAAGAACGGGCAAGTGATTTTTGAATGGCAGAGTCAGAATTATCCGGAATTATTGGATGAGGCGCTTCGTGCCTGTCAATATGAGGAGCATGCCCAGGATTATCTGCATCTGAACAGTATTATCATTGATCCGCGGGACAACCATTTCATTGTATCGTTTCGGTCAACATCCAGCGTGATGAAAATTCATCGTAAAACCGGTCAGATTTTATGGCGTTTGGGTGGTAAAAAGGATGATTTCGGATTAACACCGGAGCAGCTTTTCGTCTTTCAACATACGGCTACGATTACGGATGACGGATATGTGATGATTTTTGATAATCATGCCCGGGACTTGGATCCCCGATGCGCCGGAGGGTTTCCGTATCAGCCGGCAGAAACATCGCGTATTTTGAAGTTTAAGTTGGATGAAAAGAATAAAAGGCTTGCGGGTTTTCAATCTTTCCCTTTACCATGGCATGCGGCGTATATGGGGAGTGTATTCGAAACGGAATATAACACATATATTGTCGGGTATGGTAGTAATGCACAAATGGGTGCGGCCGAAATTGACCGTGATGGTAAAATACTTTGGGAAATGCGACAACCGGTCGGATTTTATAACTATCGCGTTTATAAATACAAACCGGTTTTATCCCGTTAAAAAACGCCTTTTATGTTACCGAAACAGGATCTGTTTTATTTTTGCGTAAACAGCCGTGTTTTCCTGTTCTCCTTTAAACAAGTCGGCGTGTTGACCATAGGCATACACGGGAACGTCTTGCCCCGTATGTTTGTGTGTCGTATATGCGCACGCTTCCGTCAGGCCGCCTGTTTCGTGATCGGCTAAAACAATCAAAGTGGTGTCGGGATGTTTGACAACAAAATGGGCGGCTTTCATCACGGCATAGTCAAAATCATATAATTCCGTTTTCATGTCTTCAAACAGATTTTTATGGGAATTTGTGTCAATTTTTGCCCCTTCGAATAAAACAAAAAAGCCTTTTTTATCCGGTTGTTGAGATAATTGAGTCAGTTTTGCGTCTACTTCATCCGAAATCAGATCGGCGGGAACGACAATATCCATGTGTTGAGTGGCTCTTGCTTTATCAGCCTCAATTGTTTTTTGATCATTTCTATCGGTTGTGTGGGCATAAAAAGCGGATGGAGTGGCGCCGGTAGCGTGATCGGTCGAATAAATGCCGACGGCATATTCTTTTTGAACGGCTTCTTCGGCTATTGTCAGGCAATTTTCACCGTTAGGTAATTTCCCCAAAAAGGAGTTGTTTGTTTTTTGACCACAGGCGTAGGCCGTTGCCGCAGCGGCAGAGTCGGTTATTTTTTGATTAGCCGAGGATGTGTGGATTGTTCCTTTAACCGGTAATGAGGTTAAATACAACGGTTTTTCTTGGGCCGCGCATTTGAGGTGGTTAAATCCCATCCCGTCCCCCACCAATTCGGGGATCCGATAAACACCGTGTCATATTGCTTCATATCGGCCACTTTCGTTGTCAATTCAGGACGAAATTTTTCATTAATTTCTTTTTTCGCCTGAACTGTCATCGCCTGATACTCGGCAGGATACGTATGATTGGTTTGAATTTCAAACAAATCGCCGCCGATTTTGGCCTGAATGGCTTCTGCAACCCGTTTTGTATTACCGGAATAAGAATAATAAGCTATTAAAATACGAGACATGTTATTTTCCTCCTTTGTCTGTGTCCATGCTTTTTGAGGTGCCCCCGCCAATAAAGACAGGGTTAGAGCGCCCAACACAAGTGCTTTTTTAATCATGCATTTTCTCCTTTTTCATAAAATACATACCCACTATAATGATTAGAGGTAACTCTAAGTCAAGACATTTTTTTCTTTTTTTTATTAAAATAATCGCCTTGAATTCTTTTGAATGATATGAGATACTTTATATTATTTTCAGTTCGGAAGGAGTATTTATGCAATCAAGATATAACCGTCACGGATTAAGATACATCTCTCAAGAGGAAATAGACGCGTTGCGCCGATTGGTTTTGTCGCGCACTTTCGGCGAATCGGACACCGATAATAAGTCTTTCAAAAGTCATCAAGATATCGCAAAAGAAATAAAACTTTTAGATGAAACATACAAAGATTTTCTTCAATTTCCCGATTCTCCGGTTTATTTGAATTACCAAAAAAAAAGAAAAAAAATGGTAAACGATTATTATGACAAAAAATATCAAGCCGATATAAAAGATCTGGCATTGGCCTTGTCAGGAACAATGTTACTTTTAATCCCGGCTACGTCGTTTTCCAAAATGCCGATTATTGCCTCTCTTTGTTGTATGGCGGCCGTTCTTTATTTTAGAGGGATGACACGGCGCGTAAGCAAACTGTTTCACCCCGTTAAAATTTCATCAAAGGATTGGTATAAAACCGATTCCCCTGCCCTTTGCGAGCCCACTCGGTTCAATTTTGAAAGAAAATCAGCCTCTCGCTCTTGTGTTTTTCCCAATGAAAAAGTAAAATCATAACACGAAACAATCAAGTATTATACTTTTCTTATTTTGCATTCATTTGGATGAATAGTGCCACCCATCCACCGGAGGGATGTTTAATAACATGTCACGTGTCCAATCGTTACGATCTTTACCAACTTGGTAACGATGTGATTGTTCTGCCATTTGGGTAATGTTTTTATTTCTTAACCCTTCATGAAAAAAATGCCATTTTTCAGCATTAAATTTCCCACCCATGTTGTATTGCATATCCAGTAAAGCCATTTGTAATGTTCTTGGATATGTTTCAAACTCGGGAAGTTTTCTTTCTAATTCTTTTAGATCCCATTCCAAATGTTCCATTGTTTTATCGATAATGAAATGATCTGAGAGAGTTAACTTTTGTTCGGATTTATCCCAATAATATCCAGCATCATAGTTTTTTCCAAATAGACCACTTTGTTGTAAAGCATTTAAATGCTGATATTCGGCCACCTTTTGTTCAAAGGTTGCTTCCTTTCCTTGGAATTGCCAAGGCAAAGATGTAAATGTTTTTTCATCGGGGATATAAAGTCCTATTCCTGTTGTAATATTTCCTTCTGTATCTAAATAGGCATAGCTTTTTGTATGTTCATGATTTTTCAAATGAGGCCAGTATTCTTTTATCAACTCATTATATTTTACACACCTATTTTTAGATGGATTATTTTCTTTGTTCTTATCGTTAGCATTCTCTTGATTTTTTTCTTCAGCCTCTTTTTCAGTATGATTTTATCCGCATCTACGGTCATAAGCCGATACAGGATATCCCTCACGGGTATGAGCGGGAACATGCACTATTTGTTGACAATGGCCTGATGTATCATGCTTTCCGGCATGCGTTGTTTCCCCCATTATTTGAGCATTAGAAGAGTCCTGAGAATTAAGATAAAGTTGTAATAAACTGTTTGATGATGTTTCAATTCCTTGTGAAGAATTTGATTGAGATACATTTGTTTCTGATTGGTTATCTGACATTTTAACTCCTATTAAAAACAACCCACAAGGAGCTTTCCTTATGGGCAACAAAAAACAGGGTATAATTCACCCTGTTAATTAGTTTAATAATATAGCATAAATCTATTCAAAAGTCAAGAATTATTTTCCCAAACAAAAAAAGACTAATTGGATTTAAATTATCAAAAAATCCTTAAACAGTCAGCTTTTACCCCCTCCCCGTTAAGGCACAAAAAAGGGGATAGAAACATCCTCTTTTGATAAATGGTGGGCGATCAGAGACTCGAACTCTGGGCCCGCTGATTAAGAGTCAGCTGCTCTACCAACTGAGCTAATCGCCCGAACGGGTTATCTTATACATCAAATCATATCAAAAGGCAAGTATTTTCTTTAAAAAAGTAAAAAATTCAGAAATGCGTGGCTTTTATCCATTATTGGGAACCTTGTGAAGAGGATTGATTTCCTGAAAAAAATGATATACGTTATTTAAACGGAATCAGAAAAAAAGAGGGTCAAAGAAATTCTTTTTAATAAAATTAAGATATACGTTGATGTATGAAAGGAAATACAGATGAAAGTTTTACTTGTGAACGGATCGCCGCACAAAAACGGTTGTACATACACGGCTTTGCGTGAAATAGCGGAGCAGTTGCAAAAAGAAGGAATTGAATCTGAAATTTATTTTATCGGAACGGAAGCCATTCGCCCGTGTATGGGGTGTGGTGCTTGTCAAAAGTTGGGGCGGTGCGTGATTGATGACGCGGTTAATGCTTTTGTTGATAAAGCGGCCGATTTTGACGGGTATGTTTTAGGATGTCCCGTTCACTATGCGTCGGCGTCAGGGGCTATTGTTTCCTTTATGGATCGAGTTTTTTATTCGGCGGCGATGGCCGGGCGGCGTATTTTTCGGCATAAACCGGCGGCAGCTGTTGTCAGTGCGCGGCGAGCCGGAACAACGGCAACGTTGGATCAATTAAACAAATACTTTCAAATTAGTGAAATGCCGATTATTTCCGGTCGGTATTGGAACATGATTCATGGTCGGACGGCCGAAGATGTGGCTATGGATAAGGAAGGTCTGCAAAATATGCGGATTCTGGCGAAAAATATGGCTTATTTTTTGAAATGTCAACGGGCGGCGGCCGAAGCCGGGATTTTGCCTCCGGATTGGGAAAAACCGGAATTGACTAATTTTATTCGAAAGGGGGTATAAACAACAATGTCTTATGATAACGGTGTTCGGGTGGACGGTTCTTCTCTTGTTTATTTTTCGAAAGAGATTTCGCCGGCTGCTTTAATTCGGTTATATCAAAAAATTAATCAAACGATTTCGGGACGGGTTGCCATTAAATGGCATTCGGGAGAACCGCATGGACCGAATATTATTCCGCGAGATATGGTGCAGGCTTTGCAACAAAGTATTCCGGGCAGTGTTCTTGTCGAAACGAATACGTTGTATGCCGGAGAGCGTCAAACAACAGAGCAACATCGTCGTACGTTGAAAATTAATGGTTGGGATTTTTGTCCGGTAGATATTATGGATGAAGACGGTGCCGTTATGATTCCGGTAAAAGGCGGGCGTCATTTTACGGAAATGTCAGTTGGCAAGCATATGTTGAATTATGATTCGATGGTTGTATTGACGCATTTTAAAGGGCATGCGATGGGTGGTTTCGGAGGATCCATGAAAAATATTGCCATCGGATGTGCGGACGGTCAGATCGGTAAAAAAATGGTTCATGAAGCACCGGATGCTTATGATTACAGCAAATGGCGCAGTGGTGCTCGGTTTATGGAAAATATGGCCGAATCGGCCAAAGCAACCATAGATTATTTCGGGGATAAAATTGTTTATTTGAATGTCTTGCGGAATATGTCTGTGGATTGCGATTGTGCCGGCGTTGATGCGGCACCGGTAAAAGCGCGGGATATCGGTATTTTGGCGTCAACCGATATCTTGGCTATTGATCAGGCCTCCATTGATTTGGTATATCAATTACCGCCCGATGAGTTGCATGATTTAAAGGAACGGATTGAATCGCGGGAAGGGTTGCATCAATTAACGTATATGGCGGAGTTGCATATGGGGAACCGGCGATATCAATTAATAGAGGTTTAACGGTAGGTATATTCGGTGAAAAAGAAGCGTTTCATGCGCTTCTTTTTTTTAATATCAGGTTGAATATAATAGTATTATTTGTTTCCTATATTATTTTTCGGATAAATTTGACAAATTTTGTAAAGCGTGGTATACTCATATTGTTTAGGGAGAATTAGTAATAAAAAAGGAGGGTACTTGCTATGAATGTAACAGAAAAGCAAGAGGTTCATTCGACGCAGGAAAAAGAGGTAAGACGGCGGCATCCGAAACGGTCTGTTT
The DNA here is from genome assembly GCA_944393195.1 of uncultured Alphaproteobacteria bacterium. Taxonomy (GTDB): domain Bacteria; phylum Pseudomonadota; class Alphaproteobacteria; order CAAHEQ01; family UBA3637; genus CALXZG01. The sequence goes on from CALXZG010000004.1 coordinate 50,805, forward strand.
CCCGTTGTTTAAGAAAATGGTTGTATTATAAACCGAAAACATTTTTGGGCGTGACGGTTGCCAGTGCGGTATTAACGGCAGTGGTGACGGCTTATGTACAGATGTTTTTTGATTTTAACCTGCCGTTTTCCAAGCATTTAAAACGTCAGGATCGGACGGAGTTAACGGAAAAAGGGCATCGGCCGAATAAGGAAAATAAAAATCAGAATCAGAATCAGAATCAAAATCAGAGTGTTGATTTGGAAAAACTGACGGAATTTTTACAAATTCTGGGGAATATGGTTGCCGGTAATGTACAAACGGAAAATATGTTGCAATTAAATTGTCCGACGTGTTCGGAAAGTGTTAAGATAACACAGCCGGTTTATAAAGGTGTCACCGTTACGTGTAATGCCTGTCAAACGCAATTGTTTACACAGGCGCGGATGAAAGAATTAGTGTATGAATAAATCGGGGGAGGGGAATCTCCGTTCAAATAAAAATTCTCATTAAAAAAACGTCCTTTTTCCAGGACGTTTTTTTATGGTGCCGACAGAGAGACTCGAACTCCCGACCCACTGATTACAAATCAGTAGCTCTACCAACTGAGCTATGTCGGCCGAACGGAAACAGTATACGGGAACTTATGATAAAAATCAAGTGTTTTTTTTCAAAATGGACAGATATCTGTTAACAGGTTGTAATATGAGGCTTGATTTTCGGTATAAAAAGGCATAAAATAGTGTCAATTGAAAGGAATATCGTATGCTTCTTTTGGCTTTTGATACAACGGCGAACAGTGTGTCCGTTGCATTATATGACGGAACGGAAATTGTGGCGCACAAATATGCCGAGATGACACGTGGTCAAGGGGAGGCTTTAATGCCGATGATTGCCGACACAATGGCGACGGCCGGTCGAACAATGGCGGCGTTAACACATATTGCCGTGGCGGTTGGTCCCGGTTCTTTTACCGGGGTTCGGGTCTGTTTGGCGGCGGCTCGCGGATTAGGGTTGGCGTTAGGGATTCCGGTGCTGGGGGTAACGACGTTTGAGGTGGCGGCGTTAGATTTACCGCGTCCCTTGACGGTTATTTTAGACACCAAACGCGGGGATTTTTATACACAATTTTTTCCGGAAAACGGGGAAGTGGTCGAGCCACAAATTCAAACCTTGGATGTCGTCAGCAATCTGTCCGGTTGTATAACGGGGGATGGCGTTATGTTATTTTCGGGAAAAGGAACGGTTGTTCGGCATGAAATGGCTCCGGCCGAAGCGGTCGCGCGGATTGCGGCTTCCCGTTTGGATCATCCGTTGCCGCCCGAACCGGTTTATTTACGGGATGCCGATGTTAGTTGTTAGCGGGATGACGGCCTATGCCGATGTTTTCGCGCGGATGCATGAACAATGTTTTGATAAACCGTGGCGGGTAAAGGATTTTACGGATTTACTGGTATTGCCGACAACGGTGGGGTGGGTGAATGCCCGTGGCTTTTTGTTGTGTACCCGTGTCGGGGATGAAATGGAAATTTTAACCATCGGTGTTTTACCGGCTTTTCGGCGGTGCGGGGAAGGGGCAACCTTATTGCGCCAGATGGTATTATATGCGGTGGAGCAGGGGGTGCAACGCATTTTTTTAGAGGTTGCCGATGATAATGTCGGTGCGCGGGCTTTGTATGAAAAGGCGGGTTTTTGTGTGACAGGATGTCGCAAGGGATACTACGAAACACCGCACGGACGTTGTGATGCGATCTGTATGACAAAAGAAACGGCACCTTAAATCGGTGCCGTTATTATCGTGGTTCTTTTTTTATTTAAGTGCCGGTACTTTGATTTGGGCAAAGTAACCCGGAGCGATTCGCGTTTTAGCGTATTGTGAATTTTCAATCGTCAATAAATATTTTTGCCGCCCTGTCAATTTAACAGCTTCATCAAAAAAGTCTTCGGCCAATCTATCGTTGCGGGAAGCATTGACGATATAGAGAATACAAGAAGCCGTTCTGTCGGCCATACCGCACCGGGGAATGTTTTGTTTGATTTCCGGATTGCGAACAATACCTTGTAATCCGCTGTTTTGAGCCGGAGAAGCACTGCCGCCGAACATCATGGCACCCAATAAGATCCCAAACAATAAAACGCCGCCCAGAATACCGGCAACAACCTTTGTTTGAAGCAGTTGCGGCGATAAGTTTAAATCCGTAATCAACCCGGTTGTTACAGATGCGGTTGATTCTGTCGATGAATTCGGTGTATCGGTTGTTGTATTTGAAACCGGTAATTCAACGGTTGCCGCCGGTTGCGGAAACGGTGTTGCCGGTTGTGGTGAAACACCTGCTATCGGTTGAACCGGTGTCGGTGCTTTGGGAAGCGGAGGAGCCTGAAATTTTTGTTCGGTCATGTTATTGTTCCTTTATTAAACGAATCAATCTTAACTTTAAGGTCACTAATAATTCGCTGCCGTCGGGTGTTGTCGGATTCAAAGACGGAATCCCCAGAATGACTAATTCATTATCTAATGCGCCAATCGTATTAAATGTTGATATTTCACCAGCGCGTGTGTCTAACGTCACATCTGTTTCAACGGTATCTGTTGACCGAATTCGAGCGTTCAACAAAACAGACAGCGAACTGCTTTCATGCGGGAAAGCACACCGACCGACATCAAAACGCATTTTCCACCCGTTGGGAACAATGGCGACACCTTGACTGATCGGTGTAACGGTAAAATCATGCCCCAACGTTGACAATAACCCTTGTGTTTTGGTATGATGTCCCGTGATTAGTGCTTTTCCCATTAAGCCGTTCGTCGCGCTGTAAATTTTTCCGGCACCGAATGTGTCGACAGTCTTTTGCCAGTTAGCGTCCGATGTTTTGGGTGTCAGGCGATAAACCTGCGTATCGGCCAACAACAGATAGGAATCGTTAACGATATAGTCAATTAAAGATTCAACCGTCGCTTTGTCGTTTTGGGTTAACGTTAATAAAATCGTATTCTTTTTCCAATCCGGCGTCATTTCCTTTAACCCGGCACCGCGTAAGGCATCCAACATTGCCAACATCACCATGCGATTGTCGGGTAATTGTAATTCAAACCGTCCTTTTCGTGCCAGATATAATTCTTTGCGTTCGGCATCATATTTATAGAATGTATCACCGGCCCGCGTCAATTCGCCGATGACCGCCGACAATTCACCGTAGACATCTTTTGCATCTAATTCCGGATAGGCACCGTCTTCGGTATAAACCGTAATATCGGCCTCATCCAATAATTTTTGTAATGCTTCGTCTACGGGCATGGCGTCAAAAGAAAAACCGTTTACTTCGAAACGAGGCAGCTTATCCGTTTCATCAAAAAAAGTCAGCCGAAAATCGCTTGGCTTTAAGGCAATCGTTGTGGAAATTTCCTGATCCCCGAAATTGTTGACGGAACAGCGGATTGGTGTTTCCATATTTAAAAAGCGGGCGCTTGGTGTCGTATCAAAACGGGGCGGAACGGGTGTATCGATAACAGGCATCGCCCGAATACCAATCGGTAAAGCCAACAGACCCAACATACATGTACAGAAAAATCCGATTTTCATATTTATCCTTTCCCGATACTAGCCGGCGCTTGGTTTCGTTTTATTGCCCAAAGAAAACGACAGCTTTCTTTTTACACCATTTTGGGGCGTTTGTGAAGATGTTTTTTCTTCTTTTTCTTTAATAACGTTTTGCGGAATAGATTGGCGTGTTTCCGACAGGACGACATTTTCAATTTTGCGATACTCTTCTTTAATCGGTTTTTCGTCCAGTTCCGCATACGGATCCATCAATGGTTCAAAACCGTCCGGGGCCGGTCCTAAATACTCGGGCGTACCGGAGGTGTCTAACTGTCCCAATGTTTTTTGAATATCCTGACGATTCAGGTCATCACGCAGTAAATCCGTTTCTTCCGATGTTCCGTTTTGTTCGGCGATTTCTAAATCACGCTCCAATGAAATTTGCATATTTTGCAGACGCTTAACACCATCTTCATAGGAGGCCGCGATGGCACCCAACTGATCCGTGTCGGCCAATAATTCCTGAATATCCCGTTTGGTTTGTCGCATCAGATCAACCAAAAAACCGTAATGCGGATAGGCGAAAATTTCAATGTTGCCCAACTCAATACACCGCGCCGTTATCCAAGCCTGTACATTTTGTGTCAATTCCATTTGGCGAAATACTTTTTCAACAGCCCAAATCGGCTCCGGTTTTGGTTGTTCGACTTCTGTTTCGACTTTTGGGGACGGTTCAGTCACCACCTCTTGTTGTTCTGATTGCGTTATCTCGTCGGTAGGTGTTTCCGATTGAGAATTCGTCGTTGTTTGGGATATTGTTTCCGCGGGTGTTCCCGTTGTCCCGGTTGCTTCCGGTGTATCGGTTGCTTCCGGTGTATCGGTTGAGGTTATCGGCAGAGCCGCTTTTTCCCGTAATTGGGTGACGGCAGCTTCCCCGGCTTCCCCGAAAAAAGCCAGCCAATGAGATAAAACCGGAATTCGTTCGGCGATGAATGATGTATCCAAGGGGGTAGTTTGTGTCAAATATCCCTGAATTTCATTCCAGGCCGTGACCCCGGCGTAATATTGAAAGGCATGGTTTAATTTTTCCTGTTCCTCCGGCGTTAAATCCGATAACGCATCGTAAATTCGTTGAGCCCAGTCGGCCCCCAAAACCTCTGTCGCAACAGTCGTAAACTGTTCCAGTGATGCGGCGTCCCCGGTATAAGCACGCAATGTTTCTTTCAATTTTTGAATATCAGGCATTACTACCTCCTTCGGTGGTATCTTGTGATACGGGCGGAATAATCGGCGGTTTCGGGGGTAATGGAGCCGTGGCGGAAGGCGCTTGCGGTGTCATTTGTTGTTGTGCGGTTTCAATAACATCCGAATAGTGTCGTCCCTCTTTTTCCCGTTTTTTTAAATAATCCATCAGGCGGTTTGTTTGTCGCGCGGCCAATACCCGCGTGTTTTCGGAAGCCTTTTGAAAGGCCTGAACCAACACATCCGTTTGTGCTTTGACAATTTTTTCAACAGTTTGATTGAGGAGTTGCGTTTGTTCCAAACGATTCTTTTCACTGTTTTCGGCAGTCGGTTGTGTATTATGTATTTGTTGCAATAAAACGGATTGCATTTTTTCCAAAGCCTGTTGCAAAAAAGCGGTTTGGCGTTCGGCTTCAGCCTGTTGCATTTGCTTCATGGCTTTCATTAATGCATTGATATGATGTGATGAATCCGTCGTATCGGGTATTCCCGTCGGTAAGGTTAACGGACCCATAAAATCCTCCTCCGGTGAGGGGAGATAACTTTCGGCACCGGAAAATGATGTCTTTTCGTCTGACGTTTCCGATTTGCCGGCAGTTGTCGTTTGTTTCTTTAAAAAATCAAGATATTGCCGAACAACCGGTCCGCCGATAATGCTGTTAAGCATTGTTTGCACATCCGGCGGCGCATCCAACAACATTTGATTATACTGTGCGCCAAAATCCGGACCAAATACGGATAAGTGATGATACAAGTTGACCAACCGTTGTGCCTGTTCCACAAGAGAATTTTCCTGCGGTCCTTTTTTGCGCATAAAAGTTCCCATAGGATTGTTTAATTCTTGTTCCTGTGTATCGGCCATGGGTTGAATCCTTTCTAAGGAATTGCAATGAAAACGATGCGTTGCATTTTGGGCAGCAAATCAAACGGAATAGGTGTCGATCCCGGAGCGTCGGCCGATGTATACGACCATGTTCCGTCGGCAGATAAGCTGACAGAAACTAATTTAATGCGATCCCCCTCTATCGGCAAGACGGCAATGTCTCCGTCGTGCAGATTTTGCCCGGGTGCAACAATGAGAACGGAACGTTGTGGCAATAAATTTCCCAATGTTGTGGTCAACAGGCGAATGCCGTAGACCCCGGTTGTTTTGGCCAGTGTGGACGGACATAAAATGGAACCAGATGATTTTTCTTTATCTAAAATAATGGTTCCGTCTTCCTGCGGTAAACCGTAAATGGGAACGTTTACCTCTTGGGAGTTGGCCGTTTTTATCATAAAACGGCTGACCGGCAGGTCGTTATAACCGCCCTTACTGTTTTCAATTCCCGATTTATTGTCACTTTGTTTCAGTTCATCTAACGCGCCGGACATATCCAACTCATAGATTTTCAATTGTAAATCCGATCCGGAATAACCGAGCGCATGGGCAATTTTTTCCAAAACGTGTTCTTCAACTTCACGTTGCCCCATTTCAATGCGGTGATAAACAGCCAATGTTAAACCGGCCCCCTTTGACACCTGCATTAATGTCAATTTTTTCTGACCGCGTAAATACCGCAGGCCGGCCCCCAATGTTTTTAAGCCGCTGCCGGAATTGATTTTACTGCGACGTTCCTGTTCTATTTTCCACGCTTTTATGACCTCCGGTTGAGAGGATTCTTCCGTCACGAAAATAGCTTCCGGCGGACAGTTTAACAAAGTGGAAATAGCCTCCAATTGTTTTTCATCAATACGTCGATATCCGCGTTCAATTTTACTGATGGCAGATAAACTGACACCCAGATGATCGGCGACCTTTTTCATAGAAATACCGCGGACACGGCGGAACATGCGAATTTGATTGGGGAAAATGATTTCTTCCATGTGGGCTCTCCTTATTGTTTTTTTCACTATACACTAAAAATTTTTTTTGGGAAATAGACAAAATGCAAAAAAATACTTTTTTTTGTAAAAAGATGAAAAAAAGCCTCCGTTAAGGAGGCTGTTTAGACCATAATTAGCTTTTTCGCCGGTATTTCCGTCATTTTTTTGGGGGATCGGTCTGTGCCGATGCCGGATGGATTCTGTTTTTGAGTTTTTGTGCGGTTTTTCTTGCCGTTCGCAGGCTGTGACTGGCGGCTTTGCCTGTGGCAATAGCCGTATATTTAGCGGATTTTCCGGCTGCTTTTATCCCATATTCCGCCGTTTTGGCCGCCGCAGTAACGGCAGCTCCGGCTACGATCAGCGGAATACCGATAATCGCACCGATCACTGTTCCGGACAGAGCCGAACCGGCCTTCATCAATCCTTTCCCGGCGGCACTACCGGCCGCGCCGACGGCTGTTCCGGCGACCTGAGCTCCTTTATCCATGGCGTTACCGGCTGATTTTGCCCCTTGGTCGACAACCTTGCCGGCGGTTTCGGACGTTTTTTCTGTTGTTTTTTCCGCAGCCTGACCGAATTTATCAAGTGGTGTGGCTTTGGAATCACCACCACTTTTATTCAGAAAGCTGTCTGTTTTGAATTTAATGGCCTCTCTGCCTTTGTTGGCCGTTCCCAGAATATTTTTACCAAAAGAATACGCGTCTGATATGACACCGACAATTGCCGAACCGACCAAACTGGGAAGGTCTCCGGCCAAACCGCTGATCGCTTCAATAACAACGTTGGCCGAATTGATCAGGTGTATACCGAGGAAAGCCGTAAATAACAAAATCAGAACAACATATAACGCACTGCCGTCTTTTCCGCCCAAAAAGGCAGCGTATAATGTTTCGTAATATTCGTTCGGAACTGTTGTATCAACAACGACTTCTTGGTATTTACCACCAATACCGCTTCCCATGAATCCATCACCGGAATGCGTTGATCCCGAGATATAAGCGTTTTCCATATCGTAACTAGCTTGTCCCGTAGCGGGGGTCAGAACAATACCGCCGATCAGGCAGATCAAACCGATAATTGTTAACAGGGTTGATTTCCGAATCATTTTGTACCCCCTTCGGTTTCCCCGATCATAGCGGGAACAAGCACGCTTTCGGCATCCCCCGGTAAGAAAGAGGTAAACATTAACAAAACCAAGGCTATCCCGATGGACAGGGCAATCATGCTGAGAATTGCATGAACAAAGAAATTCCATCCTGTTTTTGCATATTGACGTGAAATCGGAAAAGCGTATGCCGTGATCAGCAGTGGCATCAGGACAAAAACGAAACCCAGACGGATAAAAATATCCATCAACCTGAATGCTGCCCAAAAAGCCAATAATGTAAAGACAACGACAATGATAATACCCAAAATATACATTGGCAACGGGTAGGGAATTTTATCTGTTTTTCCGCCTGTTGCTTTACTGGCTAATTCGGATATGACCGTTTTATTTTTGAAAGAATAACGGATGAGCAGTTGACCGGAGGCAATAAAGGGGAGGGTTTGTTTGTAAATGCGGCATGTTGTACACAGTAAGCCCGCCCGATCGGCTTCATCCAACAGGCGAACGGTTGATTTTTTTATATTGCGTTCTGTATTGGCGGCATCGTTACAATTGCTGCCGGAATCGGTACAACAACTGCATCCCAGTACATCCGCTTTATTAAAATTTTCGGAGAAAGCAGGGGACGAGGTTAGTTGTATTGCCGTTATTTGTTGTGTGATGGTGGTACCGATACCGATCAGGGGGGATAGGGTAATCCGGTAAAATTCAACCAAGGGTGCCTGTAAAATAACGGCAACGCATAGGACGACAAACAAACGTGTTGCAATATCAGTCATAAAGTCACTTTGTCCGCCGGTTCCTAGTTTACCGATAAACGTCAGAACATAAAAGGCTAACCAAAATAATGTCATCAATCCCAACAAAATCAGAGCCGTTGTTTTCATAAAATCTTCAACGGAAAAGACTGTTTTTTCAACGGCCTCCAACATCATATCCACAATCCCGCACGGCCAACAACGTCCTCGTTCTTCTTCTAACAGCATCGGAACGGTTTTTAGTTCTTTTGCCGTTTGCCGTTTTTGCCATTCGGTCCCTTTTTCTTTCAATTCATGGGCGCAGTCATAGTAGTTATGACGACCGGTTCCAAAAAGTGTCGCCCCCCATCCGACATCATTGGCCCCTAATTGATCGTACATATCTATATATTCATATGCTTCATCCAACATTTCAGGCGGGTTTTTCCCTTCCGGATCAAAGGATTCGTTTGATTTACAAATATCGGGCCCGGTTTTATCCAATTTTGCCACATATTCATCCGCCAGTTGATCGGTTACATTGTCATCTCTGAAAAACCCACTGGCTGTTGCCGTGTGTGGCAGGCTCAATAGCGCAATGAACCAAATGAATAGTCCCGTTTTACGACCATGATATAAATAGATTCCCAAAAAGAGCAAAATACCCAGGATGCCGATACCGCACAGAGATAGTATCATGCTTTCATTTTGCTCTGCCGGAAGAAACGCCAAGATTCCGATTAAGGCGAGCAATCCAACAGTTTCCATGATATGTCGTATCGTATGCATGTTTCTCTCCCGTCGTTACCCTTTTGCTATGGACGCAATATCGCTTTTTATTTTTTGTAAATTTTCCTTAAATTGTTTGGGGTCATGGGCCGTGACAGCCAATTTTAGCGCATTTTTCCCTAAATTTTGAAGACCTTTGACAACTTGAGTCATGGCACCGGCGCTACCGTCACCGCCAAAACGACTTGCCATTTTCGGAATATGATTGGCCAGTGCATTCATCGCCAACAAAAGGACGAAAAAAGCTAGGGCATTTGTTTTGAAATTGTGAATACCGCTGACCATAGACGGATCTGCCGTTTGGCGGGCAACGCTCAGGGCCGCCGGATATGACCGTTCGGTATACACCAAAATCAGATAAACCATCAGGGAGATAAAAATACTGCCGAATAAGAGGGTAACCATAGCACCGAACAAGATGTCCCAACCTTTTCGAATCATGCTTTTGGTTGGTGGGAATACCCACGCAACAAATAGAAACGGAGACAAGATAATAATAACGCCGAGCCGGATAAACGAATCAATAAACAATAGTGGAAATCTGAGTAACAGATTAAAGAAAATTAAAATGACCAAAAGACCGAACAGAATGCCCAATAACCCGGGTTCACGCAGAATTGTCATTCCCAAAGCGACACCGGAGCGTAAAGCAACCGTTATTCGGTAAATAATATCCAAGATATAGATTTTTGTGTCCCCAAAAATTTGTATGCTTGCCCCCGTACCGGAAACTGTTTCTGTAATATCCGATGGGGTCAGCAGGCGTTGTGCAACGTCGGTGTCGCTTGTTAAAACCTGTCGGATAATTTCGGCAAATGTCAACAGAACGGGTTGTACAATCAGGTGCGCAATAAAGGCAATATAATCCCCCGGATTAAGCAACAATGCGGCCACCAGTATGGCTTTAAACAAAACAATCATAACGGATTGGACGAATCGTTTGACATTTGGTTCTTTGACGGATACGACGAACGTGCCGACCTTAAACAACAACCAAAATAATAATCCGAAACCCAGAATGATAATGGCATGGTGTGTCATGTCGTAGGTCAGAGCAATAATACCTTTGTCCAAGGCGGAGAACGCCGCATCGTATAAAATGCATGGCCAACAATTTTCGATGTTGGTCGTCCATTCATCGGCATTATACGGAACCTCTTGTTTACCACAGGCACACAGCAACAGGCAACACATCACTACGAACATAATGTATCGCAGATGGATCCGGTCTTTGATCTGTGTTGCCGTTAACGACATGTTTTTCTCCTTTTATCCTGACTATTTCCCCAAATATCGTCGGTTATCCCTTGGCACCTCCATCAGAACCCCCGGACGAAGATTGAGAAGACGAATCCGTATCGGAAGATCCAGAAGAATTAGTGTTGCCCCCTGTTTGAACGGGTTGTTCGCCACCGCCTTTGCTATCCGTATGTTGATCGTTTGAAATCGGTGGATTTTTCCCGCCTTGGGTTTCGTTGTTAGACGGAGGGGGTGGTGTCGGTTCTGGCTTCGGCCCGTTGTTATTATTGTTCTCGTTTGAACCACCGCCAAAGGTTCCCCGCGGTGCGGGCCCCGGTCCGCCGCCCCCTGAACCGCCACCGCCTTTGTTATCCGTATGTTGATCGTTTGAAATCGGTGGATTTTTCCCGCCTTGGGTTTCGTTGTTAGACGGCGGGGGTGGTGTCGGTTCTGGCTTCGGCCCGTTGTTATTATTGTTCTCGTTTGAACCACCGCCAAAGGTTCCCCGCGGTGCGGGCCCCGGTCCGCCGCCCCCTGAACCGCCACCGGTGTTGTTATCAGAGCCGCCTCCGCCGTTACCACCCTGACCGCCACCGGTGTTGTTATCAGAGCCGCCTCCGCCGTTACCACCCTGACCGCTACCCTTAGACCTATTACGAATAGCGCCGGCCCCGGCACCGATTAATCCGGCGGTTGCCTTGGTCGCATTTCTGGTCAAATTAATGGTTTGCGATACATTTTGTGTCATTTGCTTATCCAGTCCGTGTGACGGTGCACCGATAAAGGCGTTAGCCAACGCTTCCGCAGTGCCAAGGAGCTTGAAACTCAGAAGCCCGAACGCCAAAGTGATAAAGAATGTCCGGCTGAAACTCATCATATTGGCGGCTTGTTGCGTTTGACCGTTAAGCATGGCTTGGAAAATATCTTTTCGTATGTTGTCCGGTTGAATTGCTTCGTTCATTAAAAGCAAAATAAGTGCGACAATGATGCTGAGCGATAAGAAAAAGAACAAGGTACTGACAAACATATCCCATGCTTTTTTGGTATAGCCTGCGGTTACCGGAAATACCCATAAGACAATCCACAACGGCATTAAAGCGAAAATAAAGCCCAGTCGGATAAATGCATCCAACAGTTTTAGCGGAAACATGACATAAATCAGGAAGAATACCAGGAAAATAAGGGCCCCGATAACAATCGTGACGATTCGATCCCACCAATCATCGCATCCCATTTTGATCATCGTTGACCCCAGGGCCATTCCGACCCCTAACGAAGCCGATACATCCTGTAACCAGCAAATCGTTGTTTTTAAAATTTGGCTGTTACCACTGCCGAGAGCCGTATCAGATGCAAAATTGTCCGTAAAACTACATCCCTCATAGGAAACACCGGCCTCTTTGGCCGCCTGCATTAATTCTAATCCACCGATATTGGGGGCGCTTGCCTTTTCCTCAGCCAAAGCAGTCCCGAACGGCATCATGAACAGGATCTCCTTTGTCCCTTTAATTATTGTGTTGTCAGCATTCCAAGCATTATTCCAAGCATTACTAGAGATCTCCTTTATCCCTTTAATTATTGTGTTGTCAGCCAAAGCAGTCCCGAACGGCATCATGAACAGGAGGGTTAAACAAATAAATAAAAATGTACGAATTTTATGCAACATGGTTTCCTCCTAAATCAACTGAAACTGAGAATTGTGGTGATGATTTTGCTGCTTAAACTTAACGACAATTCCAAAAACGGTGTAATCAATAAACTGAAAATATTATCACCGGCCACCGTGGCGGAAGCGGTTGTAAAGGTTGTCAACAGGGCGGCGGCGATCATCCCGCGACCGAGCGGTTTGAATAAATCCTGCAAAAACTGCATCAGATTAACTTCTTGTAATTGTATCAACATTTTACCGACTTTAAATAGGATGATAAACAAAAGCCCTAAACCCAACAAAATCATGAAAAGATTGCTTAATTCTTTGAAAATGGTTGTGGCTAATTTATTGATGGCGGTTAACAGGCTGGCAAAGGTGGAGCAAAACCAACATCCACCGTTATTCATATAATCGTTTAGTGTCGTGACAAACAAGGTTTGGTTAGCTTCATTTTTAGCATCCATGGCATCCATGATTGCTTTTCCGCTTGTATAAAACCCCGGATCCGGTAACGGGTCTCCTTTCTGGATGGCTTGCTTTTGATGAATGGTTGTGCTTGTCAGGAGGCCGGGATTTGCGTATGTTTTCGGCGATGACAGGATTAACAGGATGCCGAGACAAATAATGCTGAGTATTTTTTTCATCCTTTTTCCTTTCATGCGATTAGGGTTTTGACAACGTAGCTGCTGAGGTTGAGAGCCATTTCTAAAAACGGTGTGATCAACAAACTGAAAATATTATCGTCGGTAACCACGGCAGAAGTGGTTGTAAAAGTCGTCAGTAGAGCGACGGCGACAATCCCACGGCCGAGCGGTTTAAATAAATCCTGTAAAAACTGGGCGCCATTCACTTCCTGTAATTGAAATGCCATACGACCAACCTTAAAAGCAATAACAAATAGCAGGCCGAATCCCAATAAAATCATGGCCAGATTGGCCAAAGCCTTAAACATGGTTGTTGCGATTGTATTAATAGCGTTTAATAAAGCGGCAAACATGGGACAGAACCAACAACCACCGTTGTTCATATAACTTTTCAGTGTCGTGACAAACAAGGTTTGGTTAGCTTCATTTTTAGCATCCATGAGTGCTTTTCCGCTTGTATAAAACCCCGGATCCGGTAACGGGTCTCCTCTCTGGATGGCTTGCGTTTGATGAACGGTTGTGCTTGTCAGGAGGGCGGGATTTGCGTATGTTTTCGGCGATGACAGGAAAAGCAGAATACCAAAACAAACTATACCGAGTATCTTTGTCATGTTTTCCTCCTTTTACGTCATTACCAAACGGGCCGCATAGCGACGCTTATTTTGTGTGTTAATACAGGTTCCTATGTATAGTATATCACATTTTCTGAATTTACCAGCATTTTTTTGTGGATTATTCAAAAAAAAGAGATATAATAATCATCAGGATGTTGTTTAAGCGGAGGAGATATGACAATCTCGGAGAAAATTTTTCAGATTTACCAACAATTTTATGATCAACGGTCGGTTTTGCAGGAGGCTCCTCCTTTGACCGTTAATCCGGCCGTTGTCGGAATGCGTGATTTTCCGGTTGAACAGGCGATGACCGAATTAAACGCTTTGGTGTCTTATTTATTGGGACGTGCGGATGTTCGTAAGATTTCTTTCGGTGATGCGTTAAATATTGTGGACAGCGCTTATGCAGATCAACCGTTTTGGCGGGATTTGTTGTTGGATTATTTCGATGTTGTTTTATCGCAACGGGAAGAAGCCTATATCCAAAAAGGAAAGGAGTTACAACAACAGTCCGAGAATGTCATTGATGAAATTGTTCGTTTCGAAGCCAAACGGGCGGCCGTCGTCCGCTTTTTTGCCGATAAAATACGAGAGGCTAAATTTCGTGTGGATGCATCATTGTTGGTGTATAACTACATTAAAATGATGGGGCATGATGCGGCTAAGGCTAAGGCCGAAGTGGTGGCTAATCCCGCTTATTTCGCGCCGATTCAGGTTAAGGATGAAACCGGTCGGAAGGTGTTAACGCCGGCGCAGGCCAGGGAGGAAAACAAGCGTCTCGGGCAATTTTTAAAGAAGCTTTTTGTGTAAAGTTGACAAAAAAGCGGAAGACGTGTATACTATTCGTAAAAGTATAATATTATAGGAGGTCACAATGGCAAACGAAAATATGGATCCTAATAAACTTGACCAGGGGAAAGATCCGGTGGGTGATAATATTTCCCCCATGTCGGGTGCGCCAAGCGGTGGTGGAACAGGTGGGACCGAGGAACCTGAAAACCAAGCGGCTTTGGTGTCCGAAATCGAATCCAAAATGAATATGGTTGAGGCAACGACCGGGGTACGGCCGAACATTGTGCCGACGGAGTATTTTAAAGGGGAAAGAAAAGCCTTCGATTTAATTAAGGAGTTGGATAAACAGCTGGAAAAAGCCTTGTCCGCGAAATCTCCGGAGGAGTGGGCGACATCGATGTTTTGGGCGGCGCTCAATTGTCCGTTTACGACGGCGAATGCTTGGTTGGAGCATCGAAAAGGGGAAAAAGAACGGTTGGATAAAGAATATAAGTCAAATGTTGCCGATTATGAACGCTCTATCGGTGTTTCGACGATCGATAAATTTATGGCCGGGTGGTCAGAAGTAATGAAAAATTTGCCGCCCGAGTATGGTCGTTATGTTGACAAAGACGGCCGTTTGGATAAAAAGGCGATGCCAAAAGGGATGTGGGATGATTTGCGCAAGCAAGTATTTAAAAATCCGACTATTCGGGCTGCGGTTGAGCAAAAAGCCGGGCACTCTTTCGAAACGAACGAATGGGAAAAAATAACAAAGGGAATGTTTGCGTTCGTTGATGAAAAAGCGCCCCCCATTCTCCCGAATAAGCAGGAGGAGAAAAAGCCGAAAAAAGAAACAGGAGCGGAAGATTTTAAAAATTTATTTAAAAATTTAAAAGAGGCCGTTGCCGGATTAAATCAAACGGTTTCCGAACTGAAAAACATCTTGAAGCGCGGAAAGGATCAGCACAACAATAATCAATCTCATGAAAAAGAGGGTGAACAGTTGCGGAATGATCGGCAGATTTTGAATGACCGGCGTAATCGGAACCAGGGTCGAGGCGGACAGACCCAAACGCGGGGACCGGATCGCGGTCGCTAAAATCCGTTTTTCGGGAATAAAAGTCGTGTTTTTAACACGGCTTTTATTTTTTTCTGGTAATTCCGGTTATTTTGGAGTATAAGCGGAACATAAGGAGTTATCATGGCCAAAAATACAGAAAAATCAAGCTGGATACGTATCGTTTTAACGGGAATTATTTGGTCGTTTGTGTACCTGCAAGGAATGGCTTTACTATGTTATAATATTTTTCGGTTTAATCCGTTGATTTTATCCGAATGGGTAACATTGGCAAAGCGTTTTATGGCGGGACAATGGGTTATTAATACGGTCAAAGATACGGGATTGTTTGTTTGCCTTATTCTATTTGTTCCGTTGTGGGGAATCGGGTGGTATGTTTTGACGCGTGTTCGGTGGGGGCGGTATTTGCCCTCGTTTAAAAGTCGGCGAACGGTTCAACGGCGGATTTTGGGGGATGTTCAGGCGAAAAAGCCTTTCGCGCCGATGAAGTTGCGGGTTCAATCGTCCGCTTTATTGAGTGTGAATCCGGCCGCAGCTTATTCACAACAGGTCGGTGGTGGGACAAAAACAGATGTCGGCGGTGTTTCGCCCGCGCCGGTTTCTTCTTATCCCGATGAAGCGGATATTCAACAAATGTTGCCTTTGGTTCAATCTCCGTCGGTTGATTTTTTCCCGCATATTTCTTTAAACGGTCATTATGCCGCGTTTGCTTTGTCGACGGAAAATAAGGCGGCGGTTGTTACGTTGATCAACGATCCGGAGGGGCGGTGGTCGGTTGATACGGATTCTCCGGTAGAAAACAGCGATTGGTATAGTGAAACACGAATTTTACCGGCCCCTTTGTCCGATATTATCCAAATTGCAGAGCAGTTACGCCAATCGGATAGCGGGGCAACGGCCGTGCCGGTGGCTATCTTAATGTCAGGGACTATGTTAAATGCGGTCGAAGCCAAAACATACCTGGAAGAAAAAGGAATTGTTTTGACACGATTGGAAGCGGTTGATTCGGATGATATTCCGTTATTTTCCGATTTCATGACATTTTTCTTTGAGTCGGCGGCGGAAACAGAAGCAATATCCACGGAAGCGGGGGATGAGGCTTTACCGGCGGATGAGGTTATCTCGGACACGAAGGATGAAAACGGGGGCGTTGTTGATGTGGCGGATGACGAAGATGAAGGTGTCGCCGAACCGGAGGATAACGCATGAACTTAATGCAATTAAAGCGTTCGACAAGGCAGGAAACCGCGGCGTGGTTATTGGCGACATGGTGGGGTAGCGGGTGTTTTCCAAAAGCCCCCGGAACGGTTGGATCTCTTTGTTCTATTCCATTGGTTTTATTGGCGGTTTGGTTCGGGTTGCCTGTTTTTTTCTGTGTGACGATAGGTTTGTTTTTCGCCGGTTGGTGGGCCGTGCGTATTGTATTACGCACGCAAAATCGTCAAGATCCCGGTTTTGTTGTCATTGATGAAACGGTTGGGCAATCTGTCGCCTTTTTATTGGTTGCAGGCAGCCCGCTTTCGTGGTATACAATACTATGCGGCTTTGCTTTGTTCCGTTTTTTTGATATCGTTAAAATATGGCCGGCTTCTTTTTTTGACAGATCCGTTCATAATGCTTTCGGTGTCATGATGGATGATGTCATTGCAGGATTATATGCGGCCGTTGTTTTGTATGGGGTAACGATGTTTGTTTTTTAACAGGAAAGGAAGAAAAAATGGATAAAGAACATTTTAAACATGTTGTGGCATTATATGCCAAAGCCAAAGGGTATGAATTGTCGCCGTTTGCCGATCGGATTATTAATCGGTGTTTGACGGCGTGTGAAGGGCATTGTCCGTGTGATGTTTCACGGGGATTTTGTCCGTGTGGCGAACATGAACGTGAAATTGCCGAAATGGGGCATTGTCATTGTAACCTGTTTGTTCAAAAAAAATAAAAGATATAGTGAAAAAAGGGAGGCAGAAAGCCTCCCTTTTTTATAATGTTCGTATCCCGATTAAACAGGATCTTGGGCCAAGTCGGTAAAGCGACCGTATTCGCCGGAAAAATACAATTTGACCGTGCCGACGGGGCCGTGCCGTTGCTTGGCGATGATTGCTTCGGCTTGATTGGCAAGTTCAATTTTCTTTTGTTCCCATTCCGCCATGCGTAAGGCGAATTTTTCCGGTGTTTCGTTTAAATGGCGTTTGGGTTCTTCGTTTTGCAGGTAGTAAATTTCACGGAAAACGAACATAACGATATCGGCATCCTGTTCGATTGAACCGGATTCCCGCAAATCGGACAGCATCGGGCGTTTATTGTCGCGTTGTTCGACCAAACGTGATAACTGTGATAAGACGATAACGGGGACATTTAATTCTTTGGCCATGATTTTAAGGGCCCGCGTCATTTCGGATAATTCCTGAACCCGATTTTCGGAACGGCCGGCGGATGTAATCAATTGTAAATAGTCGATGACAATCAAGCCAAGGCCTTTTTCCTTATCCCGTTTCATACGGCGTGCCCGGTTTTTAATGGCGGTTACGGTAATCCCCGGCGTTTCGTCAATATAGAGCGGAATGCGGGATAACAGGGAAACACCGGCGGCCAATTCATCAAATTGATCATTCGTTAATTTGCCTGTGCGCATTAAATGGCCGGGAACTTGGGCTTTGGCGGATAAAATACGGGTTGCCAATTGTTCGGCCGACATTTCCAGCGAAAAGAAAGCAACCGATTTTTTTTCGGCCCCCGGCTTTTTATTTTCTTCTTCAAATTTTGCGGCTGCATTAAAGGCAATGGTTATTGCCAGAGCGGATTTACCCATGGCGGGTCGACCGGCCAAGATAATTAAATCGGAATCATGTAAGCCGCCGAGCAATTTATCCAAATCCACCAAACCGGTCGTGGTTCCGGCAACACCTGTCGGGTTTTTCATGGCGTTTTCGGTTGAAATCAGAGATTCACGTAACGCGGCATTTAAAATTTGAGGGCCGCCCCTCGTTTCGCCTTCGTTGGCAATATCATACAAACGTTTTTCGGCGTCTTCCACCTGAGCGATGGCTTCTTCATTTAAAGAAACGGCAAAAGCGTCATTGACAATATCGTTGCCCAACGAAATCAATTGTCGGCGAATATACCGATCCAAAATTTGTCGGCCGTAATCCCCGGCATTGATGATTGTGGTGGAGGCCGCCGCCAGTTTAATCAGATAGTCCGCACCACCGACATCTTTTAAGGCTTCATCGTTGGCAAAAATAGCTTTTAATGTGACCGGATCGGCAATGCGCCCCTGTTCAATATAGGTGCGACAGGCTTCGTAAATTTTACCATGAATCGGATTGGCAAAATGAATCGGCAATAAAAATTCGGATACTTTTTCCAACGCGCGATTGTTGGATAAAATGGCCCCTAACAAGGCTTGTTCGGCTTCAATATTTTGGGGTGGCAGCCGATTGGTTTCTGTGACGATGTCCATAGCGTATCCTTTTGATAAATGATTTTAATTCAGTCTACATCATTTTCGGATAAAAAACAAGGGGGAACGAACCTACCGACCGCCTATTTTGTGATAAAGCGGAATGTTTTGGTGCGAATACGACGTTGAATTGTCGGGAGCCGCTTGGGGTATCAAATCGTGGCGTGTGCTCGGTTGTGGGGGTAATGAAGATTGTTTGACCGGTCGTTTTAACACGGAAACGGGATTGTCCCGAGCACTTGCCTGTAAAATATCGTGAATGGATTTACGCCAAAACTGACCGCGAACTTGGGCGGTTATTTTCCGCCCGCCACTCATGGCCCGATTGCTGTTGTCTTCAACAAAAGAAATCAGATTGGGAATTGGCGGGACGTTTTGTCCGTCGCGCAACAAAGCGACTTTGTCCGGATTTTTACGCATGTATTTGCGGTTGAGGAATAAAGCCCCTTCTTTCTGCATATATTTTTCGATGGCGTATTGCCGTTGTGCCGTGGGAACGTGGTCGCGCATCATGTGGCGGCCGAGCAGAGCCGCTTTACGCAGTGTGACATTTTCAACAAAAGTCATATATCCGCTGGTAACATAGGCGCCCAGGGATCCGATGGCGGTAAATGTGGCGACGGCCGGCAAAGCAGATGCCACGGAGCCTTTCAATAAAGCGGAACCCAAAATTAAACCGGCCATACCGCCCATACCGAATGTAACGGCTTTATTAGCCAAAGGCCAAATAACAGAGCCGAGTTTATGCCGTATTTTTTGAACGGTTGTTCCTTTGTCCTTTGTTCGTTTCCAATCGGACAAATAACGATCCATTTGTTTGCGTTCCTGTCGTGTCAGCATGTTAACCTCGTAAATCCATTATTTATTATACCATACGGTTGTTTTTTTGTAAAGTTTTTCGGCTTTTTTCTTTTTGAAAAAGATGATGAAAAAGATTTGCTTTTTGGCTGGGTTTCGGATACAATGCTGCTCAGAGGAAAAAGAAGATGATTGCAAAGTTAACCGGGATATTGGATTCTGTTTTTGACGGGTATATTATTTTAGATGTCAACGGGGTCGGTTACCGCGTGTTTTGTTCAGCTAAAACAGTTGGTAAATTGCCGGCAAAGGGGGGTACGGTCAGTTTGATGATTGAAACACAGGTTCGGGAGGATCACATTCACCTGATCGGTTTTGCCGATGTAACCGAACAACAGGCTTTCGGGTTGTTAAGTACCGTTCAAGGGGTTGGGGCACGCGTTGCATTGGCTATTTTGTCTGCCTTATCGCCTGCCGATATGCAAATGGCGGTTATGACCGGTGATGCGAAGGCTTTTACCCGGGCGAACGGGGTCGGGCCGAAGTTGGGTACCCGTATCGTTTCGGAATTGAAAGGCAAATTGGGTAGTTTGGGATGTAACGAAGAAATGGTGGTTGCGGGCGGCGGTGTTTCCGATGTCGGATCGCATGTGATGACGGAGGCGGTTTCCGCTTTGGTGAATTTGGGATATTCCCGAACGGAAGCCGGTATGACGGTAGCCGGTATTTTACGGGAAAATCCGGGGGCGGCCGTCGGCGAAGTCATTCGATTGTCGTTAAAAGAAATCGGAAAGGGAGCAATCTGAGATGGTGGAAAATCGTATTATCGCACCGCAAAAAATAGCCGGGGATGAGGAATTGTACACGGGACTTCGTCCACAGTCTTTGGATGATTTTGTCGGGCAGAAAAGCCTGTGTGATAACCTGCGTGTTTTTATTGATGCGGCCAAAAGTCGCGGGGATGCGTTGGATCATACTTTGTTGTTCGGGCCACCGGGGTTGGGTAAAACAACGTTGGCGCAGATTGTGGCCAAGGAATTAGGTGTCGGCTTTCGTCCGACGGCGGGGCCGATGATTTCCAAAGCCGGTGATTTGGCGGCTATTTTAACGAATTTGGAACCGCGGGATGTTTTGTTTATCGATGAAATTCATCGCTTAAATCCGACGGTGGAAGAAGTATTATATTCGGCGATGGAAGATTTTCAACTCGATATTATCATCGGGGAGGGGCCGGCGGCACGGTCGGTGCGGATTGATTTACCTCCTTTTACATTGGTGGGTGCAACGACGCGTTCGGGGTTGTTGTCTACGCCGTTGCGGGATCGCTTTGGAATACCGATGCGGCTTGAATTTTACACGACCGATGATTTGATGCGAATTGTCAAACGCGGGGCGCATTTGTTACACCTGAACATGACCGAGGATGGGGCGCATGAAATTGCCAAGCGGTCGCGCGGAACGCCGCGGGTGGCCGGTCGGTTATTACGGCGGGTGCGGGATTTTGCCGGAGATCAGGCCGTAGATGCGGCTATCGCCGATAGGGCTTTAACACGATTGGATGTGGATAAAGCCGGGCTTGATATGATGGATCGGCGGTACCTGATGTGCATTGCGGAAAAATATGCCGGCGGTCCGGTCGGGGCCGATACGTTAAGCGCGGCTCTGTCCGAAGAGCGGGACACGATTGAAGAAGTGATTGAACCCTATTTGATGCAGTTGGGGCTTGTCATGCGGACACCGCGGGGGCGGATGTTGTCGGTGGCCGGATTTAAACATTTGGGATTGGCGGCACCGGCATTGTCGGTACAGCCGACATTATTGGAGGATTTATAATGCAACACGAAACAAAGATCAGAATTTATTTTCAGGATACCGATGCCGGTGGAATTGTGTATCATTCCAATTATTTGGATTATGCCGAACGGGCGCGGAGTGAATTTTTGTATGATGTCGGATTGTCGAATACGGCTTTGATTGAGCGGGGTGTTGCTTTTGTTGTCAGACATTTGGAGATGGATTTTCGGGCCTCGGCACGGTTGGATGATTTGTTAACCGTTAAAACGCACATTGCCGACTTGAAAAACGCCAGTATTGTGATGGAGCAGGTTGTGTGTCGGAATGATACCGTTTTGGTTCATATGACATTACAGCTGGCTTTCATTGATCCGCGAACGATGCGTCCGATTCGCGTGCCGACCGATGTTAAAGAATTATTGATGACCTATATGAAACCGCAGGAGGAAATTTAGTATGCAGCAGGAAGCCGTTCGTTCGTCTTTATCCATGTACGGCATGTTCATGGATTCGGACTTGTTCATGAAAGTATTGATTTTAGGGTTATTATTTACGTCGGTTTGGTGTTGGGCTATTATTTTTGACAAGGTAGCGACATTTAAAAAAATTCGGGCCGGAATGAAAGCTTTTGAAGAAAAGTTTTGGGCCGGCGGATCATTGGAAACGTTGTTTACCGCGTATGCCAAATCGCCGAAAGATCCGCTGTCCGTTATTTTTGTCAGCGCGATTCAAGAATGGCGGCGCTCCATGGGGGAACGTAAAAAAGCGCATTCAGCCATTAAGGTATCCGAACGAATTGACAAAGTGATGCAGATTGCGATTGATAAACAGGTTGATAAAATGGAAATGCGGATGACGTTTTTGGCGTCAACCGGATCGGTGGCGCCGTTGCTCGGATTGTTTGGAACGGTTTGGGGTATTATGGACAGCTTTAACGCAATCGGGGTGACGCAAAGTACGAATATTGCCGCTGTTGCTCCGGGGGTGGCGGAAGCTTTATTTACAACGGCGGTCGGTTTAATTGCCGCCATTCCGGCCATGCTTGCCTACAACAAATTAACCAACGATATTGATCGGATGGCACAGCGTATGGAAACTTTTTCGGATGAGTTGAGTGCGATTTTGTCCCGTCAAATGGAACAAGCGGAGGAATAAATGGCTCGATCAAGGCATCGTCGGTCGGTTAAATCTGAAGTCAATTTGACACCATTGATTGACGTGATGACTTCTTTGTTGGCTATTTTTATGATTACGGCCCCGTTATTGACCAGTGGGATTCCGTTGAATCTGCCGAAAGGGGATGGCCGTCAGATTGAAGGACAGGATAAAACGTTGGATATCGGTATTAATCCCAAGGGGGATATTTTTATCGGGACGCAACAGGTTGCCATAACGGATATTGTGCCGAAAGTGAGCGCTATTGTGGCCGAAAATCCCAAGATTCAAATGGTGATCAGTGGTGATCGGGATTCTTCCTACGGACGTGTGATCGAGGTGATGGCTTTGTTACGTTCGGCCGGATTTACACAGGTCGGTTTAAAAACGGATGCTAAAATTATGGGTGTTGAAAGCAAGAGGAAGTAGTGTCGTCTAAATCTTTTGTTTCATCGGCAGTCTTACACGGTTTGGTTCTGAGCCTGATGGCTTTGAACCTGTCGTTTGGTCGGATGGATGAACATCGGCCCCCGCCGGCTTTGTTGATGGTGGATTTGACGAAAGTGCAGGTTGCGGATAAAACGAATCTCCCGCCGAAAGCAAAGGCCGTTCAACCGAAAAAGGCTGCCCCGAAACCTCAGGTCAAGCCTCAACCGGCGAAGACACAATCAACAACGGTTCGGGCGCCGCAACCGGTCGTGCCGAAGCCGCAGCCGCCCAAACCGGTTAAAGAGGCCGCCCCTGTCATAGAACCGCCCAAGCCCGATACAACGAAAAAAAAGGAGAAAGCCCCCTCAAAATCGGCTTCGCCCCAAAAGGCGACGGAACAAAAACCGGCGAAAAAATATGATATGAAAAATTTACTGGCATCGGTGGAAAAGGTGCGTAAAGCGCCGACGCAGACGGTTATTCCGGATGAGACGGACGATGCGGTTCGCCAAAATGACGGTATTGAAAACGGAACCGAGGGAAGTTTTACGCAAATTTTAACGGTGTCAGAGCGTGATTTAATTGCGACGCAATTAAAAAAGTGTTGGAATGTGGATGCCGGTGCGGCCGGCATTGATGACATGATTATTGAAATCCGGGCCTTTGTTAATAAAGACGGGCGGATTCGGGACGTTAATATTTTAAATATGAAAAACAATCCTTCTTTTCGGGCGGTTGCCGAAAGTGCGCGGCGGGCTGTTTTAATTTGCGATGATAAAGGGGTCGAATCGCCTTTCCGCATTTTGGCAGATAAGTATGCCGACCATTACGGGGAGTGGAAAGAACTTTTCTTGCGCTTTAATCCGATGGATGGCGGTGTGTTTTAATGGATACGGGGGCAACACAAAATATGATGCATAAAATCAGTTTGTTATTCGCTTTGTTGTTTTTGGGCGGGTGTATGGCACCCAATGTATGCGGAAAATGGGTTGAACCCGTTCCCGGTATGCCGGAGTTAATTCAAGGTTTTGTTTTGCGAAAAGGCGGATCGGCCGAATCGGTCAATATGGCCACCCTACAATATCAACGTTGGACACAAGACGGACGACGTTTGCATCTGTCGGGGGAAAGTATCGGCAATGGTCAAGTCATTCCGTTTACGGAAGAAGTATGGGTTGAAAGCGTTGATTCGGATACATTAATCCTCCGGCGCGGGACAGATATTGTTGTCTATCATCGGCAGCCGGAGGGGTAATCGTAACCCGTTTCGATAAAACGGTTAACGCGTTTTAATACAAGCCGTTAACGCTTTTGCTTTGATAAGCTTTTTCTTTGCGGTATGCGTTGCCGCTTTTCGGGGGAATTCCTGTTTTCTCAGGCGCCTGACTTGCTTTAAATGATGTTTGACAACCGCCAAAGAGCTGTAAGGCTCTCCACGTGCTAATTCAATGGCACAGATAAAAGCTTCGGACAGCTTTTTCTGATACGGTGTATCACCTTTTTTTAATGTCCATTGTTTGAGTATGGACGACAACAATTCTTCCTGTGGGAATCGAATGCCCGATTGCGCGGCACATTTGACGACGTTTTCAATAAATGTGAAACGTGCTTCATCGTTATGACAGGCCTCTTCTAATAACGCCGGCAGTTTGGTTGCTAATGTTTGGTATTTGACCATTTTTCCTCCTGAATCTGAATAATTTTATTATAGCACATTTTTTTATTTTTGCAAATCGGCGGATATTTATTGAAAAATATTTTTATAATTCAATATGATATGCTTTTGTCTAAAATGAATGCTTGTCGTTATGGATGTCGGTTTTGTTGATCGACTATTGGATATGATTTTTCATATCCTGTTGAAAAATGATATTTTCATCAGAAATAATGCCCATGTTTTTCAAAACAGAGAGGTAGGTATCTTTGGGTCTTTCGATGTAACATAGAACTTGTTCAGGTTGAACAGAAAAAAAGACCGAGGAACTATATCCGGCAACATAGTCTGGATTTAAGCCCGCCATGATTAGAATTTCATAAGGCATTTTGGGCGGTAATGTATGGGCATCGGGGGCATATTTTTTTAATTTTTCCCAAAATGGTCCTTTTTGGGGACAGCGCGGATGATTTTTATATAGCCATGTGATTTTCTGAAATCGGGAATCCATGACTACTTTTTGTTCAAAGAAGGGGGCGACCTCATCTGCCTTTAAATTGCAATCATCAAAAAAGATTCCGATTGGTTTGTTACGGAAAAGATGTGCAATCGACTCTCGATCCAGACCGGTAAGAGCATATAAAAGTTTCCTTTCCCGTTGGGATAATTTTTCGATATCGGAAATCATTACTTCCTGAAAAAAGGTTTTTGATCTGGGAAATTTTGTTAAAAGATGGTCGATATAACTCAGGCGATAGGTGGTTGGGTATTTTAAAAAGACGGGCCAAAAATGAGATGATATGCCTTCCCATATCGTTCTTCCGATTGAATCTTCATACAGATAGATATGTTTAATCTGATTTTTGGGAATAACTTTTAATATCGGATTTAAAAACCAAGGATGTTCCACATTCGCATGAATAACAAAAACATATCCGGGATGTTGCCGATAGAATGAGTTGATTTCATTTGTAATTAATTGCACAAAGTCTTTGTTCGATGTATATGGTTTAACGGATGAAGGCGTAACATTCAGGCGTGTTTTCAATTTGTTGCGAAAGAAGACGGTATAACGCCGCCAAGCGACATATTTCGGGTCTGAATGGGATTGATCGACTAAATCCATCATTTGGAAAAGAGCGGGCGTTGTGGCCGGATCAACATAGATGTGAGCGACGGGCGGACAAAACAGAACGTAGATCAGGCGAATACATAAACACACCTCTATAATAAATAGAAGAAGACACAAACGCGTGTATTTTGATTTCATTCCGTTTCTTTCAATAAATATATAATATTCAATATGTCACAGATTACGTTGAAAAGCAATCAAAAAATAGGTTTGACTTTCACTATGTTCAGGTATATTCTGACGGGACAATTTTAATTCCTGTGGTTGCAAATGAGGACAGAGTATTCCATAAAAAAGTCATTGTCATATGTTTTTCGTGGCGGAATAGCAACCTCCGCAATGGATGCATTGGCCACCGGGCCGACATTGATTGCCTATGCCATGTTTTTTGGCGCCGGGAATTTAACCTTTGGTATTTTAGGGGCTATCCCGTATTTGGGTAATTTAATTCATTTGTTTGCCGCCTGGTTAATTGAGAAAGGGTTTTCTGTTCGTCAAATTTCAATTTGGGCCTCTTTTTTGTCCCGTCCTTTTTATTTGTTGGCGGCTTTGTTGGCGTTCAATCCCGATATGTACGGAGCCCTCTTTTGGCTTGTTTTATTTTTATCGATAACACATCTGGTCGGTGGCATGGCGGGCGGCGCATGGTTACCGTGGATGAAAATTTTAGTTCCCAAAAGATTGATGGGGCGCTTTTTTTCATATCGGTTTAAATATATGATGTTAGCGAAAATCATCTGCTTTTTATGTGCCTCATTTTTCTTGAAATATGTTCATGAAAATTATCCTGACAAAGAGATTTATGCCTATGCCACTCTGTTGGTTTTTGCATTTATTATCGGGCTATACGGGGCCTATACATTCATAAATGTAAAAGATTGTAAAATACCGACAAAGGGTGACATATCGTTTCTTCAAAAGCTACGCCTCACTTTATGTAATAAACCCTTTCAGCATTTACTTAATGCATTAAGTATGTTAAATTTTTCCCAAGCATTCATAACTCCTTTCATAACTGTATTCATGTTGCGCCGATTTGATATTCAAATGTCCATTATTTTAGTATTAACTTTGGTTTTGCAAATTGTTTATATGATGACCATAAAAACATGGGGAAAAATTGCCGATAGACAGGGACCTGTTTCTATATTATTGTTATCTATTCCCTTGTTTATTCTATCATTAATCGGATTAATTTTATTGAACCAACTTAATCTGTCGGTTGGCTATATCCTCTATTTTTTATTAACGATTCTACACGTCTTGTTAGGTATAGCAACGGCTGGTTTAACTCTCGGCATTAACAATACGTCTTTACTTTTTGTTCCGGAAAAAATGTCTGCTATTTACCTGTCTGTCAATTCTGCCGTCAAATCTTTTGCTGGTGCTTTCGGATCTATCATTGCAGGTATATCTCTGACGCTTTGTACAACTGTTGAAAACTCCCTTTTATCCAACTCAGTAAAGTCTGGATGGACGTCTTTTTATATGATTGCCATATTATTATGCATCTTAGCCGGAATCTTACTGAAGCAACTACAAATGAAACATTCACATTAAACTTATTAAAAAATAAGAGGTCATCATATCAGATAACCTCCTTCTCTATTGGTTGCGGGGGTGGGATTTGAACCTCACGACCTCCAGGTTATGAGCCTGACGAGCTAAAAACAAAACACTAAGAAAACAGCCGGTTTCCGGCAATGTTATAAAACCCGTCTAGCAAATGCCTAGCAACGCCCGATTTTTGACATAAAAAAACGACAGTCAAAACTGACGAAGTGACTGCCGTTTTGCTACTTTCTTATTTTACCACCAGAAAAAGCCGTTTTGCAGCCAAAAACAGCCGCCAAATACCAGCCCGCCGACAAGTTTCTCGGCCAAATTGGTGGCACTGCCGACAAAAGGAATTCTGCCGTCGAATATCCACGGATCGCGTTCGGCCAAGGTATGGCACAGAGCATAAATCGGGCTGACTGCCGCTCCGATCAGGATATAGCGCCAGTCAAGCAACATCATCGGGATCATCGGACAGGTATAGCGCAAGCCCATATAAACAAAGTCATACATAAAACCGTATTTACTGTCCGGAACTTTGAAGGCCTTGTCAAACAGCCAGTCAACCGGGTAATGATACCAGCGCTCATTGTAGCGTCGGATGGTTTCCTCGCTGGGTGTCCCCCGGCCGATATCAAAGCAAGCGCCATGTCCGCGGCTCCAGAACTGGAATTGCAGCCAGCAACTGACGATAGCGGCACCGAGCCAGTTTTGCCAACTCGACCAGTCAAAAAGATAAATACTCATGAATACTGCCAGCATGCAAACCGTTTGCACACCGCGGTTGCGCAAAATTTTATATGCCTCCAGACATCCGCCGTACCAGCGGCGCAGGAAAGCGCCAATTAAAAAATAAAAAATTGTCATTGTTCCCTCCTTATTTAGTTAGTTAAGATATTCGCCGCGCGGGGATAACCGGCGGCCGAGTTTGATGGCATAGACAGGCTTGTCAATAGCCAAATCTGTGCCCTTGCCATTAACGACGGAAATATCGTCAATGACAAAAGTCATCGTCCGGCCGCCATAGCCGAGCGAGAATTTGACCTCGTCGTATATTTTGCCAGGCGTTCCATACACATCAGCCCCGTGAAAATACTGCTCCGTCCGCTTAAGCCTGCGGATCCAGTAGCCCTTAAATTCTCGGTATTCGACGGTCTTTTCGCCG
>CALXZG010000005.1 GCA_944393195.1 uncultured Alphaproteobacteria bacterium
AGCTAAACCGGTCTTACCGTCTTTACGCGCAAATATTTTGCCCATCAATCCCGGTTCTTCCGCTTCTGCTGTTGCAGCCGTCGTTTCCGGTGTAACTTCCGCCGTCTCCCCCGTCATAGCCGCGTCAACGGACCGGTTAATGGATGACAACCATTCGGCATTATCTTCCTGGAATTGAATCCACAGCTTGTCTGTTTCTCCGGATTTATCCATCCGCTCTTTTTCCGCGGCAACTTCCTCTTTCGTCATTGTTAATTTTGACCAGAACGAAGTCCCCAGATTATTCCGCGCCGCTTGCGTTTTTGCTTCTTCCCAAGCCGCCTGAAACTTTTCTATCTCCGTTTTTTCCGCCGGCATATTGATTTGAACGTCGCCAAACGGATTCATCGCCGCCAACCCGGTCTTACCGTCGGCTCGATCTAAAATACCGACTTCCTTCTCCGGTGTCGTTTCTGCCGTAGCTTCCGGTGTTGTCGCCTCGGCACTCTCCTCCGGCGCGTTCCGCGTCAAATCACCGAACGGATTCAGCGCAGCTAAACCGGTCTTACCGTCTTTACGCGCAAATATTTTGCCCATCAATCCCGGTTCTTCCGCTTCTGCTGTTGCAGTCGTCGTTTCCGGTGCAACTTCCGCCGTCACAGTCGTCGTTTCCGGTCCTGCTGTTTCAGGTGCTGTCACGGTCGGATTGACCACAGTTGCCGGCTCTGTCTTTTCGGCCTCTTGTTCCGCCGAAGCATCCGGCGCTACAACCGGTGTCACATCCGGAGTCGGTTCAACGGTTTCCGCAACAGTCGGTGTCGCAACCTCCGAACCGATCACCTCTTCCGGCGTTATTTCAGGAGCCGTTGTATCGGGTGCCGTTTCTTCCGCCGAAACCCCCGTATCCACAGAAACAACATCCGGTGCCGCTTGCTCGGTCGATACGGTCGCCTTGCTTTCTTCCACCGATTGCTCCACATCCGCCGGAGCCTTAACATCTTGTTCCGCCTGTGGCGCAGCTTGCGTCATTTCGGCAGCTTGCGTCGTCGGTGCAACATTTTGGACATGTGTCACGGCCGGTCCGCTTTGATTCGACACAACATCCGGCGTACCATTGGCCCGTGTTGCCCCCAAAACACCAAAAGCCACAGTTCCTGCCAAAACAGCAAGAACGGCCGCTTTTTTCAAAGTGGGAAAATGATTTAATGCCTGACCGGCCAAGTTCATCCAATCCCGACGCGTCGGAATTGTCGGTGCAATGATTTGACGCGGACGGGCACGAGCCAACAACTTCGGCATAGCCTCTCGCGCTTCAACCTTTTGAACGGCTTTCTTTTGCCGCTTAATGACAATTTTCGGACGCGGCGGAACCGTTACCCGTATTTTTCGAATGGACACATTCTTCTGTTTACCGGCCAAATCACGTGTTGCGCCACGATAACCGGTCATCATCTCCTTGACCGTTTTTCCGCGGAAAGCCGCATTAAATTCTTTTTTATCTACCGGTGCCTCACTCGGTCGTCCGGACAATTCGTTAAACAACCGTTGATATTCCGGATTGGCATACGCCCGCGTGACACCGATATATTCACGACGCCCTTCCTTCTTGGGTTGCAGCGACTTAATCAAATTGCCGAAAGTTTGATTATACCGATAAATAAAATCCGCCGCGTTTAAAACAGCCCCCTCCGAACCGTTAATGATTTGGGACAACCGCGCCACAATATCATCACGCGTTTGATACGTTTCAATGGCACCGTTAATAACACGTTCACGCTTGTACGCTTGCAAAATCAAATCCCGTCGTCCCAATTCTTTTTTGACTTTTCGCTGCGTCTGGCGCGCTGTCTTAGGTAACGCCGGCTTTCGACCGCTGATATTTGTTTTAACAACGGCCGGCTCTTTGCGACGAATGATATTCTTACCTTCCGGAGCCAACACCGTAAACGGCAACACCGTCTTTGTCCGTGCCGTCTTCGCCTGCGCCTTGGGCCGAACCGAAGCCCGACCACGCCGCCGTGTCGACCGTTTTTTGCCGGAACGGGACACCCGAACCGGTTGTTTTGCCGCAGTCATAACCGGAGTCGCTTGTCGTTCAGGTTGTTGCACCACCGATTCGGTTTTCAATTCCGGCTCAAAAGTCCATGTCATACTTGTCGTGTCCGGTGTCGGTACCGTTATCGTTTCCGTCGGAAAAGAGAACATCGGTTCCACACGACCTACATTCGGCTTTGTCTGTGCCCCATTTTGTTGTTTTCGAAAAATCTTTTTACCACTGTGTTTTATAGCCTGCGCTTCCCGTTGCGCCGCGCGAATTTTTCTTCTTGTTTTTGTTCTTATCTTTGTCATGAGCATACCTCCACCGCATTTCTTGACAGTATTTTTAAAAAAGCTTTATACTTTTATTGTAGCATATTTCAACAGACTGTCAAATAATTCCGTACATAAAACGCCCCCGGTTTCACGAACCGAGGGCGCTTTGACTTTATCTGTTCAGATTAGAAGTTGTACTTAATCTTGAACATACCGGCTTGCGTATTGTTTTCGGACCGGAACGAAGCGTCATAATTCAATGACAATTCCAAATTCCGAACAGTCGCCGTTAACCCGACGCCCGCTTCAACCGCCGCACGGCTCAACCGCTTCGCATTCACAGAATACGTGACCGGCGTACCGACAATGCTGACATTCGCTGTCGAATTATCGGACTTAAAGTCATACGTACCGGCCAAACGGAATTCCGGTTTAAAGACCACATTCTTACCGACCGTAAAGTCTTTACTGACTTTCGTACCGATAACGGCTGTCGCAACCTGAGCGTGCTTTGTATCCGTTTCCGTCACACCGTTGTTATACTTTTCGGTATCGATGTAGGTATAACGAACACCGGCATAGTTGTTCAGGATGTTCCATTCATATCCGGTCAAGACCTGAGCACCATATGTATCCACATTGTATTTGTGGTTCATCATGCCTTGTTCTTTATAGTTCGCATGACCGTAGTTCAACACGGCATTCACATACCAGTTGGACGGTTTATATTGTGCATAGGCAAAGTAGTTATCACCATACACATTGGTCTTACGAACCGCGTTCTTAATATCAGTTGCCGTATAGGCATACCCGATACCGACGGTCCAATCTTCATTCAGATCCGTATCGGCACCAAACGCAAAGCCTTGGCTGTACGCATCAAATCCGGCACCTTGCGAGTTATGCGTTTTGCTGTACAATCCTTCAACCCACGGCGACAATTTGGACACACGCCCATCACCACCCGAACGCCCCACGGCCGCAGCGGCAGAACCGATATTAGCCATACGCGTCGTCACAGCACTTAACACCGCATTGTTGGTTGCAACGGCCTGAACCATCGGCACATCCAACGGTTGCAATTCATTGACAAGCGCACCGGCTGTTGCCGCATCGCCGGTTTGAGCCGCCGACGTGATTTTGTTCAACAACGCATCGGCCTGATCATTCCCCGTTGAACCGGCTTCGGTCATAGCCAACACAGCGTTTGTCTGATTACCCGTCATACCGGCTTCGGCTAGGGTAGCAGCTGCTTCTTCCGCAGCCTTTTTAACAACTCGGATAGAACCGTCTTCGGCCGTAATATCATACAACGTATTGTTTGTCATGCTGTCGGAAAGACCCAACGCATCACCATTCCAAGTTTCCGCATCAACAAACGCATAGGTTGCATCCTCGGTCCCGTTAGCAATTGTCAAATCAACATTTAATGTTGCACCATCATTTTGAACCATACCGGCCGTAATCTTCGGAGCACTACCATCCCAAGCATTTTGCAATTTTAACGTCGTCCCGTCTTTGAATGTAATATCACCATCACCGGTAATACCACCATCTAACGTAATATCACCACCCAATGTCAGGCTACCAACGTTGTGAATATCATTCGCACCCGTGCTGTCCGTATTGCCCGAAAAACTGAATGTACCATCCAACGTCATATCTTTATCGTTGTAAATGGCACCACCCAAAGCATCGGCGGTATTCCCTTTAAATTCCGCACCGGCTAACGTCATCGTGCCGCCATAGTTGGCAATCGCACCACCGTTAGCAGCCGCCGTATTTCCATCAAATAAAGCATTGGCACCGACTTCAATCGTGCTTGAACCTTCTTCATTAGCTTGATAGTTATAGATAGCACCGGCCGATTTGCTGGAGGTATTCCTAATGAATTGAGCCCCTGTTCCAACCGTTGTTTTAATTGCTTTTGCCGCATCGCTGTCTACATATAACGCACCACCGGAATGGGCTTCCCCGCCATTACCGCTGGAGTTACCTTCAAAATAAACATTATTACCCAAAACGGCATTAGAACGTTGAATATGAACCGCACCGGCCTGATTATCGGCCTCGTTATTCGTAAACCGAGTTCCATCACCAATTGTTAAATCACCGACGGCATCAACATGTGAGATAGCCCCACCAACCGTGGCCGTATTACCGTCAAAGACTGTCGTTCCGGCAAACGAAATCGTTCCGTTGTTAAAAACGGCACCACCTTGATTTACGGCCGTATTACCGCTGAACACATTGGTTCCGACTAAGGATATACCACCGTTTGTTTCGTTGTAAATCGCACCGCCCGCCCCTTGGGCCGTATTGTCGTTAAACTGTGTATTTTTGACCGTGACAATACCGCGTCCCGAAACTTCACCGGTTGCGGTCTTTGTCGCTTTGTTGTAAATTGCAGCACCGCTTCCGGTTGTACTGTTCCCCGCTAACGTGACATTATTTAAAGTCAACGTCCCTTCATTGTATATCTTGCTACCGTTTTCGACAGCACCCAAAACACCGCCGGTAATTGTCAACTCATGCTTTAAATCCCCGATGGCACTACCGTCCGTTGTTACTTCGATTTTGCCTGAAATATCGGAATTTTCAACGGCTACGGAAACATCCCCGTATCCATTTTTTTACCATGAATACACATCAAAAGCAAACCCACCTTCTTTGGCAATAATTTTAGAATCTTTAATCAGAATATTACCGTTATTATTCGAAACCGTATAAGGCGTTGAACCCTGCAAGTTTGAACCGTCTATGGCCATATGATCCAATGTTAAATTAGAATAATTTTGAATCCCCATTTTAAATTTACCGGTTTCATCCGTCGGATCAGCCACGTTCACTGTTCCGTTTTTCAAGGTAATAGTACTGTCCTTTAACAATTGAAATACCTGTGTTTCAGTCCCCGACGAACCGACGGAAGCTTTATAGGCCGTATATGTGTTGCCGCCGAAATCAACCGTAAAGTCTGAATTACTCTTAACAGAAACACCTTTTCCCTCGGGAACATCGGCTATCACGGAAATTTCAGCACCGTTATTTGATCCTCCCTGAACACTTTGGATGGCTTCTGCCAAAGTTGCATATTCATTATCCCCGATTTTGGCTTCATTAGCCGCCATAGCCGGCATTGCCACAGCCACTCCCATTAAAACCATAGCGTTGAATAAAGCACATTTCCGCAAAATACGTCCGTATTGGGCCGATAATTCGCGAAGAGTTGTATTAGAATACTTCATAAGGCACCTCACATGTTATGTATTAAAAAAATTACCGCCTTCTCAGGCACTCGGGTCAATTTTACGACTCCAACCTTACAAAAGTCAATTACTTTTTTTACCAAAAATTGAAGTTTAAATTAAATATACCTCTTTTTAGGATATAATGCATTGATATGATTATATCTTTTTTTTTGATTTTTTTCACCCATCATTATGCGATAAAAAAATAACCCATTGAAAAACATACACAACAAAAATTTAATCAGATTGCCTGCGCGACAATTATGTGTTTTTAATTCAATACACAGGCTACTATTTTACCCCCTCTCCTCTTTTTTTTCTTGTTTTTTCGGCAAAATTTACATATAACGTCTGCATCCATGTAACAGCATAAAAAAACTGTTGACATTTTTAATATATATCATTATTGTCATATATTGTTGACGCAGTAGTGATTGATTATTCGTAAAACAAAGGAGTTATCATGTTCAAATTATTATCTTTTTTAGGAACACTTGGCCTGGCTTCCCGCGCTTTGGCAAATCCGGCGTGCGTTGTTTGCACGGTCGCCATCGGGACTTCTTTATCTCTGGCGCAAAAACTGGGCGTTGACGATTGCGTTGTCGGCGTATGGGCCGGCGCCATGTTGGCAATCATCGGATACTGGGCGATTCGCTGGTTTGATAAGAAAAACTGGCACTTTTACGGACGCGACAATGTGTTAATGATATTGTCCATTGCCTCCATCGGCTTTATGTATATGGGCAATTTACATTACAACCCGTCCGTGATCGGCTTTTTATACATTGATTCGTTTTTGTTGGCCACAATTTTGGGGGCCGGCACATTCATTATCGCCATGCGATTCTATGAATGGATGAAGGCGCACAACGGCGGTCACGCTCATTTCCCGTTTGAAAAAGTCGTTGTTCCCGTTTCGGCCGTTTTGATTCTCAGCTTGCTTTTCAACTACTTCCCGATCTGCAACTGCCACACGGCCGCTATCGGCTAAATTTCAACCGGTGCAAAAAACAGAGGTCTCCGCCTCTGTTTTTTTTATCGAGGCACAGTATCAAAAAAATGTCATAAAAAAAGGTTTCTTTTTATACCTGATTTATGTATAATAACTCATCTTTTCACAAATAATATAAAGGATAACACATGAAAACAGCATTCGTATTTCCCGGTCAAGGTTCGCAAAGCATCGGCATGGGACAGGATTTATATCAAAATATGGCAGCCGCCCGCCTCGTCTTTGAAGAGGTCGACGATGCCCTGAATGAAAAGCTCAGTACACTGATGTTCTCCGGCGATTCGGCCGCCTTAACCAAAACGGAAAATGCCCAACCGGCCATTATGGCTGTCGGGATGGCCGCCGTTCGCGCTATGGAAGCCGAACTCGGTCGCCCGTTATCGGACATCGCAACATGTATGGCCGGTCACTCCTTGGGTGAATATACGGCACTTTGCGCGGCCGGGGCTCTGTCTATTGCCGATACGGCCCGTTTACTCCGCGCCCGGGGACAGGCTATGGCCGAAGCCGGTGCCAATGCCCCCGGTGCCATGGCCGCTGTTTTAGGCTTATCCATGGATCAGGTTCGCGATATCGTGACACAGGCTTCCGATACCGAATCGCGGGTTGTTGTTGCTAACGACAACTGCCCCGGCCAGGTTGTCATCAGCGGTCATACCGACGCTATCGATCGGGCAATTGCCGCCGCAACGGCTGCGGGTGCCAAACGTGCCCTTAAATTACAGGTTGCCGGCGCGTTCCACAGCCCGTATATGCAAGCTGCCGCCGATAAAATGCAGGCAATCTTATCTGACCTGACCATTCACACTCCCCGCACGCCGGTGGTAGCCAACGTTACGGCTGATTTTGTTTCCGATCCGGCCGATATCAAACGCCGTTTGGTTGATCAGGTGACAGGCTCTGTCCGTTGGACGGAATCGGCTCACTTTATGACGGCAACGCAAGGCGTCAATACATTCATTGAATGCGGCAACGGCAAAGTCATTGCCGGGCTGATGAAGCGCATGGCACCGGATGCGACGATTCTGTCCGTCGGGGATACCGCCGGCGTGGAATCCGCTCTGGCTGTTTTAAAATAAAGGCGACCGTAAACCAACAAGAAAACACCCCGTCGGACGACAGGGTGTTTCTTTATGACTCACACGTTATTGTTAGAAATAATAACGGGCGGATAATTTCACATCATGCGAACGCATGTCTTGTTTATTACGACCTGTGAAGCCATCCAATTCTTTTACACGCGCATTCCCCAAATCGGAATACCGATAGCCTAAGTCCAAAGACCAGCATTCATTGATATCATAGTCGACACCGGCACCGATTTGCCATGCAAAATTGGTTTTTGTTCTGCCTTTGGCATTTTCAATGCTCTTTGTCTTGTTCCAAGCCATACCGATACCACCCATTGCATAGACATCAAACATCTGGTGAATCGGGTAGGAAGCATACAGGTTTGCAAAAACCGGAATCGACCAAACGTCGGATTTTTTAGCCCCCGGTTCCTTAAAGTCAACTTTACCCCAACCACGGTAAGAAACCGTTAAATCCGTCCGCAGATAATCATTGATATGATAACCGGTTCCTAAACCCAAGATACCCGCATCATCATTGTTTTTTGTCCCGAAAGAATATCCGGCTTCGCCGACCACGTACGGACCACGGAGCGGTTCGGCAGCAGAAACAGTCGTGGCACAAGCCATCAAACCGGCAACGGCCAAAGTTGATAACAAATACTTCTTCATGTGATTCTCCTTTCTTAAAAATATCATTTGAAGCATTAAAAACTTTGGGGTGCGAAACTGCCGTTGTCCAGCGTAAAAACGCCTTTTTGATAAAATAAATAGAATCGTATGCGTTTTAACCTAACCGAGTATGTTTTTTTGATTTTCGTGCACAAGAAAAACTTGTTTTTTTATTTTTTTTGCGCTAACCTGAACCTATATTATCAATGAAAGGGATTTAATTATGAGAAATTATGATATCATCCGCAATATTATCAATCCGAATGAAGAATTTTTATGGAACGTCACCGGCTCCATCGCCGATATCAAATATAACCCCGTGTATTGGATTCTGACAATCATTACCCTCGGCATTTTTCCGATTGCCCTCTATTATAAAAGAATCTTTCGCTCCTACGTTTTAACCAATCAACGCCTGATTATCATTACCGGGATTTTCAGTAAAAGCGTTGATGAAATCGAATTATTCCGTGTGGTTGACAGCGCGACGGATCAATCCCTAATCGATATCTGGGCCAACATCGGCAATATCGCCATTAACTCGACGGATAAAACCGGATCGGTTTATATGGAAAAAATCCCGAATCCGCATTGGGTTCGCGATGTTTTACGGCAACAATATACACTGGCACGACAAAAAAAAGGAACCGTTGTCCTCGAAAGTTTGGCCAGCTAATCAAAAAACAGATAATACGCGCCGCTTTTGCGGCGTTTTTTCTTGCATTTCGAAAAATACTCTTGTATGCTGATCGGGTATTAAGTAAAAAAAGGAGTCAACATGAAAAAAATAATTCTGACATCTGTTGCCGTAGCGGCATTAGCAATGCTTTCCACAACGGCCGGCGCCGTAGACAGTACCGGTTGCGGTTTAGGCAGTATGATTTGGCGCGGCCAAAAAGGTCCCGGCCCGCAAATTTTAGCCGTCACAACAAACGGTACATTCGGAACACAAACATTCGGTATTACAACCGGCACCATGGGATGTGACCCGAACGGTCGTATTACCGGCGGAACAGGTCGTATGCTCTTAACGTTCTTGGAAAACAACATGGAACAATATGCTTTTGACGCTTCCCGCGGACAAGGGGAAACATTGCACGCCGTTGCCGGCATTCTCGGTGTTCCGGTTGAAAAAGTGGCCGCCGTTTCTCAGGCAAATTTCGATACGTTATTCCCGAATGAAAATACGGAAGTCATCACGGTTGCCGCCAACCTGATGGATCTGTTAAACGTTCAAGCGTAATCGGATTACCATGATGCGAAACAGAGCTTTTCGTTATATAACGATAGCTCTGTTTTTGTGTCTGACGATTCGTCCGACAAAGGCTGCCGAAATCGACGGCAACACACATTTGTTTGATGATCCGCAATGGCATGCGTTGGTACATTATCGGCCGACCCTGTTCGGCGGCGTTAAAAGCACCATTGATTCCGAAGAATTCTTTTTGGCACCGGACGGTAAAACAAATCCGGCGGCCGAATTACAGGCAACCCGTGATTTATTCATGGGAACCGATACACAAAAACAATGCCTGTTCCCCGCACGATATCGTTTTTTACAAGACAATCACCTGATTCAAAAAGCCTTTCCCGATTGCCCGGAATATATTCAATTTCGTAAAGACCTGAATCCCGCCGGTCTGACCCTATTGTACACGGACGCGTATATGAACAATCCGGCCTCTTTGTTCGGTCATACGTTAATGCGGATTGATATTCCCGAAGGCCGGACACAACTTGTCGCTCACGGGGTTAATTACGGCGCCTTTGTTTCACCTGACGAAAACGGTGTTCTGTTCGCCGTATTGGGCTTAACCGGCGGGTATCAGGGCGGCTTTACGGTTAAACCCTATTACTCCGTCATCAATACTTACAACAATATCGAAAATCGGGATATTTGGGAGTTTCACCTCAACCTGACACCGACGGAACAAGATCGCTTTGTCGCTCATTTATGGGAATTGGGACATACACGAACGCGATATTTTTTCTTTACGGAAAACTGTTCCTACCTACTGATGGAAACCCTTGATGCCGTTCGCCCGACGGCCCGCTTGGCCGATGATTTTCCGGCACAAACCATTCCGCTGGACACCTTGAAAGCCGTTGCCGAACGACCGGGGTTAGTCGATCACGTTCAATATCGCCCTTCCCGTCAAAAAAGAATCGCCGCATCCTATAACCGATTGGATAAAAGGCAGAAAAAAGCATTACTGACTTTTTTACAAAATGAAACCCTGACGAATACCCTATCCCCGACGGAGCAGGCTGCCGTCCTTGAAACCGCCTATGAATACACACAATATCAATGGGAGGCCCAAACCATTCCGTTGGATGATTACCGCCGGCGGTCATTCCGTCTGTTAAAAGAACGCCGCGCCCTACCGACAACACAATCGACCGAAACCATAACAACGCCCTCCCCGCTGACGGCACATGATGCTAAACGATTATTGGTAGCACAAGGATGGGAACGCGGCCACAGCTTTCAGGAAATATCATTCCGGCCGGCCTACCATTCCCTGACAGAGCAACCGGACGGCCTTTTACCCGGTTCGGAAATTAACTTTTTAAATACGACACTCCGCTATTATACACAACGAAACAAACTGGTTTTGCAACAACTGGATATCGTGAATATCTACTCCGTTTCACCGCGCACACCGTTGTTTCATCCGATTTCCTATCAAATCAAAGCCGATATTCGCCGAATTTGGAACCCGCAAACGGATCGTGAAGGCATGACCGGCGTTCTGTCCGGCGGTTCGGGTGTCAGCTTTGAAATCTACCCACACATATTCACCTTCGGTTTTGGCAAAACAACCCTGCAATACGGCGGCATTTTACCCCACAATATAGGCATCGGTATCGGCGCCGAAACCGGTTTTCTGGCCTATCTGCCCGACGCACAAATCAAAGTCAGTGCCGAACGCCTGTTTTCGGATAACTGGTACCTGAATCAAACCACGGTCACATCGGAAGTCGTCTATAACATCGCCCGCAACTGGGGAATCGGCCTTTCTTATGATTGGCAACAAACGAATAAGCACACCACAAACACCCTGCGCCTGAACTTCCGCCACTTTTTCTAAACTACCAATGCGAACATAACGCCGTTGTTTCCCGGTACGATTCCGGTGTATCAATTTCGTAATTTTTTTCGGCAATTTTATCATTGATATGTTGAATAACGGGACGAACTTCGTCCATAACCTGCTGAAACTGTTTTTCAAAAGCCGGCTGAACTTCGGCCTGACTCCGAACAACGACCGGTTTCAAGCGATTAACGGCACGGCGAAGAGCTTTTTCCACATCCGGTCGAAAAAAGTAAACCGCTTCTTTGGCCACCCGGACGTGATAATCTTCATGATCCTTAACAACCCGATACTCACATGTGCCGGGGCGATACTTTTTATCAATATAAACATCCAACATATCATACCCGATTTTAACCCGAATTTTATGCAGTCCGACACAAGCCTTTATCCCGTCTTGAACAAGAAAAGGATCCCCGTGTCCGCTCACATTTAACCGAGCCACCGTCAAACCAAGCGTATTCGGTGAAGCCTTTGTTCCGGCAAACGTTAAAAATTCACGGCGCGACAAATCATTGTGGTATTCCACAACACCGGGATCCGCCTCCAAAACAATCTGTGTATCTGCCGATTCGCAAAAAGCATTTGCCTTTTGCCCCAAAAACAACGATACTGTTAATAACACAAAAATATACTTCATATCGTTAACTTAACACAGGATATTTAAAAATGCAAAAAATTATTTCATGGAATGTTGCCTCCGTCCGCGCCCGTTGGTCGGCATTGACAACCTTGTTGCAACAAGAATCCCCCGATATCGTCTTTTTACAGGAAATTAAGGCTACCACGGAAACATTCCCCTTTATGGATTGTCAACTCGCCGGATACCAAGCCGTTTTGTCGGGACAAAAAGGCTTTAACGGTGTTGCCATCCTGACACGTAAACCTCTGTCCGACGTTATCACAACATTGCCCGGCTTATCCGATGAAGATGGGATTCAGGCGCGTTTTATCCAAGCCGATACCGCCGATGGTCTGACATTGATTTGCGTCTATGTCCCCAACGGCAATCCACCGGAAAAAGACCCGAATGATACCTCCCGTCTGGCTTACAAACACCGTTGGATGAAAGCGTTAACCACACATGTCGCCGGTTTACTGCGCACCGGTCGATCCCTGATTTTAGGCGGTGATTTTAACGTCATCGAACGGGATAGCGATGTCTATAATCCGGAGGCATATCGCACCAACGCCCTGATGCTGCCGTCTGTTCGCGCCGATTTTGCCGATCTGACACAGTTACCGCTTGATAACCTGATTCGCCGGTTTTGTCCGGAGCCGCACACTTACTCCTTCTGGGACTTTCAAATGGGGGCCTGGCCTAAAAATAACGGCATGCTTTTGGACTATCTGTTCGTTTCACAAGACATATCATCCGCCGTTCAAAATGCCTGTATTTACAAAGATGTTCGCGGATGGCCCAAAACATCGGATCACGCCCCTGTCGGCTGCCTAATCAACCGTACGCCATAAGTACCGTATCAATATTATCAGGCCTCATTCGCCATCTGAGTTAACAAAACCGCTGCCGCTTCCGCCGCTGTATCGGAAGGATATATTATCCGTATGATTTTGCAACGGCCCGTCGCCCCGCTCAACAAATCCACATCCCCTTTTCGCACGCCGGTTAATGCCGCCAAAAAAGCCGTTACCGCCACATTCGCCTGTCCATCCACCGGTGGTGCCTGTAAAGCA
This sequence comes from uncultured Alphaproteobacteria bacterium, assembly GCA_944393195.1. Lineage (GTDB taxonomy): Bacteria > Pseudomonadota > Alphaproteobacteria > CAAHEQ01 > UBA3637 > CALXZG01. Next base: position 13,085 of record CALXZG010000005.1, read on the forward strand.
ATCCGCACATGAGTTCCGTTCCAAATGCCTTCAATCCGACTTCGCCGCGCCCGCGGTGTTACCCGAATCGATATCGTTAAAACGGCACCGTTACGCTTCACCCAAATGTTATTCTGTTCCATGCGAATATCATATCACGATTTTTCATGAAATAAAACCGTTTTTTAGCAGTGGGACGGTTGACAAAAAAATCATATCTTTGTAGGATAATTCTCAACTAAGGTTTATTGTGAACAGGAGGCTTTTTCATGACTTCATTGACAACATATCTGACGGCCGGTCTTTTTGCTCTAACACCGATGATTACTTCGGCACAAGAAACCGATACGACCGATCCGATCGTTTTACCGGGATTATTAGGGGCATTGCAAGGAACGGAAAACACCTATACGGCCACGGCCGATGACACGATTTACTATTGGTCGGACGGGGAAGGATATGTCGGCAGTATCGGCACCATGAAACCGACCGAATTGACGGCGGATTTTGCCGGTTTTTCGGTCATCGGATCCCCTATGTCGGATACCGAAGGCATGCCGACTTATTTGTCGGGGATTGCTATCGGGAACGCACAAATACTGACCGTTAAAAATGCCGCCTCTTGGCAGGGATTTGATACCGCCTTTATGACACAAACCGGCGGAACACTTAATTTGGACAATATAACAATGTCCGGCAACGCCGCTACAACGGCCAACACGGATACAACCGCAAACGGCGGAGCCATCCACAATGCCGGCACAACAACACTGAACAATGCCATTTTACAACATAATACGGCCACGGCCGGGGAAGGTGTCACCGGGTCCGGTAACGGTGGCGCCATTTGGAACAGCGGAACCCTCACCGCTAACAACACCTCTTTTACCGGTAACGTCACAACTGTGGCCGCCGATACGGAAAATACCGGTCGCGGCGGAGCCATTTATAACGACGCCACCGGCACTTTAACATTGAATCAAACCGTCTTTAATAACAATTCGGCCGGATCCGAAGGCGGTGCCTTATATAATGCCGGCACGGCAACACTGACCGATTCAACCTTTACCGATAATACGGCAACTACCGGCGGTGCCATTTGGAATAGTGGCACCTTAACTTTGTCCGGCACAAATACTTTTAGCGGTAATACCGCCCTTCTGGGAACGGCAAATGATATTCATAACGACGGAACCCTAACCATTAGCGGAACAACCACACTGAATGGTGGCCTGACCGGAACGGGGACAACAACCGTTACCGACGGCAGTATCCTGAATATCGGAACAACAACCGTACAAAACAATCAAATTTCATTCGCCGCCAACGCAAAACTGGCATTGTCTATCGATAACCTGAACACCTACGGCCGATTGAACGCGACAACGGAAGCCGGCGACGGAACCCTCTCCTTCGACCAATTGTCCGCAGACAGCTTACAAATTTCCATTGCCCGCGGAACAATTGATCAAGGTCAAACCGCACAATTTGATATTTTCTCGGCAGACACCATTACCCTTGGGAATGATCAAACACTGGCCGATATTTTAGGCGAAAAATGGCGTGTCGGCCGTAAATATTTTGCCTGGTTTGACGATACCAATTTATTAAATATTGAAGCGATCAAATTGGCCTGTACCACCGGTAATAATTGCGCCGTTGCCGATGCCTGGTTGGATGAATTGAATCAACCGACCACCACAACAGGACAGGCCGTTCTGAACCAATTGGATGCCCTCGGTATTACGGCACCCGATTCTCACGCTTTTAATACGGCTCTGTCGGCTTTGGCACCGACAACCGCGCCTGTTTTAACAAGTCAGGCCGTCAACATTACGCGCCAATTAGATCATATGATTGATGCCCGGATGCGGCATACATCCTCATTTTTTAAAACACGGGCCAAGGCATACCACGACAAAGTACCGACTCGCGGCACCGCCTTGTGGGCTGATGCGGCTTATGACAAAACAGATTATTCGGGGAGTACCGCTTTTGACGGCAACAATAAAACCATAGCCGTCGGCTTGGATTCACGTCCGCGCCTCGGCTTCCGGTTCGGTATCGGATACGCCTATACCCAATCGGATATTTCCACCGACTATCGGGATTTTGATGCCGATACCCATACCGCCATGCTCTATATGGACTATCAACCGGATAACCTTTTCTGGCGCCTGTTGCTGACCTATGGTCTGACACAATACGACGAAAGCCGCCGTGTTGCGGATATTCCCGTCACCGATTCTTTCGATACACAAACCATCGCCGCCCATAGTACCTGGGGTTATAACCTCGGTCATTTACGCTTTGGAGAACGCGGTCAGAGTTTCAGCGGCGATTTCATCCCAACTTTCGGCTTGCGTTATTACCATATAACCCAAGATGATTATACCGATACGGCCGGCCAAAAAATAGAAGGTGAAACATACCAGATATTAACCGCCTCCGCCGGCTTAAAATACGATATCGAATATCCGGTTTTAAAGATGAGCAGCCTGCGTTTTGAAGCCGGTATCGCGGCGTTGTACGATATTTTGCAAGATGATATCGAAACAACCGCTGTCCTCGGGGACAACCTCCGTTATACCGTTACCGGGGACAATATAGAACGCCTCGGCGGGGAAGCAACTCTCCGCTTGGGTTTAAGCATTGATCAACGTCTGGATATCGGTTTATCCTACTCCGGCCTGATCAAATCGGATTACAGCAACCATACTGGTAGTTTCAATATTCGATACCTATTTTAACCTCCACAAAACGAAAGGAATTTTATGCTATCTAAATATGCCTTACTTTTAGGCACCCTTCTGTTAACGGCTCCGGCTATGGCTGCCCCAACCGATAACGCAAATAACTTTGCCCCGCCCAGCACGGGAACCCTCAAATTCAATCTGCGCCGACTTGGCCTTGAAATGTCGTCCACGGATGTATCCCATGCCCGCGAATACAAAGACTCTCCTGTTTCTCAATTCAATTCGGACAGTCAAACCGTTATTAAAGGCGTTTTTGACGGCGTATTGGAATACGAACGTGAAAATATGCAATGGAATAACGCTTTATTCATGGAATACGGGAAAACCAAACTCAAACCGGTTGACGAACCCGCCGACACCAATGAAACGGCAGACCAAATTTTATTGACATCCGAATATACCCATAAATTATGGAAAGCCTATGATCTGGATATCGGCCCGATGGCCAACGTCGGTTATCAAACCGAATTTACGGATAATCAGGATGCTCCGCGAACCAAAATCGCCCGCGCCAAAGCCGGTATTAAGGTATTTAACGGCGATATTATCAAAGACCTGTATGTGGCCGGTGTTTATGAATACGATATGACCTATTCCGAGCATGTCAGTAAAAGCGCCCTTGAACTCGGATGGCGGGTTGAATACGATATTCGGGAAGGCGTGCGCTTTTCAACAGACGGTTACTATCGGGATTATCTGTCATTCAGCCAATATGTCGGCGAAGATCTGACGTATGATTTAAAAGCAACCGCCCGAATGGACGTAAACCTGACCGATACATTAACCTTCGGTCCCTATGTTTCTTATCGTCTCGGAAAATCCCGCCAAGCCGATGTATCGGGCAGCAACTTTATGATAGGCCTCTCTCTCGGCTATCGTGATTTATTTAATATTTTCTAAGGAGAATCCATATGTTAAAAAATATGTTAACTGAATTTAAAAAATTTGCCATGCGCGGTAATGTCATGGATATGGCCGTCGGTATCATTATCGGGACCGCGTTCGGCAAGATTGTCGATTCTTTGGTTAAAGACATTATTATGCCGCCACTCGGCATTCTACTGGGCAAAATCGACTTTGCCAACCTGTTCGTCGTCCTGAAAAACGGGGCGGAAACGGCCGGTCCGTATGTTTCATTGGAGGCTGCCAAAGCCGCCGGTGCCGTCACGTTAAATATCGGTACGTTCCTGAATACGATTATCAGCTTTATTATCGTTGCTTTCGCCGTCTTTATGCTCATTAAAGGCATGAATTCATTACAGGCAAAATTGGAAGCCAAAGAGGAAACAACCACGCCGACACCGACAACGAAAAAGTGTCCGTACTGTTGTTCCGACATTCCGCTTGAAGCCGTTAAATGCCCGTTTTGCACGGCGGATTTATCCCCCAAAACAAAACGAAAAGCATAATACGGTAAAAGAGAGGTTCCCAACCTCTCTTTTTTTATTGATATGTCCAACAATTGCCACAAAAAAACACCCCGATTCGGGGTGTTTTTCATCTTGACCGATATCGGATTAAGCCAAATACCCGTCTTTTGTCGCCATGTGTTTGACCATACGAACCAAAGCGTTTGAATAGCCCCATTCGTTATCGTACCAGGAAACAATCTTAAACATGCGTTTTTCGCCTTTCAGATTGTTTTGCAACGTGGCCAAAGAATCATAAATGCTGGCGTGAGAATCATTGATAAAGTCGGTCGAAACCAATTCTTCATCCGTGTATCCCAACGTCCCTTTCAAATACGTATCGGCCGCTTTTTTCAACAAGCTGTCGATTTCTTCAATGCTGGTGTCCCGAGCCGCCACAAACGTCAAATCAACGGCGGAAACATCGGCTGTCGGCACGCGGAAAGACATACCCGTCAATTTGCCTTTAACGGACGGCAACACTTCACCGACGGCCTTCGCCGCACCCGTTGTGGACGGAATGATGTTAATCGCCGCCGCACGGCCACCACGCCAATCTTTTTTCGACGGGCCGTCAACCGTTTTTTGCGTCGCTGTGTACGAGTGAATCGTCGTCATCAAACCGGTTTCGACACCGATACCTTCCTTAATCAAAACATGAACCAACGGAGCCAAGCAGTTCGTTGTGCAAGAAGCGTTGGACACGATTGTGTGAGCCGACGGATCAAATTCATTTTCATTCACGCCGAAAACCATTGTCTTCACTTCACCTTTACCCGGCGCGGAAATCACAACGCGCTTGGCACCGGCCGTTAAGTGAGCCTTAGCTTTTTCGGAATCCGTGAACAAACCTGTGGATTCGATCACATAATCAATGGCCAAATCTTTCCACGGCATCGTTGTCAAATCCCGTTGAGCCATCAAACATTTTACTTCATTACCGTTCACGACCAAAATATCATCTTCCGCCAAAGACGCATCCGACTTTTTCGTCGTGATATCGGCTTTCATCTTACCGTGGACGGAATCATACTTTAATTGATAAGCGAAATACTTCGCATCAGTGCTCATATCGACTACGGCGACAACATCAATGCCTTTGCCCAACAGGCCTTGTTCCGTAATGGCCTGAAACACCAGGCGGCCGATGCGGCCGAAACCGTTAATAGCAACACGTACTGTCATAATAGTTTTCTCCTTTACAAATAATTTATGACGAAAATCAGGCTCTATTTAGGCATATTTTCGTTAAAAAATCAAGGGGAATTTACGAATTTCCGACATTATTTTCCACGACTGTTTTTTCGCTTGACAACACCCCCCGAATACGACACATATAAGGATATTAACGAAAGGAGAATCCCATGGTAAAAATCGTTCCGGACGCTATTGAAATCTTAACTCCCATTGACGCACCGACTATTTTAAAACATTTGGAGTTATGTATTCGCAACTGTTATAAATCCGAAGATAAAATCGAACCCGGTTCGGCCGAAAAAATGATTCGCAAAATTATCGAATTAAAACACGAAGCCATGCTGGAACATTTTGCCATTACCGTCCGATTGACCACCGACATCGGTGTTTATAAAGATCTGACCCGCCACCGAATCGCCAGTTTTGCGATCGAAAGTACCCGCTATTGCAATTACAGCAAAGGCAAATTCGGATCGGAAATAACCGTTATGGAACCGCCCGAACTCACACCGGGGACAGAAGCCTATAATGTCTGGCTGCAATGTATGCACAACATTGAAACAGCCTACAATACTTTGGCTGCGCAAGGCTATAAAGCTGACGTTTGCCGGATGCTGTTGCCACATTCAACCCGGGCTTCTGTCATTATGACCGCCAACCTGCGCGAATGGCGTCATATCTTTAAACTGCGGACAGCCAAAGCCGCTCATCCGACCGTTCGTCGGATTATGAAAAAACTACTGATTGCTTTTCAAGAAAAATTGCCCGTTATCTTTGATGACATCATCGCAGAAGATTAACGCGGCAATCGCTTAATGACTTTACGCATCAGTGTTGAAAAAGGATACTGTTTAAAATCCGACGGCAGAACAAAAATGCCGTCCGGAAAAGGAGCCTCTTCGGCTTCCACATATTGAAACCGTAATGTTAAATTAAAATGCGTAAAGACATGAGAGATCTGTTCCGCCGAGGCATCGGGTTTTACCGGATACAAAGGGGATTCTTCATCATAAATCCACGGAAATTCATATAACCCCGACAACAACCCTTTTCCGGGACGAATCCGAATAAAATATGCCCCGCGTTGATTCCGAATTAAATAAACAATCCCTTGACGTACAGCGCGCTTTGGCTTATTAATCAACGGAATCTGCGTCGCATTCCCCATGTGATACGCCCGACATACATGCGACCACGGACACATCAAACAGGCCGGCCGCCCCGCCGTACACACCAAAGCCCCCAAATCCATGATGGCCGACGCATAATCGGCACCGGCATGTGCCGGTGTAATTTGTCTGGCCAATTCATAAATCTCATCCTTTGTCACCGCATGCGTTAATCCGTGCAACCGGGCAATAACCCGAATCACATTCCCGTCCACAACCGTTTCCGGCAAATTAAAAGCAAAGCAACAAATACTTGAAGCCGTATACGGTCCGATTCCCGGTAACGTCAACAATGTTTCCCGATCGGCCGGAAACTCTCCGCCATACTGATCCACGACAACTTTGGCACATTCATGAACTTTTTTAGCCCGCGTATAATACCCAAGCCCCTGCCACGCCAATAACACATCATGGATATCGGCCGCAGCCAGACTTTGAATCGTCGGGAATCGATTCATCCACCGAATGAAATACGCCTCAACCGTTCGAACCGTTGTTTGTTGTAACATAATTTCCGAAATCCAAACGGCATACGGATCGGAATGCGCGCCACCCCGTACACGCCACGGCATCTCCCGCCCGTTTGACGCATACCAATCCAATAAACTCTGAGCTAATGGGAAATTATTAAACATCGTCTGTATCGGTAAAAGAATCCGGTTGTAATACCAACTTGGGATTAGCCAAAACATCATTTAAGGATAAGGCACCATCGTTCTCCGTCGGCTTTGGCACAATGGTCACTTCATCCTCCGCATTCGGATCATCCGCCGGTGTTTCCGAAGTTTCAGACTGTTCCGTTATCCCCGCCTCTTCTTCCTCCGGTACCGAAGAACCACCGCTGACGGCAATCATCTCTTCCTGTTGCATTGTTTTAACGGTCCGCGCCAAAACCTGTAATTTTCGCCGCGAAGCCGGATCAACCCGCAAAAATACATCCTGACCGGCCTTAATCCGTTCTTGCATAATCAATAAAGACAAGGGATTTTCCACCTGCTCTTGGATTAGTCGTTTCAAAGCCCGCACCCCGAATTTAGAGGTAAAGACTTCATCCACAAACCAATCTTTGGCTTTATCATCCACAATGATATTCAATCCGACCGCTTTGGCCCGCTTTAACAATTTATTCAAATGAATGTCAACAATGGCCCGCAAATGTTCTTCTTTTAACTGATGGAACGACACAATATCGTCCAAACGGTTTAAAAATTCCGGCCGGAAGTATTCCGTCAACCGTTCAACGCGCTGATAGCTCGGTAAATTAGCCCCGACATTGGACGTCAAAATAATAATCGTATTCCGGAAATCAACCGTCACACCTTTACTGTCCGTCAAACGTCCTTCATCCAACAATTGCAACATCAGGTTTAAAATATCCAAATGCGCCTTTTCAATTTCATCAAACAACACAACTTGAAACGGTTTCAACCGTACCGATTCCGTCAACAAACCGCCTTGCTCAAAACCCGGCGTCCCCGGCGGCGGTCCGATTAATCGTGCCACGGATGTCCGTTCCATATATTCGGACATATCCAAACGCAACAATGCCGTTTCGTCATTAAACATAAAATCAGCCAAAGACTTAGCCAATTCGGTCTTACCGACACCGGTCGTACCGATAAACAGGAACGATCCGATCGGGCGATTCGGATCCTGTAATCCGGATCGCGCACGTCGCAACGCATCGGCTACCACTTTAACGGCATTATCCTGCCCCACAACCCGTTGCCGTAAAATATCTTCGGCGTGTGCCAATCGTTGCTTATCTTCGGCATCCACCTTTTCCACCGGAATGCCCGTCCAATCCGCAATTGTTCGCTGACAAAACGCCGGCGTCACAACGTTATGCGTCGGATCAACGACCCCCTTTGCCATATCCATCATCAACAAACTGGCCGAATCATCCAACAAATCCAAAGCCTTTTCCGGAAAAGCACGTTGTTTAATATACCGTCCCGTCAACTGACAGGCCGCCCGTACCGTTTCCGCCGGAATAACAACCCCGTAATGATCCTCAAAAACCTGCTTACGCGCTTCGGTAATTTGAATGCTTTCATCCAACGACGGCTCTTCCAATAACAACGACTGAACACACCCCATAACGGCTGTGTCTTTTTCCATCGCCCCGACATAATGCATCGTATCCGTTTCAATAATACAATCAACCTGATCGGCCAATAAAGACAATTTTAAAAACTTGGCAGGCTCCTTATTTTCCGGATTGGTATCCACATTAACCAAAAAGCTGATGTCTTTTAAATACAAAACCATCCGATGGTCACTGGCAATGACAATCTGCATAACCTGCTTAACCAACTCGGCATAGGCATCTTCCGATACGGCATCCAACATCATCTGAGCCACATCTAATCCTACGACCTGTTTCTGTTGTAAATATTCGGGCGCGTTTTCAGAAGCCATAAAAGTAATCAGCCCTTCAATCAAAGCCGTTTTACCGATACCGGCCGGCCCGACAACCACCGGATTGTGTTTCGTCCGACGAAGCAAAATATGCAACAATCGTTCCAGCTCCGTTTCACGACCGACCAAAGCCGTCAACAAACCGTCCCGTGCCCGTTCCGTATAATTGATCAAATACCGCGATAAATCGTCAGCCATTGATCACTCCTCCGCCGGCGCAAATGTAAATGAGTGACGGTATTGTAAATCTTTGGCCTGATCTTCGGCATCAAAATAATCACGATCGAATAAATCTTTGTCTTCCATAACAATGTAAGCATTGTAATTCGACCCTTGCATCATTGCCTGCATATAGGCTTTGTCCGGATCCCCCCAAATCAGTTTTTCGCTATCGTCCGGCAATCCGTATGTTTCAAACATTAAATTCCAAAAAGCCTCTTTACGCCGCAATTTTTTAGCCAAATTCCGACGTGTAAAATTCAATGAATTATCCCCTTTGTTTTCATAGTATATTTTATACGCAACGTTGTCTGTGGCCGGTGACGTGAATAAAATCTGCACATACTCCTTCGTCGCTTTCCTGGATAGCGTTAAACTGGATACGTAATATACCTCATCCGATAACGCCTGATTGATAATACACCGCCGAATCTGTTCCGGTCGATATACCCGCGCATCCCGACAATTTTGTTCATAAAAAGATGTCCGGAACAAGGGAATTCCACGTTCCACTTTTGTCACCCGATATCCGGCCTCTTCCGCCGCATCCGCAATTTCGTCCGGCGTCATTCCCAACATAAATCCGGCAATATCAAATGTGTAAACATCATGTATTTTGGCAAACAACCCTTCCAAATCCGGCGTTTCCGCTGTTTTTTGAGGCGGCACCTCAACCACATCCGACGCAACCGACGGCTGTCCGGCATTCTCGACTTGCTCCGTTTTTGATTCTTTTTCCGCCCGTGTCCGCGCAATTTCAGCCTGCAATCTGGCCGCTAAATCCGCCGCCGTCGCATCGGATACATCCCGATCTATCGTAATGGGAACAGTACGCGCCCCCGGTGTTGAAAGCGGATCAGACACCTTGGCCGGGGGCGTTGATTGAGAAACCGGTGCCGGCTTTTTTTCGTTGTTCAAAGAAACCCGAACGGGCGGCAACGGAGCCGGTGTCAACACGATAGAATCCAACGGTTTGGCATTTCGCCCTAAATTCGGTGTCGTATCATCAAACAAAGGTACTTCTGGTTCCTGAGCCGCCACGACAGGCGCGAACAACATCATCAGGGCAATCAAATATATTTTTTTCATCCGGCTTCCTTTTTTTGTCTTGACCTTTTCGGATTAACCCGCTAAAACTGTTATCAATAGTCAATTTAACCAAATTATTTTTGAAAAGCAAGGAAAAAAATGAGCCAATTGAAATCCGTTGTCGTTTTTTGCGGAGGGTCCGCCGGTCGTCGTGCCGTTTATACGGAAGAAGCCTATAAACTCGGCACTATTTTGGCCAAAAATAATATTAAATTAATTTACGGAGCGGGCGGAACCGGGGTCATGCGCGCGGTCGCCGACGGCGCGTTGGATAATGACGGGTATGTAATCGGTGCCACCATTCAATCTCTCTACGCCATGGAACGCCCTGATTTGGTCATGAGTAAAATCAGGAAAACCGAGGTTTGGCACACATTGGCCGATCGTAAAGTATCCATGACGAAACAAGCCGACGCCATTTGCATCCTTCCGGGCGGGTTCGGTACAATGGATGAATTGTTCGAAATGTTGACGCTGCGACAATTGGGTATCAGTACACAACCCATTATTCTTGTCAACATTGCCGGTTTCTTTGATATGCTGTATAAATTGTTGCTGGAAATGGTCGGCGAAGGATTTGTCCGCCCGCATCAAATCGATCTGTTCCGAATCGTTAAAACCGTCGACGAAGTCCTGCCCGCCATTTATGACGAATTGGCGCAACAGGAAAAACATCGACAAGAATCGAACCAACAAACCCAAGAGGAGCCATCGAAACATGCGTAGGCTTTTTCTGATATTGTTGTGCTGCGGTACCTTGTTAACGGGCTGTGCGACACGTCCGACCGATCCCGAAGAGTTGAAAATCTATGAAGCCAACAACGACCCGTTGGAACCGATGAACCGAACCATCTTTGGTTTTAATATGGCGGCCGATACATATGTGTTGGAGCCGGCCGTCAAAACATATCGCTTTGTGTTACCCTCCCCGGTACGGCAAGGAATCAACAATTTCTTTTCTAATCTGAAACAACCGCTGTATTTGGCTAATGCCTTGATGCAAGGGGACGGGACTGCGGCCGGCACCATTGTCAAACGCTTTGCCGCCAACACGTTCTGGGGATTTTTCGGCCTGTTTGATACGGCTTCACATATGAATATTCCCGTTGTAAAACGTGACTTTGGCGAAACACTGGCTGTTTGGGGCGTTGAAAACGGCGGTCCCTATCTGGTCTTGCCACTCATCGGTCCGTCCAATGTTCGCGATACCGTCGGTATGGGGGTCGATTCCGTCCTGACACCGGTCGATTGGCTTTTGTACCATGAACGTGGCCTGATTTACGCCCGCCAAAGCATAGATGCTTTTCGAACACGGGATAACGTCAACGATTTAATGGAGACACTACGCAAATCATCAACGGATTTTTACGCGACTTTGCGCAGTATGTCCCAACAAAACCGGAAAAAAGAAATTGATACACTCTTGGGCAAAACACACGAAGAGGAAGCACCGGCCTATGATTTTGCCTTTCCGGATGATGAATTTGAAGAGGAAGAATAAAAGGAGTCAGCAATGAAAAAATTTTATGCATTAATTTGTGGAATCATGATATGGACCTGTGCCGCACAGGCGGCCGATCCGTCAATTGAATTCGTGAATAATCTGACAGACAAAATTATTGAAAACGTGCTAACAACACAAGAATCCACCGAAGATAAACTGACGGAATTCCGAAAAGAATTTACCGCAGCGTTGGATTTAAAAAGTATCGGCCAATTCGTTCTGGGCATTTATTGGCGTAAAGCCACACCGGCCGAACGGGACGCTTTTTTGACGGCCTTTATCGATTTTACCACCAAGACATGGGCCGATCGGTTTGATATGTATACCGGCCAACAAATTATCTTTACCGGCACCCGTAATGCCGAAGGCAATCAATTATATGTCGACAGCCAAATTCAAAATAATCCGCCGGTTGAAGTTATCTGGCGCCTTCGGAAGAAAAAAGACGGTTTCCGTATCATCGATATCATTGTTGAAGGCGTCAGTATGGCTATGAGCTATCGGAATGAATACAGTTCGTTCTTACAAGCGAACGGCGGCAGTGTTCCCGCATTAACCCAAGAATTAGAACGGAAAAGTGCGGCCTTCCAATTTTCGGAAAATAAAAAATAACCCGTTGCAACACATGTCTTTGAAACACGTCATCTTCCCCGGAAATATACCGGGGATTTTGATATGTTAATCTCCCGTTGACGTGGTTATTCATAACACATATCCTGTTTTTTCTTTCTTTTTTCCTTGCTTTTTGCCCTTCTTTTTGCTACACAAAAAGACAGCATTTCAACAGAAAAGGAGAATGACATGCAATTTAAAACTTTAAATGATTTTGATTTTAACGGTAAGACGGTCTTTATCCGCGCCGATTTAAACGTTCCGGCCAAAGACGGCCAAATCACGGATATGACACGAATTGATCGTTTTGTTCCGACCTTAAAAGAAATCGTGAGCAAAGGCGGTAAAGCCGTTGTTGCCTCCCACTTCGGTCGCCCCAAAGGAGAAAAAAACACCGACTTTTCTTTGGCGTTCCTGGCCCCGGCTTTGGAAAAAGCCAGCGGCCTGAAAGTAACATTTGTTGACGATTGTATCGGGGAAAAACGGGATGCCGCTATTCGCGCCATGAAAAACGGGGATGTGATTTTACTTGAAAACCTGCGTTTTTACCCGGGCGAAGAAAAAAATGATCGGACATTCTCCGAACAATTGGCCAGCGGTATCGACATTTATATCGATGACGCTTTTTCAACGGCACATCGCGCACACGCGTCCACCGAAGGAATGGCTCACCTGTTGCCGCGCGGGGCCGGTCGGTTAATGCAGGAAGAATTGGAAGCCTTGGATAAAGCCCTCGGCAATCCGCAACGCCCGGCTGTTGCTTTGGTCGGCGGTTCCAAAGTTTCCACAAAATTAGACCTGTTGGCCAACTTGGTTAAAAAAGTTGATTACCTGTGCATCGGTGGTGGTATGGCACACACCTTCTTGGCGGCCAAAGGCATTCCGATGGGGGAAGGCTCTCTGGTTGAACTGGCCATGATTGATACGGCCAAATCCATTTTGGCCAACGCCGGATCTTGCACAATCGTTCTGCCGACGGATTTAACATGGGCGGACGCTTTCGGCGAAGGACAAACACCGCACGTATCCGATGCGGATCAAGTTCCGGCCGGTAAAGTCTTAATGGATATCGGCCCCAAATCGACAGAGGCCTTTATTGCCACGATTGAAAAGTGCAAAACTCTGATTTGGAACGGCCCGGTCGGCGCTTTTGAAATTAAACCGTTTGACAAATGCACAAACGAAATTGCCGCGGCGGTTGCCAAATTAACCAAAGAAGGAAAACTGACATCCGTTGCCGGCGGTGGCGATACGGTTTCCGCCCTGAAAAAAGCAGGGGTTGAACCGGATCTGACATATGTTTCTGCTGCGGGTGGCGCGTTCTTGGAATGGATGGAAGGCAAAACATTGCCGGGCGTTGCCATTTTGGAACAATAATCCGTTATATCGAAAAGCCCCCGTTTCGGGGGCTTTTTTTGATACGTTAAACATCCCTAAAACGAACGCGGATTCGGGGTCGGATCACGCCAACCGGCCATAAAATCATCCAATGCTTTATCCGGTTTCGGCGGCAATACAATCGTAAATTTTACCAATAAATCACCCTTACCCGTCACCCCTTTTCCTTTCAGGCGCATTGTCTTTCCCGAACCCGTCATGGGTGGCACTTTCATATTAACGGCTCCCGACGGTGTCGGCACCGTCACGAATGTCCCCAATACAGCCTCTTTTAACGTCAACGGTACCGTCAATAAAACATGATTGCCGTCCCGCGTAAAAACCTTACTCGGCTCTACCTTGATTTTAATTAAAGCATCCCCCCGTTGACCGGATCGCCCGATATCCCCCTGCCCTTTTAAGCGAAGAACGGCATCATCCGCCACACCGGCCGGCACCTTAATTTTTAACCGTTTTCCATTGGCCAAGCCAACCGTTGTTTCACCGCCCGTCACGGCCAAATTAAACGGGACGGATAACTCATACGACACATCCCGTCCGCGCGTCCCCGCGTCACCGCTAAATCCGTCAAAACCACCATTGAACCCACCGGCACGACCACCACCCATTCCAAACAAATCCGAAAAGTTAAATCCGCCGGCTCCGCCAAACATAGACGCTAAATCTTCGGGGTTAATATTGTGCGTTTGATACCGCGTTCCGCCCTGTCCAAAACCGCCAAAGCCACCGCCGAATCCGCCTCGGTCATAAGCCCCGGCCCCAAACGGTGTCGGATTACCGTTTTCATCAATTTCTCCGGCATCAAAACGCCGCCGCTTTTCTTTGTCCGATAAAAGCTCATACGCCGCCGAAACTGCTTTAAATTTTTCGGCCGCTTTTTTATCCGGATTCACATCGGGATGTAACGTACGGGCCAACTTATGATACGCTTTTTTAATTTCGGCATCACTGGCCGTTTTGGCAACGCCTAACAAGTCATACGGATTCGCCATTCTTTTTTTCCTTTTCGATTCATGAAAACATATTATGATATAATATAGGCCAAAATTTTAAAAAATCTATGGAAAAAAGAAAAAAAATAAGATACACTATCCAAAATGAAAACAAATACACAAAAAAACAAGATGATGAAGCACGCGGCTTACGCCTCTTTGACCGTTGCCATCACGCTCATTTTACTTAAAGGAATCACATTTTTACTGACCGGCTCCGTTGCCATCTTGTCCAGCCTTTTTGATTCGACACAGGACTTCATGACATCAGCCGTCAATTTGGTTGCCGTCCGTCAAGCAACGGCTCCGGCCGATAAAAAACACCGCTTTGGTCACGGAAAAGCACAAGCCATTGGCGGTTTGGTACAGGGTATTATTATCCTGACAGCGGCGGCCTTTTTAATGTACGAATCCGTTAACCGCCTGTTTATGCCGAAAGAGCTGACACAAATGGGAACCGGTATTATCGTCACATTAATTGCCATTATTCTGACTGTTCTCCTCATCACATTCCAAGCGCATGTCATTCGTGAAACCGGCTCCCTGTCCATTAAAGCCGACCGCGCACATTATACCGGTGATATTTTAATGAACGTCGGTGTTATTGCTTCTATGCTCATTACGCGCTACCTTGGTTGGGGGTATGCCGATAGTCTATTCGGTGTCGGTGTTGCGCTCTATCTATTCGTTGTCGTTTATCAAGTCGCCGGCGAATCCCTTGAAATGTTGATGGATGCCGAAATGCCCGAAGAATTCCGCCAACAAATTCAAAACATAGCGGTCTCTTTTCCCGATGTTTTATACATCCATGCCCTGAAAACACGCCGTTCCGGCTCCAACGCCTTTGTTCAATTCTGCGTCCATATGGACGACGGTTTAACTTTGCGTCAAGCACATAACATTACCGATATGATTGAAGATAGAATTAAAGAACGTTTTCCGGATACCGAAATCATCATTCATGCGGAACCGGATCAACATCGGAGCGGCCTATGATTTTAGAATCCCAAACAGATATTATCGCCGCTTTATCCGATCCGACAACCTATGGTACAGACATCGACCATGTGGATGTTTGCCAATCCCATATATCCATCCTGTTTCTGGCCGGCGACAAAGCCTATAAATTGAAACGAGCCGTTTTGTATTCCGAAGCCGACTTTTCCACACCGGAAAAAAGACGACTCAGCTGTGTTCGGGAAATGAAACGCAGTACAATCTATGCTCCGGGTCTGATTACGGATGTGAAACCGATTCGCCGCCTGAAAAACGGTCGGATTGTTATCGGCGGCAAAAACGGAACGGAAATCGACACTGTTCTGGAAATGCGCCGCATTCCCCGGGAAAACCTGTTGAACAACCTGTTACCCAGTCCGACATTTGATCGGTTCGAAGCCATGGATTTGGCAGAATCTTTGGCCGAATTGCATAATCGTGCCCAAGTCTTTAAAACCAAATGGGGCACGGATACCGTCAAAAAAATCATCTTGGAAAACGAATCCATTCTTTCGTGTTTTTGTCCCGATCTTTTTACCAAAGAAGCCGTCAATACGTTGACACGACAAACATTGAGTATGCTCGGTCAAACGGCAGCCCTCATCCGATACCGGCAAAAAACGGGACACGTTCGCAAATGCCACGGGGATTTGCTCTTGTCCAATATCGCCCACCACGAAAACCGCTTTTGGTTTTTCAGCCCGATTGAATATAACGAAACCCAAAGCTGTATCGACACGTTATACGATTTAGCCGATTTAATGATGGATTTGGAAGCCAAAGGCCTCCGGCGCCTGACTAATATTTTATTTAATCATTATATGGCTTACACAAACGATATCGACGGTTTTCCGTTGTTGCCGTTGTATCAATCCATTCGGGCGGCCGGCCGCGCAGCCGTCTGCGCCAAACGTTCCACCTTGTTAAAAGGAGCCGATAAAAAAGCCGTCATCAAAGAAGCCCGTCGATACTTTCATTTGGCAACCTGCTTTATTACCGAATTTCATCCGGTTCTGATTGCCTGCGGCGGCTTGTCGGGTAGCGGTAAATCCCGTGTTGCCCGTGATTTAGGCGGTATGTTATCGCCGGCGCCCGGTGCCGTTATTCTGCGCGACGATGTTGTTAAAAAACAAATCGTCGGCCTTCTCCCGCATCAACCTCTCGACGATCAATATAACACACCCGCATTTGAAGAAGTCGTCTACGACGTTTTGCGTCAGGAAGCCCGTACCGCCTTAGGCACCGGTTCCTGCGTTATTATCGATGCCCTGTTCTATAACCCGACCGAACGTCAAGCCGTTGAAAATCTGGCCAAAGAGCTCAATCTGCCTTTTGTCGGGTTTTGGATGGATGCACCGTTGGCCGTTCGCGCCGAGCGTGTTGAAAAGCGATTGCGCAACCCGTCGGATGTCCATTCGTCTGAGGAGTTGCAAAAACAATTACACCTGGAAACCGGCCGGATTAGTTGGCATAAAATCATGACCGACGGTGCCCGGGAAAAAACGACGGAGCAGGTGTTACGTATTCTGAAAAAAGAAATAAAGGAGGTAAAAAAATGACAAATATTACAGAATTAGAAAAACTGGCGACCCTGCGGGATAAAAAAATCATTACGACCAAAGAATTCGAAGAGCAAAAAAAGGCCTTGCTGTCCCGTAATTTAAAGGAGGTTGAACAAGATACGTCCCCCGATCGTAAAAGCCGTCTGGCATACCTGTTGCTGGCGTGGTTTTTGGGTATTTTCGGGGCGCATAATTTTTACGCCGGGTATAAAGGAACGGCAACGGCACAATTGCTGATCACTCTTTTGCTGTTTTGGTTGATTATTCCGCTAATCGCCGTCGGTATCTGGGTTTTGATTGAAATGATTTGCGTCACCAAAGATGCCCAAGGTCGCCCCTTTACATGGCCTTAATACAGGCAGATGACAAAAAAATACCTATTTTGTAAAAAAACACTTGCTTTTTGATATAAAATAGTGTAAACATAGTGTCATCACGATGCGCCCGTAGCTCAATTGGATAGAGCATCTGACTACGGATCAGAAGGTTGTAAGTTCGAATCCTGCCGGGCGCGCCATTTAAGGCCACCTTTTTCAGGGTGGCCTTTTTTTACCCGTCGGATTCCCAATTCCACCTGTATTTCAATCATCGGATGACAGAACACCCTCGATTTCAATAAGGTTCATTGCTTTGCGCATCAAAACTTGACACCGGCAACTTTTGATTTACGCAGTATCCTTGCGCAAGCGGGGATCTTTTGACGCATACACTATATTTTCCAACATCCGCTTATCTGCAACAACCCCAAATTTATCATGATAAAAACCCCTCACATGAGGGGTTTTAAAAGTGACTACATTTCTCTTTAATTCATAATACACAAAGCTGCACTGCCAAACGCACGATTCCCATATGTACTGTATGATCCCTCCTCTGACCAAATATGATATGGTTCACATTTAAACCCGTCATCAGATTCCTGCAAAAAGAACGCATCTTTCCCTTTTGGTTGTGCACCATATAAAGCCATTAATGCTTGTACAATCCGCGATCCGGTACACCGACCACCCCCGGGATTCTGACTAACCGCATCAAGACAATCCATATCCTCAAAAGTTGCCAACCGCCCGCCTTGCGCCAAACACCAATTTTTGATGTTAAACCAAACAGATGTATTTTCAGATACGATCATATGAGACGTTAACCGTAAGGCCTCTGCTTCTCCCAACAAACTACCGGTCCCTAAATTATTAGCTCCTTTTTGGTCATAAGTAGCATTATAAACAGGCTCGCGGATATTACCCAGGCTATCTAAATCGACACAGCGTCCCTTACGCGTCGGTCCATAACATGTATAACTACTGTATCGATAGAACTGTCCTTCCGGACATCCTTCCTGACATTGTTGGAAAAACTCATCATTCCAGGTATCTTGCCCCGTCCCATCATTGACCCAACACGTATCCCAATCCTGACATTTTTGCTTAGATTCCCGCCAGTAATGATTCGCAGGGCAACAATGATTCTCCCCAACACACTCGCATCCCCCAACACCGTCATCCTGCCATCCCAAAGCCGTATTACACACACACGTATTATCACTTTCAATCATCGATTCTGGACAAGATAAAACACAGGATTGCGTCTCGGTCGAACAAATATGATATCTCCGACATCCAACCCAACATTGTCCCCCTTTACAATAAGCGCATCCATTCTCACTGCAATCCGCATCCGAAGTACATGAAGCTTCTGGAATAACCTCCCCTAAATTTTCATTATTTAAATCCTCTGCAAATTCAAAAGAAAGCGTCACGATACCGTCAGCGTTTGCCCCCGCACGACAATTTTCCCGCGTTAGCACGTCAAATGTATCATCCCCGTGCACAACATAAGAAGCATATGGCACTCTCCATTGCGCATCGGCAATATGCCGACAAACACCCACAGAAACCGACTGTGGTTCAATAAAAAAACCGCGCTGTTTTTCCCCTTCTAAAATCCCCCGAACAAATGAATATCCCGCAATTTCTTGATTTGGAAACTCCTGATCCGATAACGCAACTCCGCTTAACATTTGTTGAGAATATACAAGTGCCCGCTTGCTGGCATCATTAATCAACGTATTTGCTCGTTGTTTATCCAAGGCGGATCGATATCCGATTAAAGCACCGATAGATAACACACCCATCACGGCCAATACACCGATAATTTCAACCATGCTCCGACCGTTTTCCTGTTGTGTTTCAATCATTTAATACTCCTTTTCAACTATAACACAAAAATGTACCCTTTCGTGTTACACTTTGGACAAAAAATGACAAATCGATAACCGATTAATTCTTAATAAAAAAGGACTTGCGCTTCACACCCGATTATGTTATAAAATCTATAACATTTTAATGTACATTTTTGTGTTACAGCCATCAAAAAAGCCCTTGAAAATCAAGGGCTTTTAAAAACGGGTGTTTAATTAACCACCGATTTGCTTGGCAACTTCGGCCGCGAAATCTTCTTCTTTCTTTTCAACACCTTCGCCTAAACCAAAGCGTACAAATGCCGCTAATTTAATATCGGCACCGGCTTCTTTGGCCGCTTCAGCCAAGACATCTTTGACCTTTTTATCCGGATCCATGATGAAGGCCTGTTCCATCACAACAACTTCTTCATAGAACTTACGCAGACGGCCTTCCACCATTTTTTCAATAATGGCGGCCGGTTTACCGGAAGCCTTGGCCTGTTCTTCATAAATGCCTTTTTCATGGGCTGTTGTGTCGGCATCCACGTCGGCAATCGTCAGGAAGCGCGGGTTAGCCGCCGCAATATGCATGGCGATTTTCTTGCCGATTTCCATTAAAGCCGTTGTATCGGCCGTGCTTTCCAACGCAACCAAAACACCGATTTTACCCATGTTCGGAGCTGTCGCCGTATGAATGTACGGAACAACAACGCCGTTTGTGACGGACACATAGCCGGCACGACGCAGTGTCATGTTTTCACCAATACGGGCAATTAATTCCGTTAACGTATCCGCAACGGTTTTACCGTTCATATCGGCCGCTTTGATCGCTTCAATGTCGCCTTTTTGCGCCAAGGCAATTTCTGTAACCTGCCCCAAGAACGATTGGAAGTCCGCGTTTTTAGCGACAAAATCCGTTTCCGAGTTCAATTCAACAATCGCCCCTTGTGTTCCGGCAACCGCCACGCCGACAAGCCCTTGACTAGCCACACGGCCAGCTTTCTTTTCGGCGACGGACATCCCTTTTTTCCGCAAAAAGTCGATGGCAGCTTCTAAATCTCCACCAACTTCGCTGAGCGCTTTTTTACATTCCATCATCCCTGCGCCCGTTTTTTCACGCAGTTCTTTTACTAAACTTGCTTTAATTTCTGTCATTTTTTCTCCTCAAAATATGTAATGCGGGGAAAGGGAACCCGAAAGTTCCCTTTCAAACCGTCAGCCTTATTCGGCAGCTGTTTCTTCGGCCGGAGCGGCAACTTCTTCCGCAACGACTTCGGCTGCAGCACCGATATCAACGCCGGCAGCCTTTAATTCGGCTTGAATCCCATCCAGTACAGCACCCGAAATCAGGTCACAATACAGGTTAATGGCACGCAAGGCATCATCGTTACCCGGAATCGGGTACGCAATGCCGTCCGGATTCGCGTTGGAATCGCAAATCGCCACAACGGGAATGCCCAACTTTTTGGCTTCGGCAATAGCCAGCTCTTCCTTAGGCACGTCAATCACAAAGATAATGTCCGGACGACCGGCCATGTCTTGAATACCGCCCAAAGACGCAAACAATTTTTCACGTTCACGTGTCAGGTTCAGTTTTTCTTTCTTTGTGAAACCGTCCAATTCACCTTTTTCAATTTTGGCGTCGATTTCTTTCAAGCGTTTAATGCTGGAAGAAATGGTTTTCCAGTTTGTCAACATACCGCCCAACCAACGATGGTTGACATAGTATTGACCACACCGTTCGGCCGCCGCCGCGATCGGTTCTTGAGCTTGGGGCTTTGTACCCACGAACAGAACTTTACCGCCTTTGGCCGCCACGTCACGAACCGCTTCCATCGCACGATAGATCATCGGAACCGTTTGTGTTAAATCCATGATATGGACGCCTTCACGCGTGCCATAGATGTATTGTTGCATTTTCGGGTTCCAACGACGGGCATTATGACCGAAGTGTACGCCAGATTCAATCAATTGACGCATAGTAATTGTCGGAAGTGTCATTTTTTATCCTTTCTTTTTCCGGTTAAACGTCTGTGGGGCAAGATACCAACACGTTGTCGGCACCGGAAGCGTTGCTTAACGGGATTTTCCCCGCCAAAAGCGCTTTCCCCACATGTGAAATACCGCCCGTTCATTCGGGCGATGTTGTTTTTATACACGATTTTACAATAAAAAGCAAGCAAAAAACATCAATACCGGCAAAAGAATATCGGACGCGTTATAAACCGCCCCCCCCCCCAAAAAAGCCTCCGCCGGCAAAAAATGCCGGCGGTTATCGAAAAGAACAGGTCTTTTTATATGTTATTTACGGTTCGCTGCCCCAGTTTTGGACGCCGAACCTTTTGTATCGGTGTCTTCGTCAAAAATCGGTTTACCGTAATAGGCTTTCAGGAACAATTCCTTAATCTCCGGAATCAACGGATACCGGGCATTTGCCCCCGTGCATTGATCGTCAAAGGCTTCTTCGGACAACGCATCCAAGCCGGCCAAGAAAGCCTGTTCATCCACACCGACATCTTGAATGGCGTGCGGAATACCGACTTTGTCTTTCAATGTTTCAATCGCTTCGACCAAGCGCCGGACTTTACCCATCGTATCATCGGCAACAATACCGTCCGTCAAGCCCAAAATATCGGCCAAACGGGCATACCGTTCCGTCACCATCGGGTACCGGTATTGCGGGAACAAGCCTTGCTTTGTCGGTTTTTCCGTTGCATTATAGGCAATAACGTACGGCAACAACAACGCGTTAGCCAACCCGTGTGCCACATGGAAATGACCGCCGAGTTTATGCGCCATTGAATGGCATAATCCCAAGAAGGCGTTAGCAAAAGCCATACCGGCCAAAGTGGCGGCATAGTGCATTTTTTCACGCGCCCGCGGATCTTCGGCCCCTTTTTCGTAGGAGCGCGGTAAATATTTCAGAACCAACCGAGCGGCTTCAATCGCTTGACCATCGGACAAATTGTTGGCCATGACCGAGGTATAGGCTTCAATCGCATGTGTCAAAACGTCAACACCGGAAGCTGCCGTTAAGCCGCGCGGCATACTCATAGCCAAATCCGGATCAACGATCGCCATATCCGGTAAAATTTCGTAGTCCGTAATCGGATATTTATGTCCTGTTTTATCATCGGTAATTACGGTAAACGGTGTCACTTCGGAACCGGTACCGGAAGTTGTCGGAATGGCAACCATTTTGGCTTTGCGTCCCAATTCGGGGAAAACGACGACACGTTTCCGAATATCCATAAAGCGCATAGCGATATCGGCAAATTCCAATTCCGGATGTTCATACATCAACCATACGATTTTAGCCGCATCCATCGGAGAACCGCCCCCGACCGAAATAAAAACATCCGGTTCGAAACGATTGACCTGTTCCAAAATTTGACCGATTGTGGTTAAATCCGGATCCGGTTTAACGGCATCAAAGACTTGATAAGACATACCGTTTGTTTCCAGAATGCGACCGATACGAGCCGTGTGACCGATTTGCGTCATGGTCTTATCGGTAATGATAAAAGCGCGTTTATGCCCTTTTAATTCGGCCAGTGCGAAATCAAGGCAACCACGTTTAAAGTAGATTTTTTGCGGTGTTTTAAACCATTGCATATTTTCGCGGCGTGCCGCAACAGACTTTGTATTCATCAGATGTTTGACTCCTATGTTTTCACTCACCGAATTACCGCCCCATGATCCGCAACCGAGTGTCAAAGACGGTGCCAGGCGGAAATTATACACATCACCGATCGCGCCTTGGGAGGCCGGCATATTAATCAAAGTACGTCCCGTTGTCATGGTACGCGCGAACAAATCAATATGCGCCTGATTGGCTTCGGCTGTATAAAGAACGGACGTATGACCCGCGCCACCCAAAACGATTAACCGTTGCGCCATATCAACGGCCGTTTCAAAATCTTTTGCTTTGAAAAAGCCGAGGACGGGGGATAATTTTTCATGCGCAAACGGGTTGTCGTCGGCAATCTCATCCGTTTCGGCAATCAGGATTTTTGTCGCCGGATCGACTTTAATACCGGCCATTTCGGCAATTTTTGCCGCCGATTGCCCCACAATACCGGCGTTCAGTTTGCCGTCGATAAAGATGGTGTTTTTCAATTTTTTCTGATCCGCACCGCTAATAAAGGCGCAACCGCGTTTGATAAATTCCTGCTTGACGGCATCATAAACCGGCGCTTCGACAACGACGGATTGTTCGGAGGCGCAAATCATACCATTGTCAAATGTTTTACTGAGAATGATACTGCTGACCGCCATTTTGATGTCCGCGCTGGCGTCAATAATAACCGGCGTATTACCGGCCCCGACACCGATTGCCGGTGTACCGGAGCTGTAAGCGGCTTTTACCATACCGGGACCACCGGTGGCTAAAATCAGGTTCACATCCGGATGTCCCATCAGGTAACCGGTAATCGCCGGAGAAATGGTATCAAGCCATCCGATAATATCTTCCGGCGCACCGGCTTTGACGGCGGCATCTCGGACAATACGGGCCGCCTCATTGGTTGCGTTTTTAGCCCGCGGGTGCGGTGCAAAAATAATCCCGTTCCGTGTCTTTAACGAAATCAAGGATTTAAAAATAGCCGTAGATGTCGGGTTCGTTGTTGGAACAATACCGGCAATAATACCGACCGGTTCGGCAACGCGGCGCAGACCGCCTTCCTTGTCTTCACAAATAACACCGCATGTTTGGGTATTTTTATATGTATTGAAAATGTATTCTGCCGCAAAATGGTTTTTGATAACTTTGTCTTCGACGATTCCCATGCCTGTTTCGGCAACGGCTTGTTTGGCCAAAGGAATACGGGCGGCACATGCGGCGATGGCGGCCGCTTTAAAAATAGCGTCAACTTGTTCTTGTGAATATGTTGCAAATACTTTTTGTGCTTTTTTAACACGGGCGACAATGGCGTCGACCTGTTGTTTTTCCTGTTCGGTTAACTCTGACATATTTCCTCCGTAATAATAAACAGTAGTTCGGATTATAGAGATATTTTGCCCAGAATCAAGCTCTTTTTACATTTTTGTGACATTTTTTGGAATTATGGGGGAAGAATAAAAAAGTTCCCCGGGCGGATTTCCCGGAGAGTTTTTTTATGAGAAAAAATAAATGACCGATTTTTGTGTGATAGGAACATTATCAAAAATCGGTCAGACGCGACCTGTTTTACATTCTACCGATACCGGTAAACGAACCCGGAAAAACAAGTCATGTCGACAAAGAACCGAAGCCCGTCATCGATGTCCGAAATTATCATACATCATTTTTATTTTTTTGTGAAGCAAAAAATGATATTTTGCATAAATAAAACTATAAGTCTGTGGTTAAAAAGATAAAATTTCGGGATAAAACGGCGGCTGATTTAATGGTTGACGGTATTATTCAAGTGTCGACTTCAACGGCGTGATAGGCGGGCCATCCGCCGGTCGCCGTTGTATCCAAAGAAGGCAGCGGTTGTCCCATCAGGCTGCGATAAATCCAATAATTGACGATAATTCGCTCGGTAAAACTGCGCGTTTCTTTGGAAGGAATACTTTCCAGGAATAACAACGGATCATCCTGATACTTCATTTTCTTTTTCCATTTAATCAGGTTACCGGGACCGGCGTTATACGCGACCGCCAAAAACATCAGGTTATTACCGACAGCCGGCAGAGCCATCAGGCGCAACAAATAGTTCTGCCCTAACGACAGATTGTATTCCGGTTCTTTTAATAATTTTTTCTGCCACGGATAGGATAATAATTTAGCCAGTTCCCGTCCGGTATCCGGCATAATTTGCATCAAGCCGACGGCACCAACGCTGCTTTCCGCCCGTTGATTAAAGCAGGATTCCTGACGAACAAAAGCGTACACAAGGGCTTTATCGACTTTCCAACCGTCTTTGGGCGTCCAATTCGGCGCGGGATAACGGGTCATACCGTCGGTTGTTGTGCCGACGACGGCCTGTAAATCCACATCAAAATCGTTTTGTTGTGAAATCATCAATAAAATACCGCGTCCTTCTTCATCGGCTTCCAGATACAGTTGGGATAATTCTTTTTGAGCCCACTCTTCCTGTCCGATTTGCGTTAAAGCATAGAATCGATTTAGGCCGGGGTGAGAAAATTCGGCACTGATATCATCACTGGGTTTGGCCGGTTCGTCCCAAACATGCTCTAAATCCTGAGCCAACAGGCGCATAGCCAAAATACCGTAAAACAAACGCGGATAACGGGCGGCTTTTTCCAAATAATCGCCGACTTTTTCATATTGCCCGAGTTTCAGGTAAGAACGGGCGGCCCAAAAGGAGGCTGCCGATTCCAGAAAAGGATATCTTTTGGGATGATTGGCCGCGTCGGAAAAGTGTTTGGCGGCTTGTTGAATACGTCCTTGACGCCAGCTGATCAAACCGGCGACCCAATGTGCCTGCGGAATCGAATCGGCGGAATGTTTCAGAACGTTGGTAATAAAATCATATCCGCGTTTGTCTTCACCGTCAATGAAGTAGGAAAAAGCCAGCGCCGTTCGGGCAGCGTCGTGATCATCATAGGAAAACAGATTTTTTGCGTCCTTGGATTCAATAAGCTGTCGGGCATTTAATGTAAGACCGCGGTTAATATAGCGGGCAATTTGGTTCATAATTTTGGCGGCTTTTTTACGACGATCCATGGACAGATAGGAAAAGGATCGATCACGTAATAAATCAATGGGTTCGGGACGAAAAACCGCCGAACAGGAACCGGTCCCGCTACCGAACAGATCTTTTGGTTTCCGGGTCGGCAGTTTTGCTTTCTTTTGACGACCGAGTTCATAAATATCCGCCGCGACGGGCAAATCGGAATATGATTTCAACCAGTCCGTGATTTCCTGTTTTTTGGTATAATAATGTTTGGAAAAATACCTGTCGTATAAAACATAGCCGAGCAGGATTTTATTTTCCAAATTGGTCGTCAACTTTTTGGCGGTTGCCATATCCCCCGTTTTGTGCGCTTCTAAAATCCGGCGGTAAGCCGTCACATCCGCTTTCGACAAAACACGTTGTGGTGTTGCCCAAACGGGTATAAACCACAACGATATGACGATCAACAAAATGAAACGAACAAGCCGCACGAAACACCTTTACGAAAAAGGAACGAATTCAACCCGCTTTTTACAATCATCGGCGGACATGTTAGTCATGCGGCAATTTTGGACTTCGACAACCGGTTGACCTAAAATACCTTCGCACGCTTCGCCGACAAGGGTAATTTGACGTGTCTGACTTTGATTTTTGGGCACATTGGAAAAAGAAATCGTAACGGACAGCGGCGGATAATTGAGCCGCCCATTCAAACTTTGCAAGGTTTGTGATGTCCCGTTTTCCAAACGGATATTCGCCGTACAATAAGCAAAATTACGCATGGTGGGCGTAATGCGGTTGACATTATCCACAACCAAACGCAGGTTACCGGTATCCATTTCGGGTTTGGCGGCATCCGAAGAAGCCCCCGGGTTATGCGCTATGGCCGGTGTTGTCGATCGGTTGGTAGTCGGCGTCGTTTGATTGACTGAGGGTGTCGTCTGAGTGGTACGTCCCGCCAATTCGGGAAACAACGCTGCATTTTGAGCCAAAGCCGGACAAATCGTACAGACAATGGCCAGTGCCGATAAAAATACTTTCATGGTTTGATCCTCTCTTTACATTAGACGTATTTTGGCATATACTGACTTATCACAAATCAGTTTAATGAAAGAAAATAAAAATGGCAACCTTTTTTTTCTGTGGTATCGGCGGCATCGGGATGAGTGCGATAGCATTATGCCTATGCCGGGCGGGACATACCGTTTACGGATCGGATCGGTCGTTTGACCGGAATGAAAACCAAACCATGCGTGATTTATTGACGGCGGCGGGGATTTGTCTGTTTCCTCAGGACGGAACGGGCGTTTCTTCGGCCGTAAACACGGTCGTGGTATCGACGGCCGTAGAGGAAAGCATCCCCGATGTGCGGGCGGCTCGGGAACAAAGAATTCCCATTCGTCGTCGGGCAGAAATTTTGGCGGATATTTTACACGCGCATACCGGAATTGCCGTCGGTGGGACAAGCGGTAAAACAACGATTACCGCAATGGTTGGTCATATTTTATATGAAACGGGACGGGATCCGCTGATGATTAACGGCGGCATATCGATCAATACGTATCATGATCGGTCGCCGTCCAATGTGATTTTAGGACGTGGTGACGTATGTGTGGCCGAGGCGGATGAATCGGATGGATCGATTGATTTGTATACACCGGCGGTGGCTTTGGTTTCGAATGTCAGTCTGGATCACAAACCGATTGCCGAAATTATCCTGTTATTCGAATCGTTCTTAAACAGAGCCACATTGGCAGGCGTTATTAACGCGGATGATCCATCGATTCAACGGATGCATTTAACACAACCGCACCTGATTTCTTTTTCCGCCAACGGACAACCGGCCGATTTTCGGGCAACGGATATTCAAATCGAACCGGCAAGCATTGCTTTTCGGGTGAACGGTTTGCCCGCTCATTTAGATATGATCGGACGACATAACGTGGAAAACGCGTTGGCGGCAATTGCCGTTTGTTCGACGGTCGGAGTTTCGGTCGAGGACAGTATCCGGGCTTTGGCTTCTTTCCGAGGAACGGGACGCCGTATGCAGGTTGTCGGAGCGGTCGGCGGTATTACGGTTTATGATGATTACGCCCATAATCCGGCTAAAATACAAGCGGCTTTACGGGCATTGAAAGCGTATCCCGGTCGAATTTATGCGGTCTTTCAACCGCATGGTTTCGGACCGACACGGTTAATGAAAGACACGTTAATCCAAATGTTGTTGACTGAGTTGGATGAACGCCTGACCTGGATTATGCCGGATATTTATTATGCGGGCGGAACAACGGTTAAGGATATTTCAAGTCGTGACATTGTCATACCGTTGCAACAGGCGGGAAAAGCGGCTTACTACTTACCGACACGACCGGAAATTGTGGCTTTCTTAAAAGAACGCTTGCAAGACGGAGACCGGGTTATTATCATGGGTGGTCGGGATAACACTTTGACACAATTGGCCGAAGCGATTGTTCGGGCTATTGGAGGGGAAAAATGACCATAGCCCTGATTTCGCCATCGTCCCCCACCCCCGGCATGAATACCCAAGATTCTTTATCCGATTTGGTTGCCAAATTGTCCGTATTGACGGCGGATGAAGTTGTTGTGATGCCGCACGCGGGAAACGCGGTTCGCTTTTTGGCCGGAACGGATGAAGAACGGGCGGCGGATATCATGGCGGCATTTAGCAATCCGCAAATAACGGCTATTATGACCGTTCGTGGCGGATACGGATCGGCGCGCGTATTGGATCGGTTGGATTACGATACAATTCGCCGTCATCCCAAACCGGTTTTAGGATTCAGTGATGCAACGGCTTTACAAAATGCTTTATTCGCGCGGGCCGGTATAACGGGGTATTCGGGATTTCAGGCCGGCTTTTTACAAACGGAAACCCCGACGGAATTACAACGGGCCTGTCTATCCGTTTTGGCCGGTCAACCGGTTGAACATCACGGATTGATCGGGTTGACACACGGAACGGCAACAGGTGTTATGATCGGCGGAACGTTGAGTGTTTTTTGCGGATTATTGGGAACACCGTATTATCCGGATGTGACGAACAAAATCATTGTGTTGGAAGACGTCGGGGAGGAACCGTATGTCCTTGATCGCCTCTTAACACAATTACGATTGGCCGGCGTATGGGAAAAAGTCGCCGGTGTGGCATTAGGTGATTTTACGGATTGTGTGGCCAAGGATCCGGCCGACGGAACGGTTTCGGATGTTTTACAAGAACATTTCGGCACCTGGTCTAAACCGGTTATTCGGATTCCGTACGGACATCGAACAGGACGAATGGTTGTGCCTATCGGCAAACGTGTTTTAATTGATGCCGACCAAGGTATCTTAAAGGAGTTATAATGCAAACGGAATTATTATCCCCGGCCGGTGATATTGAAGCAGCATACAGTGCTTTTTATTTTGGGGCAGATGCCGTGTATTTGGGATTGCGTCAATTTTCGGCCCGGGCGGAAGCGGTCAACTTTACACCGGCGGAGTTGGACGAAATAACGGCCTATGCCCACAGTATCGGGAAAAAGGTATACGTGGCCGTTAATACGGTTATGCAAGAATCCGAATTACCGGCGTTGTTAGAAACATTGGCGGTTTGCGAACGATGCCGAGCGGATGCCGTTATTGTTCAAGATTGGGGTGTCGCCCGATTGGTTCGTCGTGTTTTTCCCACATTGGTTTTGCACGCCAGTACGCAAATGGCCATTCATAATTTAGCCGGCGCTTTGGCAATGAAACGCATGGGATTTTCCCGTGTCGTATTGGCACGGGAATTGTCCTTGCCCGAAATTCGTCAGATTCAGGCGGAATCGGGATTAGAGGTCGAAGTCTTTATTCACGGGGCATTGTGTTATTCTTACAGCGGCCTGTGTTTGTTTTCATCCATGACAACGGGGCGGAGTGCCAACCGCGGTAAGTGTGTTTATTCCTGTCGCGATACGTTTCGCCTAAACGGTCGGCAATATCATCCTTTTTCGATGAAAGATCTGGCTTTGGAAAAAGAGGTGTTAAAACTGCCCGGCCTATCGTTAAAAATTGAAGGGCGCAAAAAAACGGCTTTATATGTCGGTGCGGTGACGGACTATTATCGCCGTATTTTGGACACGGGAAAAATTGATGCCGGATTAACGGATAACCTGAAACAAATCTTTGCCCGACCTTGGACACAATTACATTTTAAAGGAAAAAACAAAGCCGTCACGGAACCGGATTTTGTCGGACATCAGGGACTTCCCATCGGGACGGTCGATCGCGTTTTCAGTCACACGATTACATTCAAACCGACCCGTGCGGTAGCCCGATATGACGGTATTCAAATTGATGTGCCTGGATCGGAAAAACCGTTTGGGTTTTCGGCCGAAAATTTAGTCGTGGGCGGGAAAAAGGTTTTTGAGGCCTCTGCCGGCCAAACCGTCACGCTGACATTACCGCCGCATCATCCTTTTATCCAAAAAGGAAGTCCTGTTTACCTGTCCTCTTCGACTCGGGTTAAGGGGGCTTATCCATACACCAAACCACGTCCCGGTGCCTTTAAAAATCGAACACCGTTGGATATTGATGTTTTTATTGCCGCCAATCGCGTAACAGCCTGTGCCAACGGAACAAGCGTATCGATAGACGGAAGCTTTACGACGGCGCAACAACCGGAAAAAACACGAACGGCGATTGAAAAAGCATTTGCAAAAACAGGGGAAACATCTTTTTCGCTGGGCATGTTACAGGTTCATAACGCAGATGATTTATTTGTACCGGCCTCTGTTTTAAACGAATTACGACGGCAATTGTATGAGGCGGTTATTTTACCGGAACGCCCGATTGAATTACCGTCAACACCGGTTCGTACAAAGCCGACCACCGATCCGAAATGGAGTATCAAAACGGATGATTGGGATTTGGCACGACATTTAAATCCGGCGGATTACGACGAGTTAACACTTGTGATCACGCCGCGGACAACACCGGCGGATTTGGCGGGTTTTCCGGCGGATAAAGTGCGATTGGCGTTACCGGTAATTATGCGACCGGAAAAACCTTTTGCCGCCGTGGTATCAACTTTGGTTCAAGCCGGCTTTCACAAATGGGAGATTGCCAATCCGGCGGGGTTGACGCTTGTTCCCAAACAGGCGGACATTGCGTTGGACGGAATGGTGCCGATTTTAAATACACAGGCGGCGGCTATGGCCGACGAGTTAGGCATCGGCCGTGTGACATTATCGGTGGAAGATACGGCCGATAATGTGGCCTCATTGGTTAGTCGGATAAAATCCGTCTGTCTGATTCGGTATCAGGATGTCCCATTATTTCTGTCGGCCAATTGTGTTCGGGAAAACGATTGTCGGGATTGTCCGCGGGGACGGATAGAAATGTCCATGACAAACGGCAAGGGTTCCTTTACCGTTATTTCCGAAAACTGTCAAACGATTGTGACGGATAATCGGCCGTATTATATTAAGGAAGCACCGCCCGCCGATTGGTACCGGATTGATTTTTGCTATCGTCGATACACGCCGGATCAGGCAAAGGATGTGGTGAAAACGGTTAAAGCCGGCGGGGAAATCAACCATTCTTTCGACGGCAACTTTCATAAACGATTTGCGACTTAACGGATACGGACTTATATAACCAATATATCAAGGAGGAAACAATGCCTAAAAATAAAAACAAAAAATCTTGGCTCGGCCGTATATTACGGGGAATTTTATACCTGTTTTTGACACTGATTGTTTTGGTGGTCATCGCTTATTTATTTGCGGGACAGATTGTCAAAAAAGTTATTTCCGTCGCGGTTCCGCCCGTGACACAGACAACGGCTTCGGTGGATAATGTTGATTTATCTTTGTTCCAAGGTCGCATCGAAATAACGGGATTAAAAATCGGCAATCCGCAAGGATTCAGCAATCAAAATATTTTTGAGCTTGGCCGGATAGCGGTTTCTTTTGACCCGAAATCCGTTTTGACACCGACCGTTGTTATTCGATCTGTTGTCATTGAAGGAACGGGGGTGTCGGCCGAAATGAATGCCAAAGGGCAAACGAATGTCGGCGTTTTAAATCAAAATATTCAAAACTACTTGAATGCCGGGCAATCGAAAAAAACGACTTCCACCGAAACAAAAGTGACTAAATCGGAAAGCACGACACAACAATCGGAAAGCGGTAAAAAAGTCATTGTGCGTGATTTAGCCATTACGAATTCCCATTTAACATTAGGTTTGGCCGGTCAAACGGCGACGGTTAATTTGCCGAATATTCATCAACAAAATATCGGTGCGGACAAAAAAGGTCAAACCGTGCCGGAAATGATTGCACAAATTTTATCGTACTTTTCTTCCGAATCGATTCGGGCTGCGGCAGATGCGGCACGTGATTTGATGAGCCGCGGCGTTGCCGGCGCGGCACAGTTATTATCAACGGGTGCGGCGCGCGTTACGCAACAGGTTGATCAGGTAAAAGGAACAATCGGACAAGATACCAAAAATATCGTTGACGGTATTAAAGGGTTGTTTTAGGTCTAACAATTAACACATTTTATCGGCCCCGTTTCAAGCGGGGCTTTTTGTTTTTAAAAACCGGTGTTATTTTTCCTTGCTTCATCCGGGGAGGTGTGCTATAACTTGGCGCAGTTTTAATATAACAGAACAGAAAGGAAAAGGTATGTTAGTTTCTTTAAGACAATTATTAGATCACGCGGCCGAATACGGGTACGGCATTCCGGCTTTTAACGTGAATAATATGGAACAGGTTTTGGCTATTTTGGCGGCGGCCAAGAAAGTCGATGCACCGGTTATTATTCAAGCGTCGAAAGGGGCGCGCGGGTATGCCAATGACGCGGTGTTAAAGCATTTAATGATGGCGGGCGTCGAAATGTATCCGGATTTGCCGATTTGTGTGCATCAGGATCACGGTCCGACACCGAATGTATGCTATTCTGCAATGACAAACGGTTTTACATCGGTGATGATGGACGGTTCCTTAATGCCGGACGGAACACCGGCGACGCATGAATACAACGCGCGTGTGACGGCTGATGTGACAAAAGTGGCGCATGCGGTCGGTGTTTCCGTTGAAGGGGAAATCGGCGTGATCGGTTCTTTGGAAACCGGTAAAGGGGAAAAAGAAGACGGCCACGGTTTTGACGGGGCGATTGACAAATCCAAATTGTTGACGGATCCGGATGACGCGGTTAAGTTTGTGGAAGAAACGCATGTGGACGCTTTGGCCGTTGCAATCGGAACCAGCCACGGGGCATACAAATTTACACGGAAGCCGGACGGTGCGATTTTGTCGATTGATACAATTAAGCGGATTCATGAAAAACTGCCGCACACACATTTGGTCATGCACGGTTCTTCCTCTGTGCCTCAGGATTTGCAGGATATTATTAACGCGTACGGTGGTCAAATGCCGCAAACGTACGGCGTTCCTGTCGAAGAAATTCAGGAAGCGATTAAACACGGCGTCCGCAAAGTCAATGTCGATACGGATTTACGGATGGCGATGACGGGGGCGATTCGCAAAATGTTTGCGACAAAGCCAGAAGAATTTGATCCGCGCAAGTATTTAAAGCCGGCTATGGATGCCATGCAGGCGGTATGTGAAGCCCGCTATCAGGAATTCGGCGCGGCGGGTCATGCCGGTCAGATTAAGCCGATTTCGTTGGCCGATATGGCCAAACGGTATGCGGCCGGTGAATTGGATCCGAAAATTGCCCGATAACTCGGTTGGAACGATAAAACCCCGATTTCGGTCGGGGTTTTTTGTTGCGGTTCTTTCTTTTTTGGGGTATAAAGAAAGTATGTCTTTATTATCTTCTATCGCTACCGTGGGCGGATGCACGGCTGTCAGTCGCGTTGTCGGATTTATCCGGGATATTTTAATCGCGCGCTTTTTAGGGGCCAGCATGATGGCTGACGCTTTTTTCGTCGCGCTACGTTTTCCGAATCTGTTTCGCAGTTTGTTTGCCGAAGGAACACTCAATGTCGCTTTTGTCCCCCTGTTTTCGGGCGAGTTACACAGTCATGGAAAAGCGGCCGCCGTTCAATTTGCCCGGGCAGTGTTTGGATTTTTGTTCTACATTCTGCTGATTTTTACGGTAGTGATGGAAATTGTGATGCCCGCCCTGATGTTTTTATTGGCACCGGGGTTTGAAACAATTCCCGGAAAGCTGGCGTTAACAACCGAACTCAGCCGGATTACATTTCCGTTTTTATTGTGCGTTTCTTTGGTATCGTTGTTATCCGGTATGTTAAACTCGGTCGGTCGGTTTTGGGCGGCGGCCTTTACACCAACGATTTTGAACGTATGCATGATCGGATTTTTGTTGTGTGTGACACCCTTCATTCATTCGGATAGTGCGCCGGCCTATGCTTTGGCATGGGGGGTATTGACCGCCGGTGTTATAGAGTTTTGTTTTTTGGCGTGGCATATCCGTCGGGCCGGACTCGGATTTGGATTGACGGGGCCGATACGGGCGTTACGCCGATTGCCAACCGGTGTTAAGACATTGTTGCGGAAAATGGCGCCGGGTGTTTTAGGATCGGGCGTTTATCAAATCAATTTATTTTTGGATACATTGTTCGTCTCCTTTGTCGGAGCCGGGGCTATTTCATGGTTGAATTACGCCAACCATTTATTTCAATTACCGATCGGGATTATCGGGGTGGCTATCGGAACGGCATTATTACCGGTTTTATCAAAACATATTAAAGCCGGTGAAACAGAACGGGCAAATGAACAACTGAACCGCGGATTGGAATTGTCGGTGGCTTTATCCATATCATCCATGATCGGGTTAATGATGTTGGCGCATCCGATTATCGGCATTTTGTTCGAACGCGGAGCTTTTACGGCAACGGATACCATACATACGGCCAGGGCTTTGACGGTTTTTGCCGTCGGATTGCCGGCCTATATGATGACAAAGGCCTTATCGCCGTTCTTTTACGCCCGCGGGGATACAACGACACCGGTTAAAATAGCGGTCGTCGGGGTTGTTATTAATGCCATACTTGCCTTAACCTTGATGCAGTTTTGGGGATATGCCGGTATTGCCGCCGCGACAAGTATTTCGGTTTGGATTAATGCCGGACAGTATATAGTTCGATTGTGGCGACGCGGGGATTTTTGGTTGGATCAATTGATTCGGTATCGGCTGCCGCGGATTGTGACCGCCGGCCTGACAATGGGCATTGTTCTATATGCCGGGGGGTGGTTGTACGACGGCTTTTTCCCGGGATGGCGACATGCCTCATCGGCTTTATCTGTTGTATTGTTAGGCGGGTTAATCGGCGCGGCCATGATTGTTTTTATCGGTATGTTGATTGTGACAAACGGAATTCCGAAAGCGTCATTAACCGCTTTGATTCGGCGACGGCGATTATCATAACGGGGGAGAAAAATGAAAAAAATTATAGGAGCAGTCCTTGGCTTTATAACGGTTTGTTGTATTGGTGGCGGATGGTGGTACCTGTCGAATCAAAGGGAAACAGCCCCACAACCGGCGGTCGAGTTGACCCGACTGGCGACGGATTATTTGCCGGGAACGGTCATTACACCGGTAACAACGGAAGAGCTTCGGGCTTGGTTTTCCGAGGCAACGAATCGGGAAATGCCGCGTATTTTTGTGGAAAAACTGCCGGCTGATTTTGCGGAAAAAGGCGAACCGGGGTTGTTTTTACAGGTTATGGCGACTTTGATCATGCGGGAAAATGAACTGGCCATACGGGAACGGGTTGCCTTAATTGCGTTAAAGACAAAGTTTGAATCCGGGATTACCTGGTCGGCCGAAGAATCCGCTTTTTTCAATCGGTTGGTGGACAAGTATGACGCCGGTGCCAAACGGGACGTGCCAAGTAAAATCGCAGACCTCATGAATAAAGTTGATGCCGTTCCCGTTTCTTTGGCGGTTGCGATGGCGGCCGAGGCAACAAATTGGGGGACCGAAAATACCGAACATCCCTTCCGGCAACAAGGCTGGTTGGATAATCAGACCTATGGTTTGATACCGTTTGAAACACTGCCGGAGGCGGTGGCGGCGTATGTGCGTGAAATGAACGGGATGCCGCCTTTAATGGAATGGCGGATTTCACGGAATCAGTACCGGAATATGTTGCATGTTCCGGATATAGGATATCGGTTAATACGGTGGATTAAGAACTATATGCCGTGGGACGCGGATTATGCCGATAAAGTACGTCATAAAGCGGATAAAATGGATGTGGTTGCCATGGATGCTTTGACATTTTTACCGGAAATTCCACCCTACAAAACGGTTCGTGTGGCAATAACAACGAATCAAGGGAGTTTCCCGATAACGGCCGAAGTGACCGAGGAAGATTGGCAACGGCGACGCGGTTTAATGTTCCGGGACACATTGGCGGATAATCACGGAATGTTATTTTTATTTCCGGAGGTTCGGGAAGCTGGTGTATGGATGAAAAACACGTTTATTCCGCTTGATGTGTTATTTTTCGATGCGGACGGAAAAATCAACCATATGGTGGCCAATGCCCGTCCTTTGGATGAAACGGTGCATTCATCGGAGGGGGCGGCGGCCGGTATGTTGGAATTACCGGCGGGTAGTATTGAACGGATGAACATCCGTGTGGGGGACAGCCTATCATATGATTAATAAAGGTATATCATTGGGGATGATTAAATGGGTGGCATTAGTTGCCATGACGTTGGATCATATCGGATTTTTCTTTCCGGAGTTAGGTTGTTCGGCGGTTTTGCGCCATATCGGCCGGATTGCTTTTCCGATGTTTTCTTTCCTGATCGCATATCATTTGATATCCGGTGTTCCCGCCCGAAAGTACTTAATACGAATAGGCCTGTTTTGGTTTTTGACACTCTTGGTTATGGGGATGATGACCGGATACGAATCCTATTTCCGACAAATGAATGTTTTGGGGACATTATGGTTCGGGGTGTTGGGTATCTGTATCGGACATCAATCCGATTTATTAAAAGGATACCCTATCGGTTCAGTTTTTTTGAAAGGAATCATACTTGCTTTGGCGTTGATTGGCAGCGGGTATGTCGGATACAACGTGTTCGGATTTGGCTACATGATTGCTTTTTATGAAGCATTAAAGCGTAAAACGGTTTTACCGCTTGCTTTTTTATTGGCATTGACACCGTATTTGGAAAGTTTTAGAACAATCGACAGCTTGATTGCGGCCTTGGCAACAACCGTTTTATATATCATACCCGTTCGGATAAATCATGGATGGCGCTTGAAATGGTATTGGTTTTACGGTTATTTCCCCGTTCATTTGGGAATTCTATACGGCATTCGTTGTTGGTTGGGATAAAGGACCCCGCCCGACCATAAAACAAAACGCGCCTATTCGGCGCGTTAAAAATGGGGTGGAAGATGAGACTCGAACTCACGACATCTGGTACCACAAACCAGCGCTCTAACCAACTGAGCTACATCCACCATGCGGTAGCATTGTTTTTATCCGATTTATCGGGAAAAGTCAAGTAAAAATTTACGGTATTTTAATATAATTGCATATCATGAAATAAGATATGCCTAAAATGGCCGTTTTCCGTCGTTTTTACAGAATAAGTGTAACAATTTAATGTTCATTAAAATGTTATAATTTTTATAGCACAAAGACCATATATAAAGCAAGAAAAAAATATTTATAATAAAGGCTTCCTGTTCATTTTATCGGAAGTCGTATAAGGTGTAAAAAGTGTAACAAAAAAAGGAACATTTTTTTGTTATAGTTGAAAAGGGATACGAAATGATTGAAAACAAATCAGAAATTGGTCATTCTATGGTTGAAATGCTCGGTGTGTTAGCTATCATGGCGGTTCTGACAATTGGGGCTGTGGCCGGCTTTCAATACGCGATGGACAAATATCGGGCAAATGTGACGATACAGGAAATGAATCAACGCGCCATCATCCATTCGGGACAACTGTTAGCCGAACAACCGGTTAATGATACAGAGTTTCCCTCCACCACGTATCAAGGGTATCCCGTAACGACAACCCCTGTTATTGATACAGAGGGATATCCCTATTTTCAAATTACCTTAGAACAGGTACAAGGCGGTGTTTGTCACCAAATTTTATCGTCTGATTGGCAATGGCCTGCTTTAATACGGGCCAACGGCATTGAATACGAAGAAGACGATTCGATTTGCCGAACCGATGCCGGCAATCGGATGGAGTTTATTTTTCCGGCTGATTTAAATGGGGAAAGCGGGGAATTCCGAAAAGCGTGTCAAACGGACAGCGATTGTGTCAGCGTCTGTGGTCGATGCGTGGATAAGCGGTGCGAAAGTGAATGCGGTGATGGGACAAGCTGTGTACGCACATATGACAATGCTTCGTTTTTTGCCTGTTGTCGACATGAAGATATTTTAAACGGTGTGTGTTGTCCATCAATCGTTAACGGACAATGTTGCGCCAGTATCGGCAGTTGTTGCCCGGCAGAAGAACCTTTAATGGATAAGAATGGTAATTGCCACACTTGTGACGAGGATGCCTCGGTTAACGTTGCGGGTAATACGGTCATGTGCAACATTTGTGACGGGAAAGAAGGCAGAACCTTACGTGAATTAAACGGTAGCACCTGCGTCTTGCCCTGTCCGGACGAAACACCGCTTTTGGATTCCAGTGGCAATTGTCACACCTGTGACGACGACGGACGTGTCAACACCGTTAACCAAAGCAAGTGCGACGTTTGTCCCAACCGGGAATGGTTCGGCGGATTATGTGCGTATCCTTGTGAAGACGGTTATTTTGCCAGCAGTTCTGGATCACCGGTTTGTCAACCCTGTACAAAAGTAACCAGTGTTGCCGTAACATATATGAAGGATAACGGTCATTGTTCCACAATGTGTGACGGATCCTCCCCGGAAAAACCAAAACGGATACGTATCGGGATGAGCAACGGAGCTTCGCAATGCGTCTTGGAAACCTGCCCGTCGGATTTACCGTTACGTGATACATGGGGGAGTTGTTATGCCTGTGATGTGACATTCAGTGTTAATCTATCAACACCGTCAGATTGTGGTCTTTGTCCTAACCGCGTATTACGGGGAAGTTCTTGTGCAACCAAATGCCCGACAGGCACGCATGCCGAAAACGGACAATGCGTCTGCGATGGCGATAACCAATTTCAGGATCTTTACGGCGTTTGCTATTCCTGTGACACGGATACGTCTGTTGAAGTCGGACAATTAATGGAAAATTGTGATGTCTGCGGGGATGCTCGAGTTGTAAACAAATACGGCAACGGCTGGATAAAATGCCAAAAGAAATGTGCCGACGATGAATACTTTACGCTTCAAGGATGTAAAAAATGTAGCGATCCAACCATTAAATACGACGAAGTATGGGGAAATTGTTCTGTCTGTAACTATTGCGACGGAAACGACGGCCGCGCCAAACGATACTGCGTTTCCCGCGGACATTACTGTGCACTAGCCTGTGAAGATGGAGAAGTCATGGCCGGCGACGGAACCTGCCATACATGCGACGATCCGGATCCGTTTGCCGATTTAAACAGCGCATGTAAAACCTCCTGCGCCGGACAACGCTATTTGGTGAGTAGCCGATGTTACAAATGTCCGCCGGATACATATAGTACGGACAGCAAAGCCTGCATCGCCTGTCCGTCGGATAGGACAACATTAACACGTGCGGGGGATTGCTTGGCCTGTGGCGGTGTGTGGGATAGTGATTCTTGCGTATAAAGGCGTGGTGGTGAAGCCATAAATTCCCTCGGTTTTACCACCGCCCCATATATCGATAAAACCGCCATACGATTTTTACAACAACAAAAGTCATATGATTTTTAATCGATAAAGACATATAATCTTTGACTTTCAGTAAAAAACACCATAGACTGACAACGTGTTGTTAATGATTTTCGAAAGGATCAAAAAATGAAAAGAATTTCTATTTTATTATGCGCTGTTGCGACGTTGTCTTTAACGGCCTGTAATTATAATAATTATGACCGCAATACATCACCATTTCAGGGAAGCGTCGCCTTTGAACATCCGGATGAAACGGTAGAACGTCCCAAAAAAATGAAAACAATGACCGTTAAACGGGACTTAACCACGGTGGAGGGCGGAACCGTCCATACAAAGACCGTCACGGAAACAATTACGGTTCCCGAAGATGTCTCTGATGCCGATGATTATAAAAAAGTGTTACGGGCTATTGATGCTAATGATAATTATGTTGAAATTGATATTAACGAAAATAAAACCTATCAACGAAAATAATATTGATATTAACAAAAAAAACGCCACAATTTTTGTGGCGTTTTTTATATATAACCGAATTAACGTCTTACCGGCATTTTGGAACGAATTCTCTTAACACCATCCAATTCAACCATAATAACGGCATCGCCGGGTTGTAATCCTAATTCATTTGATTGAACAACCATAATAACTTCACCGGTTCTGTCTTCCTGAATTAAAAATTCACAAGCCGTATCTGTTGTAATAGCCTTGCCCGCCACATTACCAATCATAGCACCGGCAACGCCGCCACCAATTGCCAACAAGGCACTACCATGTCCGCCACCGAAAGCGTGTCCGGCTACGGCACCGGTCGCACCACCGACTAATGTCCCGATTCCAGCACCACTCCCCTCGGTTTCAACAACTGTTATACTAACAATAACACCTGTACTGGTTGATCCTGTTTTACCGATCTGCGAACGACTATACGTCGTATTCGTCATACCGGCTCCGCAAGCGGATAAGAAAATACCCATTAAACAAATAACTAATATTTTTTTCATTTTTTTGATCCTTTCGAAAATCATTAACAACACGCCGTCAGTCTACGGCGTTTTTTACCAAAAGTCAAAGATTATATGTCCTTACCATAAAAAATTGATTACCCTAAAATATGTTAATGATTATCAATCCTAATTAATTTAACGAACCGCTTTCTTTAAAAGCTCTTTTTAACAATTCTTTCAAAGCATACTTTGTATGAATACAAAAGGGTTTATCTATTTCTTGCTGTGAGCCAAAAAGATCCTCTGCTTGTTTGGGACATCCCCGACCACAAATATAAAGCGCCGGACACTTTAAACACTTCTTTTTATTAACTGTTAAATTATGCCGCCACTTTTGATAAGTTTCTGTTTTAAAAATATCCGAAAAACAAGATGAGTTAATGTTACCAATTGTTTCTCGTTCACTATTCCAATATCCATGACAAACTGTTATTTCTCCATTTGGTCTGATCGTTAGCTGTTGAGCACCAACAGCATTACAATCATTATACTTCAAACTATCACTTGAAAATGCTTTTATTTTTCTTAAAATCCGATCGTCCTGAACACCTAATTTTGACAATTCATCATAGGCTTGAAATAAAAATCGAGATGCTTTTTTATAATATTCTTTCCAATTATTGTTAGGGGTTGTAAAATGTAATAAGTTAAAATTAATATTCTTAATATTAATATCCCTTAACCATTTGAGGAAAAATACATTATTTAATACTGCCTCCGAAAGAGTAACGGATAATCCGAAATTAACACCGTTTTCTTTTAATTTTTCTATCGATCTCATCACAACATCATATACACTTTTGGTGTTTGCTTTAAAATACCGATTAAAATCATTTTCATATTTTGGACCATCCAAAGAAATTCCCAAAGAAATATCATATTTTTTAGAAAATTGTATTATTTCATCTGTTAATAATGTCGCATTTGTAATCATTGAAAATTTTAAAGGTACTTTTTTCTGAACTGCCTGTTGAACCATATACCTAACAGCTTGAAAAAACATGGTTGGTTCGCCACCGTAAAAAATCACTTGACCGCTTGACTGCTTTGTTGTTCGTAAATGATCAGCAAATTGATCAAGAACATTATCTATTGTCTCAAATGAAATATGTTGAGCTTTTTTATTATTAATATGTCCGATAAAACAATACCGACATCCCAAATTACACCCTCCATAAGGTATTATATATAATAAACTAATTTTATTACGTAGAGAATTTATTGACTTTTTCAAAAATAATTCTGCATCTTTATCTTGTTTTTTGTCTTTAACCAAAATACCACATCGATACAATAAATTTAATTCTGAAGAAGAAAAATTATCAAATTGACAAGCCCAAATTCGTTTAACCATATCTTTTGACAAAATAATCGGCTCAAACAATATGCTATTAAATATGATATATTTTTCTCTCGTTATCAATATCTTATGTGCAAATTTAGATAACATCATTATTCCTTATATGTACAATTAATTTTTGTAAAAATTGTGTTAGATTTACAGATTCCTGATATGCGGAAAATCCCTTTTCCAACAACACATCAACATCATGATAACCAGTTTTTTTAATTCGTTGAAACACGGGATGTATTTTATGCAATATCACAAAGGAAGCAAGCTCGGCTATTTTCCAAACATTGAAATCCGTTAAGGTATCTTCATCATATTTTTTTCTAATAGAGATAAATATCTGAGAAAGTATTACTTCACACAATAAAATATAAATTTGAATATAAAACCTACTTTTACCTATCATTGCGGGAATAACAATGCTATTCCCATACCAATCAGATATTCCCATCCGATACTGGGATAA
Source organism: uncultured Alphaproteobacteria bacterium (assembly GCA_944393195.1). GTDB lineage: Bacteria > Pseudomonadota > Alphaproteobacteria > CAAHEQ01 > UBA3637 > CALXZG01. Next base: position 55,809 of record CALXZG010000005.1, read on the forward strand.
CAAAACGTAATAACTCGGAATTTTATATCCGAAAAAATTTTCTATACCTGTCATCCAAAAAGGTTCATATCTTTTCCAATACCGTTCAAAAAATAAAATCGCTTTGTTAATACCATCCTTATTTACTTGAAAATCCGCATAGATGTTCTTTTTTAATTTTGATCGCCATTTATCAGGAATATCATTATGTATAGATAGGGCAAGTTCACATGGAAATTGAATTTGTTTTGCCCTATTCAAAACCCCCAAAGGATCTTCCTCTTGAAAAGTCTGAATTAAAGCCAATTCTTCTTTATATCGAGAATAAAAAAAATGAAACATCATTATAAAAAGGCTACCTTGCAAAAGGTAGCCCTCCCTTTATTAAGAAGCACGTTGATTTATTTTTTGCGCCATAACGGACTGTTCATACAACCGTTTAATAGACACATTTATTTTCTTTGCCCGAGGAGCATCCCAACTGCAAGAACCATAACAAGAACAAGGCAATGCAGAAGTTTCAACAGTCTTAATATTTTTCTTAATAATTAAATTTTTCATCATACACTCCTTTCAATTGACATATAAATAATACCACATATTTTATTAAAGTCAAACAATAATATAAATTGATTTTTAAAATTTTTCATTGCTTTTTTATCAAAAATCGGACAATATAGCCGTACGCTGCTTTGTTTCGTAAACCACAAGGATTGATATGAAAAAAATTTGGAATAAAATCATGCACGACCTGTATCAATGGACCATGAATCTGGCCTCCGGTCCCAAAGCCGTATGGGCATTATGTGCCATTGCTTTTATTGAAAGCTCTTTTTTCCCGATACCACCGGATTTATTACTGATTCCCTTGGTATTGGCACGTCGGACATCGGCTTTCCGTATTGCGGCGCTCACAACAATCAGTAGTGTTCTCGGCGGTGCATTCGGATACGCCATCGGTTATTTTTTGTATCAATCCGTCGGTATCCCCGTTTTGGATTTTTATCATGCCACGGCACAATTCGAACAATTCTGTGCGGCCTATAACGAATACGGGGCATGGATTGTGTTCGGTGCCGGTCTGACCCCCTTCCCCTATAAAGTCGTTACGATTGCCAGCGGTGTCACCCACATGAATTTCATTGTTTTTATGCTTGCTTCCGTCATTGCCCGCGGTATGCGTTTTTATCTGGTTGCGTGGTTACTATGGAAATGGGGCGAACCGATGAAAAAATGGATCGAAAAAAATCTCGGCTGGCTTTCCGTCGTGTTTTTTATCCTGCTTATCGGCAGCTTTTTCCTCATTAAATTATTTAACGGAGGCTAAATGACCCGTCGCCTGATTCCTATGGCTATCTGCTACGACTTTGACGGCACACTCTCCCCCGGTAATATGCAAGAGTACGGCTTTGTCAAACAACTCGGCATGACGGCCGGTGAATTTTGGAAGCGCTCCAACACGCTGGCTAAACAAGTCGGTGCCGACCACATTTTAGCGTACATGAGCCAGATGAGAATTGAGGCCGCCGCCCGCGGAATCCCCTTTCAAAAAAAGAAATTCAAAGAATACGGTCGTGATGTTCAGCTGTTTCCCGGTTTGGATACCTGGTTTAAACGGATTAATGCCTACGGTCGAAAAAAAGGGTTGGCCGTCGAACATTACATTATCTCTTCCGGACTGAAAGAAATCCTGGAAGGCATGCCGATTGCCAAATCATTTAAAGCCATCTTTGCCTCTTCTTTCATTTACGATGCCAAAGGTAACGCCATCTGGCCGGCCTTGGCGGTGAATTACACCAACAAAACGCAATTTTTATTCCGGATTAATAAAGGCTGTCTGGATGTCGGGGATAACCGCAATATCAACCGCCGCATTCCGGAATCCGAAAAACACATGCCCTTTTCCCGCATGATTTATATCGGGGACGGCGAAACGGATGTACCGTGTATGCTGACACTCAAAAACGACGGTGGCCACTCCGTCGCCGTTTATCAGGAAAAAATACCCGACTCCTGCGAAAATGCCCAACTGCTGTTGGACGACGGACGGGCGGATTTTGCGGCGCCAGCCGATTATCGCGAAGGCAAACCCGTGGAAACATACGTCAAAGCCCTCATCGACAAAATCGCGGCCGACACCCATATCCAAATCCTGAAAAAGAAAACCGTCATTTAACAAAACCGTCCGGCCCTATCCACTCGATATCCGACAAAACATTCCATAAAAAGACAGAAAATCAATCACTTTTTACTGGACTTTTTCGACATTTTCATGTATAATTCGTCCATTCGTATTTTTATCAAAAAGGAAACAAAATGACTCAAAATATGCGTAATATCGCCATTATTGCCCACGTCGATCATGGCAAAACGACCTTTGTTGATGCTTTTTTAAAACAAAGCGGTGCTTTTCGTGAAAATCAACAGGTGGCAACCTGCGCCATGGATTCCGGGGACTTGGAACGTGAACGCGGTATTACCATTTTTGCCAAATGCACCTCGGTCGAATGGGGTGGTGCCCGTATTAATATCGTCGACACACCGGGCCACGCGGATTTCGGCGGCGAAGTCGAACGTATCTTATCCATGGTGGACGGCGTTATCGTCCTTGTTGACGCGGCCGAAGGCCCGTTGCCGCAAACAAAATTTGTGGTCAGTAAAGCCCTCAAACTCGGTCTGCGCCCCATTGTCGTCATCAATAAAGTCGACCGTGCCGACGCCCGTCCGGTAGAGGTACAAAACGAAGTTTTTGACCTGTTTGCCAACTTGGGCGCCACGGACGAACAATTGGATTTCCCGACTCTGTTTGCTTCCGGCCGTGAAGGATGGGCGGCGGAAAGCCTGACGGCCGAACGGGTTGATATTAAACCGTTATTCCAAAAAATTCTGGATCATGTTCCGGCACCGAAATGCGATGAAAACGGTCCGTTTAAAATGTTGGTGACAACATTGGAAGCCGATCCGTTTGTCGGTCGGATTTTAACCGGTCGGATTGTTTCGGGCAAAATTAAAACGAATCAAATGATTAAAGCCTTGTCCCGTGAAGGGAAGCCGGTCGAAACCGCCCGTGCCTCCAAAATTCTGGCTTTCCGCGGCTTAAAACGGCAACCGATTGACGAAGGATTGGCCGGTGATATCGTCAGCATTGCCGGTTTTTCGGAAGCAACGGTGGCCGATACCCTGTGCGATCAAAGTGTCACGGAAGCATTACACGCCCTGCCGATTGATCCGCCGACATTGGCGATGACTTTTTCAATCAACACATCACCTTTGGCCGGAACCGAAGGGGATAAAGTCACATCCCGTATGATTTGGGATCGTTTGGAAAAAGAGGCCGAAGGGAATATCGCTCTGCAAATTTCCCGAACGGATTCGACCGATGCGTTTGAAGTGGCCGGTCGCGGTGAATTACAACTCGGCATTTTAATTGAAACCATGCGCCGCGAAGGCTATGAATTATCGGTTTCCCGCCCGCGTGTTGTCTTCCATACGGATGAACAGGGTCACCGCTTCGAACCGATGGAAGAGGTCGTAATCGATGTTGATGATGCCTACACCGGTGTTGTCGTGGAAAAGATGAGCCTGCGCAAAGCCGAAATGACGGAAATGATTCCAAGCGGTGGCGGCAAAACGCGTCTGACATTCTTGGCTCCCTCTCGCGGTTTAATCGGGTATCACAGCGAATTTTTAACCGATACCTGCGGTACGGGTGTTATGAACCGTCTGTTCCATAGCTACGCCCCGTATAAGGGTGCGATTTCCGGCCGTCGTAACGGTGTGCTGATTTCCACAGAATCCGGCAAATCGGTCGCTTACGCTTTGTGGAATATCCAAGAACGCGGACCGCTTTTCATTCCGGCCGGCGTATCGGTGTATCCGGGTATGATTATCGGTGCCAACGCCAAACCGGGGGATATTGAAGTCAACCCGATTAAAGGCAAAAAACTGACGAATATGCGCGCCGCCGGAAAAGACGATGCGGTTGCCTTAATTCCGCCGGTACAAATGTCGTTGGAGGCGGCTTTGGCCTATATCGAAGACGATGAATTGGTGGAAGTCACACCCAAAACAATTCGTCTGCGTAAAAAAATCTTAGACAGTAACGAACGCCGGAAATTTGAACGCCGGAAAGAGGAATAAATGCTGTTTTCGGCTGGTATCAAAAGCTATCTGAATCCGAAAGTCCTTGTTTTTTTAGGATTGGGATTAGCCAGCCAAGCCCCCGTCAACCTGATCGGCGGTACGTTGAAATATTGGTTTTCGCAGGAAGGCGTTGACCTGACGCGCATTGCCCTTTTCGGGTTAGTTTTACTGCCGTACGCATTTAAATTTTTATGGGCACCGCTTATCGACCAAATCAATCTACCTTTGGCACGTATACTCGGTCGAAAAAAAACATGGGGCTTTTTAACACAAATCGCTCTGGCCATCCTGTTACTGCTGCTGTCTTTTTCCCATCCGCCGACGGAACAAATGCGGGTCTTTATCATCTGTTTGGCTATTGCCTTTTGTTCAAGCACACAGGATATTGTGATAGACGCCTTGCGTATCGACACATTATCCGGAAACGATTTAAAAACCGGTTCCGCCGTTTATCAGTTTGGGGCCAGACTCGGTTTTCTGATGGCCGTTGCCGGCATGATTTTCCTATCGGCACGCGTTTCATGGCAAACCGCCTACCAATTATCCATTATTCTGATAGGCATCGGTTTCCTGTCCCTGTGCCTGATTCATGAAAAGAAAGCTCCTCCCGCGCATATTTCTTTTCGCCGTTTTGCCATTGAACCATTTCAAGATCTGATTCGTCGGGAACATTTTTTAACGCTGTGCACTTTTATCGTGTTATATAAAATGTGTAACGGTGTTCTGGGACCGATGGCCTACCCCTTCTATCATCGGATTGGTTTTACCGCCGACGATATCGCCCTTGTTTCCGGTACGTTTGGTGTGTTTGTAACAATGGCCGGTATTTTCTGCGGCGGTTTATTTATGGTACGCTATCCCTACCGTCCTATGTTGTTCTGCCTCGGTCTTTTGGAAATCTGTACATCGGTCGCTTTTGCCGTCTTGGCCTGTATCGGTCCCAGCTTGCCGGGATTCTTTATCGTCATTCTGTTCGATAATTTGGTCGGCGGTATCGGTGGCGCCGTCTGGGTCGCTTTTCTGTCCGGTCTGTGTTCACGCACCTATTCGGCCACACAATACGCCTTCCTCATGGCCTTAACCATGGTTCCCCTCTCCGTCATAGCCAGTACCAGCGGTTGGTTCGCCGAACACCTCGGTTGGCCCGGTTTCTTTCTGATGACGGGTACCCTAATGATTCCGGCCCTGATTATGTTGCGCTTCATGAAATTAAAACACATTTAAACACCACCCTGTTATGTATCAACACATGAAAATCAGAAAACAATTTTTATAAGGAGAACGCCTATGAGATATTTGGTTATTCGTCCGACGGATCAAGAACCCATCGTCCACCTATGGACAAAAGAACAACGCCCGAACCCCAAAGACAGGGACTATCCGCATACAACTTACATGAAAAACAATCACATTCCGTTGGAAACGGTTTCTTCCGCCGGTTATGTTTTTTACGATCCGGATACCCAACAATCCGAAGTTGACGATAATACATCCTATCAAATGGATAATCATGAACAAGATCGTGATGCCGATTTTAATCTGGTAAAACAAGCCTTGTCGGGATTCTGCCTGACCCACCGTGACAGAATACCGGAAATTCGGCAGGAATGGATCGTGCGACAGGAATTTTTAAAACATCGGGCAGAGGTGTTAAAACGGCTAAACGAAATGCGGGCGAATCAATAATATCTTTCGCCGCCAATCATCATTCTTTAATCCGCAAAGATAACCTGCACATCGGGATTGCCCATATTTAAAACACGTAGGGCTGATTCTTCTAACTGATCCAAATCCATCGCTTCCGGCGATAGTGATTTTACTTTTGTTTCCAACAATTGACGTTCGGCACTTGTTTCCGCCGCAACCTGACGCGCCAAAACAATCTCTTCCTTTAATTGAAACATTCGCCGATACCCGCGCGCACCCTGCACTCCGTGATAAATAAAATAACACGTGATGATTAAACAAATGGTCGGGAAAAACCAGGCACGCGATGCCGATGATTTCATGACGCACCCTTCTTTCCGTGTACGCCCGCCTCTTTTGATGCCTCAGGGACAACCGGTGCCACATCCTGTTTTTCGTCCTTAACGGTCACATCAACCGTATCCGAAACCGCCGCCGATACCTGCCCATCTTCTGCCGCCTCATCATTTCCTTTGTCGGAAGCAACCACTTGGTCATACAAAGATACTTGGTTTTTACCGTTATGCTTCGAATGATATAAAGCCACATCCGCCTGCTTAATCAACGTTTCCAACGTTGTCGCGCCCCGTCCCGAAATACCCAGACTGATTGTCACGGGGATTCGTTTTCCGTTAACCTCAACCGGCATGTTTTCAACAGCCTTCCGCACATGCTCTGCCGCGATTTTTCCATCCTCCGGCGACGTCTGTGCGAAGAAAATAACAAACTCTTCCCCCCCAAAGCGCGCCACGACATCCGATTGCCGAGTCGTCTGTTTTAACGTCTGCGCCAAAGCGACCAACACCTGATCCCCGACATCATGCCCATATGTATCATTGAATTTCTTAAATGAATCAATATCAATCATCGCAACCGAATACGGCGAACCGTATCGTTCCGCAACCCGCAACAACTGATGCGTCATCACTTCAAATTGCCGTCTGTTATTCAACCCCGTCAACGGGTCGGTCGATGCCTGCCTCTGTAACAATTCCGCCACACGACGGCGTTCCGTAATATCTTTAAACGTAGAATATAAAGCAACTTCTTCATCCAATTCAATCGGACGAGAAGCAATATCCATCCACAAAATCTCATCCCGTTTCGGATGATGCATTTGCACTTCAAAAGAAGACAATACCCGCTCCGACCGCATTTTAGCCGTCATTTCCTGACGCTTTTCGGCATGAACGAAATAATCGACCAGCCGATAAGCAAAAATCTCTCCCTTTCTTAATTGAAAAGCCTGTTGCGCCGCCGGATTTAAATAAAGCACGGTATCATCCCGTACACGGGAAATGATAATCGGAAAAGGCGAAATATCCCATAGTTCACGCCGTGTATTGCTTTCCTGCAATAATGCCATTTCCAAACGGGCCACCCGTCCGTTAGAAAAACGAACCTGCGTCGCCATCGACAACAACATAGTCACCGTATAACATCCTAGAATCGTTATCATATCCACACTTGGGATAAGCTGTATCAACAAATAAACATAACAAATACCAAGCACCACAAAACCGGTCCCCATTCCTCGTATGGTATCGCCTTCCCGTGTCGTCGGGGCCGCATAAAAAGAAATACCGACCAACAATAAACTGATCGCCAAATACATTAACGGCAGTTGTGCAATAAATTCAGGCGGCAAAGCCAATACAGATAACCCGATACCGACACCGCCCAATAAAATCGCCAGAACAGGGATCAAAAACGTCGCCGAAAAATAAAGACGCAGATTTTTAAAAGCGCCGACAACGAACAACGCCGCCACAATCCCCGTCATCCCCAACATCGCCCACTCAACGGTCTGTTCCGGCAACGGATAGGTCGGTAAAACCACCGGCCAAAACATCAGGGTGATTAAGACAACATCCCGAACAACCAACGCATAAAAACCGGCACTTAAAAAGCTAAAACTTTCCTTTAGGGTTCGTTTCACATAGGGCAAATTAATAAACGTCCCCAATAAAAAAGCACCGATCAATTCGGAACCGTAAAGCCGAAAGGCCTCTATTGCCATATCAAAATAAATGGAAGGAATCATTTTTCACCCTGTCATAAGTTAAATTTGTTTTTATTCTACAAAAAAATCAAAAAAAAGCAAAGAAAAAATCATGTCTCCTGTTGCAAAATACAATGTTATGACCTATATACTCGCTATCAGTCATGATAATCATTCAAAACAAAGGAGAAAAGAATGTCTAAAATTTTAGGAATTGACTTGGGAACAACCAACTCGTGCATGTGCATCATGGATGGTCGGGATCCGAAAGTTCTGGAAAACCGCGAAGGTGCCCGCACAACACCGTCTATGGTTGCTTTTACCAATAAAGGCGAACGTCTTGTCGGTCAACCGGCCAAACGTCAGGCCGTCACGAATCCGGAAGGAACCCTGTTTTCTATTAAGCGCTTAATCGGCCGTCGTTTTGACGATAAAATGGTTGAAAAAGATAAAGGCATGGTGCCGTATCATATTATCAGCGGCGACAACGGTGACGCTTGGGTTGAAGTCCACGGCAAAAAATATGCGCCGAGCCAGATTTCCGCATTCGTTTTGCAAAAATTAAAAGAAGATGCCGAAAGTTATTTAGGTGAAAAAGTTACACAAGCCATCATTACCGTTCCGGCTTACTTTGACGATTCACAACGTCAAGCCACCAAAGACGCCGGTAAAATCGCCGGTTTGGAAGTTTTACGGATTATCAACGAACCGACGGCGGCTGCATTGGCTTACGGTTTGGATCAAAAGAAAAACGGGACCATTGCCGTCTATGACTTGGGCGGTGGTACATTCGATGTGTCCATTCTGGAAATCGGTGACGGCGTGTTTGAAGTGAAATCCACCAACGGTGATACGTTCCTCGGTGGTGAAGATTTTGACGCCCGCGTCATGGACTACTTGGCCGACGAATTCAAAAAAGAAAACGGGATCGACCTGCGTCAGGACCGCATGGCGTTACAACGGTTGAAAGAAGCCGCCGAAAAAGCCAAAATCGAATTGTCAAGTGCGACACAAACAGACATCAACCTGCCGTTTATCACGGCGGATGCCACGGGTCCGAAACATTTGAATGTTTCTTTAACACGCGCCAAGTTGGAAAGCCTTTGTGAAGATTTGTTGGAACGGACAAAAGGTCCGATGGAAAAAGCCTTAAAAGATGCCGGCTTGTCTAAAAACCAAATCGATGAAGTCATTCTGGTCGGCGGTATGACACGTATGCCGAAAGTTCAGGAAATCGTTAAAGACTTCTTCGGTAAAGAACCGCACAAAGGTGTGAACCCGGATGAAGTGGTTGCCACCGGTGCCGCTATTCAGGGCGGTGTGTTAAAAGGCGACGTTAAAGACGTTCTGTTATTGGACGTGACACCGTTGTCCCTCGGTATTGAAACATTGGGTGGTGTCTTTACGCGCTTGATTGATCGGAACACGACAATTCCGACCAAGAAATCTCAGGTCTTTTCAACGGCCGAAGACGGTCAAACCGCCGTCACGATTCGCGTCTTCCAGGGCGAACGTGAAATGGCGCGTGATAACAAACTGCTCGGTCAATTTGACTTGGTCGGTATTCCACCGGCACCGCGCGGCATGCCGCAAATTGAAGTCAGCTTTGATATCGACGCGAACGGTATCGTGAACGTTTCGGCCAAAGATAAAGCAACCGGCAAAGAGCAAAACATCCGAATTCAAGCTTCCGGCGGTTTAAAAGATTCCGACATCGAACAAATGGTCAAAGATGCCGAAGCACACGCGGCGGAAGATAAAAAGCTGAAAGAAGCGGTTGAAGCCCGCAACCACGCGGACGCCCTCATCCACACGACGGAAAAAACCTTAAAGGAAAACGAAGGTAAAGTCCCGGCGGCGGATAAGGAAGCCATCGAAAAAGCCATTCAGGAATTGAAAGATGTTCTGGATAGCAATGACGGTGACAAGATTAAAGAAAAGACCGAAGCATTAATGCAGATTTCCATGAAGATGGGCGAAGCCATGTATAAACAACAACAAGAATCCGCCGCTGCCGGAACGGCCGGTGCGGAATCCGCCACGGAACAACCGCAAGGGGATGAAACCGTTGTTGACGCCGATTTTGAGGAAGTCAAAAAATAAAATATGACAAACGGTACGGGCGCGCTTCTTTACCAACGGTAAAACGCGCCCGACTGTTTGACAGGCTTACCGTGATATCGAAACAATACGTGCCTGCTGCTTAACCATTTCCTTTTATCACACAATCGAATCGGGGGGATTCGGAGACAATCGGGGAGATGAAAGCCGGAAAATTGTGAGTCAAAACTACTATGAATTATTGGGTGTTTCCCAATCGGCGTCGTTTGCAGAAATCAAACGCGCTTTTCGTGTTAAGGCCAAAGAATGCCATCCGGATTATCACCCCGGGGACGCCGATGCCGAAAAGAAATTTAAGGAAATTAACGAAGCCTATGAAGTTCTGAAAGACGAACAAAAACGGGCGGCATACGATCGTTACGGCCACGATGCCTATACCCGCGGTATGGGGCAAGGCGGCGGCTTCGGCCAAGGCTTTGGGCAAGGTTTCGGCGGTTTTGACTTTACCGGTACCGGCTTTGAAAATATTTTTGAAGAGGTCTTTAACGGCTTCGGCGGTCGTCGACGGCAAGCGGCCACCAACCGTGGCAACGATATCCGCTACGACCTGACAATCGATTTGGCCGATGCCTATACCGGCCTGAAAAAGAATATCACCGTCGATACATTCACGAAGTGCGAATCGTGCAACGGCAAAGGCGGAAAACATCTGGAAACCTGTCCGACTTGTGGCGGTCAAGGCCATGTCCGTCAACGTCAAGGCTTTTTCGTCGTTGAAACGGAATGCCCTGTCTGCCACGCAACCGGTAAAACGGTCAAAGAACCATGCTCGACGTGTGGCGGTACGGGCCGTGTCCGTAAAAAAAGAACCCTCGAAGTCAATATTCCGGCCGGCGTAGATACCGGCGTCCGCATGCGATTAAGCGGTGAAGGCGATGCGGCGCTAAACGGTGGCGAATCCGGTGATTTGTATGTCTTTTTAACGGTCAAAGAACATCCGATTTTTAAACGCGACGGTATCAATCTGTATTGCGAAGTACCGGTTCCGATGACAACGGCCGCCCTCGGTGGCGATATCCTGATCCCGACAATGGACGGTAAAGGCGAAACGGTTAAAATTAAACCCGGCCTGCAAACGGGAGCGGAAATGCGTTTGAAAGGCAAAGGAATGCCGGTTTTAAAAAGCGGCTCTTTCGGTGATTTATATGTCATTTTCCGGGTTGAAACACCCACCAATTTAACATCCCGCCAAAAAGAATTACTGGCGGAATTTACCGCCGCCGGACAGGATAATCAAACGGCCTGTTCCGACTTCCTCGCACAAATCAAAAAGCTGTTCCAATAACACAAACCCCTCCTGCCGGAGGGGTTTTTATACGGATAATCGGGTTATTACTCCGTACTTGGTTTCATGGTTATTTGCAGGTTATTAACCGAACAACAACACCACTTATGACATTTTTCTCCGGCATTGGGAATCACATACCTTGTCAATTTTACCCCGGCAGGTACTTTGAAGTAAATACCTCCGTCAAAAACCCGTTTACAGGCTAACCAATTACCATAGGCGGAGTTATCATATGTTGTTTCCGGGTAACGCACTCGTGTAACACCACGGTTAAACCCGCCACCCCCATTACCGGAAGCAGAACCGCTGACATACACATCATAGTCACAAACATAAGGCCCGTAATTACCAACTAAAATATTTTTATCTGCATTCCAACAATCAACTGTTCTACCTTGATAATTTAAAGAAATCTGAATTTCGGACGGACAAACTTCGCATGTATTTGTCTTCTGATAGCACAGTTCATCCGTTCCCGTACAATGTTCATCCAGCAAACATTCAACACATTTTTGGGCGGAAGAATCCCAATAAGGTGTTTCCGTTGGACAAGGTTCACAAGTATAGGTATCGGATTGACACACGGGTTTATCCGGAGGACAATACGAATGATCTAAACATGCGACGCAGGTTTGGGTCGTATCATTCCAATAAGGTGTTTCATCCGGACAGGCTTCACACAGATAGGTTTCTGTATTACAGGTCGGTGTATCGCCGGAACAATGGGCGTTTTTCAGGCACACAACGCATT